>JAUNOY010000009.1:85273-95544 GCA_030536995.1 Eubacteriales bacterium
TTCCACCGCGTGATACAGAAACTCAATTTATGGTTCTTTAATCACACGAACTTGCAGGGATATTTCTATCCTCTAAGCCTCGAAAAATAACTGTTTTATCTTTAGTTCCTGACGTCACAGTCTTGCAAGCAAGGGAAGGTTATAATTGTTATTTCAATTGTGTGTACTTTTCTTTACTTCCAAAGGCTTTCTCAACTGGATATTTTTCATTATTTCTTTTAACTTTTTCAGAAACAATTTCATCTAAATCTAATCCACAAGCGTCAGCCATCAAAATACAATAATTAATAACATCCGCTAGTTCCTCTTTTATCTTATCCAGCTTATTTTCACAAACAACATCTGCAGCACTCCACTGAAATACTTCTAATAGTTCTGCAGCTTCCAAACTGATTGAAATTGCCAAATCTTTTGGATTGTGAAACTGTTTCCAATTTCTGTCATCTCTGAACTTTAGCACCTTATTTATAGTCTCTTGTGTCATTTCGATATACCTCTTCTCCCGTTATTCTGTGTCTATATAGTGTGAAATATAATCTCGTAATTTGGGGTCACATACATACAAATATGTTCCTCGAATCCCCCTTGTCATAAGAACATAATATATATGCTGAATATACTCTTTTAGTTCTTCATAACTAGCTGTCTTTTTTCCGTTTTGATCATAATAATGTTCTCCACGAACTATGATACTCTTCGTGTCCGGATTATATCCAATTTCACTACCTAAAATGATAAATGCATAATTTAAGTCATATCCCTGTGTAGAATGAATACATCCAACTTCATTTATTGCGTTCTCTGAATGTACCCAGCCTTCTGTACAATGATTCCATTGTTTCTTTATTCCTTGGATTTCGATGTCGTAAACATCTTTATCATTTTTACTAGCCCAATCCCATGCATATCCAGCAGCCATTCTTACCAGACCAGTTTCTTTTTCTTTCTGGTACATCAAATCATTGAACTTTGCAAAATTAGTCATTAATATCAAGTCATAATTTTTGAAGTTTTTCTTTTCTTTTACTTCTCCAGCCAAGATAGCTTTTACATAATCAATATAATCGTTTCCACCTTTTACACGCATCTGTGTAAGCAGATTATAATAAATCAGTAAACGTTTTGCCTGTTCCATTTTCATTTTACTGCGAAATCTTTTCACATCTATTCCTGATGGACCAACAACTTGCATCGCATCATAGAAAAGAACCGGACATTTGCATTGATGAAGTATCCAGTCTAACTCATCACTATCTGTTGTCAAACCAATTCTTTCACAGCTTGCTTTAAATGCACCCATATATGAAATATTTTTGTACTGATGTAATCTATGCGCTTCATCTACAAGTAAAATATCATAATATTGCTTTGTCACATCAGAAGGCGCCAAAACGTCTGATGCTTTTAGTCCATAAATACTTCTAAAAATTCCTTTTAACGTTTTTCTCAAAGAAGTTTGTGGCACTACAAAGCCAATTTTTTTGCCTTTAAACTCTTCGCTATCTCTTAAATATTTTAATAAGAAAATTGCCACAATTGTCTTTCCACTACCAGGCATACCATTTACAACAACCGTTTGATTTTCTTCTTGTTTTAAAGACGCGATAATTTCTTCTACCGCTGTTCTTTGATCGTTATTCAACTCTTTAAACGGAGAATATTTGAATAAATCAGAATTTTCAAGTTCTTCTAAAGAATGCTTTACCAACTTTTCACGTTGCAAACTACGCCAAAGCAACTGAAATTTTTCATCATATTCTTTCTTTCCGTAATACTCTTTGTCTGCCATTCCAGCATTTTTATTACGAACTTCGTAAAGTTCATCAGCCACAATATATTGAATTAGCTTTGACTCATAATCAAATGTAACTGATTGGTTAAACTTAGAAGAATAAATAAAATGCACTTTATCAAAAATTCGTTTATCCACGGAACCATGATGCTGGGACATGCGATTTTTTACATGATTTGATTCCCCAATATAAGCTTGTTTTCCATTTTCTAAAATATAAAGCATTGGCCAATTGGCTAGATAACTTTCATCTCCATATATTTGATTTTTAAAGTCACCTTCTGTAATTTTAAACATGTTAATCTTCCTTCAAATAATTTTCGATTCTTTCAATTAATCCCTGATCCGCCGGCAGCCAGTCCACACAATGCAAAGTTTCCTTAGTCAGCCATGCAGCCGCTTCATGTTCCTTCAACACTAAATCACCTGATTTAATCTTACAGATAAAACAGTCCATAGATAAATGGAAGTTTGGATAATCGTATTCAACGGTATCCAGTAATTCTTTCACTTCCACTTCTGTATCCAGTTCCTCTTTTATTTCTCTGACAAGTGCTTCCTCTGGTGTTTCGCCAGTATCAATCTTTCCTCCCGGAAATTCCCAACCATCTTTGAATTCACCATATCCGCGCTGAGTTGCAAACACTTTGCCATCATCAATAATAATTGCTGCTACTACTCTAATTGTTTTCATGTTATCTCCTATCGTTCCATTATCCATTCACAATATATTCGTAAATATCTTCACGCACCGGAGTATCCAATGCCCATTCAATTTCCACTGCTGTTTTATCCGTATTAGGCATCACAAATTCTTTTACAACTCCAGTTGAAGTCATCCTCCCAAGATAATAGAATTCTTTTGAAATTCTATCGTCTTTATTCTTTCTTACAAAAAGCTGTACATCAATCCCTCGTTCCTTTGCATTCAAGAAATTCTGCACATCTTCTGACTCAATACTACGTCCACTCTTTGAAATCGCAATCAAACGATTGTAACTCGTAAAATGGTCTTCGTATTTTGTCGTATCACTGATATCATCCTGTTTATCGTAGTTAATAAACACCGGAAATGTCTTTGTTTTCTTGTCATACTTGTAACCACCGATATTTAATGGCACTTCGTTTCTCTCCCAATTCAACAAACGACAAGCATCTTCGTATGTATACTTCTGATAAAGAACCAAATCTGTATCTTGATATCTCATACTAAAATTTTCTTTATAACGAGAAATACCAAAATCAATAAGCTCTTCTAAAATATTGTAGAAATCTTCATTCTGTAACATTTCCCCGAACAACTTAGACACTTTATAATCTTCGCCGTCTTTTTCCAGAAATACACATTGAGAATATGTTTTCTTCGCTGCACTTGTTGGAAATTCATTTGTCATCATGTTTACAACGTTTTCTGCACAGTTATCATCCATGGAACAATTATAATTGTCCTGCAATGATTTCTTTAACAGCCCCATAATTCCATGCTGATATTTAAGTAAACGTTTCAACATTTCCAACTCATGAATTCGTTTTCCACTTGCCAGCTTTTTAGAAACAAATTCAATTACAGTTTCCTCATCTTTTGACAATCGGATTGTGTACTCTTTTTCATATTTCACAAGGAACTTATAATATGATCCCAAACTGCCATTATCAAAAATTCTCAGAACATCCATCTCGCCATATTTATCAAAATCTGCAAGTGCTGGAATATGTCCCAATTTATTTTTCAGATTCGTATAATTCTCACGAATCAACTTAATATCACTAAAGTTCGCATTATCAATTGCCTGGAAAATTCGCTTACGAGAAATTTCATCAAAATGGATCGTGCTCGAGCCCGGAATGACACGACCGCCTTCTGTTACATAACGGCGGATATTATCCTTGTTGTAACTTCTATCTCCAGAAAGCGCAATCGGAATCATAAAGTTATTACGATAATTACCGATAAAATCAATAACAACTACATATTCTTTGTCCTCAGCTTTACGAAGTCCACGACCTAACTGCTGGATAAAAATAATTGGAGATTCCGTCGGACGAAGCATAATTACCTGATTAATTTCCGGTACATCAACACCTTCTGAGAAGATGTCCACGGAAATAATGTAATCCAAGGCATCTTCTGCTTCATCACCTGCAAGTCGTTCTATCGCTTCTGCTCTTACACTCTCTGAATCGCTACCGCTGAGCACAAGCGTTCTCCATCCTTTTTCATTAAACTTAACAGACAGCTCTTTTGCTTCATCAATACGGCTACAGAAAATCAATCCTTTGACTCTATCTCCACTATATCCAAAGAATTCTGCCTGTTTCATTACGTTCAACACACGTTCATCTGAAGTTAAACATCTGAAATTCTCAACCTTTTCTTCCGACGATTTTCCTGCATCTGCAATAACTTCCAGATCAGTAATTCCAAAATAATGGAACGGACACAGCAAATCCTCTTCCATTGCATTTTGCAAACGAATTTCATACGCAATCTGATGGTTGAAAATCTCATAAATATTTCTGCCTTCCAAATTATCGTCACGCTTGTCCGGTGTTGCTGTCATACCCAGCCATAACTTCGGTGTGAAATAATCCATGATTTTCTTGTAACTATCTGCGGAACTATGATGTGCTTCATCAATGATAATCAAATCCCAATATTCTTTTTCATATCTGCTCAGAGTATCTTCTTTGCTTAATGTCTGAACTGTTGCAAACACAAAATCAGCATCATAATCCTGATACTTACCAGTAACCATCCCCATAGAAACTTTACCATCAAATACTTTACGGTAAGATTTCAATGCCTGCTTTGCAATCTGGTTGCGATGAACTAAGAATAACACTTTCTTAAATTCCAGTTCTCTTGCTGCAAATGCAGAAGCATAGGTTTTACCGGTACCTGTAGCAGAAATCAATAATGCTTTATCTTCTCCTGCTTCATATATCTTTCTAAGATTATTGATAAATCCAACCTGCATGGAATTTGGCTGCAAGCGATACACTTCCAAAGACGGAACTTCTGCTTGTTTCGCAATTTCTTTCTGTCTCTGAATAATCTTATTCTTTGTATAAACATTTGTATAGGCTTCAATAAACTGTTCAAATGACAATGACTGCGGTGCATTCCATAACTGCTCGAATTCTGCAACAACATTCTGTGTATATTCGCCTTGTTCTGTAGAAACAATCTTTGTGTTCCACTCACGATTTGTTGTAAGCGCACTAAGTGTCATATTAGAACTTCCGACAATAATTCGATACATTTCCTCTTTCTTGAAAATATACCCTTTCGTATGGAACCCCTCTTTCGCATTCTCTGTTACAAACATTTTCAATTCAATATTCGTAAAGTTTGCAAGGATGCGCAGTGCTTTCGGATCACTGAAAGTCAAATAATCCGTTGTAAGAATCTTGCCAGGAATACCACGCTGTTCCAGTTCTCTAAATGTTTGCAGAAGCGGTGTAATTCCTCCCATAGTGATAAATGCAACGCTAATAGCAAATTCTTCACATGACAAAAGCTCATCCTCAATAGATGAGATAACTTTTCGTCCTTCTTTATAGTTGTTTGATACGAACTGTGGCTTATAGGCCAGGTTTGATGAAATGTTTTGATTTATAAAGGCTGTAGATAGGCCTTGGATTAATTGATCTATTTTTTCCCTCTTCATTTTTCACCCTGTTTTCCTTTGGTGTTTTTTATTTATTAGACACTGACAAAACATATAATGAATCATATATAAGGACATTCAGATTTTTTAATATTTATCGTATTTGAAAAAAAATCTTCTATGTATCCATTTTGCGCTAACATTAATTTTATATCTATAGGATTTATTTTGCATTTAGGCCCTATAATTATTTCTTTAATTATATCCTTTTTACACTTTGTGAATCCCAATTCAAAATAGACACGTATATCATCTTCTGTACTCCTATATTTTAATTCACTCCTGGTAAAATCACCCAAATATTTCACATTATCTCTAAAAAATCCTTCTAAAAAACCAGCGTAACCATAATCATCCACACCATCACTATCGCAATAATTATCTATTTGTAATTTCCGAAACAAACGCCATTCTCTTTCCTCCGAAAATGTATGATTTTTATACACAAAACCTTCTTGCCATATGGAATATATCAATAACGATACATTCATCATCAATTCTTTTTCATCAATTTCTTGCGTTTTTCGATCTATACTACTTTCAATTGCCCATTTCAATGGTTCATCAATCGCCGTATGTAAAAATTTCAGGGTCTCGGAAGAGTCATATATTACTTTCGTAAAAATATAATCAGAGTCTTTTAAAAACCCACGCAACAATTCCGTATTAAATCCAATGGCTATTCCTTCTCCATCATTTCCATAAGCTCTCCACTGACTGAGAAGATCTTGTGATTCTGACATACATACAAAAAAATTTTTGGCATTCTTTACTATAGGAGCCTTTTTTAACAATAAATCATCTGATATTTCACATGCAATCATCTTTGCTTTCTGCAATACTTCTGTTGGGAAATCCACCTTGTACATCTCTACAGCTTGATCTATAACCTCTTTAATTCTACTAAACAGCCATTTCATTTCTGTATAGTCATTAGTCTTTTCGGCATCAGATAACCATAAATTTTCATTCTGTAACACACTTATAAATGTATTTACAGAACAGTAATGATACAGAATTGGCGGTAATTTCGGATAATAATTCAAATACTCATTAGTTAATATTGGCATTTTCTTCTCCTCTTTTGAATAAGTAGTATATTACTATTCATAGTATCCAAATCTCATACCCCTGCCTTCTGGCAGAGTCATAAACTGGACGCATATTTCTTTCTAATATTCCATAGAATTCTTCTCTTGAATTCCCTTTTCGATATAATTCCTGGCTTGCCCAGATAGAATGTAGATTATCTCTATAACAAGACTCGTACAATTTTCTAATTCCTGTCTTCTCATGAACCAACTCATACATCGTATACTGGTTCTGAGCAAATCTCATAAAGAACTTGTCCCATTGAGGCAAACGATTGCTTTTTGAAGAATTCAATGAAGAATCCATCGGCATCAGATTCCACAGTTCATCGTTCATAACAAATGACCATGGAATAAAATGATCCACATCATACGCATCTTTCTTAATCGGCTCATTCTTAAAAACATCTATAATGCTGGTCATATCCAAGACACCTTCCCACAATTTTCGAACATGGCCAAGTTTTCGCATTTTATCATCTAATGGGGCAAGTTTATATACTAACCCCGAAACTTCTGGATTATTATTCTGTAACCAGCGCACTTTCTCATACTGAATCCAGCCTAAAATTGCAACCATATTATCCTGAATCATCTTAATCCATGATTCGTGAAATATGATTTTTCGTTCCAAACCTTTTTGATCACCAAATGTATATGGAAGAGGGCTTTCAATTCCGTTAATTCGATTATAATAAGCCATCATTCTTCCTGCACTACTGTTTAAATCGATATGTTCAGAATATCGATTAGCAAATCCAGACAATGCCTTGTATGGTACATTTTGCGTAAGAGTCATCTTTTCTCCGTGTAATTCCTTGTCATACTCAGCAATCTTATTCTTTATTTCTACCTTTGAAGCATTACTCGACAAATCACTCAGCTTATGTAACTTTGAAACAGCCTTTTCTAAGCTATCCTTAATTTCTCCATCGCCCCAAATACCACTAAGATGCACATGAAATTCCAACACAGAATACCAGGCATTAGAAATCATTTCATTAATAATTTCATCATAAGAAGCATCTTTCCGATCTTCTGAAATCAATTGAACAATGGCCTCTAACCAATAAAACTTATAGCAATATGAAGGGTCTTTCATCATTCGAGAAAAGCCTTCAATATCTAACGTATTATAATACCCAGAATCGATATGTAATTGATAATCTATTTTCTGATAATCATATTTAACCATCTTTCGTCTCCCCTACCGGCTCTTACATCGCCGGTAATCCATTGTTTTTCGACTCTAAATTCAGGAAAATCTACCAGTAATTCTGCCACAGACTCCTCTGTCATATCTGTAAAATATCTACCATTTCTTTCACCTTCAAAATCTCCATATTTGAAAGATAGATAAATAATACCTTTGGCTTTTGCAGCCAACCCCATTTTACAAATAATCTCCGGTAATTCTTCTCTCTTTACATGTACTATAGATGCACATGCCCAAATACCATCATATTTTTCTTTTTCATTTAATTCCTGAAAAAGCATATGTTTTACGTTGATACCTGTATACTCACTCGCTGCCTTACACAACTCTAGTGAACCGTCCATTGCATCAACACTGCATCCGTGCTCCAAAAAATATTTTGTATCTCTTCCAGATCCACAACCAAAATCAAGAATCTTTGCATTCTCTGGTAATAATTCTAAAAACGTATCTTGAATATGTTTAATATCAACAGATACTGTTCCATCAATAAATGTTTTGGCATTTTTATTGTAATAATCTATTGTATTTGTCATGAAGCAGTATCCTTTCTCAATAAACAATTAATCAAATTCTATCAAAACTTCCCATTTCCCATTTCGTTTACCGTTCAGTCTTCGTATGTACCCTTTTTCTTTCAACGAAGCGACTTTATTTTTAACGGTTCGTTCTGATTTTCCTATTTTATTTGCAATCTCTTTCTGCGTAATATTCGGATTATCAACAATCAGCTTTAAAATCGCCAATTCATCCAAAGGGCAATTAAAAGTGCAATTTTTGCCCTTTGAAACTTCTTCCATTGCACTTTGATTGGTATTATCATCCTGTTCCAGAACATAATCCACATGCATATATCGATTCTTCAACTCATAATCTGTTCCCATCAACAGATTACTGAAAAACATTTCCAGATACTTTGTCGTGGCATGAACTCCATTCTTCAAATCATTATAATTTGCTCTTACCAAAGCATTTCTGAAATACCAGGAATGTTTCTTGAACGCATCATTATCCACTTTCAACCCAAATGTCTTCATATATTTGATAATAAAGACCGCTGTTGCTCTTGTATTTCCTTCTGCAAATGGATGAATCTGCCAGATATCAGAAGCAAATTTCACCAAATGCTTGATAGACTCATTCAAAGACAATCCTTCATAGGAAAACTCTTTTTCCGTTCTAAAATCATAATCCAGCGTGTCTTTAATACTATTCCATGATGCATAAATGACCGTATCTCCTTTCAGCACCCATTCTTTTTTCGTAATATTATAGGTTCTGATTTTTCCGGCATGGTCAAATACACCTTCAAAAAGGCGGCGGTGAATCGTCATCCATTCTGCCGGTGAAAACTGAAATGTTTTTTCTCCCAAAAGCTGTGTAATTCTTGAAGAAACAATATCAGCCTCTTTTGTTTCATCCTCACCATCTTTTCGATTAGTTCTTTCTTCATAGTAACTCTGAATCCGCTTCTGAGCCTCATCTATGCTGATTATACCTTCGATATGTTCTTTTGCAGTATCCAGCAAATATGCAGAAGTCTTCAGTCCATCCACCTGCTGCAAACCAATTGCAATCTGCCATGCTTCGCTTTTCTCTGCCTGTTCCGGCTCTCCTTGCCGAATATATTCCTCAAGTTCAAATTGCCATTTCTTATCTTCCGACATATTTGCACTCCTTTTCATTACATCAAATGTTATGTATCATTCTTCCCATATTTACGGCTAAACAATATCTACGATATCATCTAATTTACAATCCAAAGTCTCACAAATCTTAACCAGCACACCCACACGAACATCTTCGTTCTTTCCGAGCTTCGCCATTGCATTGGTACTAATCTTCGCCGCTCTTATTAAATCCGTTTTCATCATTTCACGTTCATTCAAAATTATCCATAATTTATCGTAACTAACAGCCATTGTTTTGCCTCCATTTTTGTGTAATCAATAAAGCTATTATATATATTTTAGCACTTTACCAGGATAAGGACAATTGAATTTTGAAAATTGCAATATTCAATTTCAGTGCTATAATTTCTGTATAATGCGCTTTATAAAATACGTTTTAACCTTCAGAATATGGAGCAAATGCTCCAGTTTGGGAAGTAAAAATTACATAAGTATATATTTATATAGATTAAGAGGTTTTAATGTTTGTTTATAGAGTGTTTACCCTGGAAATGAAGCAAGAAAAGCCAGCATTTCTGCCGGCTTTCCCTCAGACAAATTCACTCTGCTGTTTCTGAATGCTCTTTCCAAATTTCAATATTTTCACATCTCATATAAATAGTAGTTATTTTATAGCATAGCACCATTATGTAATCCTAACTTTTTCTTTATCAAAGATAGTGTTTTTTGTTCAACTTTTTCTCTTTCAAAACTTTTCACAATTTCTTCCATGGTTTCTGCACTCCAATATATCTTAAGCTGTTCTTTCGCTCTAGTTAGGTCAGTTTACAAGGAACTACACGCAGACCGTGAAACGGGCTGCTGACAACA
>JAUNOY010000027.1 GCA_030536995.1 Eubacteriales bacterium
ACTGTTACTAATAGGTCGAGGGCTTGACCAAGAAGCAAGGTTAGAAAGAATTCTCGAGGATGTTGCATGTATGTAGTTTTAAAGGTATAAATGGATGAGCAGCCGAAAGGCTGCTTTTTTGTTTACTGGAATATTGAAAGTTTGAAGCAAACAAGTCTGTTTGATTTTTGAAAATAATTTTTCTATACATCTTCGCTTATGTAAAGTATAATATCTACTATAAAATACAAGTTAAGGAGGAATGTTGTATGTTAGCAGTTGGAAGTAAGGCACCGGAATTTACATTACCAGATCAAAATGGAGAGATGCATAGTCTTCAGGATTATAAAGGGAAAAAAGTTATTTTATATTTTTATCCAAAAGATAATACTCCGGGTTGTACAAAGCAGGCGTGTGGATACAGTGAACGTTATCTGCAGATTGAAGAAAAAAATGCAGTTGTTCTTGGAATCAGCAAGGATAGTATTGCATCACATAAGAAATTTGAAGAAAAACAGGGATTAACTTTTACGATTCTTTCAGATCCGGAACTGGATGTGATTCAGGCTTATGATGTATGGAAAGAAAAGAAAAACTATGGAAAAGTGTCGATGGGAGTAGTTCGTACAACTTATCTGATTGATGAAGAAGGTACGATTATTTTTTCAAATGATAAAGTAAAAGCATCAGATGATCCTGAAAAAATGTTGGGAATTTTAAATACAGGGGTATAAATAATGAAAATCATTATTTCGCCAGCGAAAAAAATGAACATTGATACGGATACGCTGGAGATCAGAGGGTTTCCGGTATATTTAAGTGAAGGAGAATATTTACGGGATCATCTCCGGAGTCTCACTTACGATGAATTGAAGGCAATGTGGAAATGTAACGATCAGATTGCCAGTCTGAATTATGAGAGACTTCATAACATGGATTTCAGAAAAAATCTGACACCGGCTCTTTTGGCATATGATGGAATTCAATATCAGTATATGGCTCCGGCTGTGCTGGAAAATGATCATTGGAAATATGTTCAGGAACATGTCTGCATTATTTCAGGTATGTATGGTGTTGTTCATCCATTGGATGGTATTACTCCGTATCGATTAGAAATGCAAAGTAAGCTGAAGCTTCCGGGCGTGAAAAATCTTTATGATTTTTGGGGAATAAAAATTTATCAGGAAGTAGCAAAAGATACAGACGTTATTGTTAATTTAGCTTCAAAAGAATACAGTAAGTGTATAGAAAAAGAATTGGATGGCAAGATAAAGTATATCACCTGTATATTTGGTGAATATAAGGATGATAAAGTAATCGAAAAAGGGGTACATGTTAAGATGGCCAGAGGCGAGATGGTACGCTTTATGGCTGAAAATAATATCAAGTCTCCTGAACAAATGAAAAATTTTACACGTCTTGACTATCGCTTTTCAGAAAAAGAATCTACAGAAACCAGATATGTTTTTATAAAGACATATTAAAAGATATGAAAATCCACTAATCTCAGATTGAGCTTTAGTGGATTTTCCATAAAAATTTTAAAGAGAATTTTTTTTCCAGCCGTTCGCTATTTTCTGTTTCATTTCGTCCATAGATTTCAGTCCGCTTAAAGCATCATAGGAGGTGACACAGCAAGCGCCTGCTGCTGCGGCAAACTGTACGGATTCTTCAGGTCCGTAACCGTTCAGGACAGCCGTTAAAAAGCCTGCAATGCTGATGTCTCCGGCTCCTGTCCCGGATAAAATTCGATCAGGGACAAAGCTTTTTTCAAAACCACGTTTGTTAGCCCATTTTTTTGAGTCCAGTTCGATGCGGGAACTGATTCCCTGCAGAACGGTTCGGTTGGAAATCTGATAATAGATTCCCTTTACTCCACATTTAATTAATAGAATTTTTGCACCCAGCTCCATACATTGATCTGCGAGAGGTATGATATCATTTTCAATATCAAGAATCTCGGTAATATCATAATTTCCGGCTCGATTTATCCATGTTTTGAGTCGTTTTGGATCAAGCATGAAGCACAATTCTTCTACGCTTGGAACAAGAAAGTCCACATAAGGTATTACACGTTCGAGAATTTTTTTCCAGTCAGCCTGCCCTGCTTCCGAAAAAGGGTCTATAGAAGCAAAATCCAGTGAAGTTGCAGCGCCGCAGTCTTTCGCTTTTTTCATAATGCTTATCAATTCATTACCATTGTTTTTGAAAATAGATTTCATGAGAGGAGGATATCCGAAATGAAACAGGGAAGTCTCCTGAAGAGCTCTTGATGGAATATCATCTGCACAAAAAGAATCATTTGCTCCCGGATTGTGAAGAAAAATTCGGTCTGTGCCCGGGATTGCCAAAACAATGGAATAGGAGGTAGAGTCCTTTTCTGAAATAAGAATATCTTTATCAGAATCATATTTTTTCAGAATATTGCAGATGATTTCTCCGAATGGATCCTTTCCGATTTTACCCATAATCGAAACGTCTGCACCTAATAATTTCATTGCCAGTCCTGTGTTGGCTGCGCTGCCACCTGTATGGATATCTGCTGCATCCGTGTGGACAAGCTTTCCGGGGGATAGGATATCTGAGAGATTATAATTGTTTTCTGACCGGAAAACAGGAGTGATATCAAGACAGATATGTCCTGCTGCAATCACTTTCTTTTTCATATACGTCCTCCTTTCTTGAGCCTGGATTGATCTTTCCTCCAATGTTATATTTAAGATGATAGCAGACCAGGGAATGCAAATCAACTGTATTATGTAATATAATTTGACAAAGTTTGACCCGAAATTTTCAAGATGCCTGTTGTACGAATTTTAACAGGATATTGGGGAAAAACAGTCTAACAACAAACAGAGAATCTGGGAAATTGTCGGATGATTAGACGAAGAGGATGAGGAAATGTGGGATTTGACCCATCTGCCGGTAAATAAAATTGAGATAATGTAAAAAAATACTATACAAGCAATCTATTTCGCATTATAATATAAGGGTATGGCTAATTGCTGTCGTACGATTCTATTTCACAGAATGTGAGGGTTTAAATAAAAATGAACGAAAGAAAAGTAGGAACTATTTCAAGAGGAATTCGCTGTCCGATTATTCGTGAAGGTGATAACCTTGCTGATATTGTAGTAAACAGTGTGCTGGAAGCTGCCGAGAGCGAAGGCTTCGAATTAAGAGACAGAGACGTTATTTCTGTTACAGAATCTGTTGTAGCCAGAGCGCAGGGAAATTATGCTTCTGTACAGGATATTGCAGATGATGTGAAAGTGAAACTTGGCGGAGATACAGTGGGTGTTATTTTCCCGATTCTGTCCAGAAACCGTTTTGCAATCTGTCTGAAAGGTATCGCAATGGGGGCAAAGAAAGTTGTTCTGATGCTCAGCTATCCAAGTGATGAGGTAGGAAACGAACTGGTTTCCCTTGACCGTCTTGATGAAGCGAACGTAAATCCATATTCAGATGTACTGACTCTGGAAAGATACCGTGAGCTTTTCGGTGAGAACAAGCATACCTTTACAGGCGTAGATTATGTTGAGTATTACAGCCAGATTGTGAAAGAAGCAGGAGCAGAAGTAGAGGTTATTTTTGCCAATAACCCACGTGCAATTCTTCCATATGCGAAACATATTATCAACTGTGATATTCATACAAGAGTAAGAACCAAACGTATCCTTAGAGCTGCCGGAGCAGAAGTGGTATGCGGTCTTGACGATATCTTAAACGCGCCGGTGAACGGAAGCGGATGCAATGAGAAATACGGTCTTCTCGGATCCAATAAATCCACAGAGGATACAATCAAGCTTTTCCCGAGAGAATGTACAGATTTTGTTATGGATATCCAGAAACAGATTCTTGACAGAACAGGCAAGCATGTAGAGGTTATGGTCTACGGCGATGGTGCATTCAAGGATCCTGTAGGAAAGATTTGGGAGCTTGCAGACCCGGTTGTTTCTCCTGCATATACCCCGGGGCTTGAGGGAACACCGAACGAAGTGAAACTGAAATATCTTGCAGATAATGATTTCAAGGATCTTTCCGGTGAAGCATTAAGAGATGCGATCAGCAAACGCATTCAGGAAAAGAGCGACAACCTTGTAGGTGATATGGCTTCTCAGGGAACAACACCGAGACGTCTTACAGACCTGATCGGTTCCCTTTGTGACCTTACAAGTGGTTCCGGCGACAAGGGAACACCGATTATTCTTGTACAGGGTTACTTTGATAACTTCACAAACTAATACAGGATGAAAAATAAACAGCAAAACAGCTTCCGCAAAATTTTGTGGAAGCTGTTTTGCTGTTTATATATTTTTTTAATTTGTTTATTTTATTTGTGTATGCTTTGAATTTTATATGATTTTTATAATGGATTTTAAAAATTCTTCCATTGCTCTGCTGAAATATCGTCCTTTTTTCCAGTAGAAATATACATTTCTGGTACTTCCTTCCAGAGGAAGCTTATAGTAGACAAGCTGAGGATTGTCCGGAACTCTGGAAATCAGCATGTCACCGATAAAGGAAATTCCCATACCTGAACAGGTAATATTATAGGCAGTCAATTGCTGATCCAACTCAAATACCACATGAGGCTGAAAATGATTTCTCCGGCAGATATTAAGAGCCCTTTTTCCGGTATCATTTTCGGGTTTGAGCATGATAAATGGTTCTTCGCGAAAGGCTTTCAGCGGCACTGCTTTCACATTCTGCGACAAAAAATTGTTGTTTTTGATGTCATCAATAGAAATCTGATATTCTTTCAGAGAGTTATTTACCGGAAAGGAGAGAGGGACAGCCAGAAGGAGATGTTCTTTCTGAAAGACGCAGTGATCAAAGACGGTTTCTTCAAGAAGACAGTTGTCCATGGCAAAATCCAGTGTGCCGTTCTGGAGCAGTTGCTCCAGATTGGCCGTACTTTCTTCAATAAGTTCGATTTTAATAAGGGGATACTTTCTGGCAAAATCTGCAATTAATCCAGGAAGAACCCAGGAAGAAAAGAAGTTGCTTCCCCCTACACTTAAACTACCTGTTTTCAGGTTCCCCCAGTCATTGATGAAGCCTTCGAATTCGTTTTGGGCAGCCATAATCTGTTCCACAGTCTGAATGTAGCGTTTGCCGCATTGTGTAACGCTTAATGGCTTGGTACTGCGGTCAAAAAGAGGATATCCGATGCGTTTTTCAATACGTTTAACATTGGCGCTTAAAGAAGGCTGAGAAATAAAAAGATTGGAAGCTGCTTTGGAAAAGCTTTTTTCTTTATACACTTCATATACATATTCCATACCCTGGAACATATCTGCACCTCCATAACATAAAAGTTATACTATTTATACAAATATATGTATTTGATTATATCATGAAGTACAGATATAATAAAGGCGTTTTGAGGATGTTGTTCACTTGTTTGGTTTATCGTGAACAACAGTCGGTTGAGAGATAAGCGCGTGGGAAGCGCAGAATTACAGATAATATAAGAGGGAAATAACAGGAGGGTTTTTACAATGGAAGAAATGAAGAAAACAGATTTTCGTGTGGAGAAGGATTCAATCGGAACAAAAGATGTTCCGGAAGATGTGTACTATGGTGTTCAATCTTTAAGAGCAGCAGAAAACTTCCATATCACAGGTCTTACCATGCATCCGGAAATTATCAACAGCCTTGCATACATTAAGAAAGCAGCAGCTATTACGAACTGCGAGGTAGGCATTCTTGAAAAGAAAAAAGCAAAAGCAATTGTTCAGGCATGTGATGAGATCATAGAAGGTAAATTTCATGAGCATTTCATTGTAGATCCTATTCAGGGAGGTGCGGGAACTTCTCTTAATATGAATGCAAATGAAGTAATTGCAAACCGTGCAATTGAGATTCTTGGCGGTCAGAAGGGAGATTACAGTATTATCAACCCGAACGATCATGTAAACTGTGGTCAGTCTACAAATGACGTTATTCCGACAGCAGGAAAAATGACTTCTCTTCGTCTTCTGAAAAATCTGAAAAAAGAACTGCTTCATTTACATAAAGAATTATGTGCAAAGGCACAGGAATTTGACCATGTTATTAAAATGGGACGTACTCAGATGCAGGATGCAGTGCCGATTCGTCTTGGACAGGAATTTAAAGCATATTCCGTAGCTATTATGCGAGATATCCACAGAATGGATAAGGCTATGGATGAGATGCGTGCTCTGAATATGGGGGGTACAGCAATCGGAACAGGAATCAACGCAGATGAAGCATATCTTCAGAGAATTGTTCCGAATCTCGTTGAAGTATCCGGTATGGATTTCGTACAGGCGTTTGACCTGATTGACTCTACACAGAACCTTGACCCGTTTGTAGCCGTTTCCGGTGCAATTAAGGCGTGTGCGGTAACACTGTCAAAAATTGCAAACGACCTTCGACTTATGTCATCCGGTCCAAGAGCTGGTTTTGGTGAGATTAATCTTCCGGCAAAACAGAACGGTTCTTCCATTATGCCTGGTAAAGTAAATCCGGTTATTCCGGAAGTTGTGAATCAGGTTGCATTTAATATTATTGGAAATGATGTTACGATTACAATGGCAGCAGAAGCAGGACAGCTTGAGTTGAACGCATTTGAGCCAATCGTATTTTATTGTTTATTCCAGTCGATTGATACTCTTGCATACGCAGTACAGACCTTTGTAGAAAACTGTGTGAAGGGAATTACAGCAAATGAAACACGCTGTCGTTACCTTGTTGAAAACAGTGTAGGTATCATCACAGCAATCTGTCCGCATGTTGGATATCAGAAAGCTGCAGATATTGCAAAGAAAGCACTGAAGACAGGAGAATCTGTCCGAAATCTGATTTTAAGTGAAGGACTGTTAAAGGAAGAGGAACTGGATAACATTCTTGATCCGGTACATATGACAGAGCCGGGTATCTCTGGAAAAGATTTACTTCTGAAAATGAAATAATAGTTGAGCCGGAAACCATACAGGTGTAAAATAGAGATGAGATTATTGTTCAAGAAACAGATTCCGAATGAGTCTGAGAAGAAAGCGGACAATAATAAAAGAAAGCGGAGGAAATAAAATATGGATTACGCAAAAGAATCTTTAAAAATGCATTATGATTTAAAAGGTAAGATTGAGGTTGTTTCAAGAGCAGCAGTAGATTCCAAGGAAGCGTTAAGCCTTGCTTATACACCGGGTGTTGCACAGCCCTGTCTGGAAATTCAGAAAGATGTAGATAAAAGCTATGATCTGACAAGACGTTGGAATACAGTAGCAGTTGTAACAGATGGTACAGCGGTTCTCGGTCTTGGTGACATCGGACCGGAAGCTGGTATGCCGGTTATGGAAGGAAAATGTGTTCTGTTTAAAGCCTTCGGTGATGTGGATGCAATCCCGTTATGTGTTCGCAGCAAGGATGTAGATGAAATTGTAAAAACAGTTCAGCTTCTTGCAGGAAGTTTCGGCGGTGTAAACCTCGAGGATATTTCCGCCCCAAGATGCTTTGAAATCGAGAGAAAATTAAAAGAGTGTTGTGATATTCCGATTTTCCATGACGATCAGCATGGTACAGCTGTAATTACTCTTGCAGGGATCATCAATGCACTGAAGATTGTCGGAAAGAAATTAGATGAAGTGAAAATTGTTACATCTGGAGCAGGTGCTGCTGGTATTGCTATCATTCGTCTTCTTATGTCTATGGGACTTAAAAATGTTATTATGACAGACAGAAAGGGAGCAATCTACGAAGGCAGAGAAGGCTTAAACGAAATTAAGGAAGAGATGGCTAAGATTACAAACTTCAATAAAGAAAAAGGCAGTCTGGAAGAAGTGATCAAGGGAGCTGATATTTTTATCGGTGTTTCCGCACCTGGAACTCTTACTGCAGATATGGTACGCACAATGGCAAAAGATCCGATTATTTTTGCATGTGCAAACCCGACTCCGGAAATTTTCCCGGATGAGGCAAAGGCAGCAGGCGCAGCAGTCGTATCTACAGGACGTTCCGATTATCCAAATCAGGTAAACAATGTACTTTGCTTCCCTGGATTATTCCGTGGTGTTCTCGATGTTCGTGCATCTGACATCAACGATGAAATGAAAGTGGCAGCAGCATATGCAATCGCAGGTCTTGTATCTGATGAGGAATTAAATCCGGAATATATCCTTCCGGCAGCTTTCGATCCGCGTGTAAAAGATGCAGTTGCATCAGCTGTAGCAGAAGCTGCAAGAAAAACTGGAGTAGCAAGAATCTAATCATAAAACAAATATAAAAATATAGGAAACAGGTGTACATACTTTTAGAGTTTGTTCACCTGTTTTTTTGCTTTGATGATACAGTTGCAATGATTTTACCAATTGTAAAGCTATTCAATTTGTGCTAAGATGTCATTTATATCTAAAAAACCATATTAATGACTTTTACAAAAGAAAGGAGCCTGAAATATATGGGAATTCCCGGCGAAGATGTTATGTACCACCTGTTGTGGATTTTTTTGATATATTCCTTTGTGGGCTGGGCTGTGGGAACAGCAACTGCTGCTATGAGAAAAAGAAAATTTATTGATGTTGGTTTTCTATATGGGCCATGGTGCCCGTCGTACGGACTGGGCGGGATTGCTTTCGCAGTGTTGTTGCCGGAACTTAAAAACAGTCTTTTTTTCTTGTTTTTGGGCGGTATGATTCTGGGATTTCTGGTGTCCTGGTTTACAGGATTTTTTCTGGAGAAGATTTTTCATAAAAAATGGTGGGATTATTCCAGAAAGAAATTTCAGTTTGGCGGTTATGTAAATCTGCCTTATACAGTTATCTGGGGTGGAGCCGCAGTTTTATGTATTTGTTTTATCAATCCGGCTCTTGTGCGGTTCGCAGATGTTTTTCCCGGATGGACAGGTAGAATTGTTCTCTGCGTTGCCTATGCTATTATGGCATTGGATTACATAGGAACAGTCAGCGGTGTTCTGGCAGTTAATTCTAAGATCAAGAAGGCGTCTTTGGTTGGAAATGTATCGGAAGGACTTCAGAAAAGAGCCGATCAAATGGGTGAGGGGTTAACTGGATGGGTGCTGAAGCACTGGGGAAAAGCGTATCCGGAGCTTGAGGCTAAGAAACTTCTTGAGGCACGAAGAGAAAAAGAAAGGCAGATAGAAGAGGAAAAGGAGAAGGCAGGAGTTTTTGCTGTGGGCTGTTCTTTTTATAAACTGGTATGTCTGTTCTTTATAGGAGCATTTCTTGGTGATATTACGGAGACAATTTTCTGCCTTATTACAGCGGGCAGGTTGATGAGCAGAAGCAGTGTGGTCTATGGACCGTTCAGCATTGTATGGGGATTGGGATGTGTTCTCCTGACTGCTATTTTATATCAGTACAGGAATCGCAGTGACAGCTACATTTTTGTATTCGGAACTGTACTGGGAGGTGCTTATGAGTACATTTGCAGTGTGTTCACAGAAATTGTATTCGGTACTATTTTCTGGGATTACAGCCATCTTCCATTTAATCTTGGGGGAAGAATCAATCTGTTGTACTGTTTCTTCTGGGGCATTGCAGCAGTTGTGTGGATGCGTATGCTGTATCCCCCACTATCAGCCCTGATTGAGAAAATTCCCAAGAAACCGGGAGTGATTATTACATGGATCATGATTGTATTTATGACAGTAAATATTATTATTTCCGGACTTGCCATGAACCGTTATCATGAACGTCAGAGCGGAGATACAAAAGAAAAGACAAATCTCACCCAGATTCTGGATGAACGATTCCCGGATGAGAGAATGGAAAGAATATATCCGAATGCCAAGCAGGTAAAATAAAAAATTATCTGAAGGAAAAGGGTGATGGATTTTTGTGAAGGCTTCTGCTACAATGATTCTATAAGGAGGATACACAATCAATCACAAAAGAAAAATTCTGTATCACAGGTAAGATACCTTTAGAAAAGAAGATTTTAATTAACTTCCATTTACTTAAGAGAAAACATTCATGTAAAAAAATACATAGTATGAGTGGTAAAATCTTATTAGGAGGTGGAATGAGTGATACGGCAGACGAATTTAGCAAATACTCTTGATTTAGCGGCAGATAAAACCAGGTACGATGCGTGTGCTAAAAAATTATTATCTTATAAGGGGATTATTGCCTGGATTTTAAAATGTTGTACAAAGGAATTTGCACCATACAGTGTGCAGTATATATGCGATAACTGTCTGAGAGAAAATGCGGAAATCGCAGCTCATGCGGTTCATCAGGATCATAAAGGGATGATGAACGGAGATTGCAGGATAGAGGGATTGAATACAGAAGAGAACGCAATCAGTGAGAATACAGTTTATTACGATGTCAGGTTTCGAGCATTTTTGCCAGAAAATGATGAATTTGTGAAATTTATTGTAAATCTGGAAATCCAGTTAAATGATACGCCGGGATATCCGCTTGTTATGCGGGGATTTTATTACTGTGCACGAATGATTTCGGAACAATACGGGACAGTTTTTTTCGGAGAACAGTATGGAAAAATCCAAAAGGTATATAGTATCTGGATATGTCCGGATCCGGCTCAAAGGCGAAGAAATAGCATTTTTCGATATTATATTGCGGAAGATGAGGTTGCGGGAAAATCCTATGTGAGTTTTCAAAGTTATGATTTGATGGAAGTTCTTATCCTGAATCTTGGTGACGCAAAGGAAGAAAGCCAATGGAAGGTTATGGATTTACTGAATATGTTGTTTTCAGTTACTATAGCACCAGAAGTAAAAAAGAAAAGACTGAGTGATGATTTCAGTATTGCAATGACTGTAGAACTTGAGCAGGAGGTGAACGATATGTGTAATCTGAGTCAGGGAATTGTTGAGTATGGAATTGAACAAGGCGAATTGAAAAAAGCGAAAGAGGTGGTTTTTTCTCTGGCGGGAATGGGCATGACGGCTGAAAAGATTGCCGAGGCTGTTCAGGTGAGTGTGAAACTTGTGCAGGAATGGCTGATTTCGGAGGAAAAGGCTGTAAAATAATATAAACAAAAAAAGCCTATCGGATTTGTTATGAAGCCGATGGAATATATAATTAAAAATATATTTTTGCTGTCCAGCGTAAAGCTGGGCAGCATTTTTCTTTTTGGGTGACTTTGCATAAAATTCAGGCTGATATTTTGGAGGAAAACAAAGAAAAAAGGGTTGCAAATGATGGAAGTTTTGATTATAATGTGTGTTAAATAAATATAATAATTTAATAAAAACTAAAATAAAAAACAAAAACATCTGAAATTAAAAGAAAAACAATTGATTTTCTAGGAAAAGTTCATAATTGTTAAGATGTTAATAAAGAAAAAAGGAGAAATATTATGGTAAAACTTGTGATTCATCCATCCAAAAAGCAGAGTAAGATTAACAAAGAAATTTACGGACATTTTTCCGAGCATCTGGGAAGATGTATTTACGAGGGAATCTATGTAGGCGAAGATTCTCCTATTCCGAATAAAAACGGAATGCGTACTGATGTAGTGGAAGCTCTGAAAGAAATCAAGGTACCTGTACTTCGCTGGCCGGGAGGCTGTTTTGCAGACGAATATCATTGGAAAGACGGTATCGGTCCGAAAGAAAACAGAAAGAAGATGATTAATACACACTGGGGAGGAGTTGTGGAAGACAACAGCTTCGGTACTCACGAATTTTTTGAACTTTGCGAACAGCTTGGCTGCGAGGCATATGTAAATGGAAATCTTGGAAGCGGCACTGTACAGGAAATGTCTGAGTGGGTAGAATATATCACCTTCAAAGGTGTCTCTCCAATGTCTGATCTCCGTGCGAAAAACGGACGCAAGGAGCCATGGAAACTCGCTTTCTTTGGAGTAGGAAATGAGAACTGGGGATGCGGCGGAAATATGAATCCTGATTTCTATGCAAACGAATACCGTCGTTATCAGACTTATGTGCGTAACTATGATATGGAAAATCCTACAGCTAAAATCTGCTGCGGTGCAAATGTAGATGATTACGAATGGACTTCCGACGTTCTGAAAACCTGCTATCGCCATTCTCCGGTACAGTTCCACGGATTCATGGACGGGCTGTCTCTTCACTATTATGTACATCCGGAAGGATGGGAAATCAAGGGAAGCGCAACAGAATTTGACGATAAAGTATGGTATAAGACACTGAATAAGGCGTTTTATATGGATGAGCTTATCCGCCGTCACGGAAATATCATGGATGAGTACGATCCTGATAAAAAAATCGGCATGATCGTAGACGAATGGGGAACCTGGTATACAGTAGAGCCAGGTACAAATCCAGGTTTCCTGTATCAGCAGAATACGATGAGAGATGCGCTGGTAGCAGGTATCACTTTGAATATCTTCAATAAGCACAGCGACAGAGTAAAAATGGCAAACCTTGCACAGATGGTAAATGTTCTTCAGTCTGTTATTCTGACTGACGGAGCGGATATGCTTCTGACACCTACCTATCATATCTTTAATATGTATAAATACCATCAGGATGCACAGCTTCTTGACAGTTTTGTTGAAACAGAAAACATTGGTGTGGAAGAAGAATGGCAGGTTCCAAACCTGACAGAGTCTGTATCTATGGATGCTGATGGAAATATCCATATCACTTTGACAAACCTTTCTCTGACAGAGGACTATCCGGTAGAAACAATCCTCACAGATTATGAGGCAAAAGAAGTGAAAGGTGAAATTGTACATGGAGAAATGACGGATAAAAACACCTTTGAAGATAAGGAATGTGTTAAAGTCTGTGAATTTACAGGAGCAGAAATAACAGAGAAAGGTATTCGCTTCACAATACCGCGCTGCAGTGTTCTTCATCTGACAGTAAAATAATGTGTGAAAAGCTGCGTATTTGCAGGAAGTGTCTTCCGGGAACGGACAGAGATGAATATCTGGAAAATCTGGCAGGCTATATAGAGAGAATGGATGAGGAGGTGAAGGTGAGTCAGCCGCTTTACGAAGAGCGGCTGAGCATCTGTGCCTCATGTCAGAATCTGATAAATGGTATGTGCCGACTCTGCGGCTGCTTTGTGGAGCTTCGTGCAGCACAGAAGGTTCGGAAATGTCCGGATATTCCTGCAAAGTGGGAAAAAATAATATAATTACAGGAAAATAAAAAGGAAGGATGCATAAAAGTGCATCCTTCCTTTAAAAAATCTTATTCAGCAGGACTGTAATTGACTTTTACACTGATGTCCTGGCTGTAGTTGCCGAAGTCGCGTCCGAACAGTGTAAGTCCGCCGACATGTCTGGCAGGCTCCTGTACACGGAAACGAAAAATCATATCGTCCTGCGGACAGAGCATCAACTGGCTGGTATTGACATCGGAAATCTTCAGTCCGTCAATGTAAGTACCGTGTTTATCTATCACCAGCATTTTCAGAAGACCATACTGATTCCAGTTAGGGAACCACCAGTCAGGAGTAAAGGTTCCGCGTACGTCTCCGAAATCTCCAGGACTTGTCCACGTACCAAGTTCTGTGTTATTAAGAAGAAAAGTGATATCAGAAGGCCAGTCATTGTTGATTCCGGGAGCTTCACTGCTGATTTCAAAGGAAATCGTGAGTTTATCCACCCTCTGTCCGGGAGGAAGCATATTTGGAATCCGATAGTCAATATAACCCTTACCAAACCAGAGAATCTGAGCATCTACATGGCTTGGATGAGCGAAATACCGCGGGTCATCAACTTCGCCGATCAGTTTATCCGGGGTAGAAAGACCACAGGTAGGCAAGACTGAATAATCGGAATAATTGCCAATGGGAATATCAATGCTGTAGGAATTCTCCGAATCATTTTCGATATTGGGAATCACATCTACCAGAATTTTATTAACATTGACACGACAGACTTTCTGGTTTCCGTGGCCTGCATGTTCGGTAAGAATGGTGACGATTCCGGTTTCCTCCAGCTTTTTAACATGACTGGTAAGCGCTCCGTTGGTGATGCCAAGATTAGCTGCCAGATCATTCATGTTCATTTCCTTGTGTTCAATAAGGAGCTGGATAAGGCGAATGCGAAGTTCAGAGCCGAGAGCTTTAAAAACAGGTACTGCCTGTTCCAGACTTTTTATATATAACATGGACTGCTCCTTTCTAAAATTATTTTCAGATAGATGAAGTATTTTATAAAAATAATTATAACCAATTTAAAATTAATGTGCAACTACAAAATTTACTGAATTTCTTTAATAATACAAAATTTTATTTAATATAACTATAAATAATTTTTGAAAATATAAACTAAAACAAGGAGGATTTTATTATGAAAGAAAGAGAAGGAATAAAGTACAATGAACCGTGGATTTTGCAGCGGGCAGATCCATATGTATACCGCCATACAGACGGAGAAGAGGTGACTGTCTGGACGGTAAATGGACAGAAAAAGGGAAAACGGGACGACCGATATTTTGTTACTGATTAAAAAAGAAAAATGGAGCAGCCCTGTGAGGAGATCACAAAGGCTGTTCCATTTTTTTCTTTCCTATTATAATGGATAAGTGATTTATTTCTGTCCGTAGTATGCGTTTGCGCCGTGTTTTCTGTAATAATGCTTATCCTGAAGTTCCTGCGGTGCAGGTTTATTCTGAGGATTGATCTGCTCACAGCGTGCAGCCATCTTGGCAACCTCTTCGAGAACAACTGCATTGTGAACAGCTTCATGGGAGTCTTTGCCCCAGGTGAACGGACCGTGGTTTTTGCAGAGAACAGCAGGAACTGCCTCATAATCAAGGTTCATACGTTCAAATTCATCTGCAATCAGAACACCGGTATTTTTTTCATAAGCTTCGTCGATTTCTTCTTTGGTCAGGTTGCGGACACATGGAACTTCGCCGTAGATATAATCGGCATGAGTAGTTCCATAGCAAGGGATTCCCCGTCCGGCCTGTGCCCAGCTTGTTGCCCAGGAAGAATGGGTGTGTACAATACCGCCGATATTTGGGAAACGGTTGTATAAAACCACATGTGTTGCAGTGTCAGAAGAAGGATTATATTTGCCTTCTACTTTATTTCCTTCAAGGTCAACAACAACCATATCTTCAGGTGTCAGTTTGTCGTATTCCACTCCGCTTGGTTTAATGACGAAAAGTCCTTTTTCGCGGTCGATTCCGCTGACATTGCCCCAGGTGAAGGTGACAAGACCGTATTTTGGAAGCTGCATATTGGCTTCATAGACTTCTTTTTTTAATTCTTCCAGCATTTCAAATTTCTCCTTTATTATAAAGCAGTTACGGCTGCCTGTTCTACGGCAATGCCTTTTTTGTAGCGTTCGATAAACTCTTCAAATCCTGCCACATCCTTTGGATCCGGATCCATAGAGGTGCCTTCGCTGCCTGCGAATACTTGATTTGCAAGATAATCCTGCAGACTTTCGTTTTCTTCACGGCGAAGCATATAGGATGCCAGAAGAGCCATTCCCCATGGACCGCCTTCACCGGCAGTTTCCATAACAGAGACTGGGGCATTGACAGCGGCTGCAAGAATGGACTGTCCAACACCTTTTGTCTTGAAGAGTCCGCCGTGTCCGAGAAGGGAGTCGATTTCCACGCCTTCTTCTTTTAACAGAATATCCATACCGATTTTCAGAGCGCCCAGAGCTGTGAAAAGATGGCTTCTCATAAAGTTGGCAAGGTTGAAATTGCTTTCCGGTCTGCGTACGAAGAGAGGACGTCCCTCGGAAACATCTGTGATATTCTCGCCGGAAAGGTATCCGTAGGAGAGAAGCCCGCCGCAGTCAGCGTCGCCTTCCAGAGCTTTGTTGTAAAGGGTTCCAAAAAGTCTGTTCATATCAACTTCAATACCGAAGGCTTCTGCAAATTCCTTAAAGATTCCTACCCATGCATTGAGGTCGGAGGTACAGTTGTTTGCGTGAGCCATACCAACCAGACTTCCGTCAGGAGTGGTAACAAGGTCGATTTCCGGATATACCTTAGATAATTCACGTTCCAGAACAACCATAGCAAAAACAGAAGTTCCGGCAGATACGTTTCCTGTACGTTTGGCAACGCTGTTTGTGGCAACCATTCCTGTTCCTGCATCACCCTCCGGAGCGCAGAGTGGAATACCGCCTTTCAGCTTGCCGCTGACATCGAGGAGTTTTGCGCCTTCTTCAGTGAGAACTCCGGCGTGTTCGCCTGCAACAAGAACCTTCGGGAAAATGTCTCTCAGTTTCCAGGAATAGTTTTTCTCAGCGATAAGACTGTCAAATTTCTGAACCATTTCCTCATCGTAATCTTTTGTCTGAGGATTGATCGGGAACATACCGGAAGCATCGCCTACACCGAGAACCCTGTTTCCTGTGAGCTGCCAGTGAATGTAGCCGGACAGAGTTGTTACATAGGAAAGTGACGGTACGTGTTCCTCTTCGTTTAAGATTGCCTGATACAGATGGGAAATGCTCCATCTAAGCGGGATGTTGTAATTGAATAATTCAGTAAGCGCTTTGGCAGCAGGGCCTGTAGTAGAATTTCTCCAGGTACGGAACGGTACAAGGAGGGTTCCCTTTTTGTCAAAAGCCATATAACCGTGCATCATAGCGCTGAAACCAATAGCGCCGATAGTTGTGAGTTCTGTGTCGTATTTTTCCAGGACATCTTTTGCAAGCTTTTGGTAGCTGTCCTGAAGACCTTTCCAGATATCGTCAAGGGAATAAGTCCAGTATCCGTTTTCGAGACGGTTTTCCCATTCGTGGTCACCGGATGCGATAGGGGTGTGGGATTCGTCTACAAGAACCGCTTTGATTCTTGTAGAGCCAAATTCCAGACCAAGGACTGTTTTGCCGTTTTCAATCATGGATTTAATCATTTCTTTATTCATGGAAGCAATCTCCTTTCTTTATTTGCGGTATGCAAGACTGTTCCAGAGCAGTTCGTTCTTAAGCTGGCGAATTGTTGTATCTTTATCAATATATACGGCTTCGATTCCCATAGCTGCAGCCCAGTCGCCCATCTGCTCTGCAGTAAGGTCGTAGCTGAATGCAGTATGGTGAGCGCCGCCTGCAAGAATCCAGCTCTCAGCGCCTGTCTGAAGGTTTGGCTGAGGTGTCCAGAAAGCAGTAGCAACAGGGAGCTTCGGCATTGGCTTTTCTACTTTTTTACATTCTACATCGTTGATGATGAGACGGAAGCGGTCGCCAAGGTCGATAAGAGAGGTTGCGATTGCCGGACCTGTTTTGGAGGTGAAAACAAGTCTTGCCGGGTCTTCACGGTCGCCCATGGAAAGAGGCTGGCATTTGATGCTGATCGGACCGTCTGCGATTGTCGGGCAGACCTCAAGCATATGGGCCTGAAGGATTCCCTCTTTGCCCGGAACAAGATTGTAGGTATAGTCTTCCATAAAGGAAGTTCCCTTTGCATCTTTCATTCCCTGAGTCATAAGCTTCATAATGCGAACCATAGCTGCTGTTTTCCAGTCGCCTTCTGCGCCGAATCCATAGCCTTTTTCCATAAGTCTCTGGATTGCAAGACCGGGAAGCTGTTTCAGTGCGCCCAGATCGCCGAAGTGTGTAACGATTGCCTGATAATTTTTCTCTTCCAGAAATCTCTCGAAACCAATTTCGATACCTGCCTGTACTGCTACATGTTTACGGAATTCCTTCTCATCTCTTCCTTCCAGAAGGATGGTATATTTGTCGTAATATTCTTCTACCAGAGTATTGATATCTGCTTCAGAAACAGCCGCAACTGATTCTGCGATCTCGTTGATCGGATAAGCGTCTACTTCCCAGCCGAATTTAATCTGAGCTTCTACCTTATCGCCTTCTGTAACGGCAACATTTCTCATGTTGTCTGCCACTCTCATAACACGTACATGGCTGCTCTCGATTACACCGATAGCTGTGCGCATCCAGGAACCGATTCTCTTCTGTACATCTGCATCTGCCCAGTAGCCCATGATAACTTTGCGCTCCATACCAAGTCTGGAGAAAATATGACCGAATTCACGGTCGCCGTGTGCTGCCTGATTTTCGTTCATAAAATCCATGTCGATGGTATCGTATGGGATTTCACGGTTGAACTGGGTATGTAAGTGAAGAAGAGGCTTTCTGTATTCCTGAAGTCCGAGAATCCAGGATTTGGCAGGAGAGAAGGTGTGACACCAGGTAATAACACCTGCACAGTTCTCGTCGTTGTTTGCCTCATTGAAGGTTTTGCGGATCATCTCATTTGTGATGAGAGTTGGTTTCCATACAACCTCAAAAGGGAGATTGCCGGATTTGTTCAGTTCGTCTACAATGATTCTGGAATGCTCTGCAACGTGTGCAAGACATTCGTCTCCGTATAAATCCTGTGAACCGGTGCAAAACCAAAACTGGTAATTTTTCATTTTTAACATAAAGTAAAACCATCCTTTCGTTCAGAACTTCTTTTTTATCTGTATTAATTATAAAAAAGAAAATGAAAAAGGACAATTTCCTAACTCTGCGGTTTTTACAAAAAAGTTACCTAATCCGACAATTACTATATTTTACCCAGAGGAGTGTTCTTGATTTCCGGAGTCTGTGCATTTATAATTTTCTCATAGATTCATTTGGGAATACTTTATTATACCACAAACAGAAAGGGGAGAAAACAGGATGTCGTTAATTGATGTATGCAGAAAAATAACACAGGATGAAAAGCCTTGTCTGGCAGAAAATCATCCTATGGGAACCAGACTGGTCTGCCCGGAATATTCGAAATCCGTAAAGGAGGTAAAAACCTTTCCTCTCGTGGAACAGCAGTCAGTGTTTGCTCTGTGCTGGAATACGGATGGAAAGCAGGTTCATTCAACTATGGTGCCTGCGCCTCACAGGTTCTGCTGCAGCTACTCCTTTGGGGAAGGGGAAAAGACCCAGCTTCACACCCACGATTATCTGGAATTGGGCTATGTGGTAAAGGGGGAATTCAGACAGAAAATATCGGGAAAGGACATTGTATTTCGCAAAGGAGAGTTGTGTCTTATTGATAAAAACTGTGTACATCAGGATTATTTGCAGAATAAAGAGAGCGTAATTCTGTTTCTGGGATTATCCAATAATATGTTTACAGAGGTTATGAACGAAAACGTCAGCACAGAAAAAGTTATCTCCTTTCTTCAGTCAGCGCTCCTTAAACAGAAGAATCTGCAGCAGTATATTCGTTTTAAGCCGTCTCCGGAAACAGAAGCAGCGCTGGAAAAAGCCTTTGAACAGTTAGTAGAAGAACTGCTTGTCAATGACACTGGTTCTACTTTTATTTGTAAAGGATTGATGGTGCGTATCTTCGGACTGCTCAGTACAGGCTGTGAATTTTCCCTTTCCAGAGAATTGCGGCAGGAAATGAGCTGGATTGTCTACGAGGAGATTACAGAATATATTGCCCATCACTATGCGACAGTGACGATTCGGGAGCTTGTAGAAAATTTTCACTTTCAGGAAGATTATTTCAACAGACTGATTCGCAGCAAGGCTGGGATTTCCTATTCAGAGTATGTGCAGAGGATACGTCTTGAGAAAGCGGAAGTGCTTTTGCGTACCTCGTCAATGACAGTGGATGAAGTGGCAGAAGCGGTAGGATATCAGAATAAAGGTTATTTCTATAAGATATTTAAAAAAGAGTTCGGTATGACGCCGAGGCAGATGCGTGTACTTGTCTAAATAAAACCCCCGATTTGTATGAAGTACAAATCGGGGGTTTGTGGCATTTAAGATGGCTTATTCATAGTAATAGTTGACACGGTAACAGTTAATCTCAGAATCTCCGCACAGCATTTCGAAGTTGACAAGTTTTTTGCTGCAGTTTACTTCGCTGAAAAGCGGCATTCCGGCCATAGATTTACCTCCCCAGCCGAAAAGTACAGTGTCGGAAGCGTCATCCAGAATCTGGGCAGAACCCATGGAAGCGGAATAGAAACCGTCAACAGAATATTCTTTGAAAGCTGTTACAGTCTTCGTATTCTCATCAAGAGTGATTTTTAATACGCGGGAACGCTGCCTGCGTTTGCCTTCTTCGATTTCCTCTTCCGAAAGGACGGGATAGCCCATTATATTGACACGGCATCCGTTGTCAAAGAGAAGAAGAGAGCCGTCTTCTGTAAAGGTAACATTGTGCTGGCGATGGAACTGCTGGTCTTCGGTGAGATTAAAATTGTCAAGCTGTCCTCCGAGAAACCAGAGGATTTCTCCGGTTTTACGGTCAATTTTGAGGATACTGTCAAGGTTTCGGTAGGAGCAGACGAAATTGTTGTCCTTCGGGTCAATGGAAATGGCGTTAAAGTGAGCATAATCAGACCAGAGTCTGCTGGCATTTGTATAATCGCCGCCTTCCATACTTGCAGCATAAAGTTCGGGATGCTCAGTGCTGTCCCACTCAAAAATACATTTTCCGTCTTTGATTTCCTGAAAAATACATGCAACTACATTGGCGCCGTATGCAGAACCGGCCACAGAGTCAGGAATGTTGTTTACTTTTTTCCCTACATAGGTAGTCAGGATGTAATGATTTTTTCCCAGAATCAGATAATCGTGATTTTCCAGAGGATATCTGGCAGGAAGTTTTGATGTTTCTGTCATATATGGAACTTCACCTATTTTCTGATACTGTTCATTCAAAAGAATCAAAGAGGTGGTGCGATAACTGACTCCTGCAAGGTAGGGATGTTCCCGGGATGCGCGTGCCTGCAGGTAGGAGTAAATAACCTCTCCGTCCAGTTCTGTCCTTCGGAAAGGACCTGTATTGGAGACAGTAGCTTTGCGATAAAAGACTACCTGTCCCTTTGTGTCGAATTTTACAACAAAGTCTCCAAGAGTAGTGTAGTAGTAGCCGTCTTCAGAGCCCTCACCCAGAGGAGTGAGCAGAGGGAAATCGGACGGAAGGGTACGGAGAAAATAATTCTGACCGTCTACCGTGACAGCAATTCGTTCTGTTGCGCTGATGGAATCAAGAAGCAGGCTGTGAGATTGATTCTCCATTTTTTCTCCATTAATAAAAATCTCATGGTCGGTATCTTCCGTGGTGAAGAGAGTGTCAAATTCTGTGTTTAAGGTCTGGCAGTCGAATTCTCTTTCTGTTCCGTCCAAGGGAAGGATTACCGGTTTGTTGTTCACGAGAAGAGTCAGAGAATTTTCAGCAGCTTGGGTATCTTCTTTTGCGGAAGAAGTCTGGCTCAGAAGAGTGTCCAGTTTCCTGTGTGTATTGCGATACATGTGAAGTGCTTTGGTAAAAGTAAAAATGCCCAAAAGACAAAGGATGATCAGACTGATTATCAGTATGATTTTCTTTTTTTTGCTCATAAGTCTTCCTTTCTTGTGTGTAAATGCGTATTTTCGGGTTCTTTATTGTTTATAAGTGTCCGAAGATACAAGGATATTATATCAAAGTATTTCTTTTTTGGAAAGAAAATGACGGGGAATTGTGGGAGTATATATCTGCACATAAACTGTACCCTTAAAAATAGTGAAAATTGGACATTGAATTATATCCAGTTTTTGAGTATGATTACTGCATCAAGAGAAAGAGAAGGGGAGGGGTATTATGAATACTCAGAACAGTACAATCACGAAACTTGCACAGACTGCGCTTCTGGCAGCTCTTTGTTATGTATCTTTTACATTTTTGCAGATAAAGATTCCGATTCCGGGAGGAGATGCAACCTCGATTCATATTGGAAACGCTTTCTGTGTTTTGGCAGCTCTTCTGGTAGGAGGACTGTATGGCGGTCTTGCTGGAGCAATCGGTATGGGGCTTGCAGATATTATGGATCCGGTATATATCACAGTTGCTCCGAAAACTTTTTTATTAAAACTGTGTATCGGTCTGATCACAGGTTTTGTCGCTCATAAGATTGCTAAGATTAATGAGAGCACAGATAAGAAATATGTATTCAAATGGAGTGTTCTTGCTGCTGTCGCAGGTCTTGCTTTCAATGTTGTCGCAGACCCGATTGTGGGATTCTTTTATAAAAAATTTATCATGGGACAGCCGCAGGAGTTGGCGGAGGCTCTGGCAAAAATGAGTGCGTTTACAACTTTGTTTAACGCAGTTGTTTCCGTAATTCTGGTAGCAGTTCTTTACAATGCGCTTCGTCCGGTGCTGATTAAAAGCCATATCCTGACAATCACAGGAGAAGCTAAAAAAGTAGAAAAAACGGCATAACAGAAGAGTTAAGACTCCGGTTTGTATATAACATACAGACCGGATTTTTTTTGGAAAACAGAGACAAATCGGTGTTCGAGGAGTATAATATGTGCGTATAAAAAGTTATATTTCCCATGCGGGATGGATGTAAAACAGGAAAATGGAGGTAATTAAGTATGATAAAGAAATGGTGGCATGACAAGGTGGCATATCAGATTTATCCAAAAAGTTTTTATGATTCAAATGGAGACGGAATCGGAGATATACCGGGAATTATCAGTAAGTTGGATTACCTGAAAGACCTTGGTGTGGACATATTATGGCTGTCTCCCTGTTATCGTTCACCGATGGCGGATCAGGGCTATGATATTTCAGATTATTATGATATAGACCCGAAATTCGGGACGATGGAAGACATGGACAGGCTTATTGCAGAAGCCAAAAAAAGAGAAATGTATATACTTATGGATCTGGTAGTAAATCACTGTTCAGATGAGCATGAATGGTTCAGAAAGGCATGTGAGGATCCGGATGGAAAATATGGGAACTTTTTTTATTTAAGAGATAAAAAAGACGGTCGCCCTACAAACTGGCGTTCTTATTTTGGGGGCACTGTATGGGAAGAACTGCCGGGAACAGACAAACAGTATCTTCATGTTTTTCACAAAAAACAACCGGATTTAAACTGGGAAAATCCGGAACTGCGAGAAGAAGTATATAAAAATATCAACTGGTGGCTGGAAAAAGGACTGGGAGGCTTCCGCATCGATGCGATTATTAATATTAAGAAAGCATTTCCTTTTCGTGATTATCAGCCGGATCGTGACGATGGTTTAAGCAGTATTGATAATATGTTGAAAGAAGCTAGCGGAATCGGCGATTTTTTAGGAGAAATGAGAGACAGAACCTTTAAGAAATACGATGCTTTTGCAGTGGGAGAAGTGTTTAATGAAAAACCGGAAGAGATTCCGGATTTCATTGGTGAAAACGGATATTTTTCCAGTATGTTTGATTTTTCAGGATCTGTGTTTGGAGCCAGTGAAAAGGGATGGTATGATGCAAAGCCGATTACACCGGATGATTATAAACGATGCTGTTTTCAGACACAGGCAAAAATCGGAACAGAAGGTTTTGTGTCAAATATTATTGAAAACCATGATGAACCGAGAGGGGTGAGTCGTTATATTCCTGAGGGAGACTGTTGTATAGAGAGCAAAAAAATGCTTGCAGCTTTGAATTTCATGCTGCGTGGAATTCCGTTTATTTATCAGGGGCAGGAAATTGGAATGGAGAACGTGGAGTTTCATTCTATCGACGAAGTAGACGATATTTCTACGCTTGATGAATATAAGGTGGCACTGGAGGCCGGACTTGACGAGAAGAAGGCACTGCAGGCAGTGGCAAGATTAAGTCGTGACAATGCCCGTACTCCGATGCAGTGGAACGATAGTGAAAATGCTGGATTTACAACAGGGGAACCGTGGCTTAGAGTGAATCCGAATTATAGGAAAATTAATGTACAGTCACAACTTGAAGATAAAGATTCTGTGCATGAATTTTATAAAAAACTGATTGCATTAAGAAAGAGTCCGGAGTACAAAGAGACAATTGTATACGGAACATTAGAACCTGTCTGGGAAGAATGCCATAATATTATGGCCTATTACAGAAAAGGAGAAAAAACACTTCTTGTTATCGGGAATTATCAGAAAGAGGAACAGGAAGTTGTTCTTCCGGAAATATATAAAAAAATTCTTTTGAATAATTATACGGAGCTTGGGAGAGATAAAAATAAGCTATTTCTGAAGGGGTATCAGGTGGTGATTCTGGAAATTTAAAATCAGGCAGAATAAGTATGGTCTGAAAATTAAAAAACATATAATAAAAAGTTGAAAAATCTCTTGAAAAACAGTTCTCTTTGTAGTAGAGTATCAATAAATAGCCTGCAGAATCGTAAGATTCTGCGGGCTGTTTCAATGTTATAAAAGAGGAGGAAAAATTATGGAAAAGACACAGAAACGAACTGCTTTTTTCAGGAAGTTCATCGGGGACAAAAAGTTTTACATGATGGTGCTTGGGATTGCAGTACCAATTATGATTCAGAATGGAATTACAAACTTTGTAAGCCTTCTGGACAATATTATGATCGGACGAATCGGTACAGAGCAGATGTCCGGCGCGGCAATTGTCAATCAGTTGATTTTTGTTTATAATCTATGTATTTTCGGCGCAGTATCAGGCGCGGGAATTTTTACGGCGCAGTATTTCGGTCAGAAAGACCATGAGGGTGTGCGCCAGACATTCAGATATAAGCTCTGGATTTCCGCTGTGCTGACAATCGGAACAGTTATTCTGTTTCTGACAGCAGGAGACCAGCTTATTAATATGTATCTTCACGGAGAGGGAACAGCGCAGGAGCTGGCTGCTACTCTGAAATACGGAAAACAGTACCTTCTCATTATGCTTGCGGGACTTCCACCGTTTATGATGGTACAGATTTACGCAAGTACCCTGCGTGAGTGTGGTGAAACCATGACGCCTATGAAAGCCGGAGTTGCGGCGGTCTGCATTAACCTTGTATTTAATTATCTGTTAATCTACGGTAAATTCGGTTTTCCGGCACTGGGAGTACGGGGAGCGGCAATTGCTACTGTACTTTCCCGTTACATTGAGGCTGTCATTGTAATTACATGGACGCACCGCCATCAGGAAGCAAATCCTTTTGCAAAGGGGCTTTATACAACATTGAAAGTTCCGGCGAATCTGACGAAGAAGATTCTGGTTAAAGGAACGCCCCTTCTTCTCAATGAAACTCTGTGGGCTGCTGCAGTTGCCATGCTTGCCCAGTGCTATTCCGTCCGCGGATTAAATGTAGTGGCAGCGCAGAATATTTCCAATACTATCGGAAATGTATTTAATATCGTATTTATCGCCCTTGGAGATTCTGTTGCCATTGTGGTAGGTCAGCTTCTCGGAGCGGGAGATATGAAAAAAGCCCGTGATACGGACAATAAGATGATTGCTTTTTCCGTTATGTGCTGTATGGGTGTGGCTGCTGTAATGCTTGTGCTGGCGCCTCTTTTTCCACAGCTTTATAACACCAATGATCAGGCTCGTGAGCTTGCAAAAGCATTTATTATCATCACAGCGTTATGTATGCCTCACAATGCTTTTCTCCATGCTGCGTATTTTACCCTGCGTTCCGGCGGAAAAACGATTATCACTTTCCTGTTTGACAGTGTATTTATCTGGGTTGTCAGTGTAACATTAGCCTTTACTTTAAGCCGTTTTACGGATATGAATGTTATTCTCATTTACACTATTGTGCAGCTCGCTGATTTGATTAAATGTTTCATAGGATTTATTCTTGTGAAAAAGGGCGTTTGGCTGCAGAATATTGTGTCATAAAACAGTGAGTCGTAAAAAATCCATGACAAATAAGTCGTGGATTTTTTTTACATTGTCCGATTCAGCTCACCGATAATCTTCACTACCTTTTCCACACCGTATTTCCGGCATTTCTGGAAAGCGTAGCAGCCGCCATAAATACGGTAGGTGAGGACAATCTGAAAATCAGGATCATTTGCAGAATCGGGGAACTGAAGAGATATCAGTTTCCGAAGTTCTTCGGCAATCTGCGGAATCAGAAGGTGACTTCGATTACCGGAAAAAAGGATATCCAGAATGCGTTCACTGGCATAATATGCCTGAGAAAGCTCCTGAACAAAGGCGACGGAATCACTGAGTACATATTCCGGATGAGGAATATCACGGAAAGACTGAAGAGCCTGTGTTTCCAGCTCGTCCGATAACTCGTATATATCATGGTAATAGGTGTAGAAAGTAGATTTATTGATTTCTGCTTTTTGGCAAAGTTCGTTTACATGTATTTTTTCAAGAGGGAGTTTCGCTCTCAGTTCCAAAAATGCGTTAGCAATGCTTCGTTTTGTTTTTTTTATCCGAATATCCATCCTGTTTTCCAACCTTTCTTAAAAAATGTCGGTTATCCGACAAAAATAAAAATCCGCTGATAGAAAATAAGAGACACATTCTCTATAATTATTATAATGAGAAAAACAACACTTGTCTATTATCTGTTTTAAAATGTTTTAAGGAGAAAAAATGGATTTACTGGGATTTTATTTAGGAGAAGAATTTGAAGCATATCGTTATCTGGGCGCGCAGCTTACAGAGGATGGCGTATATTTCCGTACTTTTGCACCGGAAGCGATAAAAATTTCCGTTATTGGAGAATTTAACGGGTGGACAGAGACTCCGATGCAAAAAATTTATGACGGAAATTTCTGGGAAGCCTTTATTCCGGAAGCAAAGAAAGGCATGATGTACAAGTATCGGATTTACAGAAAAGACGGTTCTTTTATTGATCACTGTGATCCTTATGGTTTTGGAGCAGAGCTTCGCCCCCAAAATGCATCTGTACTCAGAAGCATTGATGAATATGACTTTCAGGATAAATCATGGATGCGGAAAAGAAAGGTGAATTTTGATCAGCCCTTAAATATCTATGAGCTTCATGCAGGATCCTGGAAGAAAAAAGGAGATGGGGATACAGACTGGTACGATTATGAAGAGCTGGCGGAAAAACTTATTCCGTACTTAAAGGAGACAGGGTATAACTATCTTGAGCTGATGCCTCTTTCAGAGCATCCCTCCGATGAATCGTGGGGATATCAGATCACAGGCTTTTTTTCACCCACTTCGCGCTACGGAACTCCTGCTCAGCTACAGGAATTTGTGGATAAATGTCACAGGAATGAGATTGGGGTAATTATGGATTTTGTTCCTGTTCATTTTGCAGTAAACGATTATGCTCTGTGGAATTATGACGGAAGCGCGTTGTATGAATATCCTCATCACGATGTTGGGGTTAGTGAATGGGGAAGTTGTAATTTTATGCATTCCAGAGGAGAGGTACGCAGCTTCCTGCAGTCTGCAGCGAACTACTGGCTGAAGGAGTATCATTTTGACGGAATCCGTATGGATGCGGTACGCAATTTGATTTACTGGAACGGTCAGCCTGAGCGGGGTGAAAATATGTCTGCTATTCAGTTTCTTCAAAGGATGAATACAGGACTTAAAGAGCGTTTTCCGGACGCTATGCTCATCGCGGAGGATTCTACTGCATATCCGGGAGTGACTGCTCCTGTACAGGAGGGCGGTCTTGGCTTTGATTATAAATGGGATCTGGGATGGATGCACGATACTCTGGAATTTTTCCAGACGCAGCCGGATATAAGAGCCGACCATATGGGAAAACTTGGTTTTTCCATGCACTATTTTTACAATGAACGATATATTCTTCCGCTTTCCCACGATGAGGTTGTTCACGGAAAAGCTACGATTCTTCAGAAGATGTATGGAGATTATGAGAATAAATTTCCTCAGGCAAGGCTCTTTTATCTCTATATGACAGCGCATCCGGGCAAAAAGTTGAATTTCATGGGAAATGAGTTCGGTCAGCTTCGGGAATGGAGCGAGAAACGGGAGCAGGACTGGATGCTGTTTGATTATCCGAAGCATCAGAAATTTTATCAGTTTATGAAAGAACTGAATATCTTTTATCGAAAGCATCCTGCGCTTTATAAGGAGGATTACGAGGGAGAGGGATTTCAGTGGGACACTAACTGGACAGGAAGCAGGAGCGTAATGGCGTTTACAAGAAAAGGCGGCGGTCAGAAGCTTCTTTTCCTCTTCAATTTCGAAGATACCGGAACCGAAATCAATCTTCAGGAGCTTACGGGAAAAAGCCTGAAGCTTCTTATGGACACAGACTGGGAAAAGTACGATGGAACAACTCCTGAAGAAGAGCGCGTATACCGTGCGGAAAAAGGCAGATATGAGATAGAACTTCCTGCCTACTCCGGGAAATGTCTGGAGATAATAGAATAAAAAGCGTCAGATATGGAAAGGTGAATTTATTATGTCTTCAAAAGTTCAGGATATGACAAGCGGCTCTCCGGCAAGGCTTATTATGCTTTTTGCGATTCCGCTGATGCTGGGAAATATTTTTCAACAGCTTTACACTATGGTAGATACGATTGTTGTGGGGCAGATTGTAGGCGTACAGGCTCTTGCAGCGCTGGGAGCTGTTGAGTGGGTTATGTGGCTTGTGCTGGGAGTGGCGTCCGGTATGACGCAGGGATTTTCAATATTGATTGCGCAGTATTATGGTGCGCGTGAAATAAAAGACCTGAAAAAAGCGCTTGCGCACAGCTATATTCTCACGGCAATTCTTGCTGCGGCAGTGCTTGTTGTCAGTCAGGCAGGAGCGTATGGACTTCTCAGATTTTTAAATACGCCGGAGAATATCATCGGTATGTCTATGAGTTATCTCAGAGTGGTATTCTGCGGAATTCCCATGATTGCGGCATACAATATCTTTGCCTCTGCCCTGCGGGCAATGGGAAACAGTAAAACGCCCCTGACAGCAATGATTCTGGCTGCCATAATAAATGTGGTTCTTGATATTTTATTTGTGGCGCAGTTTCATATGGGAGTCGCAGGAGCTGCTGCGGCAACTGTGATCGCGCAGAGTTTTTCTGCAGTATACTGTTTCCTTGTCCTGCGGAAAATCAATATTGTTAAACTGGAAAAAAGTCATTTTTCAAAAGATGTTATTTTGGACAAAAAGCTTTTAAAGCTTGGAACTCCTATTGTATTTCAGAATGTGATCATTGCAGTTGGAGGGCTTGTGGTACAGTATGTGGTAAACGGTTATGGTTTTCTCTTTGTAGCCGGATTTACAGCGACAAATAAGCTGTACGGGCTGTTGGAAATGGCAGCTATCTCCTATGGCTATGCCATTGTTACCTATGTAGGACAGAATCTTGGGGCAAAACGTCCGGACAGAATCAAAAAGGGAGTGCGCGCAAGTGCAGTGATTGCTGCAATAACTTCTGCTGTTATCTCTGTTGTGATGATTTTATGGGGGAAAACAATACTGTCCCTCTTTATTTCCGGAGACCCGAAACAGACACAGCAGGTACTGGAAATAGCGTATCGTTATCTTGTTATTATGGCGTGTTTTTTGTGGATTTTATATTTCCTCTATGTATATCGTTCGGCATTGCAGGGACTGGGAGATACTGTGATACCTATGATGAGCGGTGTTGCAGAGTTTGTGATGCGCGTGGGAGTTGCGCTTCTTCTGCCGCTGGCGATGGGGGAAAATGGGATTTTTTATGCGGAGATTACTGCCTGGACAGGGGCTGCCGTACTTCTGGCTGTGAATTATTACAGGCGTGTAAAAACACTTTTTACATAAGGGTGTTTCTGGTGAAATCCAGTTTTCATGTTGACAATTTATTCAGATCATTGATTCTCAGAATGCAATAAGAATCCACCCGTTATGCGGGAGGGTTCTTATTTTAACATAAAAAAAATACTATAGAATCCATTGTAATAGATTCATATAGTATTTCTTTGATTACTTCTGTGATTACCCTCAAAGTTGAAAAGGTGCAAAAGCCTTTATTTTCAAGGGTTTCGAGCAGGGGATGAGAGAATCGAACTCCCACCAAAGGTTTTGGAGACCCCTATCATACCATTTGACCAATCCCCTATATTTGCTACTGTTTGAATTATACATTCAAAAGATACTATTGTCAAGATATGTCTTGGAATTTTTTAAAAAAATCTCAGGTAGGTATGTAACTTTTGGAGTTTTTAAGTGTTATATTGATAGAAACATAGTTAAGAAACAACAGGAAGGAGGGGGCCTGTGGAAAAAGAAATGCTTCAGATGTTTTATCAGCGTTATTCCAGAGAGATTTATCTTTATTTATATTTGCTTTGCAAAAGCCATGAGACAGCAGAGGATTTGATGCAGGAGGTTTTCCTCAAGGCGCTTCTTTCCTTTGAGGAGGGCAACTTGAGAGCCTGGTTGTATAAGGTGGCGCGCAATACCTGTTTTAATCATCTAAGGCAAAGAAAACGAGAGACAAATCTGGATGACGCACAGAAACTGGAAAGTGGACATTCTCCGATAGAGTTATATTTACAGGACGAGAAGAATCGGATACTGTATCAGGGGATGATGACTCTCCCCCGGAGACAGAGAGAGATTCTGGAGCTGTATTATTTCTCAGAAATGAGTTTTAAGGAAATAGCAGTCCTTTTACAGTTGACTCCTGAGAATGTACGGGTGCTGGCTCATCGAGGAAAAAAAGCACTGAAAATGTATATGGAGGTGAATGGTTATGACGTATAGGGAAAAACTGGAGAATTACAGGAAAAAACTTCTTTCCGAGAAAGAAATGGAAGAGGTGAAAGAAGAAATAGAAAAAGTGGATGCCATCAATGATTATCTGGCAGATTGTCTGGAAGAGGAACTGGATTTAAGGAAAGGCGGAGCCGGTTCTTCTGTTGGTGAAACAAAGCTCTTCGAAAACCGGGAGGATATATTGGAAAATAAGGCAGAAGACTTCGAGAAATATGTAAAAAAGTCTATACGCCGTGTTTACATGAAAATGTCTCTGGGTATATGCGCAGTAATTCTGGCAGTACTTTTGTTCGTACAATTTGGGTTGTCACCGTTGATAGAGTCCCTGTATTATGATCCCACAGAACAGATGGAAGTAGTTTCAGAAAATGGACAAAGCGCAATTATTTATAATAAAATGGCTATGGATTACAGAATTTATGCGGAGCTTACTATGCCTTGTAAAAATGAAGTAGACATACTTGCTTTTCCTCAGGGATATGGCAATTATACGCTGAATATTACATCGTTAGTTTCCTACGGAATCGAAAATGCCAAAAGCATAGGGGGACAGATACGTAAGGGGAGATTGGAGTTGTATGAACCGGACTATCTTGATAAGGTTCCTGCTAATTTTTTCGCCTGCTATGGTATGAATTCTGATTCAAAAAGGGATTATGAGGAACAGATGCGTGTAAAGGAAAAACACATATCTGTAGATGAGGATGGAAGGGAATACCGTACTCAAATATGGCATTATGACAGCCTTGAAAGCGCAAGAGAAGCAGTGGAGAGCCTGGAACCGGACAGGAAATATCTTGCTTATGTTTCACTGCGCAGGGACTTAAACTTTCAGGAAACAAATGAGCTAATGAAAGAGGTAACTTCCAATACGGAGGAGTTTATCGCCCAGAGATGGCTTGCAATTCGTAATGATGAGGGGAACACATTTCCATTGGATGTTTTTGGCTATAATTATGATACTGTTAGTTTGCTTAGTGTTCCGGCAGAATATAATGAAAAATATCCCTATCTTGCCTTTTATGATTCAGAGAAGGAATATGATTATTATGAAATGCGTGAGAAAGAAGATATCATGAAGCAGCATGTCGTAAGTATGTGCAAATATCTGGCAGACAGAGAAGAATTTGTAAACATGATGGAATATGGAAGAACTTCCTATACGGGAAAATTCAAAGAAAGTGCAAGATATATAGAAGAACATGGTTTGAACTGTTATGGTTTTGTCTGTATCACAACAAAGGCAGATATGCTGAAAATGCTTGAAAATGATGAGATTATCGGGATTATTCCAAAGGATTGGGTGTAAAGATACTTATTCAACAGAAAGCGGAGATGGAGGGATTTGAACCCTCGCGCCGGTTGCCCGACCTACCGCATTTCGAGTGCGGACCCTTCAGCCACTTGGGTA
>JAUNOY010000010.1 GCA_030536995.1 Eubacteriales bacterium
TTTTTGAAATTCTTTAAAAGTATTTGAGAAGCGATTTTGTCGGCTCTGTTCAAGCAACTTATTTAGTATGCCATGTATTCAATTATTTGTCAATAGTTATTTTTGTTTTTCCAAATTTTTTAAGCTTTATTTTTACATAAACAATTTACCTCCGCATCCTTATTACCTCTTCACTGACATTTCTTCCACTACAGCTACGCCATATCGGTCTGCAATCCTACGGATCAGTTTGTGCAGATGTCCCCTTCTCTGATCCCGTATCTTTTCATGACACCTGAAATGTTTTATCAAGGAATATCTTTTATTCTTTTGTTGGATAAATCCGAAAACGATATGCTACGTTCAATGTTTTTCTCTCCCTGACTTTCGATGTTTTCCCGGATTTCCGGACACTCTTTTTTCAAGTATGTTGAAAATAACCGCCAGAGGCACATCTCTGACGGTTTGATTCAGCATTTTTCATATTAATATTTCTTCATAATATAGGTAATTGCCTCTTTAATCTGGGATACATACACCAGGCTAAGCCCCTCTGTATCTCCTACTGATCCTTTGCATACTTCAGGAAGAATCACCGTTTCAAACCCTAGCTTCTTTGCCTCCTGTACACGCTGACCAGCCATGCTTACAGCACGAACCTCACCACTTAATCCTATTTCTCCAAATGCCATCAGATTATCCGGAATCACAATATCCTTATAGCTAGACACAATTGCAAGGCAGATTCCAAGGTCAATCGCAGGCTCTGTCATCTTCATTCCTCCTGCAATATTCACATACGCATCAGATGAAGCCAGATGAATTCCCAGCTTTTTCTCCAACACTGCCATAAGAAGATTCACCCTGTTAAAATCCGTACCTACAGCAGTTCTCCTCGGAATCCCAAAATTGCTCTGACAGACGAGAGCTTGAATTTCTACAAGAATTGGACGCGTCCCTTCCATAGAGCACGCCACTACAGAACCTGAAGCATCTTCCGGTCTTCCATTAAGTAGAAATTCTGAAGGATTCTTTACCTCCTCCAATCCTGTTCCACACATTTCGAACACTCCAATTTCGTTTGTAGAACCGAATCTATTCTTCACTGCCCGCAAAATTCTATAAGATGCATGGCGATCTCCCTCAAAATACAGAACTGTATCCACCATATGCTCCAAAACTCTGGGACCAGCCACATTTCCTTCCTTTGTCACATGCCCCACAATAAAAATAGAGACTCCCATGCCTTTTGCAATCTGCATGAGAACATTGGTGGATTCCCGTACCTGAGAAACACTTCCCGGAGCAGAACTGATATCCTCATGAAACATCGTCTGTATGGAATCAATCACAGCAACATCCGGTTTCCTTCGCTCAATAATCTCACGAATCACTTCCAGATTTGTTTCACAAAGGAGCTGCATCTTATCATTAAAATTTCCGATACGATTCGCCCGAAGTTTAATCTGACGCAATGATTCCTCTCCAGAAATATACAGAACATCCTTTTTATTTTCTGCCAGATTTCTGCATACTTGTAAAAGAAGGGTGGACTTCCCTATACCCGGATCTCCACCCACTAAAACCAGAGAGCCGGGGACGATTCCTCCCCCCAGCACTCTGTCAAGCTCTCCTATACTTGTAGTCTGACGCTCATCCTCAGACAAATTGATATCTTTTAAAATAACCGGCTCCGGTCGTTTATCCGAACCCCTGCTGCCGGAAGATGCTGTGCTTTTCTTTGATGTAACAACTTCTTCCACAAAAGAATTCCATGCTTTACACCCCGGACACTGTCCCATCCACTTAGATGATTCGTATCCACATTCCTGGCAAAAATACACTGTTTTTTTGTTTTTCAGCATTTTACAACTTTAACTTCCACTTTTGCTGCATTACCAAGTTCTACACTGAAGGAAAGCTTTCCGCCAAGATTTGTTTTCATCTTTCCTGTACTTGCCCCTTCAATAAATACTTCATATTCTGTGTCCGGCTCCATCTCTACTGTAATCTGTGCATCCTCTGCGCCTTCCACAGCAAAACTCATCTCTGTACCACTCTGAGCGAGATGGAATACTGCTGTCCCTGGAACAGATTCATACACAAACATCTCGTTTCGTTCCAGTTTAGTAATCTCTTTGAAAGTCTTTACTTTATACATATCTCCCTGATGCTGATAGTCTGAGAGTTTTGATTTCTGGTTCAGCTCATAATCGCCAAAACTGATTGCTCCATCCTCTTCTGTACGGATTAACTCTTTAATTACTGCCATTTATATGTCCTCCCTAAGACTCTTTGGTTGTTTCGCAGCTACCCATTCCGAATAGTCTTCTGCATTTTTATGTGACCTATTATATCTTATAACACAGTAGTTTTCCAGTATTTTGACATAAATTTTATAAGTTTTTAACAAATTCCAGTTCTATTCACTATATATTCTGCCTGTTTGCAGTGAAATAAATTTCTTTATTATGAATCCTTACCTGTACGGCATCTCCCCGCTTTATCTTCCCGTCCAAAATCTCGTTTGCAAGCTTATCTTCAATCCTGCTCTGAATCGCGCGGCGCAGCGGTCTTGCCCCGTATTTACTGTCAAATCCGGTTTCTGCCAGATAATCTTTTACAGCCCCGGTCACTGTAAGAGTAATATCCATCTGCTCTTTACAGCGTTTCTCCAGAATTTTAAGCAAAATAGTCACTATTTTTTTAATATTTTCTTTGCTTAATACATGAAAGACCATAATTTCATCGATACGATTGAGAAATTCCGGTTTAAATATCCGGCGCACTTCCTCCATCACACCTGACTTCATCCGTTCATAGTCCCTCTTCTCGTCATCGCCAGACATGAATCCGAGACGCTTCGGTTCCATAATTGCCTGCGCACCTGCATTGGAGGTCATAATGATAATCGTCTGCTTAAAATCTACCTTTCTTCCGTGGGCATCTGTAATATGTCCATCGTCCAAAACCTGAAGAAGAATGTTAAACACATCCGGATGCGCTTTTTCAATCTCATCAAAAAGGAGAACACTGTACGGATTTCTGCGTACTTTTTCGCTAAGCTGACCACCTTCTTCATATCCCACATATCCCGGAGGTGATCCAATCAGCTTGGAAACACTGTGCTTTTCCATATATTCAGACATATCTACACGAATCATAGCCTGTTCGCTTCCAAAAACCGCCTCTGCAAGAGCCTTGGAGAGTTCTGTTTTTCCCACACCTGTAGGTCCCAGGAAAAGGAATGAGCCAATCGGACGGTTTGGATCTTTCAGCCCTACACGTCCACGCTTCACAGCCTGAGCTACCGCTTTTACAGCTTCTTCCTGTCCTATTACACGCTTTTGAAGTTCTTTTTCCAGATGGGCAAGACGCTTTGTCTCTCCCTCCGTCAACTTCTGCACCGGAATCTTCGTCCAGTCAGAAATGATATCAGCCACTGCAGACTCGTTTACAATCAAAACTTTCTTTTTATTCTTTCTCTCTACCTTTGTTCTGAGACGGGAAAGCTGTTCTTCTACCTCAATCTGGCATTTCTGAATTTCCTTTGCCCTGGACAAATCTGCCGTTTTTACAGCTTCCTCCTTTTCTTTACGGATTTCCTGAAGCCGATTCTCCAACTTCTCTGTTTCCGGAACTTCCCTAAATCCTGCAAGCTGGATTTTAGATGAGGCTTCGTCAATCACATCGATTGCTTTATCCGGGAGAAAACGATCATTAATATAACGCACAGACATTTTTACCGCAGCCTCTAATGCTTCGTCTTCAATTTTTACTCCATGATGCTGTTCATAGTACGGACGCAATCCCTGAAGAATCGCAACTGCATCTTCTTCTGAAGGCTCCTCTACTGTCACAGGCTGAAAACGGCGTTCCAGTGCAGCATCTTTCTCAATATATTTACGATATTCTTCCAAAGTAGTCGCTCCAATAAGCTGAATCTCTCCTCTGGAAAGTGATGGTTTCAAGATATTGGATGCATCCAGAGCACCTTCTGCTCCTCCTGCTCCAATAATGGTATGGAGTTCATCAATAAATAAAAGAATCCCCTGATTCTCGCTTACCTCCTGAACTACATTTTTAATTCTCTCCTCAAATTCGCCTCTGTACTTGCTTCCTGCTACCATTCCCGAAAGATCAAGAACCACCAGACGTTTCTCTTTCATGGAATCCGGAACTGCACCTGCAACAATTCGCTGGGCAAGTCCCTCCGCGATAGCAGTTTTACCTACGCCCGGCTCACCTACAAGGCATGGATTATTTTTTGTTCTCCGGCTTATAATCTGAATCAGACGTGTAATCTCTTTCTCTCGCCCTACTACCGGATCAAGCTTTCCTTCCGCCGCCAGCTCCGTAAGATCCCGGCTGTACTGATCAAGCGTCGGCGTAGCTGTAGCCTTTCCGCCATTCATTGAACGTACCGCCTGAATTTCTTCGGAAATCGCCTCTTTATCCATTCCCATAGCAGTCAGCAACGCTGTAAACAGCTTCTGAATGCTAACTCCCATTGTATGAAGAAGTCTGGTTCCCACACAGTCTGTTTCTTTAAGCATAGCAAGAAGAAGATGCTCCGTTCCTGCAGCTTCTCCAGTCATATATTCTGCGTCCTCAACAGCCCCCTCTATGATTCGTTTTGCCCTGGGACTATATCCCGGATCTTTTACAATCGTCGCCCCGGAAGACGGCGCAATCAGCTTTTCTATCAGCTCCATCAGCCGCTCTTCCTCTACCTGGAATTCCTCCAGTACCTTTCCGGCCGTACCTTCCGGCTCCTTCAAAAGCCCTGCCAGTAAATGCTCGGTACCTATATAAGTATGACCGCAGGACTGGGCGGTCTTTTTCGCCAGCTTAAGTGCATTTAATGCCTGTCCTGTAAATCTCTGCTGCATATCGTCCTCCTATCTGATACTGTATTCATCAAAAATTTCATCAATCAATTGATGAACTTCTTCTCTGGTCACATTTTTACAGCAGCCTTTCGCCAGTGCAACCAGCAAATGATCTTTCATTTCTTCTAAAGCCTTGCGTTTGTTCACATCAATTGCAATCACAGCTCCCCGCCTGCGATCAATTGTGACAAATCCCTCCTGACGCAGGAGAGAGTACGCCTTATTTACTGTGTGCATATTAATACCCACTGTTTCTGCAAGCTGACGCACAGAAGGAAGTGTATCTCCTTCCTGAAGTCTGGATGTTGCGATGCCCATGATGATCTGGTTCGTCAACTGTATATAAATAGCTTCATTACTGTTGAAATCTATTTCAATCATCATAACAAAAACTCCTTTATCTGAAAGTGTTATTTCCTGACAGAAATGTTATATCCATACTAGCACATATGCCGTAATTTGAAAACCTTTTTTTCGCAGAAAAGGCAGCCTGTCCTCCGGCTGCCTACTGATTTTTCACTGGATAAAATTTTATAAGAAATTCCGTTCCTTCTCCTTCCCTGCTGCAAACGCTCACTGTTGCACCCTGAAGAAGGAAAATCTGGCGGGACATGGCAAGACCGATTCCCACACTGGACGCGTCAGAATTTGACGCCTTGTAAAACCGCTCAAAAATATGAGGCAGATCTTTTTGCGCAATTCCTTTTCCATTATCCCGGATCATAATATTTGTGGAAAAATTATTCTGACTGACCGCTATTTTCACGAATCCTCCCGGTTCTGTATGTTCCAGACAATTTTTTACAATATTGGATAAGGCCTCCGTGGTCCAGCGAACATCGCAGACAAGGAACATATCATGTGTTTTTTCTCTTAAAGAAGATCCTTCTGAGGGCACCCCCATGCTCAGACCTATCTCCTTCACCTCCGCCATCACCTCGAAGGATTTCATAACACTTTCCAGAAGCTCCTTCACGGAAATCTTTTCTTTTTTCAGTTTCAGAACTCCTGCTTCAAGCTGGGAAAGAACTAGAAGATTTTTGATAAGCCAAATAATACGTTCTGTTTCACGGTCAATATTTGATACAAATTCCAGTCTTTTTTCTGTGGAAAGTCCGGGGTCTTTCAAAAGATCTGTCATAATTGTTATTGCTGCCATCGGTGTTTTTATCTGATGAGAAACATCGGAAAGGAAATCTGAAAGATACTTTCGTTCGGACTTTTCCATATCTCTCTGACCGTTCAGCCGAATCATCAGCTTATAAATCTCGCTTTGGAGAATCCCCATTTTTCCTTCTCTCTGCTTCTCCGGATTCGGAAGCTCTGCTCCATCCTGCAGCTTCATCAGATAAGCAATCATATAATCCAGCTCTTTTTCCCGTTTTCGGTAAAGATAAAAGAATACCGCGATTGACGCAAGCAGGCATACGCCCAAAATACAGGCTGCTGTTTTCCAACTCATGTCTATGCCTCCATTCGATAACCAATACCGCGCACCGTCTGAATAAGATTATTCTCATCCTCCAGCTTCGCCCGCAGCCGCTTAATGTATACACTCAGGGTATTATCATTGACAAAATCTCCCACCTCATCCCAAAGACAGCTCAAAATCTGCTGTCTGGTGAGAATCTGTCCTCTGTGGTTCAAAAACACCAGAAGGAGTTTGTATTCCATTGCTGTCAAAACTACCTCTGTCTCTTTGTCATAAAGCTTCCCTGTTTTAGGATTTAATGTAAATCTTCCAATCTTCGTCAGAGCTTCCTGCTCCTGATATTCTCCTGTACGCCGCAGAATCGCTTTCATTCTTGCCATAAGCTCACGCACCCGAAAAGGCTTGGCTATATAATCATCCGCTCCCAGCTCCAGCGCCATCACTGTATTCACCTCATCGTCGCAGGCAGTCAGGAATAAAATCGGCATTCTGCTTTTTTCTCTGATTTTCCGGCAGATTTCGTAGCCTGTACCATCCGGAAGCATAATATCAAGAAGACAGAAAGCAATTCCCCTATCCATCTCCAGCATTTCGAGTGCACCCTCCACCGAACAGGCTGTCACAACCTCATACCCTTCCCCAAGAAGGGAATATCTGAGTCCTTCCAGAATAATCTTATCGTCTTCTACAACCAATACCTTCATTTTTCGCTTCCTTTTGCTCATATTTTTATAACAATCTTCTTTTTCTATTATACACTGCTGCTGCGGATACTTTCAATAAGATTTCCGTCCTTTTCCTTTGCAAAACTATATGTGCAAACAAGAAGAACGACTCCTGCCATAAAAACAATGGAAACGATAATTCCTGCCCACGGCACAGGAATGGCAACAACGCCAAACAAATCTGTAATTTTCTTTTTCAGAAAAAAGATTATAGCTGCTGAAATCATTCCTCCATACAAAACACTCTTTACCAAAATCCCCAAATTCTCCAACAAAAGCATACGCCATATCTGCACGTTGGTCATTCCGATTGATTTGAGCACCGCAAATTCTCCTCTTCGTTCCTCCATCCTGCCGCGAATGGAATTAAAAAGATTCAGAAAGCAGATCAGAGAAGATGCTACTACAAAGGAAAGTGCAAGTATCTTTACAATTTTTTCCAAAGCCATGTAAAAATCCGTCTGCTTATTGACTTCCGCCACATGGAGCCACGTCTCTCCCTCCGATTCGATTTTTTTCAGTTTTTCCAGGAATCCCCGGTCTGTTTCATCGCACTGAAAATAAAATTGTTTATCAAGAAGTCCCTGTCCGTCTGAAAGCTTCCAGATTGTTTCTGCAGTTTCATGGCTTGTAATAATCCAGAGAAACTGGCTATTTATCTCAAAAAATCCTTCCGTCACAGCTTTATCTGCAAAACCTGCCACTTCCATTGAAAGAGTCTCTTCCTTTTTTGTTTTCGGTGACCAGAAAGTTGCGTCAAACATATCCCCTTTCTTTAAATCTGACATTTGACTGATATGAAAATTCCGGTAACCATCTACAGAGCGCCCTTCCACACTGACCTTCTTTGTAGATAATTCCCCTTCCTTCACAATCAGAGCAGAAAGCCTTTCCTTTAATAACTTATAGTCTGCGCCTGCTCTTTCAGCCAGAACCCTCAGAGTCTCGTCGTCTACAGCAACAACAGAAAGCGGCCAGGTATTTCGATACATTTCCTCAAATTCCGTTTCGCTTAGATTTTTGTTATAATAAAGATTCATAATCTCATAATATGCGTCCCAATATTCCTCGCTCAACGCCTCATAGCCAACCTCTCCCACAAACATCCCGTTATACCATTCAACAGCATCCGTTACCGTAGGATTTGCCAGAATCTCTTTTTTCAGAGCATTATAAGCATCATAGTCCCCATCAGATCCCGATGTCAGAAGCATGTAATTCCATTTATCAAAGGTCGTATTATAATCCACATCCAAAAGCCGCGCCTTAACGATGTCCGATACTGCTGAAGCGCCAAACAGGGTTACCGTCACAATTACCAGAAAGGTTACAGCCGCTGCTGTCAGTGAACGGCTCTTCTTTTTCTGTCGTTTCAGAAGACTTCTGCTCAGAAGCTTCTCTCCGGCAAATTTTTTCCCGAAAGGCATTTTCGTTCTGTACTTTCGTTCTTTTTTATCTTTCTCATTTCCTCTTATAGATGAGATTGCTCCTGTTTTCCCAATCTTGTGCGCCGGAAGATAAGCAGAAATCAAAACTGTCACAATACTCACCGCCACTGTCAGGAAAATCTCTTCGGGTACAATCTTTAATGACACCGGGGCATTTGCCATATAGTCTCCAAGCCCCATAAATCGGGCAAGAAGGGGTCTTATGGAAAGAATCCCTGCCTTTATCACTGCCATTCCAAGAAGAATCCCTGCCGCCAGCGCCGGAATCAGAAGAACAAATGCCTCGTAATAAATACTGCTGCGCTTTTGTCTCGCAGTCGCTCCCACAGAAGACAGCATCCCCAGATATCTGCTTCTTTCCCTGTACGAAATGTTAAAAACATTATAAATAAGCACCACAGACGCAAGCATGATGAGCAGGATAAAAAATCCCATCAAAAAACCTATGATAAGATTCATTGTCGTATCCTGAGAATTCTGGCTCATGGCAAGCAGATAATCGTTAAATTCCACTGAACTGCAGGGAATCTTCTCTCTGATTTCTATTCCGAACATATCAGGCAGGCTTTCTGTGTGAAAACGAACAGAAAGATTGAACTTCTGAAGCTTTTCTATCTCTTTGGCTGAAGGAGCTGTGATTGCCGTATATCCTCCGGAATCTGCATTTTCGAATCCGGGGGGTTCCATGATTCCCACTATTTTATACGTCTGCTTTTTTCCTGTATATTCCCGGTTTTCCCGTATACTCGGATTTTCCTCTCCATAAAAAGGAAACTCCTGAGAAACTTCTACAGTTTTTCCTGCTTCTACCTTAATGTTCCAGAACGGAAAAACAGTTTTTTGTCCCTTTTTACCGATTCCGGTAATACTTCTGTTGAAAAAATCTGCCGAAACCGTATCTCCGATTTTTATCTCAGCTCCATCCTTCAGAACGCTTTCACTGAGAAGAAGTTCGCTTCCGTTTTTGGGAAAACGTCCTTCTTTTAATTCAATGTTCATCCAGTCGAAACAATTCTCTGTATAAGCCTTTACTGTGAGATACGGGCGGCTTTTACTGGCAGAAAAGGGAAACTCCGTGTTTCCGTAATTTGCTGAGAGCGCTGTTTCTTTCACATAAGGAAGTTTCTTTGCTTCCTCCAGTCCTTTTTCATCGGTGTCATAAAAACTCACATGCCACTTCCCGTCTTTGAGAGACACTGCGTATTCCATAAACGCCATCCCTGTGTCCTTTCCCACAAAGACACAGGTCATAAGAGTCACCATAAGCACAATGCCAAGAAAAGTCGTAAAGGTTCTTTTCTTATTTTGCTTCATATATCGGGCAGTCACATAATGTACAATATTTTTCCTCATAAAAACTCACCGCCTGTCACACGAATCCGTTCATCCCTGACAATCTCTCCGTCTTCCATACAAAGCATACGGTCTGCCTGCAGCGCAATACTCTCGTCGTGAGTAATCAGAATCAGAGTTTGTTTCTGAATGCGGTTGGACTCTTTTAAAAGGTTTACGATTTCTTCACCGTTTTTCCGATCCAGATTTCCGGTTGGCTCGTCTGCAAGAATAATAGCAGGTCTGTTGAAAAGCGCCCTTCCAATGGATACTCTCTGCTGCTGTCCTCCTGATAGCTGTGCCGGAAGATTAAACCTTCTATTCTCCAGCCCCATCTGCTTTACAATCATATCCAGCCTCTCTCTGTCCATTCCTCTGCCGTCCAGAAGATGGGGCAAAACAATATTTTCTTCCACATTTAAAACAGGGAGCAGATTATAGAACTGATACACAAGACCAATCTGTCTGCGGCGAAAAATCGCAAGTCTGTCCTCATTTAAAGAATGAATATTCGTTCCACCGATACATACACTTCCTTTGGTAGGTCTGTCCACCCCTCCCAGAATATGAAGAAGTGTCGATTTACCGGAACCGGACGGGCCTGTAATAGAGACAAATTCGCCCTTTTCAACTGAAAAACTCACATCCTTTAATGCATGTACCCCATTATCTTCGGAGCCGTATATTTTTGAAAGATGTTCACATCGTAAAATTTCCACTCATTGTCCTCCTTTTCCTTTTCTGATTTTATTGTATCCTGTCCGAATGACTCTGCAGTGAATTTTTCAGTGACAATTCTGTCACTTTTTCTTCCCCGTCCCTTCAGAGAACTCTCTCTTTCCCCCGAAAACATATAGAAAAAAACACGGACAAACCGTCTTTCCGAGGGTTTGTCCGCATTTTTATCACAATATTGGTCAACCAATAATTTTCTTTAACTGATCTCTGTTAAGTACAAGATTAAATCCCATTGGATTTATCACATACGCAGCCGCCTGCTCCATCATCAGCTCCGGAAGCTTGGCAAATGGAATCTTTGCTACACGAAGCTTCTTGCCTCTTGTAAACTTCTCCAGTTCCATTACATCTGAAAATACCGGCTGAAGAATTTCTTCTTTTTTATTTTTCAGATACGGAATATTTATTTTCTTAGGATCCTCTGGATCTACATCCATGGCAACCAGATAGTCTGATTTCTTGATATTTACCAGAAATTCCTCTTCTAACTCACGAATGTTTCCGTGCTCTTCAGGTTTCACCGGACGGCGAAGCTCCTGCATAAAGTAGATACCGGAAAGCTGTAAGGTGGAATTCAGAAGAGGTCTTTTCGCTTCTTCTATTTTGCTCATATCTGCCTGTTTCGCAATATCTGAAAGTTCAACTTCAATCTGCTCTTCTCCGTCAACCCACACAACTGTGTTTACACCAATGGCATATAAGGTTCCGTAAAATCTCGGATAATCCTTTTTTTCGAATTTCATACCCATAAGCAAAATCTTATCTTCCAGAAGCTTCTTTCCGAATTCTTTGATTGCTTCCTGAGTGGAAAAAATCCATGCCTGATCGTTATAACTTTCCTCATCACATTTTACATAAGGAAGTTTAGTCGCCTGTGAATAGGCAACATAAACAATGTCTCTGTTCTGTAATTCTTTTACTGCATCCTCTTTGCTGATTCCCATAATCTTATCCTCTCTGTCTCAGTTCTCTGATTTTATTTTTCATATCCCCGGTTACCCTGTAGGATTCCAATATTTTCTGTAATGATTTCTTATAAGTAAATTCATCCAGATTGTGGTGCTTAACAAGATATTCATACATTTCTTCAGGAAATGCCACAAAATATACGGAAATTGCCCATGCCACCGCCATCTTTGCATAATACCCCTCCTGATGAATAAGCTCCAGGCGGCTGACACTCTCTTTCAGATACTCCTTATTCACAAAATGGCTAAGGAGCATGACCGCTCCAAATCTTGCCTCATATTCCTCATCAGAAGCAAAATACGGTTCCAGAAAGTTCCAGTACAGCTCCGGATATTTCTTCGCATCCTTTAAACTGTTGCAGAAACTGTCGCACACGGCCCAGTTGTCTATCAGGGGTACGAATTGTCGAATCCGGATCATTCTATCCTCACAGGCAAGTTTCGCAGTTGCTGCCACAAGTCCTTTCAACATTATTTCCTCATAATAGAAAACTTCTGCCTCTTCAAACCATTGCTGCCAGTCATTTTTACCGATCTCTTTCGCTATTTTTCGCAAAACAGGAAGCCGTACCCCAAGTATATTCTCAGTCTCCGGCACCAATCTGCTGTGAAAGTCCCTGTAATCGGCATCTTCATTCTCTTTCAGCCTTTCCCGCACATAAGCGGCTGTGATTTTTTCTTTTCCCATGTATGTCTCACTTTCGTAATACCACAGTTATATATTATTTTATAATAAAACAGGCAAAAAGTAAAGAGGCAGCCCGACTTTCTCCCAAGCCGTACTGCCTTTTTAAGTAAAATTTCTCTTATTTACAGTTCTTTTCTTTACGCTTCGTCAATCGCTTTGCCGATATCGTGACGCATATATTTGTTTGCAAAAGTCAGCCACTCTGTAGCTTCATATGCATTCTTTCTTGCTTCCTTTAAGTCTGCTCCTGTAGCTGTGATTCCGACTACACGTCCACCATTTGTGACAATCTGACCATCAGAAAGCTTTGTTCCCGCATGGAAACAATAATAACCGTCTTTATCTCTGAAGTTCTCGAATCCGTACATCGGAATTCCCTTTTCGTATTTCACAGGATATCCTTCGCTTGCAAGAACTACGCAGACTGCCGCATTGTCCTCGAACTGCAGGTCAACCTGATCAAGAGTACCGTTTACGCAGGCTTCCATCACCTCAATGATATCATTCTTCATTCTCGGAAGAACTACCTGTGCCTCCGGATCTCCAAAACGCGCATTATATTCCAGCACCTTCGGTCCATCCGGTGTAAGCATCAGTCCAAAGAAAATAATTCCCTTAAACGGACGCCCCTCTGCAGCCATTGCATCTACTGTTGCCTGGTACACATATTTCTGACAGAACTCATCTACTTCTTTTGTATAGAATGGACTTGGAGAAAATGTTCCCATGCCCCCTGTATTTAAGCCTTTATCTCCGTCCATAGCACGCTTATGATCCTGCGCAGACGTCATGGTCTTAATTGTCTTTCCATCTACAAAAGAAAGCACAGATACCTCACGACCGGTCATAAACTCTTCGATAACCATGGTGTTTCCGGCGCTTCCGAACTTCTTGTCTTCCATGATTTCTTTCACGCCTTCCTCAGCCTCTGCAAGGGAATTGCAGATGAGAACACCTTTGCCAAGAGCAAGACCGTCAGCCTTGAGCACGATTGGGAATTTCGCTTCTGTACGAAGATATTCCAGCGCTTTTTCCGCATCGTCAAAATTCTCATATCCTGCAGTAGGAATGTTGTATTTCTTCATGAGATCCTTGGAAAAAGCCTTGGAGCCTTCCAGAATAGCCGCGTTCTTTCTCGGTCCGAAAACCTTAAGTCCGCGCTCTTCAAATACATCCACCACGCCTCCTACCAGAGGATCATCCATACCGATGATCGTCAGGTCAATTTCATTTTCCTGAGCAAAATCAGCCAGTCTTTCAAACTCCATAGCGCCAATATCTACACACTGAGCAAGTTCCGCAATTCCGGCGTTTCCCGGTGCACAGTAAATTTTATCTACTTTAGGGCTTTTGGACACGCTCCATGCAATTGCATGTTCACGTCCACCGCTTCCTACGATTAAAACTTTCATGTATTTTACTCCTTTATCTACAGACATGCAAAACCGTATATCTGTATCTTTACTGTTCTATAACAACCTTGCCGTCTTTCACTGTCACTTTGCCATTTGCAATCAAATCAATCGCTTCTGGCAAAATTTTCCATTCGGCATTCTCCATCACCCTTCTCTGAAGGGTTTCCGGTGTATCCTCCGGAGCGATTTCCACAGCTTTCTGCAGGATAATAGGACCTGTGTCTGTTCCCGCATCTACAAAGTGAACCGTAGCGCCGGTCACACGCACGCCACGGGCAAGCGCTCCTTCATGCACGCGCAGCCCGTAATAACCTGTTCCGCAAAAAGATGGAATTAAAGATGGATGAATGTTAATAATTCTATTCGGGAACGCCTCCACAATCATAGACGGAATTGCAACCAGAAATCCTGCCAGCACAACAAGATCCACCCCGCTCTCCTGAAGCTTCTCAAGAAGCGCTTTATGAAACTCATCTCTGCTTTCAAAAGATTTCGGAGAAATACAAACAGCATCAATCTTATGATTTTTCGCTCTTTCCAGAGCATAGGCTCCAGCATTATTGCTAATAACAAGACTCACCTGTGCATTGGTAATCTCACCGTTATCGATGGCATCCAAAATTGCCTGGAGATTGGTTCCTCCGCCGGATACAAGTACGCCGACTTTTAGCATAAAGTCACTCCCTTTTCTCCTGCTTCAATACGTCCTACTACATACGGAGTATCTCCTGCTTCTCTGATTGCTTCCATAGCTTTATCCACATCTGCAGGATTTACAGCGATAATCATACCAAGACCCATATTGAAAGTATTGTACATCATCTGTTCGTCAATATTGCCAACTTTAGCCATTAATTTAAAAATAGGAAGAACCGGATAGCTGTCTTTCTCTACAATTGCTTTTGTTCCTTCTTTTAACATACGCGGAATGTTCTCGTAGAAGCCGCCACCTGTAATATGACTGCAGGCATGAACACGAACACCTGCGTTTTTCACGCTCTTTAATGCTTTTACGTAAATTCTTGTCGGTGCAAGAAGCGCCTCTCCAAGAGTTGTTCCCAGCTCATCGTAATGATTATCCAGGGATTCTCTGGACATCTCAAACACTTTACGTACAAGAGAGAAACCGTTGCTGTGTACACCTGTAGAAGCCATACCGATAAGAACATCTCCTGCTTCCAGCTCTTCGCCTGTGATCATATCTTTCTTGTCGCAAACACCTACTGCAAAACCTGCAAGGTCATAATCCTCCTCAGGCATAAGTCCCGGATGTTCTGCTGTCTCTCCGCCGATCAGCGCAGCTTCAGACTGAAGACATCCTTCTGCAACTCCCTTTACAATCTCAGCAATTTTTTCCGGATAGTTTTTGCCGCATGCAATATAATCAAGGAAAAACAGAGGCTCTCCGCCTGCGCATGCGATATCATTTACGCACATGGCAACAGCATCAATACCAATAGTGTCGTGCTTGTCCATGATCATGGCAAGCTTCACCTTTGTTCCACATCCGTCTGTACCGGATAATAATACCGGCTCTTCCATCTCTTTGATCTTCGCCAGAGAGAATGCTCCTGAGAATCCTCCAAGACCTCCCAGAACTTCTTCACGCATAGTTTTCTTTACATGCTCTTTCATTAATTCCACGGATTTATATCCGGCTTCAATATCTACTCCTGCGCTCTTGTAATCCATAATATCCTCCTGCGTATGTTTATGATTGGGTATTTATTTTCGAAATTAAAAGGTTACGATTCCCTGTAATCTTAATAGTTCTTATATCCGACTTCCTGAAGTCTTGCGTCTTTGGCTACAACCTGTTTTTTCAGCTCTTCGCTGTAATCTTTCAGACGTCCAAGAAGTTCTGCGTCTGAGGTTGCAAGAATCTTCGCTGCGAGAAGACCTGCATTAGCTCCGCCGTTGATTGCCACAGTTGCCACAGGAATTCCAGATGGCATCTGTACGATAGAATAAAGAGAGTCTCTTCCTCCCAGTGAAGTAGTGTGCATCGGGATTCCGATTACAGGCATCGGGAAAATTGCCGCACACATTCCAGGCAGATGCGCTGCCATACCTGCACCCGCAATGATTACCTTAAAGCCTTTTTCTTCAGCTGTCTTCGCATACTCAAAGAACACATCCGGTTCTCTGTGTGCAGAAATAATTTTCATTTCATAATCAATTCCAAGTTTTTCCAGGATATCTGCCGCCTTACTCATGACCGGCATGTCTGAGTCGCTGCCCATCACAATTCCAACTTTTGCCATAATAGCTCTCCTTTTATATATAAAAAATTTTTTTAAGTCTCTACCCGTAGATTCTACTAAGATTCCCTTTTTCTGTCAACATAAATACGGCAAAGAAAAAATTTGATTACCTAACACTTTTTGGAATCTCTTTTTTCTTTGCCGTTTTTTATTTATTCTTCAAACGGCTCATTGAGCGCTTCTGTTCCCGGAAGCACAAAACGTCCGTCACGGATAATTTCTGTTTCCTCTCCATCCTCGTCAAGTGTACAGATACTGCCCAATTCATCGTAAGGAATCGTAATATCTGTATGGCATCCATAATAGGCAAGACTTAAATCTTCTTTACGGAGAATAGAAATTTCATTATCTCTTGCAATAATTTCCTTTCCGTCAGGATTATAAACCGGAGTATCCTCCGCCCAGCTGTAGCAGGTATCTCCCACTGCAAAATGCGGTCCCATCTTCTCTGCAATCAGAATCGGAAGCTTATCTGCAATATCATGTTTCTTAGCTGCCACATAAGCAGTCGTATTCGTTCCTATGGCAAACTCTCCCATAGCAAGCTTCGGATGATGGAAAAGAACATTGTCCTCGATGTATTTTCTGTTTTCTGCCTCGTCCTCAAAGTTTGAACAGGTATAGTCAATAATCTGTCCGCAATCAAACGTGAGCTTCAGGTCACGGAATTGCAGGCCGCGAAGATAAACCTTTTTCACATGGAGAACACCGCCTGTGCCTGCAAGAACCGGAGAGGTAAATACTTCTCCCACCGGAATGTTTACATCTGCCACACAGTTTTCAAAATTAGTCTGTTTCTCCGGCTCTGTAAGCTCATGAAGATGAATGATCAGATCTGTCTCATTTCCGTCACGTCCCTTAACTGTGACCCATTCACTCTTATCCAGTGTATCGATAATAGTCTGCTGAAGTTTCTGATATTTGACATAATCCAATGTATTAATCTTTACGATTTCACGGAAAATCTCCTCATAATTACCGCCAATCTCCGGAAGCGGGTAAGCAATGATACAGAAACTTCTCTCTTCTCCCTTAATGTAACGATTTACAATCTGTCCAGACTCATTATTGAGCTCTACTTCGAGCTTCTGCTGCGCCTCAGAATGGCTCAGGCTTTCGCTTTTACTCACCGGTGAAAACGGTTTCTCACCGAATACATCGATACATGCAGGGCCTCCGTGTACTGCTGCCAGTTCTTTATATTGTTCATAAGATGTCTGCATTGCACGGAGCTTGCGCTGTATAAAATCAGCATCCAGAAAAAGGGCACTGTCCTGCTTGTGATCATAATCAAACTGCGGATTGGCAACTCCACCTGTGTAACCGATACGCTGATGATCTTTTTTATTTACTACATGAGATGCATAGCGATAAATAACAGGCTCCAGACCGATTTCGCGGAAATTAAGGATTGCTGCTCGTACCATGCGTTCAAAACCAAGATTGTACCGGATGTTTACCGTCTTCTTCTTTGTAATGTCCTTTCTTCCCATAATGAAACCAATACGGTATCCTTCTGTATAGGTTTTTGCCATAGCGTCGATTTCTTCCTGAGAAAGTGAATTTAAAAAGCCGGCTGCTCCGATTTCATTTTCGGAAACATATTCTCCATATTTATATAAGTAGCGAAGATCTGAAAGATCAGACTCCATAATAATCTTTGTCGCAAAATCCAGTTCCGGGTCAACCCCCTCGCGGATACGCTGTTCCATCATGTCCTGACAGTAGTCATTTACATAGGAAACAAGAATGTCTCTTACCTGTTTCTCCTGTGGAAGCTCATCCTGTCCGAAAGCGGAATATACCTCAAGAAACAACTCAAGCCCAACTGTGTAATCCCACATTTTACGCTCAAAAGCATATGCAATCGCACTGTGAAGCTCCGCATAGAGGAAAGAAAAATCTTTTCCGTATTCTCCGAGCATCTTCTGCGCATAAGCCGGATTTCCGTAAGAAGTTTCATAATTCTCTTCAAGTACATCCTCATACAGAGCATGATTCTGCTTCTGTAATTCTTCTAATGTTTTTTCTTCAAAGTTTTCATCCAGAACTTCAAAAGTCTTCTGTAAAAACTGCGCTTCTTTTCTAAAAAAATCACAGTAAGGTTCCGGCACTGCGTTTTCCTCCGGAATCTCCATGATTCGCTCTTTCGCCAGCGCAAAACGTTCCATAATTAATTCGTCCAAACTGTTTTCTCCTGTTCCTGTGTTTATTTTCATTGCATATCGTCGATAATATGCCCCTGTTCAATATGTTTCTGTACTATTTCCTGCATGTACTCCCAGATTTTCTCCGAGCCGTCTTTTGTATATCTGTTTCTTTTATAAATCTGGCTTTTTTTCACCCCATGCTCTGCCCAGCTTCTGCCGTTCGCCGCATCGTTGAGCATAAGAGGCTGGCAATTGTCAAGAACATGCGCAAATTTCGCTTCAGCCGTTTCATAAGCCTCAAATTCCTCCCAGAGTTCACGAAGCCATTTTCCCTGCTCCTGAGGAAGAATGCTGAAAATCCGTTCTGCCGCCTTTTTCTCTCTTGCCTCTTTCGTAGCTGCGCCTGCTTCATCGTAAGCATAAGTATCCCCTGCGTCGATTTCTACCAGGTCATGAATCAGCACCATTGGCACAACCTTGCCCAAATCTACCTCTTCATTGGAATATTCCTTCAGAAGAACTGCCATCAGAGCCAGATGCCAGGAGTGTTCCGCATCATTTTCTTTCCTGTTCCCGTCTGCCAGATAGGTCTGACGGAAAATGTTTTTTACTTTATCGACTTCCAGAATAAAGTCCATCTGCTTTTTCAAGCGTTCCATATCTTTCATTTCTTATGATACCCCCATCAGAAAGATTCCAAGCCACCCCACCATAATGATTCCGTTGGCAATGGAACCTATAATACTTGTTCTGTGATTCCTGTCTTCCTCTGAAAAACTGGAAAGTCCCAAAACGAATCCATAAACAGATAGCAGCATTGCAAAAAGACCAATGCCCCCCACAATGAATCCAAGCTCTCCCTCCAGAAAAAAGGCCGTCGTCACGGCAGCACCGAATAAAAGGAGAGACGCTGCTGCCAGTCCTGTGGAAATTTTGCCTTTACGGGCTTCTTTTTTCTTTGCAAACGCATATCTATATCTTTTTGCCATAATGCTTCCTCCTCAGGTAATTGCAGATAAAAAAGAGCAGATAGCCAATAGCTGCTCCTGATGTATTCAGAATGAGATCGTCTACATCGAAACAGCCTACCTTTGATATAAGCTGGATTACCTCAACAGTCAGACTCAATCCAAAGCCTGACAGGATAATCAGAAATCCGCTGCGCATTCTGCCTGTAATAATGGGAAGTATAAATCCAAATGGAAGAAAGGCAACGATATTACCTGCAATATTGCTCAGAAACGCAAATGTTCCAAGCTGCTCTCTGTATACCCAGAATCTGCGAATTTCCGCAAATGGAACAAAATTATAACGATATTCACGTTCTACTGCTCCAAGCCTTCCATACTCCTCAGCAAAAAACAGAATATATATCAGCAGAGCCACATATACGGCGAAGAAAAAACACCCCATCCCCCGAATGATTTTTTTTGTTTCTTTTTTCAAATGCGCTCCCCTAACCAATACCAAAAAGCCACACGACTCTCGTGCGGCCTTCCGGTCTGATTATAACAAAATTTCATTTTTACGTTTCAGAAGCTTTGCTCCGCTTATGATCATAAGAATCCCGGCTGTAACTCCTGTTACCAGAACGACAATACCTGTCGCAATACTGCCGCCTCCGGCAATCGACATTGTTTTATATATTTTTTCGTTCAAAGTCATTCCTCCTGAAGCTGCGCTGTGCTCTTTTATTTTACGCCGTACTGCTGGTAATATGCATCAATAGCTGCCTTTAAGGTATCGTCAATGATGACTCTTCCCTGGCACTCTCTGTTGTAAAGATATTCTACAACCTCATCCATAGATACGATTGCTGCAGTATCAAATCCATAAAGATCCTTTACCTCGTCAAGCGCACATTTCTCTCCGCCCTTGCCGACTTCCATACGATTCAGTGAAACCATCAGTCCTACAATCGTTACATCTGCTGCATTTTTTACCTTCGGAACGGTTTCTTCCATGGATTTACCGGAAGTGGTAACATCCTCAATCATAATCACACGGTCTCCGTCTTTTAATTTGCTTCCAAGAAAACTTCCCTTGTCTGCCCCGTGGTCTTTCTCTTCTTTACGGTCAGAGCAGTAACGAACCTCTTTGCCGTATAATTCACTGTAAGCGATTGCTGTCACTACGCCAAGGGGAATCCCCTTATAAGCCGGTCCGAATAACACGTCGAAATCATCTCCATAAGTATTATGGATTGCTTTCGCATAGTATTCGCCCAGTTTCTTTAACTGAGAACCTGTCACATAAGCGCCTGCATTCATAAAAAACGGAGATTTACGACCACTCTTTAAAGTAAATTCACCAAATTTCAGAACATCGCTTTCAACCATAAATTCAATAAATTCCTGTTTATACTGTTCCATATCTGAATTCCTCCTGTAAAATAAGATTTTTCGTTTATTTTTCCATAAATTTCAGTAAAACGAAGATCCTTCACTCTGTGAAGCGCTATCTTCTTATATGCTCTTCTTATATGCATTTCTGCGATTACATATCTTTTTGTATTTTATCATACACAGAAAGAAATAACAACGGGATTTTCGTTTGCCTTTTTGCTTTATGCTGTAATTTTATTGCTATTCCTCTCCCTGTATGGTATGGTAAAAATATGCAAATCCTATTTTATTTTTGGAAGGAACTTTTTATGGGTACGATTACTTTTAATTTCTGCTCTCCCAGCGATGCACACAGGGAGCAGCCAAACAAGGCTATCCTTGTAGAGGCTTCCTCTTCACGGGATGAGGGAGAATGGAAAAATATCCGCCACTCTCATTATTTTACAGAGCTTATTTATGTAAAAGACGGAAAAGGTGATTTTCTGATGGATGACTCCCTGTATCCCATTACAAAAAACCAGCTGATCCTCATCAATCCCCACGTAAACCATACGGAATTTTCAAGCGAAAAATCTCCTTTAAGTTATTATACAGTGGGCATTGACGGCATTGGCTTTTCTTTTCCCGATCACAAAAATTTCCGGATTCTAAACTGCAAGAACAAATATCCTGACTTTTATTTTTATTTCTACACACTGCTTCATGAACTTTCCCAAAAGGCAGACGGGTATGAAGAAGTCTGCCAGCATATGTTGGAATGCCTTGTCATCCAGCTTAACCGCCTCACAGGTTCTGTTATGGCAATCACTGCCTCAAGACAGCCTTCCAGCGAATGCGAAATGATACGAAATTACCTTGACTCCAATTATAACGAGGAAATCACACTTGACTACCTGTCAAGACTCAGTCATCTGAATAAATATTACCTGACGCATAAATTTACCAATTATTACGGCGTTCCTCCCATTCAATATCTGAACAACCGGCGAATTGAAATATGTAAGAACCTTCTGGAAAATACAGACTACCGGATTTCCGACATCGCAAGACTATCCGGCTTCTCCTCCCAGAGTTATTTTTCCCAGAGTTTCCAGAAAGCCTGCGGCATGAATGCTCTCGCCTATCGAAAGCTCCACAAAAAAACTCCGAAAACCTGATTGTTTTCGGAGTTTTTTAAGAAACGCTCTATATGCCTTCTGTTTATCTCACGCATCCGATGAGTTCATGGATGTCTTCGATTTTATTTCTGATCATGTAATCTTCAATTCCATTGATTACATCCAGAGTGGTACACGGATTATAGAAATTCGCTGTTCCCACAGATACGGCTGTCGCGCCTGCCATAATAAACTCCAGCGCATCCTCCGCTTTCTCGATTCCTCCCATTCCAATAATCGGAATCTTCACCGCATTTGCCACCTGATATACCATGCGTACTGCAACCGGCTTCACACAGGGACCGGAAACACCACCTGTTCGGTTAGCAAGAGCAAACATTCTTCGATTGACATCAATCTTCATACCAGTCAGGGTATTGATAAGGGAAACCGCGTCTGCACCGCCCGCCTCCGCAGCTCTTGCAATCTCGGCAATGTCTGTTACATTTGGCGTCAGCTTCATAATCACAGGCTGTTTCGCGATTTTTTTGATTTCCTTTGTCAGCTCCTCCACATGCTTCGGGTCCTGACCAAATGCCAGGAAATTCGCATTGACATTGGGACAGGAAATATTGATTTCCATCATGTCTATGGGCTGATCAGCAAGACGCTCCACCACTGCCAGATATTCTTCCGGCGCATGACCGCACACATTTACAATAATATTCGTATCATATTTCTGAAGGAAGGGAATGTCTCTTTCACAAAAAACATCAATTCCGGGATTCTGAAGACCAATGGCGTTCATCATACCGGATTTCACCTCTGCAATACGGGGAGTTGCATTTCCCTCCCACGGTACATTGGCAACACCCTTGGTTGTCACTGCGCCCAGCTTGTTCAAATCCACAAATTCACAGTATTCCGCACCGGAGCCAAAGGTGCCGGAAGCAACCGTCACCGGATTCTTCCATTCCACGCCGGCAATATTTACGCTCATATTCATCAGATTTCCACCTCCGTACTCAGGAATACCGGACCATCCTTGCACACACGCTTGTTGTGTACATGGGAATGATGGTCTACTTCTTTGGATTTACATACGCAGGCAAGACAGGCGCCTACACCGCATGCCATACGCTCTTCCATGGAAACCCAGCATGGAATATTTTTCTCAAGAGCATAAGCCTTGATCGCGCGGAGCATAGGAGCCGGACCGCAGGCAAAAATCGCATCTGCATCCAGATTATTCTCACGGATAGCATCCATGACATTTCCTTTTGTTCCTGCGCTTCCGTCCTCAGTTGCAACATAAACTTTACCATACTTTTCGAACTCTTCATTCAGGAAAAGCTCGTCTCTGTAGCCAAGAACCATAGTTACTTCCGCATCCAGCTCCTTAGCAGTTTCCAACATTGGAGGAATTCCGATTCCGCCGCCCATGAGAAATACTTTTTTTTCTTTTACTTCATCAAGAGGAAATCCGTTTCCCAGAGGTCCCATCGTCTCAATTCCCACGCTTTTATGAAGACGGGAAAATTCTTCAGTTCCGGTATCCTTGCCTGTTACTCTGTAAACTACACGGATTCTTCCATTCTCCTTATCAATCTCACAGAGACTGATCGGACGTGGAAGAAGCTTACTTCCATCTCTGGAATAAAGAGAAACAAACTGTCCCGGTCTTGCATTTGCCGCAATTTTATCTGTCTGGAGCCACAGGCTGTAAATATCTGTACCGATGCACTCCTGACTTACAATTTTACAAATTTCTTTTGTCTTTTCGCTCATAGCTTCCTCCTAGCGTCTGTTCAGAGCGCCGCTGATATCCGCGATCATATCTTCCACTGCTGCACGGGAAGCGTCTGCATAATTAAGTTCTCCGAATTTAGCATATTTCTCCTGTTTGTAGGCTGCAATGATTCCACGGGAGGAATTTACGATTGCGCCCAGTCCATCTTCATTAAAGAAGTGAACAAGGTCTGCGCCTTTACCGCCCTGTGCACCGTAGCCCGGTACAAGGATAAAGGTTTTCGGCATAATCTTGCGGAGAACCTTACCCATTTCCGGATAAGTTGCGCCTACAACAGCGCCGATATAGCTGTAACCATTACCCATATGCTCTTCGCCCCACTCGGCAACCTTTTCTCCGACCCACTCATAAAGAGGGCGTCCCTCGATGATTCTGTCCTGGAATTCACCACTGGACGGATTGGAAGTCTTTACAAGAATAAAAAGACCTTTATTTTCTTCTTTACATACTTCGATAAACGGTTTCACGCCATCAGAACCAAGGTATGGGTTTACTGTCGCGAAATCTTCATCAAAGCCTGCATATATTTTGCTTCCCACCTGAACTTTGCCAAGGTGACCAACTGCATATGCAGCAGATGTGGAGCCGATATCACCACGTTTAATGTCACCGATTACCACAAGACCTTTCTCCTTACAGTAATCTACTGTTCTTTTATATGCCACAAGTCCCGGAATCCCGAACTGTTCATACATGGCAATCTGAGGCTTCACAGCCGGAATAAGATCGTGTGTTGCATCTACGATGCCTTTGTTATACTGCCAAATCGCCTCTGCAGCTCCCTCCAGAGTCTCGCCGAATTCTGCAAAAGCTTTTTCCTGAATATGTTTCGGAATGTAGTTCATCATCGGGTCAAGACCTACTACGATAGGCGCGTTTGTTTTCTGGATTTTTTCAATCAGTTTATTAATCATGGTATTTCCTCCTAGGTGTTAATTTTCAAATCATTTATCCTGATATACGATTTTTCCGTCGCAGATAGTGCAGAGAACTTTTCCCTTTACCTTCCAGCCGTCAAACGGTGTATTTTTTCCTTTGGATACAAATTCCTCTTTATTGATCTTATACTCCTGTTCTATGTCAACAATAATCACATCTGCAGGATGTCCTTCCTGCAGTGTTCCGCATTCGAGCCCTAGAATCTGAGCCGGATTCCAGCTCATTTTTTCCACAAGCTGCTTCATAGTCAAAATTCCTGTTTCCACAAGCGCAGTATAGGTAAGTGCAAAGCTTGTCTCAATTCCCACAATACCAAAGGCCGCCGTGCGCATGGAACCTGTTTTATCCTTTGCTGCATGAGGAGCATGATCTGTGCTGATGACCTGAAAAGAACCGTCCTTGAGTCCCTGGATCAACGCCTCCACGTCCTCTTTCTTTCGAAGAGGAGGATTCATCTTATAATTTGGATCGTCTCTCTCAATGTCGTCAGAAGTAAGAATAAAATGATGCGGGCAAACTTCTGCCGTAATATTCTTAATTCCCTGTTCGCGAATTACTTCCATCATCTCTGCCACACCTTTCGTGGAGCAATGACAAAGATGGAGACGCGCTCCGTTTTCTCTTGCAAGAAGAATGTCCCTGGCTGCAATTACATCCTCTGTGGCATTGCAGATTCCGGGAAGACCAAGTCTCTCTGCGTTCTCGTCTTCATTCATACAACCGTTTCCACGAAGATCTATATCTTCACAGTGAGCAAAAATCGGTACATCATACTTCGCAGCAATCTTCATTGCCTGCCGGCAGAGACTGCTGTTCATTACAGACTTGCCGTCTTCGGAAAGAGCTGGAATTCCCGCCTTAACCATTCCTTCAATATCTGACAGTTCCTCACCTTTTTCTCCTGTTGTAATTGCTCCGGACTGGAGTACATGTATACCGGATACCTGCGCAGCCTTATTGTGTACATACTTTACACGATCAGGGCTGTCAATGACCGGCGTTGTATTCGGCATTGCCACTACGGTGGTTACACCGCCTCTTGCCGCCGCCTTTGAACCTGTTTCTATATCTTCTTTATGTGTCTGTCCCGGATCTCTGAAATGCACATGCAGATCAATAAGTCCCGGAAGTACCAGGCAGCCTTTTGCATTGATTACTCTGTCATTTTTATCTTTCGGAGCAAGTTTTTCACCTATTTCGGTGATTACCCCGTCTTCCAGATAGATGTCCGATTTTTTATCAGTGTCCGTGGCCGCATCCACGATGCGTCCGCCGCGAATCAGAATACCCATGCTTATATCTCCCTTCTTTTTTCCTATTGTATATCATACACGATAACTATGATTTAATAAAGTCTTTTTTTGTCAGGACTTCAGAAATATTACTCCGCACAGGGTACAAAATCTTTGTCAATATTTACATTTGTGCTTGACACAGAAAGATGCAGGATATATAATCATAATATCTTTAAAAGATTATTTAATGTAAAATCACTAGTTTTTAGAGATTATATTTTTACATGATATAATCTGTAAAATCTGGTGATTTTTTTCGCCAGAAAAAGCTTTTTAACTTTTTATTTTTTATGGAGGTAACACGAAATGAACAAGGGAACTGTAAAATGGTTCAACGCAGAAAAAGGTTACGGATTTATCACAGGTGAAGACGGAGCAGACGTATTCGTACATTTCTCCGCTATCAACGGTGAAGGATTCAAATCCCTTGAAGAAGGCCAGGCTGTAACTTACGACTTAACAGAAGGCGCACGTGGAATGCAGGCAGCTAACGTTACAAAATGCTAATTACTATTTTGTAACGGTCTGAATACAGACTTTATTATGCATTAACACAAAATCCCCGGAGGATATCCGGGGATTTTTACTGTTCCATTTACCTTATCTGATTCATCTAAATACTTTCGCAGTTTTTATTCTGCTGTTTCGTCCGCCTTCTCTTCGACGTTCTCTCCCTCAACAGTTTCATCAGAATTGATTCCTGCCGTGTACTCGTCAAGAGCTGTAGTATCAAGAACGGTCTCTTTCGTCACAGATGCCGCCTTATCCGTAGCCTTACTGTAAACAGAAAATCCAATCCACACAACAACCAGCAGACAAACCGCTATACCAATAATTTTTTCAAGCATAAGAATTCTTTTTTCTTTTTTGATAATACGGCTGCGGTTCGCTTTTTCCTTTTTATAAGCATCAACTTTCTTCTGGCTCATGGTCTCTCTCCTTTAGAATTCAAGTATTTTTTTATTATAACACATTTTTATCCAAAAGGAAAGAGTCCCTTAAACGCAGACGATAATGCCTCCATCGTTTGCATACATGGTACTTACGCCTGCCGTATCCAGAATTATAATGTCTTTCAGTTTCATTTTTTCCTGAAGAGCACTCTTAAGAACTTCTGCACGGGACGGACAGTCACAGTGGCTAATAGCAAGAATCTTTTTCTCACTGTCCACAGTCTTCTCCAGAATATAGTCCACCATCTTGATGAGTGCTTTATTCATACCACGTGCCTGATCAAGCTGACAGATTGTCCCCTCAGGAGTAGCACCCATAACAGGTTTTATTTTCAGCGCAGAAGCAACCAGTGCTTTTGCTTTACTCAGTCTTCCATTCTTTCTTAAAGTTTCCAGATTTTCAAGAACAAAAAATGTATTCTGCTCTTCAATATAAGCTTCCACAGTTTCTACTACTGTCTCAAAAGCCATTCCTGCCTCTTCACATTCCTGAATTTTCATAGCAATAAGAGTCTCGCCAACAGATGCGGATCTGGAGTTAAAAACATGAATCTTTTTTTCCGGATAATCTTCCAGAAGAAGATCTCTGCCCAGAACAGCGCTGTTGAATGAGCCACTCAGTTCTGCAGAAAGAGTAACACAATAAATATGATCCGCCTCACATGTAAACGCCTTCATATAACGCTCCGGTGACGGGCAGGCAGATTTCGGACATTCCGGACAATCTGCAATCTTTTTCAGAAAAGATGCCTGATCAAATGTCTCGTCATCTATAATATGATCCTCACCTACCGTCAGGGTCAGCGGTACTGATTCAAATCGTTTATCACCTTTCCATTCTTTCGGCAATTCACCGCAGCTATCTATCACAATCTTATATCCCAAATTATATCGTCCTCTTTTCCATTATATGTAGTAATGAATACCAGATATATATTATCATATAGATTCTTTTTTGAAAAGGCTTTTTCCTCAAAAACTCTGTTCTTTTTTTCGTTCATCCTATATAATGATAAAAAAAGACTGAGAGGAAACATTTCACTATGCTCGCTTTATCTGTCACTGATATAAAAGATTTTATGAATCAGCTTCTCATCGGAGAAACCTTCGATCATTTTTCCCTGATTGAAGCCTCCATCGTTACTTTTAATACCTTTACCATTGACGGTAAACTGCAAAAAGATTTTTTTGACACAGACACTCTGGAAGCTTTCACCGAAAATGCTATGGAATATTCTTTATGGCATGATGTAAAACCATTCTGTTTCTCCGTTATCCGGGGAAAAAGAACACCTGTCAGCTTCAAAATCGTTTTCCGTCTCCCGCTAAAAAAAATGCAGGTTATGCTGGAACAGGCAATCCCTGATTTACCTTCCGATGCATTAGGCGGTCTCTATCTGAACCTCCAATATAAAAATAAAATGCTTCTGTGCACCACCGGTCTTTCTTTCCGGTCTTTTCTTCCTGACAAACGTCCTGAACAATTCTGGGACAGCGTTGTCTCTGATTTCCTGCACAAACACGAAATTTCTTTCGAGCAGATGTAATCTCCTGCATGTCATCAGTGCACCATGTACTGTTGTTGGCGCCCCTCCTGCATACGACACAGGTAATAAACAAGAATATCGAGAAATTCGCTGTTTGTAGGTCTGTATTCAAGTGTATACCCTGCTATTTCTTCCATTACATCCCTGTGTGACATCCAACAGATGTTCACCAGGGTTCTGATGTTATGCTCAATGTTTGACGGAGTAGATTTAAACCGTTTAGCCAGAACGGGATATACATCCTTTGTCACCTTGATTGGTCGTTCCTCAAGTTCCATAGATACCTTTATCGCCTCTGCCACAAAATAATATCCCTTGTACTTTGATGTTGCTCCAAGTTTTCTGATTAAACTGTATACTTCTCTCATTTCATATTCCTCCCTGATATAATACCTTTTCCTTTTTAAGCCATTGATAAAAAAATGTACTTTATCCTTTATTTCTTTCCTTTCTATTATTTATTTGTCTTTTATATATAATATGACTTTTTTCCTCATTTTTCATATACGAGTTACATTCCGATGGGTATATCCCAAAATATACACCTAGCGCAAATGCAAAGGAAGGGGAAGAATTTTTACACAACAAAAAAGCTTCCCAACCCAGGAATCTCACCTGTTATCGAGAAGCTTTTCTTTCATGCGGAAGATGGGACTTGAACCCACACGAGCGCATTGCTCACAAGATCCTTAGTCTTGCTCGTCTGCCAGTTCCGACACTTCCGCATATCGCATTTCTTTTGTTGAAATTCAACACTCATTCGCGACAATTGGTACTATACCAAAAACTCTCTGCAATGTCAACACTTTTTCAAAAATTTTTTCAAAATTTTTTTTTCGAGGTATTTCACCCGGAGTATTTCATGTATTTCTATTATGTACATAGTTTTGCATTTATGATATACTATGTACACAATAGAAAAGGTGTCTGCATTTTTAGACATCCCTATGAAAGGATGTGTTGCTATGCCAGCATTGTCTCAGAAGAAACTTTACACTGAAACTGACTATTACAATCTTCCCGAAGATGTACGCGCTGAACTGATAGACGGGCAGATTTATTATCAGGCGGCACCAAGCCGGATCCACCAAAAAATATTAATGTCTGTGTCAAAAACAATCGCAAACTATATTGATACCAAGGGCGGCTCCTGTGAGGTATATCCTGCCCCATTTGCCGTCAAATTGCGGGAAGACCAGAAAACCATCGTTGAACCGGATATTTCCGTAATCTGTGCCCCAAATAAGCTTACAGACAGAGGATGTACCGGCGCGCCAGACTGGATTATTGAAATTGTTTCTCCAGGCAATTCCAGCCATGATTATATACGTAAGCTGAACCTGTACGCTGATGCAGGCGTTCGGGAATACTGGATTGTAAACCCCATAAATAAATCCATCTATGTGTACCATCTGGAAGAAACCAAATTTGAAACTACCGCCTACACCTTCCAGGACAAGATAAAGGTCAATATTTACGATGATCTCTGGATTGATTTTACGGAAATCAACTTGTAACTGCTTTGATGATCTGGCAGCAGTTAAAACTGAATATGCCTTGTCGGATTCCTTGTTTTTTATTTGGAACGCTCCATTCATTTGGTTTTGGAGCGTTTTATTTATGTTATGGCAGACCACCCGAAACCTATATTTAAGAACTCAAAGCAAATTATGTGCTTTTATTCATAGAATAAGGGACAGCTTTTTATCTTGTTTTGTCTACATTTATGTATGTCACAAAAGCCAGTATTTACAAGGGTTTCCGGGCTTATCTATATTTGTCCTGTTTTGTCCTTATCGGGTGCAAAATCGGGGTACACCCTTTTTACCGGGGAAAAATAGGGGTAAATTTAGGGTATAAAAAAGCCGCAGGCAGCAGTTCCCGCGGCTTTACTATTTAACATCTCGCAGCTTTTTTCTTTAACATTTCGTGTTTCTCTGCTGCATTTCCTTTTCTCAACTCTGTATATATATTCAATGTTGTACTTGCATCCCTGTGCCCCATAATACTCTGAATGTACTTTATATCATCCATAGTATTTTCCCCTGCTACATTCTCACAAAGCCAACAGCAGAACGAATGCCGGAAAGTGTGAGGGGTTACATCCTGCAAGTTTGCCCCTGTTACTTTGTTATATTTAACTACAGCCATTTGTAATGCTGTTCTTATACTTCCCGGCTGATACAAATTTCCTTTACCATTCTTAAAAACAAATGGTTTCGTATCATTCACGCTGATCTGGGGCTTTTTCACTGTTATTACTTTGTCCCATCCTGCTTCCCTTCGCATCTCCAAAAGAATTTCCTTTACATCTGCAAGCATTGGTATTTCTCGCTGTCCGCTCTCTGTTTTAGTTTCACTTATAACAAACTGCCTTTTCCCATCTACCTCTGTATATACGAGCTGATGATCTATTGTAATTATTTCCCGTGAAAAATCTAAATCATACCATGTCAGCCCCAGTAGCTCACCTATACGGCAGCCTGTCCACGCCAGCAAATAAAAAAGATTGTAATGCTTTGAATATACCGTATCATTCTCAATAAATTCCAGTAAATCATGCTGCTCTTGTGCTTCCAGAGAATGTTTTGACTTCTTTTCAATATTGTTTTTCTTTTTCACATTTCCCACGCACCCCGTCACTGGGTTATTTCTAATCAGATTCTTTTTGACTGCCAGTATAAAGGTCCCGTTCATAACTTTGTTAATGGCTGTTATCGTTCCAATTTGTACAGGTTTCTTTTTATCATTTAATAGTTCACTGTAAAAATTCTCTATCGTGTCCGCTGTTATCTTATTGATTTTTCTTTTTCCGATTTTGTTCTTGATATGTACCCTATACATACTTTCAAGATTGTTATAGGTTGTTGGCTGCCAGTACGGTTTATGCTGTTGTAAATATTCCTCTGCCAACTTATTTACTGTAATCCCTGTTCCCCACGCCTTTATATTTTCAATCATATCTTTTTGTATTTGTGCTTCCAGTTCTCGCAAGCTCTCGCCATACTTCTTTCCTTCTGGCGCCGCATCTTCTGGGCGAAGTCTCCAAGAGTAAACATCATGCGAAACGCCCCGATCATCATAATAACGGTATCTGTAACGTCCTGTTTTCTCCTGTGACTCTCCTTTTTCAAGTACAATCCCTCTATTATCCCGTCTTTTCTCCGCCATATCATTACACCTCATTTCCCTCTGTATTTCGCCGGTATTCGTCCATATCTACCAAGAAAGCGTTACATACAATAAAATCCTTGCTTGTTATCATCCGGGCAAGCTGTGCCTTATTTACAAGCTTTCTCTGGCGTTCTGTGAAGTCTGATTCCGTCCCCAGAGTGAACCGGACACGTTTCTTATATTCCACCAAATAACCGTTTTTCATTTTGGCACCTCTCTATAAAAAGCGAAGCGGCAGCAGTTCCCCATACCGCCGCCGTTCACATTGTTATTGTATCATCTTCGGATTATGTTAATTTGTTGCTACCTGTCGGGCGTTTGGCGCCGCCCTAAGGCTTTTATTTATCCCTTATAGGCATCACCGCCTTTCACAGTTTTTTTTCAAGACATACAGCTCTGTATATCCTTTCCGTTATATTTACAAGCCCGGTTTGCCAGCTCCAGAATTGCGCTGGCGCAAATATTTATTTTCTTCTTCGGGCACGTTCCTGCCGGATTCCATGTATCTTACCTAAATTGTAGGAATTCATTATTGATTCTATTATCCCAGGAGTCTCCTTTGCTATGGCAAACAATGTATCACCAAGCGGCGTACCTCCGCACACCCAACACATGTGTTCCAGTGCAGCAACATCTTTCTGCAACTGTTCCCTTTCTTTAATATCAATCATTATATCCATCAACTGACTGCAAAAATTCTTTGCTTTTGGCGGCATTGTCTGAATAGCTTCGTACCATTCTTCTTTAAACTCCTGCAACTCTGGTACTGTCATTTTGTTTAATTCTGATACCAGTTCTGTTTTTATTTCTTCAAATGTCATTCCGTTGTATGTATTTTTCATAGTTCCTTTTGCTTTCTAACCGGATATGAGGTATAATGACGTCAATCCGGCTTTATAATATGGGTTGTCGGGTTACTTGCCTGTATCAGAATGGCGGTTCTGATATGGGCTTTTCTATTATCTGGTTACAATTTCGTGATATTTCGTTGCCATGACTCCACAGAAGAAGAGGATAACTGCTTCCAATACTGTCATACCATCACCCCCTCTGTGGCTTCATGTACCTGTGATCTGCCAAAGAATCTCGCCTTGTACATGGCGCCGTCCCCTTTACTTCCCCAGATTAACTCTGTACCGAATAATGCTTTGCATCCGTGGATTACTTCATAACCTAAAGCCTTCCATCCACTCCATGTATTTACCTCTTCTGTAACGCCTGCTGCTTCTCTGGCTCTCTCAATGCGTTTCTGGTTGATTTCCTCAGCCTTGGCAGATAACCATGCTCTGTGAAGCGCTTCTGCAAATGTTACCTTGGCTTTACGGAAGATTTTCCATGCCTTTGTCATAATGTGGCTTAAATCGTATTTCTTCATGCCTTGTGACTTCCTTTCTGTATTTCTTAAAGGAATCTCCCACAGCCCCGGCAGGTCTTAAACCAATCTCGGCAACCTTGTTCCTTTGCTTTCCCTTGCCCGGTGTTATGTTGGTGTCTCCGGTACGCTCTCGCCACTTCGTTTTCACCCTTCGCTGTTTGCTGTTCCTTTAACTGTCCTTATTATACTATATGGGCACACATATTTCAATTGACATACTATACAAATATATGGGCACACATCTGCGTCATTTTTGTAACTATTTTATATGGACACACATATTTACAAATGGTATAATATTACTGTAAGGTGGAATAGAATCTTTTTTATAACTCCGCCCCTATTATCCGAAGAAAGAAGGTTGTACTATGCCAGAAGAAAAGAAAAGCACATATACTGGAAATACGGATGCCAGAAGAAAAGCAAGTGCAAAGTATTTAAAGGAATCCGTTGAAGATGTAAGAATCCGTGTTCCAAAAGGTCAGAAAGCCATTATAAAGGCTCATGCTGACAGTCAAGGCGAATCCATGAATCAATTCGTTATAAGAGCCATTAATGAAACTATGGAACATGACCAGAATAAATAAGCACGTCCTCACTTTTGAGGAGATTCTTTTCACTGTACAATTTTGTGCAGTGTAGAAATTTCTACGGTGGTAAAGGTGCGCAAATTTGAGCGTTTTTAATTTTTTAGAAAATGTATCGGATACTAAATTTTTAGCAATCGTAATGAAAGTAGAATATAATCTGGCAGCGCAATCTTGCTCTGTCCTGCCTCGACTCTGGGACTGACCACAATTTTGTTGTAAGTTGGCTTAGGAAGGTGTAGAAATTTCTACGGTCTCAGTTCGGGCTAAGTACCCAAACCAAGTACGCAGCTCAGCAGAAATAAAACATATTTCCTCTGTGGTTCCTGTGGCGGCATCTGACGGCTGAATTTTGAGCAGTCAACTTTATTTCTGACTGGGGAATTATTCCCAATCCACTTTTAGCTTCGACTCCGCTGATCTGGAATTACATGACATGAACCCACAGAAGGAGAGTTCCCGGCTTTTCAGTTCTTGGCTGATCTGCCGGTTTTTTTCTATGTTCGGGGTTCCAATCTGGTCAAGGCTGTCCCTTTTATCCCCCCTTCGCTAGCTCAATGTTTTGCCATAGCCTTTAGTGTCGTGAAACACGACAGCTTTTTAGGCTTAATATTCCGCTGACAGAACGATTCGTTCACCCTTCACTGGCTCGGTGTTTTACCGCATCCTTTTTAAAGTCGTGAAATGCAATGTTAAATACTTCACCTCACACCCATTTGGGCTTGAGTTGCTGTGCTAATACTTGCAACCTCACGGACATTTGGCTTTCAGTCATTATCTGAATCTTATGCACTGATCTGGTGCGCAAGCACTGGCAGCAGATGGGGTCATTACTGGTGAGGGTGTCCTCTGCCTGGACGTCATTTTTTTATTTGCACCTTAATGAGCAAAAATAGCAGAAATAGCAAAAACCTTTTCCGTGATCGTATTTCATGTCATTTTTGATATTATTGCTACAGCAACCAAGAATATCAATTTATCTTTTAACTGTAGTAGCTTGGCGGAATAACAAACTGCTACGCCTTATAATTCTCCGCTGTTCCCTCGCTGTTCAATTTCATCATCTGCCTTTTAGCTTCCTCTTCACTCACTCCCAATATCTCCGCTACTTCTGCCAGAAAGAATCGTTCATCTATTCCAAACTCTTCCGCAATTGCCATCCGGATTCCGGTATAAATCATACTGTAAGTAAAGCCTTTAGCTTCTCCGCTGTCTATGATTTTCACGATACCGTCCATATCAAGTTCCAAGTGTCCATAGTTTGTCCTGATGTTTTTTAATAAATCGTCTCTTGTCATTTCGTCTTTCTTTTATAAAATCCATGTTTTAAAGATGTTTTTGCCTTTACCCTTACAATTCCTCACCCGTTACATAAAAATGGATTCTAGGGGCTATTTTGCTCGTTGTAGCACATATATAGCATACTAATTTCCAGTTTCAAAATTTGATGTGGGAATAAATTATAAATATAGGGGCATAAGTGGTCGTGGGCGTTTGCTATTTTTAAAGTTTACATACTCCGGGGGTACCCTACAGGCATCCAATAACCGAACCACCGCAGCACCGCCTTTGCAATCTGCTTTGTTATGTATGCGCTACCTCACTATGATTACAGTAACGCACAATTCACTTTCCCATTTCTGGCAATCTTCATGTATCTATCGGCTTATGTGGTCGTGGGCAATAATCATTTTTTAAGCTACATACTCCGGGGTTCTGCTGCCGCATCCGGTTCCCTTCTGCCCCGGCTTACTCCGGGAACTGTTGCAAATACTTCCTTGCGCTCTGCAATGCTTCCATAGTTCCCAGTGATCTGTTCTCTAATGTCCGGATAAACTGCATTACTTCGCTCCTGTTTGCTGGCAGATAATAACCGCCCGGTGGAACTGTACTGGACAGAATCACTGCACCCTCTCGGCGTTCTCTTTCAATCTGCTTTTGTACCGCCCTTACGCTGTCAAGTCCTGCTGCCGCTGCCAGATACTCCGGTGATAATGCGTTCTGTATTCCTGTATGTAACAATTCTTCTATCATTCTGTTTCCTTTCTGCCGGAACCATGTTATGATTACCTTGTGTTGTGCATGGCTCCGGTCTTGTACTGCTGCCCCTCGGGAAAGTTGCCGCTTTCCTTTGGGGCTTTTTATTTAATCTGTATAAATACTTCCACGAACATTAACAGTTATTCCATCATCACGCTCGCAACTAAAAAGAGTGTCATCTATTCTTGAAATACTGCAATTTATACACTCTAACTCCTGTTCTATTCCTTCCAATGCCTTCGCTATGCGCTCCATGTATTCTTCCTGTTTTTCTGATGTCATTTCTTCATCTTCCTTTCCTGCTGATCTAAATCACTTGTTACTGCTAACATCAAATACTCTGCCGCCTTGGTTCCACCATACTTTTCTCGGAACTCATGGGCTTCTTGCACTACCTGTTCCCAGTGCTGCTCTGTCATTGGTTTGGGAATTACCGCCCACTTCCTGTAGAACCGCCAAGCCCCTGTGAACATTTCGTATTTCTGTTTTAATTCCTGTTCTGTCATTCAAACGGTATCTCCATTCGTTCTGCCTGTTCTTGTGTTATCTGAATAAATCCATTTTCGTCTTTTTCCCATCCATAGGACTTTGTAAAGTCCGCTCTATTGTCGCATATTCGCTTTGATGCTTGATCGTAATATAAAGGAATTGCATCTTCTCCCACCGCCAACTTACCTGTAAGCCTGTTTTTTGATATAGTCACTACACGTTCGGCATCTTCGAATGAAGTTAAATTTCTTTTGTAGGTCATTACAATATCTACTTTGTTTGTTATGTCTGCACTTCCACTCACTTCGTCTGTATCATCATTTCCGAAACGGTTCTTTCTAGGGTGGACAACTAAAATCACCGCCACCTGTAAGCGCTTTGCCATCTTTACAAGTTTATCAACAAACTTACTTTGCGCCCGGTATAAGTCCACGCTCATTCCAACATCTAAAGCGGTCATAAGGTTATCTAGCAACACAAGCTGTATTCCATACTGCTGAACTGCCTTTTCTATTGTTTGCAGTAAGTTTTCTAGTTCATCATCAGAAGTTGACTGATTATCATACAGATACGCTCTTTCTTTGTACCATTCCTCAATCTTGCTTATTTTCTCGTTGGTCACAAAATAGCTAACACCACCATTTTCTGCTGCTCGATCAATTACGTTGTGCTTTCCTGCTATCTGGAAATCCATCCACCTTTTAAAAAAATAATCCGGCAATTCTCCGGAATATGCAAGAATACGCATCCCTTGTTCTAGGGCGTTCACAAGTATCTGTGAAGTAAATGTACTTTTCCCATCTCCCCTTTTTCCAGTCACAATTGCAGTTTGTCCAAGGTAAATTCCGCCAGATAGAATTTTATCTAACGTTTTGAATCCTGTTGAAATCTTCGGTAAAGAGAATAAATCCACGGCTTTTACATCCGATAACCTCACGATTCTCTGGACCGGTACGCATTGCGCCTGTTCTACCGCCTTTCTTACAGCTTCTTTTCCGTATTTCTGTAATAGCTCGTTGGCATCCTTGCACCCTTTATAATCTTGCTGTTTAACCGCCTTTACGGTACCTCTGAACCGCTTTTTCATATCATCCAGAAGGGTTATAATTCCGTTTTCATTGTCACCGAATACAATTAATGTTTCAAACTGCTGCATCCAGTCCCAACAGTAAGGCACCCACGCGAAACCATTTTTTCCTGTTGGAACCGATACTGCATTTTCTATTCCAGATTCTGCTACTGATAAGCTATCAATTTGCCCCTCTGTCATAATCAATGTCTTATTCTCTGGATTACATTGATACATCCCAAACAAGATAGGCTTGCAATTTGCTTCACACCATTCCTTTGCTGTATCTTTTTCCCGGTCAAAATTTGTTTTCCTGTACTTTACAAACTGCATCACCCCGGCGGCATCCAGAAAAGGAAACACCAATACATTTTCGTTTTTCGTCTGCACAGTGATCTGATACTTTTCTGTTGTACTGGAAGATATTCCCCTGCTTTCCAGATAAGCAACGGCAGCAGATTTCGGCTTTATTGGTTCTGCTTTCTTTTTGAATTTTCGGTATTTTCGCCTGTTGTTGGTTTTATAATAAGCATCCACGTCTTTCCCCAGGCTAAACCAATCAAAATCCTTTGCTAAAGTAACCATATTTCCAGAAACAGAACAACTAGACCTCAAACATTTAAACTGTCCCGTCCGGAGACTGATGGAAAAAGTCCCTTTGTCTCCACTTCCCCCACCTCTACAGTAAGGGCAAGTTTGGAACATCAATTCTTCTCCCCTCTTTTTTGCTTCTATCCCAGAACCTCTTACAAAGTCCCAAGCATCTGATTCTTTAAACTCATAATATGACATTTATTAATCACTCCATAAATCAATTGGTTTCTCTGGTTTTTCCATTTCTGCCGGACGTACCTTTCTAGTTGACGGCACTTCGTTTAAATATCCTTCAAATTTTGTCCCGAACAAGGTTTCCGGTCGCAAATACTTTTCCATTTCTTTATTTCCAGTCCACTGCGGAACTTTCCAGTCAATTACTTTCTTAAAATCTTCCAAGGTATAACCTTCATTTATCCTCGCTTTGATAAGTTTCTGGTTTGCCTTTGAACTATGCTTGAATTTCTTTCCAGTCCTCTGGTTCAGATGTTCAATAACCTCTTTAAAAGGGTATGTAGTCGGGCTTTGCTCGACAATATTATTTATTCTATTCTCTTCTATTCTCTTTTGGGTAGCCACATCTGCCGCACATTGGTTGACACTTGGTATACCATCTGGTACACCATCTAGGTTAATTTGATATTTTCCATTAATCTCTGCAAGACTTTTCTTTTCTTCAATACACCTTGTTGCTGTGTATCTGTCACCTCGCAAATAATTGTTGGCTTTCCAGTCTGTTATTACGATTACACCGCTTTCAAACGGAATTATGAAATTCTTGGCAATCAACAGTTTTAAATCATCATCATTGCACCCGGAAACTGCAAGAATCTTTTTAGGTGATGTTACGAATCCATCATCATCCGCTCTCATTCCCAGATGAAAGTACAATGCTTGGGTTGATGTTGGCATATCTAAGAACTTGTCCGTGTCAATCACATCCAGAGAAAACATTCGTTTATTTCTCAACTGCTGCCACCGCCTTACTCTGCATTAGTTAAATCATTAAAATACTGATCAATTTTTACCCTGTCCCACAGCACTCTCCTGCCGATCTGAACCCTTGCGCCGATCTCGTCACCTAATTTCATGGCATTGTTTCGTCCTAAGTTTGTATAGGCTCTCAGTTCTTCCGTGTCCATCAATCTTGCTTCATTCGTGCTGGCAATTATTTTTCTACTTCTCATGTTTATCTCTCCTTTTGTGTTTATCTTTGTTTGTAGTTATTGCATAGCATGTCCACATCTGTTACAATATATATTGTATTGAAACAAACATGTGTTGTCAACATTTGTATGCGCTTTATTTCTAATTTCAACAAATTTGAACACACCGAAGAAAAGAGGGATTTTATCATGGGATATGCAACAGAGAAATTTTCTAAACGCTTAAAAGAAATTCGGGAAGCATCTGGATTAACACAGGCGCAACTGGCTTCTGAATTAAAAGTGTCCAGGGGGGCGATAAGCTACTACGAAAACGGGGAGAGAACCCCCGATATTGAATTTTTAGATTCTCTTGCAGAATACTTTGACTTGCCTTTAGAATTTGCAATGGGATATACGGACAATATTAAACAAGAACACCGCAATATGTATGAGTTTTATGGTCTTGATGATGCAGCATGTGAAGAACTGGATTTTAATCCGGAGATAGGGCAACTTATATCTGCAATACTGGGACACAAAAGTTTTTACGCACTAAAAAGATGTTATAATAGCCTTTTAAAAAATTACAAAGATTTCAATTTTGAACAACTCAGTTACACCAGTTTTTTAATATCAGATGCACTCAATAAAATCGTCTTTGATTCTTTGTGTATTCTCCGCGACATGCAATTTACTCCAGAAGAAAAAGAAGCTCTTCGTATAAAAAACGAAATTGCTTTAAAAGAATTTGACGAACTTACCAAAAAATGGAACGAAGAAGAAATTCGTAGAAAAAAAGAATGGGAAAAGAAAGACTTAGAGCTTGCCAAAAAAGATGAAGAAGAAAATTCGGTTCAATACAAGGCGCAGGATAATGTTTATGCTAAATTTTATGACGGAACAGAATCCTTGGCACATAAAAGGTATTTCTAATAAAAACGCCCCGGCAGCAGGTGCAAATTCCTGTTACCGGGGTAAAAATCGGGGGAAATTTAAAATTTCATCTCTGAAACGCCCTATATTAAAGCACTTCCATTAAATTGTGTGCTTTTATTCATAAAAAGTTCATATATTTTTGATAAAATATTACATGAATAGAGGCTCGGTGTTTTTGTGATTCAGGAGTAATATTTATGGGGCGTAATAAGAGCGATACAAACAACAATGAATACCGTTTCATTAACGAAACAATAAAGAAAAAAACGTTAGACAAAAAAAGAATTTTCCGTAAACTCATATCCATCATAGGCAGCGGCATCCTGTTTGGATGCTGTGCTTCTGCCGCCTGCGTGGGAATGTTCCCTTTTTTTATCGAACAGTTCGGAATTTCTTCCGCCCATGAGCCGGATTTGAGAATTGTGACGCCTCCCCCATCTGCAGATGCAGGCGCAAGAAAGAAAGCGGAAACGCAGCCGCAGATAACGGTTTCCAATATACCGTCAGATCCACTGGACAGTTATAAGGCAATTTACAGCGAAGTTCTCAGGGTATCTTCGAATACCAGGAAGGCTCTTGTAACCATGAAAGGGCTTTCCCAGGATCAGAACATTCTGGACGCCACTCAATTAAGCTATAATTCTTCTCAGGGAATCATCTTTCTGGAAACAGCTTCCGAGCTGTACATCCTTACCTACGGTGATAAATTCAACGATATCCATGACCTTAAGGCTACCTTCAAAGATGGCTCTGCCGCAGTAGCCAAAATCTGCAAAGAAGATCCGCAGACAGGTCTTCTTGTTGCCCGGGTGGAAAAATCTCAGCTTACGAAAAAAACTCTCCAGATGCTGTATGTGGCAGATCTGGGTGCAAGTACACAAATGCCGCAGAACAGTCCGGTCATCGCAATCGGCTGTCCCTCAGGAGATAACGACGCGGTAGATTACGGTATTATCACATCGGTTTCAGGTCGGGATCAGATGGCAGACACGGAATACAGTATCCTAGCTACAGATATGCACGGACATCCCGACGGAAGCGGTGTACTTTTGGATTTCTCAGGAAATGTTGTTGGTATTATTATGAAGCAGGGCGAGGATTCCACAGAAACAGTCCGCGCATGGCCGGTTTCTCAGATACGTCCGCTCATTGAACGCCTGACCAACCAGAAAACGATCAACTACACCGGAATATACGGGACAGGTATTACTCAGGCCCAGTCCGACAGACTGCATCTTCCAATCGGCGTTTATGTAGACCGTGTGGAAAATAATTCTCCCTCCAGAGAAGCCGGTATCCAGAGCGGCGACATCATTACCGCGACAAACGGCGTCCGGATAAAAAACATGCAGGATTACGGCGCAGCCCTTCAGAGGGCAAACGCAGAGCAGGAAATGCAGATTACCATTTCACGAAATGTTTCCGGCGGAAAAAGTGTGGAATTGGATTTTAAATTAAAAATAGAAGAAAGATAGAGGCAGACAACATGCGTTTTTTAAATGAATTACACGAAGGAGACAGAATCAGCGGAATCTATCTGTGTAAACAGAGACAGTCCGCAGTAACCAAAAACGGAAAACCTTACGACAGCATCATTCTCCAGGATAAAACAGGAGTAATCGACGGGAAAATCTGGGACCCTAATTCCAGCGGAATCGATGATTTCGATACTCTCGACTATATTGATGTTATGGGAGATGTTACAAGCTTTGCAGGCGCTCTGCAGGTAAATATCAAGCGTGTGCGAAAGGCTGCAGAAGATGAATATAATCCTGCAGATTACCTTCCGGTAAGTGAAAACAGCACCGACGATATGTACGGTCAGCTTCTGAACATGGCAAACAGTGTAAAAAATCCGTTTTTATCCGCTCTTCTCCAGAAACTGTTTGTAGAAAATCAGGACTTTCTGAAATCCTTTCAGAGTCATTCTGCTGCCAAAACTGTGCATCACGGCTTCATCGGAGGTCTTTTGGAGCACACTCTGGGAGTGACCCGTCTCTGCGATTACATGGCGAAGACTTATCCCATCATTAATCGGGATCTCCTGATCACAGCCGCTCTTCTCCATGATATAGGCAAGACAAAGGAACTTTCTGCTTTCCCTCTCAACGATTATACAGACGAAGGGCAGCTTCTGGGACACATTTACATCGGAGCTCAGATGATTCACGATCTCGCCGGAGAAATCCCCGATTTCCCGGAAGTACTTAAAAATGAACTGATCCACTGCATCCTCTCCCATCACGGCGAGCTGGAATACGGTTCTCCGAAGAAACCTGCGCTGGTGGAAGCAGTTGCTCTGAATCTGGCAGATAATACAGATGCCAGAATGGAAACACTGACAGAGATTTTTGCCGCAGACAAAGGCAAAAAAGACTGGCTTGGATACAACAGACTTTTTGAATCTAACTTAAGAAGAACAGGAGACGTTTAATATTTATGGAATATCGTAAAAACGACCTTGTTACGTTAGAAATTGAAGATTGCGGGATTGACGGTGAAGGTATCGGAAAAGCTGATGGCTTCACCGTCTTTGTGAAAGACGCAGTCATCGGAGATACCGTAACAGCCAAAATTATGAAATCAAAAAAGCACTATGGCTACGGAAAGCTCATGGAGATTCTTAAGCCTTCTCCCTACAGGGTAGAGCCCAAATGCGCCTTTGCCCGCCAGTGCGGAGGCTGCCAGCTTCAGGCTCTCTCCTATGAACACCAGCTTGTCTTCAAGACAAACAAGGTAAAAGGTCATTTAGAGCGCATCGGCGGCTTTAAAGACCTGCCTATGGAGCCTATCATCGGCATGGACGAGCCTTATCACTACAGAAATAAGGCTCAATTTCCGGTAGGCAGAAATAAAGAGGGCAAAATTATCACAGGTTTTTACGCAGGCAGAACCCACACGATCATCGAAAACCGTGACTGCGCTCTCGGTGTCCCCGAAAATAAAGAAGTTCTCGACCGCGTTATCAGCCATATGGAAAAATGGAACATCGCCCCTTACGACGAAACAACAGGCAATGGACTTGTCCGCCATATTCTTATCCGTTACGGATATTTCACAGGCGAGGTGATGGTATGCCTGATCCTTAATGGAACGAAACTGCCCCACGAAGACGAGCTGACAGAGAAACTTCGAGAAATCAAAGGAATGACCAGCATCACGATTAATGTAAACAAAAAGAAAAGCAATGTAATTCTCGGAGAAGAAATCCGGATTCTCTGGGGACAGGGCTATATCACTGATAAAATCGGCGACATCTCCTATCAGATTTCTCCGCTCTCATTCTATCAGGTCAATCCTAAACAGACGCAGAAGCTTTACGCAAAGGCTCTGGAATACGCAGATCTCCACGGTGACGAAACTGTATGGGATCTGTACTGCGGAATCGGGACGATTTCTCTTTTCCTTGCGCAGCAGGCGAAATTTGTTCGAGGTGTGGAAATCATTCCTCAGGCTATCGAAAATGCCAATGAAAACGCCCGCATAAACAATATCACTAATGTGGAATTTTTCACAGGAAAAGCCGAGGAAGTTCTTCCCCGCGAATACGAAAAGAACGGCATCTACGCAGATGTCATCGTTGTCGATCCGCCGCGCAAAGGCTGCGACGAAACCCTTCTGGAAACCATGATAAAAATGCAGCCCAAACGCATCGTTTACGTAAGCTGCGACAGCGCCACCCTTGCCCGTGACCTGAAGTATCTCTGCGCCAACGGCTACTCTCTCACCCGCGTCTGCCCTGTTGACCAGTTCGGCGGGACAGTACATGTGGAAACAGTTGCCCTTTTGTCACGAAATAACTAAAATGAAATGAAAAACCTCACTGGCTGTTTCACAAAACAGTTCGTGAGGTTTTTTATACACAAGATAAACTATATTGAAATATTCAATTTTTATAGCATAAGCGTATCGTCATTAATCACTTCCAAAAGATTCATATTGCAAATTGTAATAGCTTTCGGACAAATCCAGTGTCAGGGCATACTGTGTCAGCTCTTCCCGCAATACCGTCTAAAGCCAGTGGGATTGCGGTAGCCTTATTTCAAAACAACGACCAAAATCGCTGTCCCCCAGAAAACACAAGGGATACAGCGATTTTTTGTTGTAATAAATTAAGCTATGCTACAGTTTTTTCATTTGTCAGAAAAGCCGTACCAAATACACGGGGCGAAGACCAACCCATACCTGATTCGTCAAACCAGCTCAGTGTGCCAATTCGTGTTCCTCCTGCACCATTGTTAATCTGCAGTTCGATTCCAATCTCTGTTCCTGCTTTCGGCGTGATATCTGTCCACTTAAATGCAGCCTCCACAATGTACCCGCCATCTGTTACTTTTACTGCCGAAGTCACGTTTTCTGCCGTACATTTTATACCATTAAAGCTTTTCTCATCCATATAATTAATACGGTACTGCTTATCATCATCCTCATATTCTTCCGTTTTGCCGTTATTTTCATCAAGAAACACCTCAACAGAATCCTGTTCATGAGACTCCAACGAAGTTTTATCCAGTTCGTTATCCATAACTTCCATCCAAAGATACAAGTTCGACTTATCCCACAGCAGTTTTGCCTGAGCCTCAGCAACAGCTCCCATCTCAATGGTAAGCGGTACTGCACTAACCTCGTTCCAAATCGAATCTGCTACCCCATCCACAATAACGGTTCCTGCACTCACAGACATATAAGGTTTGGCAGTCGCCATCGCATAGTACTTGCTACTGCTTTCCTGAGACAGTTTAAAATCATTAAACGCCGCTTTACTTTTCCCATCGGTGACGAGTACATCAAATGCAAAGTTGCTTCCAACTGCCAGTTCTTTATCCACTGTAAATTCGGCAATGTAACCGTCTGTTGTCAATTGAGCATCCTCTCGAAAAACTGTTTTTTTCTCCGTAGTAGTATCTCCATCCGTTTTATCCCAGTCCAAATACAAGGTAACGCTGTCAGTATTCTGAACCTGAGTATCCCTTACTGTTACCTTTACCTTAAGATATTCCTCTTCCCAAATCATCTGAAATGAATCATCCGTGTCTTTAATAGTATAGACGTTGCTCTTTGCATATGGATCACTGCCATCCAGTGCCTGCATAACCACAACATTATTAATGAACGGCTCCAGCTTTGCCGGCTCTACAAAAGCATAAAAGGCTGGCTTTGCCCTGTATTCGTCATCAAACAGCAGGGGCACATGCTGTTGGCTACCATCCGAGCCACCTCCTGCATTATTGCTGTTCTGCAGCCAGGAAAGACTGTCAATCACTCCCCATATAGTCAGACCATTGATATCGATTCCGTCCATTGAATCAATATCTTTTAAAACATCATATATTTCTTTATAACGATATGCCTGCTTTGTATATTCGTCACTCTGTGCCGCTTTAGTTCCATCATACCCCTTACTGGCTTTTAAATCAAACTCTGTAAGCTGTACTTTCTCCACAATTTCCCCATAAGAAATGACTGCTGCTTCGAATTGATTTACTGTAGGAGAAATCATGTCATAATGTGCCTGCATTCCCATTCCTGTGATTCTGGTCGGAAGTTCAATATCGTTTTCATGAGATTTAATCTCCTTAAGCAGTACTTCAATTCCACCTATCTTGGAACTGGAACACTCATTATAGTCGTTGTAATAAAGTTCCAATGTTTCAGGCGCATAATAATTCGCATAGCGAAAAGCATTCACAATATAACTCTCATTTTTATAGACAGCCCACCAACAAGACTTTTCGTCTCCATCCTTTCGATATGTGCCACTGGTGTCGCTAACCGCCTCATTTACCACATCCCATCCATAAAACATATCTTTGTACGGGCTATCCTGACCCAGAAAATGTTCCAGCACCTGCTTAATATACCATTCCTGACGAACATCCATCTCTTCTGCACTGACATATGGTTTAGTTTTATCCCACTCCTGATGGAAGAACCACTCCGGCGCTTGGGAATGCCACACAAGTACATGCCCCCTTACCTTAATCTGATTATCAGGATTTTTATTATTCCATGCCTTAACAAAATCCAGCATCTTTTCTGCCAAACTAAAATCCATCTGTGGATATGTTCCTGTAACAGTTGTTCCATCTGCCCGTGTCCAGGTAATTTCTTCAAATTTCTCCTCTGGCATCACATCGTTATGGTAACCAAAAATCGCATCCATTTTCAACTCATTTTCGAATGTTACCGCATTAAAATGTTTTTCAATCAACTCCATAAGCGTCTGATTGTTAATCTGATCATTTGCAAGAGCAACTCCTGTATACGCATCTTCTCCCAATCCTGATGCACCAGACACAGTATCCTTAAGACTGGGAATGTTTTTTTCAATTTTCTTATTTTCACCCCTGTCTGTCAGCGCCGTAATCTTGAGATCATCCAAGCAAAATGTCATTCCATTGTCACCGCTCAGCCTGAGCTGCACTTCTTTATGTGCATCATTCTCCGGCATTGCAAACGTGCCGCTTATAAACTGCCAGTTATCATTCAGTTCCACTGGCTCGTCGTATATTACCGTTGCAGATTGTTGAGATGCCCAGTTATCATGACTCAAAACCTCCAAATTCACCGTACCGCTTACTGCTTTTGCATAAAAAGAAAATTCATAAGTGCTTCCACTTTCCAGCAGGACAGCAATATCTTTATTATTAATCTGTACCGCACTAACTCCGTTATCCTCCGGTACAACTTCCATATAACTATTTCCAGACGAATTCAGACGGGGCTCATCTGACATATATACTTTCTGTGTAAGTGTACTACTATTCCACGAACTATTATTCCACCAATACGGTACACCTTCTTCATCTGCACCTTCAAAATCCGTATTAAACTCCTGAAGAATATTCATTTGAATATCTCTTCTCTCCGAATCTGCTGCAGAAACCATCTCGAAATTACTTCCGCCAAGCAACGCCAGTCCAGTCAGAACAATTGCAGTAAACCTGTTTGCTTTACCCTTTTTTTTCATAAAACCTCCCTGTGATAAATCAGCATAATCTACCATTCTGATAATATTTTCAAAGGACCTTATTTACATATCCGCTCCTCATTGTTTTCCACAACTCTTTTACCTCAGCTCAAGATGCAAAACACTACTTGCTGGAATGATAAATCTTATTCCTTTCTCTGTAATCTGAGCGCCATCGTACTTTCTCACTACAACACATTCCGGTTCGTCAAACGTATTTTTTGCATGAATCTCACCTGTAACAATCTCACCTAATACTTTCTCAGGTTTTTTTCCAATAATTTCTGCATCTATGTCAAAACTTTCCTCAGCAGAAAGATTTGTCATTGTAAGGTGGAGTACTCCATCCGATGTGATTGAAACAGATTCAGTCAGATTCGGTACCTGCCACTCATTCTCCACTCCAATCATCTTTATATCAATATCGCTGAATATAAGTTCTGCATCCTGATGATACTTATAAATATCAAAAACATGATATGTCGGAGTCTTTACTATTTTATCCCCTTCCGTAAGTATCACAGCCTGAAGTACATTGACAATCTGCGCAAGATTTGCCATCTTCACACGGTCACTGTGTTTATTGAATATATTCAGTGTAATTCCTGCTACAAGCGCATCTCTCATTGTATTTTGCTGATAAAGAAATCCCGGATTTGTCCCAGGCTCACATGTATACCAAGTTCCCCACTCATCTACAATCATACCTATTTTTTTATCCGGATCATATTCATCCATAATCTCACCATGCTTTGTAATAAGTTCATCCATAAAAACTGCTTTATTCAGTGTCTTATACCAGACTTTTTGGTCAAAGTCCGTCGAACTTCCTTTGGTATCGATTCCCTCCGGATATACATAATAATGGAGTGAAAGACCATCCATAAAGCCATGTTGTTCTTTTGCCACTCTCCTGAAACAAGTTTCAAGAACTTCTTTCGTCCATTCATAATCATCATGAGGTGCTCCGCAGCAAATTTTCTTAATATGCCGTTCACTGTTATAATCTCTTATAAAAGTCTGATATCTTCGATATTCGTTAGCATAATAATCTGGGTTCATATTTCCTCCGCAACCCCAGTTTTCATTTCCCAGACCGAAGAAATCAACTTTCCATGGAGCGCAACTTCCATTTTTCTTCCGAAGTTCTGCCATAGGTGAAACACCATCAAATGTCATATACTCAACCCATTCAGCCATTTCCTTTATGGTACCGCTTCCCAGATTTCCATTAATGTATGTCTCACAGCCAAGTTGGCGACAAAGTTCAAAATACTCGTGAGTACCAAAACTGTTATCCTCTACTACTCCTCCCCAGTTTGTATTAATTATTTTTTTTCTTGTATCTGCCGATCCTATTCCATCTTTCCAATGATACTCATCCGCAAAGCATCCTCCTGGCCACCGCAGTACAGGAACACGTATCTGCTTAAGAGCTTCTACTACATCCGATCGCATTCCATTTACATTTTCAATCGGAGAATCCTTTCCCACATAAATTCCACCATAAATACATCTTCCTAAATGTTCCGAAAAATGGCCGTATATTTCTTTGCTGATTCTACTTAGTTTTTTGTTTGTATCAATCACCATTCCTGTCATTTCAATTTCCTCCTTCTACTTTCTCATACGGCTCAAACACCCTTATGAATAATAACGATTGAACATATGCACAACATGCAAATCCACCCACTACCATAAAAAGCCATATACTCTTTGTAAAAATCATGAGCAACATCACAATACCTGAAAACAACGTCAACAATATTGTTTCCTTCAAATTAAAAACCGTCAGAATCAATGCATTTTTTACAGTTTTAAACACAGAATTATCAAATCTGGCAATTAGCGCAAATGCATAAAAAAGCGACAGCAGGCAAACAATTGCGAACATTCCCAAAATAACAAGCATCACCTGATTAACTGTTGATTCTCCCGACCTTTTCAACCAAAACTGCCAGCCATAAACAATAACTGCTCCCAAAAACAAATATAATATTGATGAAAAAAACGACTGTATAAAATTATTTTTAAATGCTTTGAAGAAAGGTTTTAATATATAACTATCCTCATGTCTGGCTTCACGCATGGTAATCGTATACAACGCACTGAGCGCCGGACCGATTGTAACAATCGGCGCACAGCACAAAATAAACAGAATATTCAGAATCATGAAATCCGCAACCTTATTTAAAAAACTAATAACAGGGCTGTCCAGATTAATCTTCATGTTTTTCTCCGTTCTTTCTTCTAAATTCTATTTTGACCGGATGCATACCTGTCAGTTCCTCACTTTTTAAATCTGGTTGAGAAAAACCGACATATATAACGAACTCTTCTCCTCCAATAATCCGTTTTCCTTCTTCATCTACAACAGTAAATGCTTCATCCGGAAGTTTGACTGAAATCTTTTTTGATTCTCCCTGCTTCAAATTTACTCTTCTGAACCCACATAACTGTGGATTTGGAACCGAATACACCGAATCCATACATTTAATGTAAATCTGTAAAACCTCACAAATATCTCTGTCTCCAGTATTTCTCATCTGTGCAGATACAATCACTCCCGATTCATTTTCTGAAACCGTTCCTGATTCAACTTCTGCTTTTCCATAAGTAAGACCATATCCAAACGGGTATTGTGCTTTTCCCTCCATATACCTGTAGGTTCTTCCTTTCATGGAATAATCTTCAAATGCCGGAAGGTCGTTTAATCCTTCATAAAAGGTGACAGGAAGTTTTCCCGATGGAGATTCCTTACCAAACAGGATTTCTGCTACCGCATTTCCTCCGCGAGCGCCTGGATACCAAAGCTGTAAGATTCCTTCAAAATGTTTTTTGGCAAAGCTCATATCCATATCACTGCCTGCCAGCATACACAATACAACCGGTTTTCCTGTCTGTGCCACCGCCTCCATCAATCTGCGCTGACATAAAGGAAGCTCAAGATTTTCCTTATCTCCGGAAGCATAGCTGTTACCTGTATCTCCTTCTTCTCCTTCTAACGTCTCATCTAATCCAAGACACAGAATAACGACATCGCTGTTTTCTGCTACTGTTACAGCCTCTGAAATACGATCCATATCATGTGCAAGAGTTTCTGTTTTATCACGAAAAAGATCACTTCCCTGCGAGTAAAGAATACGCACCTCATGCCCTACATATTTTCTGATTCCTTCCAGTACTGTTACATACTCTGATGCAGTTCCATGATAATTTCCAATCAATGCCGCCCTGCTGTCTGCATTAGGCCCTATAACACCTATTGTTTTTATTTCATTTTTTTTCAAAGGAAGAATTCCATTCTCATTTTTTAGCAGAACTATACTCTCCAATGCAGCCTTATGCGCCACATGAAGATGCTCGCTGCACTCCACCTTTGTATATGGTATATCGTCATACTCACTTCCATCAAAGAGTCCCAGCATAAAACGAGTCGTAAAAAGACGAATTGCCGCCTCCGTAATAGCTTCTTCTGTAACCATACCATGATAGTATGCATTGAGAATCAGCAGATATGTATTTCCACAATTCAAATCACAGCCTGCATTCAGAGCCATTGCTGCAGACTGCATCGGACTTCCTGTAACCATATGATTTTCATGAAAATCTCTTATTGCCCAGCAATCGGAAACAAAATGTCCTTCAAATTTCCACTCTTCCCGAAGTTTCTTTTTTATTAATGTCGTGCTGCCACAACAGGGTTCACCATTGACACGATTATACGCTCCCATGACGGATTCCACATGGGCATCTTTAACAAGTGTTCTGAATGCCGGAAGGTATGTCTCTTCCATATCTTTTGGAGACACTTCGGCATCAAACTCATGACGAAGTGCTTCTGGTCCGGAATGCACTGCATAATGTTTTGCACATGCAGCTGCTTTCATTGTTTCACTATTTCCCTGAAGCCCTTCCACATAAGCCTTCCCAAGAGCAGATGTAAGATATGGATCCTCTCCATATGTTTCATGACCTCTTCCCCATCTGGGATCACGAAAAATATTTACATTAGGTGCCCAGAATGTAAGCCCTTTATAAATATCTCTGTCTCCCTTTGCAGATGCCGCATTATATTTTGCTCTCCCTTCCTCTGCAATAATGTCTCCTATTTCTCTAATCATATTTTCATCAAATGATGCAGCCAACCCAATTGCCTGCGGAAAAACTGTTGCCGTTCCTGCTCTGGCAACTCCATGTAATCCTTCATTCCACCAATTGTACTCCGGAATTCCAAGTCTTGGAATTCCAGGTGAATCGTATCTTAACTGAGAAGCCTTCTCTTCTATCGTCATTTTTGAAACCAGTTCCTGTGCTTTTTGTCTCGCGTCTTTTCTATTCATCCTGATCTACATCCTCCAATTATCTATTATTCTTTTACTCCACCCAGAGTAAGTCCTGTCACAAAATATCTTTGTAAAAACGGATAAATACAGATGATCGGGAGCATAGTAAGTATTGACGCTGCCGCCCGAACTGTCTCAGGAGTTACTGAGCCTGTTGCGTTTTTCATTGCTTCTGCAGAAGCACCCTGATTTGTCACAGATGACAGCAGTTTCATAAGTTCATATTGAAGTGTTGTCAATTTTACATTCATTCTGTTATACAACATAGCATCAAACCATGAGTTCCACTGCCCTACTGCCGCAAAAAGAGCAACCGTTGCATAAACCGGCTTACACAATGGCGAAATAATCTTTGTAAAAATCGTAAAATACCCTGCCCCGTCAAGCTGTGCCGATTCTTCCAGGCTGTCTGGAAGTCCATTCATATATGTACGAATCACCAGCATATTAAATGCACTGATCATTCCCGGAATTATATACACCCAGAAACTATTTGTCAAACCCAGCCCTTTATACAATAAAAATGTCGGAATCATACCACCATTTACATACATTGTTATAACCCAAAAAAGTGATAACTGTTTTTTAAATAAAAACCTTTTTCTACTTACAATAAATGCCAGAATAGCATTTGTTACAAGCGCAGTAGCCGTACCTAATAAAGTTCGTGCCACAGTAATATAGGCGCCTGTAATCAGGTTGTCTTTTTCTAACACTGTAATGAAATTTTTCAATGTCCATTTTCTTGGCCACAGATATATCCCCCCCCGCAATGCATCAGTTCCATCATTAAATGCAATCGCAAGTGTATTCAGAATCGGATACAATGTGACAAGAATAAACAGAATCATAAAGATTGTATTACATACAGTAAAAACTTTATCTGCAGGCGATGATTTTATTTTTCTTCCTGTTTTCATCTTAAACCCTCCTTAGAATAACCTTTCATCGCCATTCCGTTTGGCAATCTGGTTTGCTATCACAATCAGAATAATACTTACCACGCTCTTGAATATACCTGCCGCTGTACCAATTGAAAAGTCACCCTGGCTAATTCCCCAATTCAAAACATAGATATCAATCGTCTGGGAGACTCCCTGTACAAGACCATTTCCTAACAGATACTGGATTTCAAAACCGGCGTTCAATACATTTCCGACATTCATAAGGAGAAGAATCATAATTGTTGGTCTTATTCCCGGAAGAGTTACATGTTTAATTTTCGCCCATCTTCCTGCTCCATCAATAGATGCCGCCTCATAAAGCGAAGGATCGATAGATGTAATTGCAGCTAAATATATGATCGCATTCCATCCTGTTTCCTTCCATACATTTGCAAATGCTACAATCGGCCAGAAATATTTCTTATGAGCAAAAAAATTAATCGGCTGATCAATAATATTGAAATTCACAAGCAACTCGTTAATAATTCCAGTTCCAGACAATGCGTCATGGATGATTCCTGTTACAATAATCCATGATAGAAAATGTGGAAGATATGAAATCGTCTGCACCGTCTTTTTTCCAAATGCATTGCGTACTTCATTAAGAAGAATGGCAAAAGCAATCGCAGCAACAAACGTCACCACCAAATTAATCACACCCATCGCAAGTGTGTTTCGTATCACTCGTAAAAATGTTGCATCTGAAAAAAGCTGCTGGAATTTCTGCAGACCGACGAACTCAGAATGAAAAAGACCATCAATTGGTCTATAATTCTGAAAAGCCATCAGCCAGCCTCCCAAAGGGAGATAGTAAAAAATGATACCATAAATAACAATAATTCCTGACCAGATCAAAAGAACCTTCTGACGTTTTGCCTCCTTCCAGCTAAAACAGATTTTTTGTTCTGTCATTTCTGCTTTTTTTCTTTTTACTCCAAAAGCCATACATTCACCTCATTTTTCAAACAGGCAGATAAGCCTGTAGCATATCCGCCCGTTTTGTATATCAATTTCTATTCAAACTTAGATGCCTCTTCCATTCTGCGATTCAGTTCTTCCTGCATCTCTTCAAGGAATACCTGTGGATTACATCCATCATATACTTCCATATATGTATCCCATTCACTTTCAAAATCATCTGACATGACAACTCTCGGGAGATACTCATGTTTAATTTCTCCCATTTTCGTCCATGCCACGCCTCCTGGTGTACTTGTTGTCATAGCATTTGAAAATGAATACATAGGATACCATGGACCGGGTGCCTCGCTTGTTCCCAGCATCTCTACATATGTGTCAACACCATATGCTTCAAAACATTTCTGTACAGAGGAGTTCAGACTGTCAAAAAACTCTCCCGGCTGCTCATCCGGCCAGTTTGCATTAATACCATCATCACTGGTTCCTTTATAGGACGGAAAATAAGAATATGAACAAAGATGTGATGCCTTATACGCCGTATCAGCCGCCTGCATTCTCTGCTCTTCGGTACGGTAAAATAAGCCTTCATCGTTTACTTTATAATCAATATCTTCTTTTCCCCAAAACCTCAGGTTATGAATTTCCTGACTGAGCAGATCATCAATAAACTGAAGCGCACCTTCTACATCTTCACAGCTTGTTGTAATTGCAAGACCAGAACCTACATTCAGAGCACCGTCTGAATTGTGCCACTGATTTTTGATGCCTTCATCAATAGTAATCGGAAGAGGTACATAACTGCAGCCCTTCTCATCAAGTCCCTGTTGTTTCAAAGAATCGTTTACATTATATGCGAAGTTCCACCACTGATCGACCATTCCCAGTACACGCCCTGTGGAAAGTTTCGCAATATATTCATCGTAAGTCTGGGTAAAAGATTCAGGGTCAACATATCCTTTCTGATATTCCTCATTTAATTTTTTGAAATATCTTTTTGCAGTATCCGTTGTATTATAATCAATAATTTTTAATTCGTCCGGATCAACGATTACAGATCCATCATTTGGATAACCATCCAGAAATTGCGGTGCATTTTCAAGGCAATAATATCTCCAGTCTTCACACAAAATTGTGTATGCAATATTTTCCGTTCCATCTTCCATTTCCGGATTTGCCTCTATATAGTTTTCCAGAAGTTCAAAATACTCGTCCAATGTATTTATTTCCGGATATCCCGCCCATTCCAACACTCGTGTCTGAATCCAGAATGCTTCATCATTATGTGTAGTAGCTTTTTCTTCGCCCTTTATATTCTGAAATTGTTGAATCCAATAAATATGCCCGTCATCCTGCTTCAGCTTATTCCATTCTTCCTCAGAATAATACGCCTTAATATTCGGGTATTTGTCCAGATATTCATCAATCGGTACAAGCGCTCCTGCCTCGTAAAGTTGCCCCATTGCATCCCCACCATCAATGAAATCCGGATATTCTCCTCCGGCAATTAAAGTACCTACTGCTTCTGAAGCAGTCTGACCTGTAAGCCATGTCTCATCCACTTTCGCACCAGTCTTTTCTGCGATGATTTGCTGAATTTCATTGTCATCATTGATTTCTGATCCCGGTACGGCAAAAAATGCTGTAAATTCTTTAACGCCGTCTCCATCTTTACTTTTTGAATCACCACCGCATCCGGCAAGTAATGACACTGAAAGTACGGATGCTGTCAATATTCCCGTTACTTTTTTTACTTTCATAACTTTCCTCCTTAAGCTTGATAACATTATTTTAGCAAAGCACCGCTCAATTTGAATCGGATAAACTATGGTAAACAGCATGGTAAAATATAGAACTTTCCCCTGATGAATTTAATTCCTTATTGTTTACCATAGTCTCTTACCTGTTTACGAAATTTTGCCGGAGTACAGCCTTTCACAGAGATAAACCTGTTTACAAAATAGTCCAAATCGTGGTATCCTACCGTCTCCGCAATCTGATAAATTTTTTTATCAGTCCTAAGCAATAGCTGACAAGCCTGCTCTATTCTGCAATGGTTCAGATAATCCTTAAACGCCTGTCCAAATCTCTTTCTAAAGAGCTGCCCCAAATATGCACTGTTTACATAATATTTTTCACTAAGCTCTTTAAGAGTCAGATTATCCGCATACCGCTCTCTGACCTCTTTTTCTATTTTCATGAGTATTCCACATGAAGAATCTTCCCGCATTTGAGCCAGATAATCCCCATATTCACAAGCTACTCTGCAAAGATGTGCTTTACTTCCTCTCAGAACACCATCCTTAAAGGTTCCTTCACTGATCATTCTCAATATTTCTTCCTGGTTCACCGTATCATCCAATTCCAGTGCCAGATGCAAAAGTTGGAATAGCAGATAATTAACATTCAGTCTCATAATTTCATCAGATACTTCCCGTTGTCTCATCTCTTTATAAAAGCTGTCAACAGCTTTCATGATATCCGAATGATTATTTTGTTCAACAGCATTAAGTAAAATATCCAGACTATTTTTGCAGAGCATGATTCCAGGGGTATGGACCTGAATCTCTTCTTCATAGTAATAGATATTCTTTTTCTCTCTGAATCCCTGAAAAGATCTGACCATACGTGATGTACTGTATGACTTTGCTGTTTCTTCCAGATTTTTTACTTCTTTTCCAACAATCATGATTACCTGAAGTCCCAACATCTCCCTCAAATACTTCATAAAATTTTCCAGATATTCCTTTATATCCGATGATTCATACATATATCTGCATAACAGGAAACCAACATCATAAACTTTTTCCTGTATCGAAACATCCATCACACAATGACCGCTGTCATCTTGAAGATAATCTATACATGTCTTATATAACAGTATCTGATTTGCCCGACTTACAGTGTCCTCAAACTCTCCGTCATAATCATTCCCATCAATCAAAATTTCAACATACCTTATTCCTTTCGATAAACGTATATGCTGACGGACATACTCAACCATCGCAGTATCAAACCTTCCCTGTATGACAGAAATAAGTGTTCTAGCCAGATAAGCGTTCTCTAATTTTTTTGTCTCTCTGTCTCTTTCCAGCTTTATATTTTTAATTCCTCTTACTTTCCTGAGTGCCTGAATCAGCTTATCCTTTTCTACTGGTTTTAAAATATAATCTGTACATGTATACTTTATTGCTTCTTGAGCATACTGAAAATCAGCATATCCGCTTAAAATAATAAAAAAAACATCCTTATGACTTTCAGAATTACGAATCATTTTTAAAAGTTCAAGCCCATCCATAATCGGCATCTTAATATCAGTCAAAATAAGGTCAATATTATTATTTTCCAAAAAGCAGAAAGCCTCCTCACCATTTGACGCCGTTCCTGCAATCTCAAATCCTTCCTGTTTCCAGTCTATCAACTCTTCCATACCACGAAGTATGAATGGTTCATCGTCTACCAATAACACTCTCAACATATTATCACCTTTTATCTCCTTCTAAAAACGGCAGGCGTATAAGAACTATCGTGCCTGTACCTTCTTCTCCACTTAATTCAAACTGTACCTTACTGTCCGACATTATTTTCAGCCTCAGACAAGCGTTAATAATACCTACTCCTTTTTCAGTCTCTAGTAAATCAATACTTGCATTTTCCATTTTCTTCCGCAGCCTGTCAAACTCTTCATCTGTCATGCCACTGCCTGTATCTTCTACTTCTATACACATTTGACCACCATCTCTATACACACGGATAAACACCCATCCCGATGTAGTTTTTTTCTCTATTCCATGCACACATGCATTTTCGGCAAATGTCACAATTGTAAGCTTTGGAATCTTCTGATAAAGGCATTCCTCTTCCACCTCTATCTCATATGACAGTCTGGAGCCAAATCTATATTGCTGTAAGTCCATATAATTACCGACAATCTCCATTTCCTGCCTTACCTCTATAAGATCCTCACCCCAGTCTACGTACTGTCTCTGCATAACAGCAAGCTTTTCGACCATCTCTGCTGTAGTTTTTTCCTTTCTTATTATACTGTGCATCCGTATACTTTCAAGCGCATTAAAAAGAAAATGTGGATTAATCTGACTTCTCAATGCAAGAAGTTCCGCCTTTTGTCTTGCTACTGTTATTTCCTGTTCATGTATACGGTTTCTATATACAATTTTCACTAAAGTCTTTATACGGGATGCCATCTTGTTATAATTCCGCATAAGATCTCCTATCTCGTCTTTTGCGATAACATCTTTTATCTCAACCAGATTTTCATCTTCCGTATTCCTGAAAATACTACTCAGTCTGGTGATCCGTACAGTTAATGAACGATTCAGCAGCAACACCATAATCAATGGGAAAATAATATTAATCAAAATAAGTACAAGTAACATGGGAAGCTTCTCCATCAATTTATCGGCAAGAACCGTTTCCGGTCGCATCACGTATATTTTCATATCTGCACCATAAATAATACTTTCTTTTACGCACTTTACTTTCCCTGATGTTGAAAACCGTTCATATGGATCTCCTATATTCTCACCTTCCTGATTTGAAAATATAATCCTGTCGTCATGGCATATATACACTGGCATATCATAGTTTAAACTGCGAAGTTTTCTATTTATTGTACTGTAATCCATTTCAATCTTTAAAAGTTTTTCCGAACGTCCGCCGCCGTAACAATTCATCTTCTTGACAAAATATACGTGTCTTTCCGGATCCATTACTGCTCCGGGTACAGCTGGCTCATATGCAAAATATAATATTTGCTCCACATTATTTTCATCCATTTCCTGATACCACTCGCTATCTTTGACCAAATTCAGATTTTTCACTGTTCCACCACTTACAATCGTGGTATTATCCGTATACATTGATATAGTCGAATTTCCGGTCATATCCCAGCTTTGAAAAAGCGTGTCCTTAAAAAATTTTTGATAATGAACAACATAGTCAAATGGATTTATATATTCCGCTTCAAGAAAGTCATTAATATACTGATTAGAATATATTCTTTTTGCCACTTTTGAAACAGTATCTACATCATAAAAAAACTGGTTATTAACTGCATCCGCAACATCTTCCAATTCAGTTTTTTGCAACTGCTCCTCTGTATGCACAACTGTATAAATAATTGCCCCGTCTGTCAATGTGATTGGCAGGAGCATACAAAAGATATAGATTAAAATCATCTTTTTTCGAATTGAAAAGTTATCAATCCGCCTTGTAAGTTTTTCTAATGTGAATTTCACTTCCGCCTACTCCTCTTGATTTTATTTTTCGTAAATCCGTATACCGCTGCCTGAAGCATTTATGCGTCTATAATCCCCCAATAGGAAGGTTTCACGTTACAATCATTGTCAAATGGTAATGGCATCTGCGGTCTTTTTCCATCCGCCCCTCCTCCGACTACAGAAGTATCCTGCAACCAGGAAGCTCCGTCATGAGTTCCCCAAAATGTAACTCCCGTGATATGAATTTCATCCTGTTTATCAAGCGTATATATCGTCTGAAAAATTTCTTTATATCGTTCTCCTTGAAGTTCTAATTCTGTCTCTTTATCACTTCCATCATATCCTCTGCTCGACTGTACGTCAAATTCAGTAAACTGTATTTCTTCAACGATAGAAGAATACTTGCATACCGCTTCTTTTATCAGTTCAATCGATGGACAATCCATATGATAATGTGCCTGCATTCCCATTCCATCAATTCGTGCACCTTCTGTTTCTTTAATCTCTCTGAGTAAATTGCATATAGCCTCCCTCTTTACAGGCTCTGCATCATTGTAATCATTATAAAAAAGTTTAATGTTTTTCGGTGCATATCGATTGGCAAATACAAATGCCTGGGTAATATAACTGGTATCCCCCTGAAAAATATTGTACCAGTTTGTATTTTCTCCGTTGCATGTAAATCGTAAAGCTCCGGGATTAACAGATGGCTGAAAATCATCAGGTTCAATCTGTTCATTTACTACATCCCATGCATAAATAATTCCCCGATATGGACTGCTTTCCCCATCATAATGTAAAATTACATCCCGGATATATTTTTCAAGGCGTTTAATCATTTTTTCTTTAGAAACATATGGTTTTCGGCTGTCATATTCTTCTCGAAAAAACCAATCTGGAGTCTGAGAATGCCATACTAATACGTGTCCTCTTACCTGTATCTTATCATCCGGATTTTTTTCATTATAATTTCTTACATAATCCATAATTTTGTCAGCTCTTCTGAAATCAAGCTTTAAAACCGGACTTCCACACTCATCAAAGCATATATTTCTTTCTGAGTCAGTCATGTATACCGGTGTCTTACCCAAAATCACTTCCGGTTTCATCTCATTTTCACATGTAATACTATTGTAGTGGGTTGTTACCAGCTTCATAATATTTTTATCACTAAGCACATCTGACATAAGTGCCACACCCGCTTTCCCACCTACTACAGATTTCTGTGCAAAACACTTTTTTATTGTTATTAACGTCTTCATTTCACGCCTCCTAAACTCCTCTTTTGTTATTAATTTCAAGTTAAATACTTTGATTATATATTATAAATAAGAAAAATAAAATCTGAATAAATTCAAAAAATCACCCGACAAATTAAATAAGTTTTATTAGAACAGCAAATCCTATTCCCCAGATTTTTATTCCCAAATAATAATTCTTATTAATCCATCTTCCATTTCCGTCCAAAATCGTGTAAACTAATAATGAGGGTTTTTTACCCTTTTATACAATACACAGTATTATAGAACAACAAAATTTAGGAGACATATATGAATCAAAAAGCATATAAAGCATTGGAATACTACAAGATTATTGATATGCTCACAGATAAAGCATCCTCTTTCATGGGCAAAGAGCTTTGCCGTAAGCTCACTCCATCCACTGATCTTGAGGAAATCCGTCACATGCAGACACAAACAAAGGATGCGCTTACCCGCCTCTTTCAGAAAGGCAACATTTCCTTTGGCAGTGTGAAAGACGTGCGCGGTTCACTGAAAAGACTGGAAATCGGCAGCGCTCTGGGAATCACAGAGCTTCTTTCTATTTGCAGCCTTCTGGAAAATGTAAACCGTGTAAAAGCTTATTCACGAAATGACAGAAGCGATTCCCTGCCGGATTCCCTTGACGGTATGTTCAGCGCACTGGAACCGCTGACTCCCCTTTCCGCAGAAATACGCAGATGTATCCTGTCCGAAGACGAGATCAGCGACGATGCAAGCAGCACTCTGCGCCAAATCCGCAGGAACATGAAAGTAGCCAATGACAAAATACATACACAGCTTTCCTCTCTGGTAAGCGGCAGTGCCCGCAACTATCTTCAGGACGCGGTAATAACCATGCGAAACGGCCGCTACTGTATTCCCGTAAAATCCGAATACAAAGGTCAGGTTCCGGGCATGGTACACGACCAGTCCTCTACCGGCTCCACCCTTTTTATCGAGCCTATGGCAATCGTAAAGCTGAACAACGACATCCGTGAGCTGGAATTAAAAGAACAAAAGGAAATTGAAATAATCCTTGCCGACCTCAGCGAACAGACAGCTGTCCACAGCGAACTCATTAAAACTGACCTCGAAATTATGGTTCAGCTTGACTTCATCTTCGCAAGAGCATCTCTTGCAATGGACATGAACGGAAACGAACCTCTCTTCAATGACAAAGGACGCATCAACTTAAAAAAAGCCCGCCATCCTCTCATTGATAAGAAAAAAGCTGTCCCCATTGATATTCGTCTTGGCGACGACTTCGATCTTCTTGTAATTACAGGTCCAAATACAGGAGGTAAAACCGTCTCTTTAAAGACTGTTGGACTTCTTACCATGATGGGACAGTCCGGACTGCATATCCCGGCTCTTGACCGCTCAGAGCTTGCCCTTTTCCACGAGGTTTACGCAGATATCGGAGATGAACAGAGCATCGAACAGTCCTTAAGTACCTTTTCCTCTCATATGACAAACGTGGTTTCTTTCCTAAAAAATGCAGATACCCACTCCCTTGTCCTCTTTGATGAGCTCGGTGCAGGAACAGACCCGACTGAAGGCGCAGCCCTTGCTATTTCCATTCTCTCTCATCTTCACGAGAGAGGAATCCGTACGATGGCAACCACTCATTACAGCGAACTGAAGGTTTACGCCCTTTCTACTCCGGGCGTGGAGAACGGCTGCTGTGAATTCGACGTAGAAACTCTGCGCCCCACCTACCGTCTTCTCATCGGTGTTCCGGGAAAGAGTAACGCTTTTGCCATCTCTTCTAAACTGGGACTTCCGGACTACATTATCGAGAAAGCGAAAGAGCAGATCAGCGAACAGGACGAATCTTTTGAAGACGTACTCACCTCTCTGGAAAACAGCAGGATAACGATTGAAAATGAGCGCGCTGAAATCGAACAATACAAAAAAGAAATCGAAGCGCTCAAAGAAAAACTGGAATCCAAGCAGGAAAAACTGGATGAACGAAAAGAACGCATCCTGCGTCAAGCAAATGAAGAAGCGCATGCCATCCTTCGCGAAACAAAGGAATATGCTGATCAGACCATGAAGATGTTCCACAAATTTCAGAAAGACCATGTGGACACAGCATCTATGGAAAAAGAACGCCAGAAACTCCGCCAGCGCATGAACAAAGCCGAATCCGGCATGGCTCAAAATGCAGCTGTAAAAAAACCGAAAAAAGAACTTTCTGCCAAAGACCTTTCTCTTGGAGAATCTGTAAAAGTCCTCAGCATGAATCTGAACGGTACTGTGAGCAGCCGTCCGGATTCCAAGGGCTACTTATTCGTTCAGATGGGAATTATCCGTTCTAAGGTTCACATCTCCGACCTGGAGCTTGTTGACGAAGCAGAAATCACAACGCCTACTCTGCAGCGCACAGGAGCAGGCAAGATACGTATGTCAAAATCTGCCAGCGTTTCTACAGAAATCAACCTTCTGGGTAAAACTGTAGATGAAGCAATCGCAGAGCTTGACAAATATCTCGACGACGCATATATTGCCCATCTCAAGAGCGTCCGTGTTGTACATGGTAAAGGCACCGGTGCTCTGAGAAAAGGGGTGCATAACTACTTGAAGCGCCAGAAGCATGTAGCTTCCTTCAGACTGGGCGAATTTGGAGAAGGCGATGCAGGTGTGACAATTGTTGAGTTCAAAAAATGATCTGATGATCAACAGGAAGGAGAACTTTAACATGGCTTATAAACAGAAAATTCTTATTGTTGACGATGACAATAACATCGCCGAATTGATTGCACTGTACCTCACCAAAGAATGTTTTGAGGTTAAAATTGTCAATGACGGAGAGGAGGCTCTGAAAGAATTTCAGAGCTTTCGCCCGGATCTTATCATCCTGGATCTGATGCTCCCCGGCATCGACGGTTATCAGGTCTGCCGTGAGATTCGTCATAATTCTGATGTCCCTATTATTATGCTTTCCGCCAAGGGTGAAACCTTCGATAAGGTTCTGGGACTCGAACTCGGAGCAGACGATTATATGATCAAACCATTTGACTCCAAAGAACTGGTTGCCAGAGTCCGTGCAGTCCTGCGTCGCTTTCAGGCAAAACAACCGGCTGTTTCAACAGGAGAAAAATGTGTAACCTACCCCGACCTCATTGTAAATCTGACGAACTATGCTGTCACCTACATGGGCAAACAGGTGGATATGCCGCCGAAGGAACTGGAACTTCTTTATTTCCTTGCCTCATCTCCTAATCAGGTTTTTACAAGAGAACAGCTTCTCGATCACATCTGGGGATACGAGTACATCGGAGACACCCGCACAGTAGACGTCCATATAAAACGGCTGCGCGAGAAAATCAAAGATCATCCCCGCTGGTCGCTTGCAACTGTCTGGGGAATCGGATATAAATTTGAGGTAAAAAACGAATGAAGCATCTTTTATCCCTGAAGTTTATCGCCAGCTATCTTTTAATCGGAATCTGTGGATTCTTTCTTATCAGCCTAGGCGGTTCCTATCTTGTGGAACAGTATCTGGAACGCGATTTGAGCGATGCTCTTTATAAAGAAGCTCACAGTATCGCTTCCTATGATACAATAAAAAATAATCTGTCTGCCAAAAATCTGGAGGAAATACGGAATCCCCTCTCCTCCCTGGCAGTTTTTCAGGATACTGTTATCTGGATTATCAACTGCCAAGGTGACGTTCTGTTCAGCACCCGCAAACAGATTGACCCCGATTCCCCTGTACCACTGGAAGGCTTCGATGTTTCTGCATGGGGCAGAAATTATTATCAGATCGGTACGTTTTACGGCTATTTTCCTAATGATCAGATCAGTGTCATCGCCCCTATTACTTCTGAGATGACTACCAAAGGATATGTTGCTATCCACTATCAGGCAAGTGCTCTATATCGTACAAGAAGTACGATTATGCAGATTATGCTGTTTCTTTTCTTCATCTTTTATGCCATGACATACCTTTTGATTCTGATATACAAATGGCAGATTTATCGCCCTCTTCAGGCGATTATTCGCGGCGCCTCTGAATACGCCAACGGAAATCTCAGTTATAACATCGCCGTAAAATCCGACGATGAACTGGGCTATCTTGCCAACACCCTGAACTATATGTCAGATGAGCTTAACCTGAACGGGGAATATCAGCGTAAATTTGTCTCCAATGTTTCTCATGATTTTCGCTCTCCACTCACCTCTATCAAAGGCTATGTAGAGGCAATTCTGGACGGAACCATTCCTCCTGAATTTCAGGAAAAATATTTAAAAATTATCGCGACTGAAACAGATCGTCTGGAAAAGCTCACCAGAAGTCTCCTGACTTTAAACGAGATAGATATCAAAAAACGTATGATGGAATTCCGACCATTTGATATTAACGATACACTGAAAAGCACAGCAGCTTTTTTTGAGGGCATATGCACTCCACGTAAGATTCATCTGGAACTGATTCTTTCCGGAAAGGAACTTTCTGTAAATGCAGACAGGGAAAAAATACAGCAGGTCCTTTACAATCTTCTGGATAATGCCATTAAATTCAGCCCGGATGATTCTACCATTGTAATGGAAACAACAGAAAAAAACGGAAAAGTTTTTGTTTCTGTGAAAGACCACGGAGAGGGAATTCCCAAAGAAAGTATTCCCAAAATCTGGGATCGCTTCTACAAGCATGATGCCTCCCGCGGCCGTGACCGAAAAAGTACAGGTCTTGGGCTTTCTATTGTAAAAGAAATTATCAATGCACATCAGCAGCACATTGATGTTGTCAGCACCCCCGGCGTGGGAACTGAATTTATATTTACACTCGAAAAATCACACTAAAAAGATGAGGCTAGTCCCCGATATTAAAACGGATAATGCCTCATCTTCTTTCATTTCTTTAGAGTTGTCTTTACTCTTCAAACGGAGTCTTAAGCATCCTTCCCTCATTTACAAGGTATACACCTCTCGGTGTGATTCTTATCTCCGGAATGACCGGAAGAGCCATAAAGGATAATGTAATAAACGGATCAAAGCCTTTCGGAATCCCCATTTCATGGGCTTTTGGTATCATCTTTGCAAGAAGCTCATTTACTGTCTCATATCCGGCATCACTCATCAGCCCCATTACCGGAAGCGGCAATGTTCCAAATACCTCTCCGCCGCACACCAGAACGTATCCGCCCCTGGTACGCTTCAATTCTTGAACTGCAATATACATATCCCGGTCATTGTCCCCTATAACAATGATATTATGGGAATCATGAGATACACTGGATGCGATAGCTCCGCCGCGAAGCCCAAAGCCTTTTACTATTCCCACGCCTATTTTACCTGTATTTTTATGGCGCTCAATCACAGAAATCTTCTGATATGTATCATCTGATACGAAATAATCTGTCCCGCCTGAAGAAACTCTCGGAACATCCTCAAACACATCCTCCGTTGTAATCTGTCCCTCCATCATCTGAAGAACATGTGCTTTTTTTCCAGGATGAATAAGTCTGAGATTTTCCTCTGAAAATTCTCCGATATGAATCGTATCTTTAAGCTGCAAAGAGCAGGGTTTAATCTCCAGAGCCTCGTCTCTGATAATCTTTCTTCCACGGTAATAAACATCCGAAACATGGAGAGTCTCCAAATCATCAAGGATGACAAAATCAGCCTGGTATCCGGGCGCAATAGCTCCCAAATGCTCCAGTTTGTAACATCTTGCCGCATGAATCGTCGCCATCTTCAGTGCCTCTTTCACCGGAAGCCCAAGCTCCACAGAACGTCTCACATTGTAATTAATATGACCTTCTCTTCTAATTTCCTCAATGTGCTTATCATCCGTACAGAAACAAAATCCATCGGTATCTGTCTGGTTCTCTACAATTCCCTTTACAATAGCATCCAGATTACGCGCAGCACTACCTTCCCGAATATGTACATACATTCCGTTTCTGCGCTCTTGCATCGCATATTCATAATCTACGCACTCGTGGTCTGTGCATATACCCGCCAGCGCATAAGCTGCCAGATCCCCTCTTGAAAGAAACGGAGCATGACCATCCCTTACTTTTCCCTCAAAAAGTCGAAGCTTCTCATGCATGGAAACTGCCCCTGAAATTACAGAGGGTGCATCCATCACCTCGCCCAACCCCAAAACTCTTGGATTATTGAGATAACTTTTCATTTTCCCGGCAGTTAAAGCACATCCATTATCATCCACAGAAGTCGCCGGTACGCAGGAAGGCATCATAACGTAAACATTTGCCGGGACATCTTCCGTCTGCGCCAGAATATAATCAATCCCCTGTATTCCGGAAACATTGGCAGATTCATGCGGATCCACAATAAAGGTAGTTGTTCCGCACTGCGCAGCCTGACGAATCAGTTCTCCCGGAGTCACAAGCGTAGACTCCAAATGAAGATGACTGTCAATAAACCCCGGACAGATAATTTTCCCTGTAAGGTCAATTTCTTCTTTTCCATCGTAAGATCCCACCCCCAGAATCTTTCCGTCGGAAACGGCCACATCTCCTTCCACAAACTCCCCTGTCTGAGAAAGAAATACCTGTGCATTCTTAAACACAAGGTCTGCCTTCTCCAGTCCTCTTGCCATCTTTGAATACTTCCGATAGTTTTCAAGTTCCATTATATTTCTTCCTCCTTTTCATATAGTTTTCACTTTTATAACAATTTCACTATTACCACTGTAAATGATGAAGATGCCCCTCAAGATTCATGTGATCAAAATTGTTCTGTCTCAGCGCCTCATACAGCACAATTGCCACAGAATTGCTGAGATTTAGAGAACGGATATCTCCAATCATGGGAATACGAACACAGGTATCCGGATGATTGACAAGAATCTCCTCCGGAATTCCGGCACTCTCTTTTCCAAACATGATATAACAATCTTCCTCATACTCTACTTCTGTGTAGGTATGCTGCGCTTTTGTAGTCGCGTAATAAATCTTAGCGCCCGGATTTCTCTGAAGAAAATCTTCATAATTCAAATAAGTCGTCACATCCAGATCTTTCCAGTAATCCATTCCTGCGCGTTTGATTGCTTTTTCGTTCAACAGGAAACCAAGGGGTTCTATAAGATGAAGCCTTGTTCCCGTCGCCACACAGGTACGTCCGATATTCCCCGTATTCGCAGGAATCTCAGGCTCATGAAGTACAATATTAAGCTTTGCCATGATTCTTTTCCTCCAACTCTTTACTTCTGTATTTTTTGGATTTCATCCACCGCAGGACGCTCCAGATATCTTGCATTTGCTCCACTGTACAGCAAACGGTCATTCCCGGAATTTGCCTGCCCGATAACTGCTGCCATGAATCCTTTTCTTTTAAGCTCCTGCACCAGAGCTTCTCCGCCGCGAATCCCAATGAGAATAGCTCCTCCTGATAAAAGTCTGTAAGGGTTTATATCAAACACTTCACATACTTCTACCGTTTCCTGACGGATTGGCACTTTTCTCAAATCAGCCTCCAGCCCCACGGAAGAGGCCTCCGCCATCTTCCACAATCCACTCAGAAAGCCGCCTTCTTTAAGAGCAAAGAGCGCTGATGCTCCTGCCTCCTCTGCCGCCTTCCACGCTTCTCCTTCACAGCTTCCCACACCATAATCTGTAAGAAGCGATTTACAATTATATAAAAAGCCCGGTGAAAATAATTTCCCAAGCTTTTCTTTCTCTGATTCTGAAATAATGGAAGTCCCCTCAAGGGCAATCGCCCCGGCAACAAGAATCTCGTCACCGGGTGTAAGTCTTCCTGTAACCTCTGCCTGCAATGCCTCCATTGCTGCTTTTCCAAGTTTCATACATGATACCTCATACTTACAGAAGATATGCAAGTGCAGTCGGAACTACCATTGCAAGCACGATAATCACTGCAATAATTGCTGTTATAATTTTTCTTTTTTTCGGATCAAACATTCCCATTTTTTTCACCTCTTGTTTTTTTATTGGGAGTGTTCAAAAATCATAAACACTCCAGTTCTTTGCTGATGTCTGTAACAGATGCATTATTTGTCAGACGATCGCGATTGGTGTAATCGAAAAGTAAAACTCTGTTATCAGCCAGAATCTCAATATGGGCAGTTTTTGGAATTTTATTCATTCGTCTGTATTCCCAGACCGCTTTTTCACATGATTTCTGGTCACGGGCAAAAGACGGACGGCTCTTTAAATTTTCCCTCAGATAAAGATCGCAGATCATCCTGTCCGATACAGTTTCCTCTGAAACACCTTCCACTGTCCTGAGAAATTCCAGTAAAATCTCGTAGCGACGCATTCTTGTATGGGAAACACTGCTGTAGCCTTTTGTCTCATAGAATTCTCCCAGTCTTTCATACAAAGAAAAACTGTCTTCAAAAAATCCTTCCACATACTTCAGAGTATTTTGGAATTGTCCACTATTATAATATATTTCCACCATATTTTCCACAGTTTTCAGCTTTAAAACATCCCGATAGGAAAGCCATCTGGTGGATAATACCTCATACGGTTCCTGTTCCTTGTGAACAATCCCATATTCCTCTGACATCTCCTTCATAAAAGAACCTTTCAGAACCTTCAAAAAGCCAAGCTGAAGCTGCTGTGGTTTCAGGGCATACACATCATTAAAAGATTTCCGGAAACTGTTGTAATCCTCATAGGGAAGCCCTGCAATAAGATCAAGATGCTGATGAATATTTCCAAAGCTGTGAATCCTGTTTACAATTCCTGCAAGCTTCTCGAAATTCATAGTTCTGCGGATTGCCTTAATTGTTTGCGGATTGGTTGACTGCACACCAATTTCAAGCTGAATCAACCCGGGACGCATATCTGACATAAGTTCCAGTTCCTCTTCATTAAGCAAATCTGCCGAAATCTCAAAATGAAAATTTGTAATCCCATTGTCATGTTCTTTGATATACTTCCAGATTGACACAGCATGATCATGCTTACAGTTAAAGGTGCGGTCTACAAATTTCACCTGAGGAACTTTGTTATCAATAAAAAACTGTAATTCCCGCTTTACCAGTTCCAAATCGCGAAACCTTAACTTTTTATCCACAGAGGAAAGACAGTAGCTACAGGCAAACGGACAGCCTCTGCTGCTTTCATAATAAATAATACGGTTTTGAAAATCCTCAAGGTCTTTGTACACAAATGGCACACGGCTCAAATCCATAATTTCTCTCCAGCCATTATTGTGTATTTCCCCATTGTTTCTAAATACAATCCCTTTAATCTCTGTTAATTTTGTTATATTTTCTACATAATGGCCGGCAAGCTCTCTGAAGGTTTCCTCCCCTTCTCCAAGCATTACTCCCGTGAAATGAGGATTTTCCACAAGAAAAGTCTCTGCATCAAAAGAAACCTCCGGTCCACCTGCCCAAAATACGGTATCCGGAAGTATTTTGGCCAGATCCCGCATCAGTTCTTTTACAAAAGTAATATTCCAGATATAACAGGAAACGCATAGAACGTCCGGCGCTTCCAAATAGATGTCTCTGAGAATATCATCTTTTGGCTGATTTATAGTATACTCCTTCAAAACAACCTGCTTCTCATACTCCTCTGCATAGCTTTTCAAATCATATACCGCTAAATTGGAATGTATGTATTTGGCATTACATGCCACTAATAAAATCTTCATCAAATATGACTCTCCGTTCAAATGTATGTGAATGAAAAAAGCAGCGCAGCATTGCCGCGCCACCCATCTTTTTATTCATCCAGCGCCTGTTTCAGAGTTTCTCTGGAGTTAAGACCTACCAGACGCTCAATCTCTCTGCCATCCCGGAAAATAATCATTGTCGGAATGCTCATAATCTGAAACTGCTGAGCCAGCATTGGCTCTTCGTCCACATTTACTTTTCCTACACAGTAGCCTTCTTCTGCAAGCTGATCTATAATGGGAGCCTGACGTTTACACGGTCCGCACCAGGTTGCCCAAAAGTCTACAAGTACAGGTTTCTCTGATTTCAATACTTCCGCTTGAAAATTCTGTGCTGTAAAAGTTTTTGCCATAATTTTTCTCCTTTATTATAAATTAAACGTAATCACTTATTCCTGTTTCTTACATATTTACCCGCTGAAATCCCAGCCGTACACCCCTCATGCACAGCTTTCGCAATCTGAAGGAGTCCTCCTGTGCAGTCGCCTGCCGCATACATTCCAGGAATCGTGGTTTCCATATCTGCATTTACCTTTATATTCCCCTTTGCATCAAGTTCTGCCCCCATCTGACGGGCAATTTCCGCACTTCCGGCAGTTCCAAGAGCAATGAATATACCATCAGCACGAGCAAGGACTGCCTCATTTTCCTGAGCCTTCACATCCCCTTCCAGACGGATTCCGGATACTTTTTCTTCTCCCTCTATAGACTGTATTTTCATAGTATTTACCTGAATATCTGTTTCTCTGGTAAATTCAGGTTCTTTACCATTTGTATAAATCGTTACTGAAGAGGCGGTATTCTGAAGTTCTCCCGCTTCATGAAGAGCAAAATCGCCATTCCCCACAACCGCAACATCTTTACCTCTGTAGAAAAAGGCATCACATACTGCACAGTAACTCACACCTTTTCCCTCAAATTCCTTAAGTCCCGGAATCTTCGGAGCCACGCGCCTGCTTCCGGTGGCAAGAATCAGACTTATGCTTTCAAATTCCCCTTCGGTTGTTTTAATCTGAAAGGTATCAAAGCCTTCCACTGCAAGGACTTGAGCGTCAATAATACGAACTCCCAGAGCTCTCGCCTGTGCAAGTCCTGTCTCGTAAAGCTCCTGACCTGACATGGGGCTGGCAAGACCATAGTAATTTTCAATTTTTTCAGCCTTTTCCAGAGCGCCGATCCCGTTATTTATCACAAGTGGCTCCATATTTCCTCTGGCTGCATACAGAGCTGCTGAAATTCCGGCCGGTCCCGCTCCAATGATAATCACTTTTTCCAATTCTGTCACCTTCTTTCTGTTTGTCTGTATCGTAATGGTTCAGCGTCTGCATAGTTCCCGCCAAATCATTCGTATATCTTTACTATACAACTATTCTGTCAAAATTTCCATCATTTACACATAACTTTTTCAAAAAAATCATACTTTCTTTATCAAAAAAGATTTCCATGTTTTTTCGAAAAGGACTCTTTGTATTTTTACACATATCCAACCAGCGGATATAAAATCTTTTTATTATTTATAGACTTTATTGTATTAATTTTTCATATTTTTGAAATTATATCTTGCATTTTTTCAATAAGTATGGTAGTATTATAAAGTAGCAAATTGCTAACAAGCCCAGATAGCTCAGTTGGTAGAGCAGAGGACTGAAAATCCTCGTGTCGCTGGTTCGATTCCGGCTCTGGGCATTTTTTATTGCCGGGAATAATCCCGGCATTTTCTATGAAGTCTATAAAACAAATGACCCGGCCATCTGCCGGGTCATTTGTTTTATAGACTTCTTTTTAATAAATTTCTTTTTCTTTAATCCAGTATTTCTCTACTTTTTCCTGTTGCTTTGTCCTGCCTGTTTTTTCAAGAAGACTTATATAAATTTCCATAAGTTCCGCATCCGGTGCAAAAACCTCTTCTTCTTCCAGATAACGGTTCATCATTTTGCCGTACTCCTTCATTTCCCGCTCCAAACGAGGGTAATCTTCGTTCTTATAAAGATTTAGGATACGTGATTTCTTCTCCGTATATTGCTGTACAAGAGTTCTTCCTGCGCCCTTCATTTTTACATATTCCCACGCCCAGTCCAGATATTCTCTCCGTTTGCGGCCTTTTGCATCTTTCCTGTACAAGCGGTTTCTCTCTTTTACAAGGGAATCCGCACTTCCTGCCTCTTGAAAAAATTCTTCACAGCCTACCCTTGCACTTGTAAGCACCGTCATCGAAGGCACATAAACTTCCTGAAGCTTCTTTTCATATCCTGAACCAAACCATACTTTAAGATATGTCTCCATATCCCCCGGTACAGAAAAAGAATATCCTTCCAAAACTGCTTTGTTTGTTTTCGAAAAAACTTCCGCAGGATAGTACAAAGTATTTTGCTTCAGTCTTATTACATACTCTTTTGTGTCAGGCACATTCTGTGTCTTACAAAGCTTCATATAAAGATACCTGCCGACTCTGGCTCTTCCGCCCAGAAACATAATTCCTACAGGAATTTTACACAGTCTGTCCCTGAATGAATATTTCACGGAACGCCCGTCACAAAACTGTTTCCATCCTGTCTCCATCTGCTGATTCCATAAATGGCCCAGTCTGGATTTCATCTTACCTCTGAGAGGATATATGTCAATGCCAAGAGAAGGATACTGTAAATTTCTTCCTTCATTTAAACGAAGACAAAGTGTGTCCGTATTTTCATACCGAAGGTAAAATCCCGAAAACCGTTTATTGCTATACATGGATTCTACAGCTCTTTTTTCAGGCATTTCTTCCTGCGCCGCAACACGGAATCTCTCCATGTCCGCCGCTGTCATTAAAACCCCGCCGGAAAAAGGGCTATCCGGCATATTACCGCCACGGACCGCATGAAGAGCCAGTCTCGGTGTCAGAAAATAGGAAATCCCGTTTCTGCTGCATATTTTATCTATTTCCTTTAAAAGAGAAAATATCGTCTCTTGCTCTCTGTTCAACCTTTCAAACTCCATTTCTGTCCATCAGACTATCTTATTTATCAGTTCCTGAATTTCTTCTTTTGAACCGTATCTGCCAAGCCATGCATCCATATATCCGATAGCATCCACTTTTTTCGCATAAGCCGTCGCTGCCCTGCTGCCCTGATACAGATCTTCCAGAATAATATTTCCCAGTTCTTTTTTTACATAGGACGAACCAGATTCCCGAATCGCTTTCCTGTAACTTTCAAACGCCGCCGCAGTCTGTCCTTGTTTCATCCGGACATCTCCGATAAGTTTAAGTACCTCAGCCTGTTTATCTTTAAGAATCATATAGTTTCTGATTTCTTCGCAGAGCAACTCCAACTCCTCAGACTTATCCACAAAGATCAGCTTAACACGCAGACGAGCAACCTCTGACGGATATCCCAGACGCTCCCACGCCTTTTCCAGAGCCTCACAATATACAGGAATGTTCTTTGCTTCCATGTCTTTCCGCTCAGCAAGACAGGTTTCTATTTTCCCTGTAATTTCTTCTGTCAGTTCTTCCATCTGAGACATGGACTGTGCCCTCCATACACTGGCAAGACAGATATACTCGTCCACCATCCTGTCTCCGGGTAAAAGTTTCTGCCAGAGAAGAGCCAGCTCCGTTGCTTCCTCTGCCATCGCATTCTCTGCAAGCTCCCGGCATGTTTTTAATGCCGGAATCTTATACTCTTCCAGCAATTTGTCCAACTCAAGCTGTGTGATTCCGTTTGTCGTCTTTTCCCTTGCTCCGACAAAAATTTCAAGCGCTGTTCTGCATTCTCCCTCCATCCACAGAAGCTCTCCCTTATATTTCAGGAAATAGCCGTCTTCCGGAAAAAGCTCCAGACATTTCCCAAGGTATTCCCATGCTGTTTCCGTTATTTTATCCTGTCTTGCCCGAATCATTTCGAAGCGGATTTTAAACTTCATAAAGGACGGATTCTCCGGATATTTTTCCAGAAGCATATCTGTGATTCTCTCAGCTTCTTCCATTTCACCAAATTCATAATGTCCGGCAGCTTTTCGGAACAACTGTATATCTTCTGTAAATCCATGCATCCGCGCTGTCATAGTTCCCATTTTTTCCCGAAGCTGAAGCATTCTGTATGCCTTGGAAACCTTCTCTGTATACATCAGCGTCAGTATAGCCGTTTCAAATACCTCGTCCTCAAGCTCAACCAGAACAGGATGATAAAAGCTGTAAATATTTACGAAATCTTCCCTTCCGATAAAATCTGCGCTGAGCTGTACTCTGTAGTATTCCTGGTATATCTCTGTCAGTTTCCGGAAATTTCTTTTTTCAGTAAGCTCTGCAAGGGATTTGTCATTTTCCCTGATGCGCGCTTTTAAATCCATCTCAATCTCTTTTGCAAGAAGAAGCTGTCTTTTCAGTCTCAGCCTGTGCGTCCGCTTCGCAGTTGCCAGATGATACATCTTGCGGATTACCGCGTCTGCCCTCATACGAAACGTATTTATTTTCGGCATGTATTCTTCCCGGAATTCCTTATAAGTAATATCATGGAACTCTACTGCGTCATGGGATTCCCTCTCGCCGTGAGGAGGAATATAAGACCACTCGTCTCCGTAATGCCAGATCAGATAATCACTGATCCTGTTTGGAACCATAACGTCAAGTCCCTCGAATTTCCTGTATTTCACAGGGAACATCTCATCCTTGTCAAACAGGAACGGGCATCCTCCCCAGCGCATGGCATATCGATCACAATCCTCTTCTTTGTAGGAAAACATAATCTTTTCCAGCTTCTTTAATGTTTTGTCCTTTCCAAGGAATAAATAGGACATAAGATATTTGAAATAGAGACGCGCCGGTATCTCCCATCTGTTTCCGAATACAACCACAATATTGACCAACTCAGAATAAATCATCAGATGGGTTCTGTATTTCTCATATTCCTTATCATCTGCCGGAATCGGGTCAAGAGTCAAAACATCCACAATCTCCCCGGCCTTATCTTTACCGATAATCTGATGTCTGTGTATGGCGCATGTATCTGTTGACGCATAGCGCGGAAAAGTATTGGTGTAGTTTCTGTCTACATCCACACACTGTACTGCTCTCTCAGGCGGAAGCTCCGTCTCGGCAAGAGCGACAAATTTATCCCAGTCATCTCTTGGCATATAAATATCCACATCGTCGTCCCAGGGGATAAATCCTTCGTTTCGTACAACACCGATGAGACTTCCACCTGCCATCACATAGCGCAGATTATGTTTTTTACAGATTTCATCAATCTCCTTCAAAAGCTGCAGAAGATATTGCTGTTTTTCTGTCATTTAAAATCCTCCTAAAAGTTCCATAAACAGTTCCACAGAAGTTCTGTTGTTTTTTTCACAGTCAACAGAAATAGTCTTCACTTTCCCATTTTCCCATGCTTTCATTCCTTCATAAACGCCATCCGCAGACGGAGCAACCAGAGTTCCTCCACAGGCAGTCATCAGACAATGAGGTCCCGGAACATCTGTCGCAATCATCGGCACTCCCAGAACTGCAGCCTCAATGAGAACAATACCAAGTCCCTCGTAATCCGACGTAAGAATAAAAAAATCACATTTTTTTAATACAGGCATTGGATTTGCCATAGAACGTATCAATATAATATGATCTCCCGCCTCACAGTCCGATGCTATTTTACAGGTTTCCTCATAAAGATTCCCGACACCTCCAATTATGATCAGCCAGGTGTCCGTATTCTCCTTCCAGTATCGGTTAAAAGCCTCTATCAGCCTGTCATGTCGTTTTTCTCCGGAAAATCTTCCGATAGAGATAAATTTTTTATCACCATTTCCAAGTATTTCCTGCAATTCTTCCAGCGATACGTTAGCTCTTGTCTCCTCATCAAAAGAAATTTTTTGCTCTGCTCTGTTTTTGATGTACTCTTCATCGATACAATTTGGAATCACTAAAATATTATCTTCTCTGTTGCTGATTTCCACAATGGACTTTGTAATGTCTGTGCTCACCGCTGCCACATGGTCACATACTCCATAGGTATCCCGAAGTACATATCTGTTAGGGTTTTTCTTCGTCTCCGTCTCCCTGACCATATCATTATGAACCCATACAGTTCTCGGGAACGGACACCTTTCTATCAGGGACAGCATATAATTTTCATACCCATTATAATGAATCACATGACAAAACCGGGAATTTCCGAAATGTTTTTTCCATTCACGCTTATAGGCCTGATCCAGACGCTTTCCAATTCCCATTCCTCGAAATCCTGTTTTAAAATAAACAGCCTGCGCAAACGCAGTGAGTACATCCAGATTCATCTCACTGGCAATCGGGTATACCCTCACATCCCCTTCAAGAACATCAAGATGCCAGGGTACTTCCTTCAGCGAATTTCCTCTATATGAAATAAAGAAATTATATTTGTCCTGATCTATCTGTTTCAGAAGATTACAAAAGGCCATAGTTATTCCGTTTCTGTCAAAATTCCCTGCATAAAGCAACACGTTTTCTTTTCCGTTTGATGAAAGTCTGTGTACCTCACAGATTTCCTCTTTCAGAACCACCTGTCTGCAAAGCTTTTCGGTTCCTCCCACATGCTCATAGGTACAGTATTTTTTTAGAAATGCCTTCTCTAAAGGCCGTGACGGCGTCTGAAGGAGCTTTGCAACCTCTTCAGGTGTACGCACAAGCGGAAATGGATATGTCCGAATGTCCTCATAAACTCCTCTGCTTCCCATATACTCTTCCAGATCGTAGGCAAAAAGAATAATTTTACGTCCTGTATTGGCATAATCGTACATGACACTGGAATAATCGGTAATCAACGCATCACAGGCATTCAGTACCTCATAGGTATCATACTTATCAGGAAATGGCAGAATATGGCTGTAATCGCTGAAACTAAGTGCGTTTCCCACAAACGGATGAAGTTTTACGAGAAGGATTTGTTTTTCCTTTAAAAGCCCGTCCAACCGCTTCAGATAACCTCTGATTTCCTCTACAGAATCATTTTTGTCAACAGCGTCCGCTTTCCCTCTGAAAGTTGGCATATAAACAAAAAGCTCCTTCTCCTTAAACCCCAGAGTCTCCTTCATTCTGATTCCCGCCTCAGGATGGAGGAAAATTTCATTTCTCGGATAACACTCATGAAGAATCTCTCCCTGATACAGTTCCGGGAGCATATAGGCACCTGACATCTTCTCTTCCATGAACGCATTGGGAAATAAAAGATAATCCGACATCAGCAGATTTCTCATTACATTTCCCATACTGTATCTCTCTTCAGTATTATCTCTCCCCATACATTTCAAAGGTGTACCATGCCATACATTAAGATATACCTGTCCGTCTTTTTTGATAAAACGTCCGGGAAAGGTGCTGTCGTTTATCAGTATCCCCGCCCTGGAAAGGCAGCGATAATAAGAAAGACTTCCGACCTGAACAATCCTGCCCGCCTTTAGCCCATATTGCTCTAATTTTTTCTCAACTGCATCCCTGAAGCCCTTTGCATAAGAAATTACAATTGTATAGTCTCTGTATAGCGGCCTGTTCAGTTCTTTTACAAGGGCAAAGATATTACTCTCCAGACCGCGTCCGCTTCTTGATTCCAACAAAATCATTTTGGAATCTACAGATTCTTTTTCATACAATGTATTATAAAGAGGATACCAGGTACCACTTCTTAATTTCTTTTTTATTTTAGTCAATACCGACATATTTTCTTACCTCTTCGCAAATATGCCGCATACACGGCTCATTCACCTCATTAAAAAACGCGTTGCAGGTTCTGCGCTCTTCATCGTACTTATCCCTGCCGTCAAAAGCGTCGTGAATCGCAGTCATAAATTCTTTCATTGTATCCGGTTTCGCCCCCGGAGTCACATCGTCATAAACAAAATTCATGCCCCGCCCCTCCAAGTATCGTTCTTTATCATAAGGCAGAAATACCATTGGCCGATCAAGAAGCAGATAATCAATGTAAATACTTGAATAATCTGTAATAAGAAGATCGAAGATGTTTAAAATTCCTGCAACATCTTCCGCCTGCTCATTTCCCAGATAACGAATTCTGTCTGAAACATATTTCCCTGCATTCCCCTTCTCATTTATGTGCGTGCGCAAAAAAAGCAGAATGTTCTCCTTTTCCAGAAAATCCTCCAGCTTTTCCCTATCAAAATCAGGAAACGGAAACAGCTCTGTTGTTCCGTAATCCCGGAAGGTCGGCGCATAGAGTATGGTTTTTTTATATTCCGGCAATTCTCCGTAAATTTCCTTCAATATAAGCCCACGGTCATTCTCTTTATAGAACATATCGTTTCGGGGCTGCCCCCACACTTTAATCATGGACTCCGGAACATCAAAGCTTTTAGCCATAACTGGAATCAGAGATTTGGAACATGTCAGAATACAGGTATAATTTTCCGTAAAAATTTTCCGAAAATAAATTCTCGAAATCTGACTGAGATTTGGATCTTCCAGAGCTATTTTTTTCAATGGAATCCCATGCCAGAGATTAACAATCATCCTCTTCTTTCCCAGACGTACTCCATAAACAGGAAGTCCTGCAGAAGTCATCCAGACTCCTGCTTCCAGAGCCTTTCTCATCCCTTGTACAGACTCCGTTTCAATGAAATATTCCGCGCCGTACTTTCTGCTTAATTTTTCCCGGAGTTCCCTGTCATTGATGACAAATAACGGCGTAATATCTTTATAGTTCTCTTTTACATATTCAAACAGATACCTGGAATTATAATTGTAATGACAGTTATCTGTAGAAGAAAAGACCCAGACTTTCGGGTCCGGCTTCTGGTATCCCAGCAGCCGGACTGCCTGCGCCTTTATCAGGTTTTTAAACTTACCCAATTTATTTTTCTCCTTTTCCTTTACGCGGTCCGAACTTTCCAGTAAGCCACGGGAAATAATTGTTTACAATAGAGATAACACCACATTCCAAAAGCATCAGCTCACACAGGATTCCGGTACACTCCAGAATGTAGCGCAGTCCCCCCACTTCTGAAAGGCCGTACATGGACCGCCATCCGTTGATCATCAGTGCCTTGAAGCCAAGAGTTCCATGTGTCGCCATAATAATCAAAGAATTTTTTCCACAGAAATTCAGGAAAGTCATCTTCCACCATTTCTCCAGATATTCCAGCACAAGAATCACGCCCATTGATCCCATGATTCCGTTTACATACATCAGAACCGGATATTTTCCGACTCCCAGCATATTAATATCCACTCCCGGATTCTTCTGAGAGAGGAAAATGGTTGCCACCGTCATTGCAAGACCGATAAGAAAACGAAGTTCTCTATGCTGAAGCTTTTTAAATACCAGATAACAAACATATCCTGCCCCTACAAACCAAAAGCCCAGAATTCCCTTGCTTACAGTCAGAAGCGGGAATGAAAGAATTTTATAATTTACGGAACTGAAATTATCCTTCAGATAATCAAGAAGCTGTATGCTGCATGCTGTTGTGACAATCGGAACAACTGCGCTGAGCGCTTTTACCCATTTCGGAGATTTCATGACAAAGATAAAAATCACCTGAGCAATAAACAGAGACGGTAAAAACCACAGTGCACTGATACCTCGAAGACTTAAGGTACTGTATCCCTGATAAAGCACTTTATCTATAAGCTCTGAGAAGGGTTTACCTTTTACCAGAACAACTCCCATGTTATACAGCATTACAATGGCACTGTAACCGAAATACGGGATCAGAAGACTCTTTGCATGTTTCCATATATACTGCCCCGGAGATGTCTTTCTAAATGACTGTCTCATAGCCAGAAGATAACCGGAAACTATATAAAATATAACCAGTTTAAATGCCCCGAACCAGATGTCTACCGGATTGTTGATGGTTGTAATATGCCCGAACACAACCATCAGGATTCCACAGCCCTTGGCAGCGTCAAGATATCTCTTTCTCTCTGTCACAGTTGTCGGTATTGTATTCATAATTTATCCTTTCTTAATATCCTTTGGATTTTAAATAATCCAGTGTTCGTCTGCAGTTATTCTTGTCTGTATACGCAAAACGCTCTTTTCTCATTGCTCCGTATCTCTCTTTTTCGGCAAAATCATTTCTTACATATTCTTTGATTTTTTCCGCAAGTTCTTTTTCAGTAAGACAGCGGTCACCGAAAAGTTCTTTTTCCATATCAATATAACTTCCATGCGCTTTCATATAAAGCTCATAGTCAAACTGATAAAAAATTACCGGCTTTCCAAGATAATACACATCCCAGCTCACACTGGAATAATCCGTGATCAGCATAGAACATTCCATAATCAATTCATTGAGTTGCCTGCTTCCATGAGGGATTAATTCCACTCTTTCGTTTTTTTCCTGAAATGCATTTAAATATTCCCGCATTTTAGGATGGATGTGGAAAACCAGTTTGACTTTATGTTTTTTTAAAAAGTTCTCAAGCTCCTTGTTTTCAAGAAGACTCCTGTAACATTTGCAGTACTGGCTATTGACAAAAACCTCGTTGCCCTGTTCTTCCAGCCACGACCTCCAGGTTGGCATAATCAAAATCTTTTTTTCCGTTTCAGAAGCCCTGTTCTCCAGTACATCCCAACGGCAAAAACCCAGAATCGGTACATTCTCCTGCGCATAGCCGAAATTTTTTGTAACGATATCCTGCTCAAATTTTGAGGTGACCGCGAAATGCGTCATAGGGGTAGAACCTTTTTGTCCAAAATTTTTGTCTACTCTCTTGAAAGCTGTTACTCCATGCTGAAGGAACAAAATCGGCTTTCTGCTCGTCTCTCTTGTAATAAGGTTTGGCTTTGGCTGCCAGGCAAAGCTATGCGCTCTGGAATCGGACGCTACATAGACTCTAGCCGCCAGAAGATACAGCATATGCTTAAAACTCATAAAAGAAACAATTTGTTTATTATATTTTTCCGTTTTTTTCCACTGAACGGATTTTTTATCCATAATATAAAAAACCCGTTTCTTCTCTTTCTCCGGCAGTTCTTCCATACAATACTGGAAAAAGTAAAAACCGTTGTCCTGAGCCTCTCTTGCATACTTTTCGTAGACAAGCCAGATTCGCCTTTTTTCCCAATAAGGCTTCAGTGCTTTCCAGATGGCAAATGCCAGAAACTCTTTTGCCGCCACGGCAGGACTATCATATTCTGATTCGGCTCTGTATCGAAAAGTCAGCATATGATCCGAGCTTCCCATTGGGAACAAAATAAACCCTGCTCCTGTTTTAATCTCATAACTGCCCAAAATCAATCGAAGTCTCGTTCCTGCATCCAGAATCACCGGAACCTGCTGTCCGTTTTTCTGATACAGATACACATCCCAGTCTCCCGGGGCAAGCTCCATGGCGGAAATGTCTGCAGATACAGTAAACTCCTTTTTTTCCTCTCTGCACTTTACTTCCAGCTTCAACGGATATTGTGCAGGACAGATTACATTTCTGTACACGAGCTTCGCCTCACATATCTCCATAGTTCCGGGGGCCTCTACAGCAAGACAAAAACTTTTCTGTCTAAGTTTCAGCTTTCTTACCATTATTTTTTCCGCCATCTCTCCTGCCTCCTCTGCCATTGTTTTTCTCTTTTTATTTCCTCTTCCATTTCTCAACGATCGCATCACAGATACGGCGGCTGTTCTGGTCATCGAAATATTTATAGAAATTGTTTCTCATCTTTTCATATTTCGGCTGGATTCTGAAGTTGTCTTCCACACACTTCTCCATATATCCCAGAAGTCCATCCACATCCTGGGCACAGTCTCCAAATAAATCCTTGCTCATATCCAGATAACTTCCGTGCGCTTCTTCGTATTTATCTCTGTCAAACTGGAAGAACACAACCGGTTTATCCAGATAAAAGACGTCCCAACATACACTGGAATAATCTGTCACAAGCATTTTACACTGCATCATCAGCTCATTTGCAGGTTCTTCTCCAAAAGCAATCAGACGGATTCTTTCTGATTCTACTGAAAAATCCTGCATAAATTCGCGAAATTTGGAATGGAGATAAAAATTCGCCTTCAGATTATTGTTTCTCAGAAAATCATGAAAACGTGAAGAATTGAGCAATTCCATATAATTACGGAAATAATCACTCTCCTTAAATTCTTCCGGCGTTGCATTTTCCAACCAGGATCGCCAGGTCGGCATAATCAGAATCTCCCTCAGACCTTCTGATTTATCCTCCAACACGTCCCAGCGGGCAAAACCGCTGTTTACAATCTCATCCTCCGCATAACCAAAGTTTTCTTTTACAATCTGTTTTTCAAAATCTGATGTTACCACAAAGAGATTGCAGCTTCCTGCCTTCCCTTTTCCATAAAAGAAATCAACGCGTTTCAGAGCGGTAACGCCGTGTTGCAGAAATACCAGCGGCTTCTTTCTGAGAGTTTTCTTTAAGATACTTCCTCTCTGGCGCATTGCATAAAGCTGACTTCTTGTATCTGTACTCACCAGAAGATCCGCAGCCTGCATATAAATCATATGGCGCAGACTCATAAAATCAATCACATGGTCCATATAAGGCTCCAGCTTGCTTCTGTCTGCTGAGTCTTTGGTAATCACATAATAAATATGACTTTTCTGTCTTTCCTCCTCACCGTTTTCCATACAGTGCTTAAAGAAATAGTAGCCGTTATCCTGCGCCATCATACAGAATTTCTCATACACAAGCTGAATGTGCTTTCTCTTCCAGTAAGGCTTCAGAAGCTGAAACAGACAAAAGGCAACACTCTCTTTGAAACGGAACCCCAGTGTGTCACATTCTCCTTTTTCACGATACTGAAACGCAAGCTTTTTCGTTCCCGTATTGTAGGGATACAGAAAGAAATTATCTTTTGCTTTATAGCTCCCTGTATAAAAGAATGCCGTAAAATAACGAAGTGCTTTGCCCATAGAAATAAAGCTGTCATATGTCTCTTCCGAATCTTTTCTTTTATATCGTACTACAACATCCCAGTAAAGACTCTTCAAACTACTCTCCGGAATATCTATCGAAACTTTTACATAAGTATATCTGCCCTTTGTCCTACTCTGCAAAATATTGAAATCATATTCCTCCTGCAGTTCTTTCAATTTGTTTCGGAATTTAAAAATAACACTCTCTATCTCATAAACATTTCTGTTAATTTCCAGCTTCAGATTAAGTATGATTTTCCCTTTTCTGATGGAAAATCTTTTCAAATGGGTAATTTTTGTTTCTGACTCTATTCTGCTTTCTGTACAAAAGCTTAAAAACCACTTACCTTTTCTGTCCATGTAAATTGCAAGTGTATAAGCTTTTTCATTTTCTCCCTCTTCATCTGCCATAAGCACTGTGTCTGTACAAGGAGATGCACAGATCCAGTTTTTCAACTCATTTTGTAGTTCACTATCCTGTTCGGCCCTTTTATCATCCATCAAAGCGTATCTGTGATATTTGCCGCCCTCCACTGTCTCCAGAAGGATTCTTACACTTTTATTTCTGCCATGCTCCAGATTTTCTATCAGTGGACGGATATCTACTGTGAAACCTCTCCCGTCATCGTCTTTTCTTATTTCCGGAAAGTAAATTTCCTGATTTTTTACTCCGGCAAGAAGTATCCGCATATCTTCAAAATCACCGATATTCTTCTCCTGAAGTGCGACATGAAAAAATCCCTTTTTCTCTGAACGGACATCCGCTTTCATATTTTCAGGCGCCGTAAGATTATAAAGCGAGAACTCCTCTGTTGTTTTTCGGCTATCTATTACAACCTGATATATTCCATTTTCCTCATCCAGTCGATTTTCCCTTAACTGAATGTTTTTCGCCATCCTAGCTACCTCCTCGATTTTTATTTATATTCCCTGTTTTTCGATCATTCGGGAAGTCTGTGATAATCTTCCCACTCGTCCAGACCATAGAATAGTCATCGTATCATATCAAATTCATTATAAATAGTTTTAGCAGAAAGTCAATCCATACACATAAAAAAGTAATATTTCCGTAACAAAAAAGAGCCTTTCGGCTCTTTTTTATATCCGGAATTCAGCTCATAAATTCCTCATATTTTTCAAGGACTTCCTTTACCTCTCCCTGCATCCGTACTTCCCCTTCATGAAGCCAGAGAATGCTGGTACACAGTTCTGCAAGCTGCTGAGAGCTGTGGGAAACAATTACAACTGTACGGTCTTTATTGGAAATCAGCTCTTTCATTTTTTTGTAACTTTTCTTTTTAAATTTGGCATCTCCGACACTTAACACTTCGTCGATAAGCATAATGTCCGCTTCCAGAATCGCTGTAATAGAAAAAGCCAGCTTAGAATACATACCGCTGGAATATGTCTTTACAGGCATGTCAATAAATTTGCCAAGACCTGCAAATTCTATAATCTCATCCATCTTGGAACGGATATGATCCTCAGAAAATCCAAGAAGAAGCCCGGAAAGAATAATATTCTCTCTTCCCGTCAGTTTCTTTTGAAAACCAACGCCAATGGAAAGAAGAGACACAGAATTGTCATGTAGATCGATTTCTCCCTTATCCGGCGAAAAAATACCTGCAATTGCTTTGAGCATGGTAGATTTACCACTTCCATTCTTTCCCACAATTCCAAGGATTTCTCCTTTTTTCACAGAAAAACTGACTCCTTTTACTGCTTCCACCACTTCTGTATCTGTTTTTTTCAGACGAAGGAGACTTCTCTTTATGGAAAAGGACTTCAGACACTTATAGCTGATGTGTACATCCCTTACGTCTATTGCGTTTTCTCTTTCTTCCATATTACATCACCTTTACATAGCTGTTCTCATATTTATAAATTGTCCTTACTCCGACTATACACATCAGTACAGAGACAATTCCCCAAAGGACGATCAGTTTCCGATACGGTGTCGAAGAATACAGCATACACTGTCTCGCAGATTCAATGAGCATAGACACCGGATTACATTTCAGAAGAATACTTCTATACGGCTCATCAAGTTTAGAACCGATGGAATAAAAAATACCGGTCATGTAAAACATCAGGCGGAGAACTACATTCATTACATTATATAAGTCGTCCACAAATACGCCGAAATGAAGTACAATACAGCTCAGTCCGAAGGTAAATAATCCAAGTACAATCAGAATCGGAATCATATAAATAATATTGATCGTAACCGGAACTTTGTAAATAACCATCATGATTACAATCAGGCCAAAGGAAACCAGCATCTTGAATCCGTTTACCATCATCCTCTGTATAATGAGAATGTATTTCGGCACATATACTTTCGATACAATGGGGCTGTTCACACGGACAAGCTTCACGCTCTGAATGACTGTTTTGTTAAAAAAATTCCATAATGTCAATCCAACAAAGACAAATAACGGAAAATACTGAAGACCACTCTTGAATACGATGATGGCAATGAACGTATACACCATCATAAATAAAAGAGGATCCAGAATCCACCAGAGCCAGTTTAGATAGGAGCTGGCTACTTCTGATTTCAGGTCGGATCTTGCAGAATATTTGGCATAGGAAAAATACCTTTTCATATCCTTAATAAATCGATTCATATTATTTCGCTCCTGTTTTTCGTAACACATTTATGCATTTAAATCTTTTTTAATCTGCGTGGTGGATACTTCCGGTGTGCGCGGCAGGTATACGACCTCGCAGCCTTCTTCCTTCAGAAAATCAAATTTCCCGCTCCAGTCATCACCGATCACAAATGTGTCTACATGATATTCTTTTACATCTGTACGTTTCTGTTCCCATCTTTCTTCCGGAATCACAAGATCCACATAGCGGATTGCTTCGAGAAGCTGTTTCCTCTTTTCATAAGAAAAATAGCATTTCTTATGCTTCTGCTCCCAGTTAAATTCATCTGTGGAAAGAGCAACGATCAGATAATCTCCCATCTGTTTCGCTCTTCTGAGCAGATTGATATGCCCATAGTGCAACAGATCGAAGGTTCCATAGGTAATTACCCTTTTCATTTTAAATCCATTCTCCTTTTATATATCAAAGGTAAATACTGCATGATACAGTGGCTAATATAACATAGAATACATGAGATTTCAAGTGACAAGTGCCCGTGAGACCGGGCAATTCAAATTCTCTATTGCCATTCATATGGCAATTCCTCTCATTGAATATTGATTTTCATACATTAATGCGTTATAATCTAAAAAATACTGTTACTAAATTAAGAAAGGACACGAACGATGAGTAATTACAGATTAGAAACCAAGTGTCTCCATGCAGGTTATACTCCTTCCAAAGGTGAACCCTGCGCTCTCCCTATTTATCAGAGCACCACATTTAAGTATGACACAACAGATGAAATGGGACAGCTTTTTGACTTAAAAGCCGAAGGCTATTTCTATACCCGTCTCCAGAACCCTACCAACGATGCTGTTGCAGCCAAGATTGCCGAATTAGAGGGAGGTGTTGCAGCGCTTCTCACTTCCTCAGGACAGGCAGCCAATTTTTATGCAGTCTTCAATATCTGCGAGGCAGGGGATCATATCGTAGCTGCATCTACCATCTACGGCGGAACCTTTAATCTTCTCGCAGTCACCTTTAAGAAGCTGGGCATTGACTGTACTTTTGTCGATACTGATGCAAGTGCGGAAGAAATTGCAGCAGCTTTCAGACCGAACACCAAGGTTCTCTTCGCAGAAACCATCGCAAATCCTGCCCTTGTTGTCCTGGATATAGAAAAATTTGCAAAGGCCGCACATGAAAACGGAGTTCCCCTTATTGTGGACAATACCTTTGCCACCCCTGTAAACTGTCGTCCTTTCGAATGGGGCGCAGACATTGTCACTCATTCCACCACAAAATATATGGATGGTCATGCTCTCCAGGTTGGTGGGGCTATTGTTGACAGCGGAAACTTTGACTGGGAAGCCTACGGTCATAAATATCATGGACTTACAGAGCCGGATGAATCCTATCACGGTGTTGTATATACAAAACAGTTTGGCAAAAAAGCCTACATTACCAAAGCAACTTCTCAGCTCATGCGCGATCTGGGTTCCGTCCCGTCTCCTATGAACTGCTTCCTTTTAAATGTAGGTCTGGAAACCCTTCCTCTGCGTGTAGAACGTCATTGCTCCAATGCTCAAAAAATTGCAGAATACTTAAATGCACACGAAAAAGTTGCTTCTGTAAACTTCGCAGGACTGCCGGGTGACAAGTATTATGCCACAGCTCAGAAATATATGGACGGGGGCAGAACCTGCGGCGTTATTTCTTTTGAATTAAATGGCGGCAGAGATGCAGCTGTACGCTTCATGGACAGCCTTGAACTTGCCAATATTGCCACACATGTCGCAGCTTCCAAGACTATGGTTCTCCATCCTGCAAGCCATACACACCGTCAAATGAACGACGCCCAGCTTGCAGATGCCGGCGTATCTCCCGGAATGATCCGTCTCTCTGTTGGTATCGAGAATGTGGACGATATTATTGCAGACCTTGAGAACGGGCTGAAAAACGCCTGATTTCAAGACTTTTCATACTATAATATCATTTCTACTTTATAAAAGGACAGGTTCTTCAAAACCTGTCCTTTCTTGTTTCTCTGTACAACATTATCTCTTCTACTGTAGAAGATAAACCTCTGTGTAGAATACCCCTTTGCTCTCACCTTCTTCATGAGAAGCAACATAAATATCAATACAGTTATTTTTTATTGCACCACCACAGTCCTCAGCCACATAAACCTGCCCGTTGATCACAACTTTTGAGCCATACGGAATCTGGGTTGGATCAACTGCAATAGTACGATTGGTTGTCGCAGTTACACCGGTAGAGGTCACACCGTTCGCCCACGGTCCACAGCAGATACTGCAATCACAATAATGGGTGATACGAAAAGTGCCAAGCGGCTTCAATACAGCATCCGAGGATGCCGCAATCGGAGTCCCTACCCGGACTCCTTCTGCATTGGTCTCCGTGACAGATGTCACGCCTCCGGCAGCCTCTGCAAAGACACCCTTCCCTTCGCTTTTATGAATCATCCCGGCTTCCTCTCCGTCTGCAAGAGTAATCTGTTTCATTCTCTCAGACTCTTTTACATCGCCCTGTCCTTCCAGTACATTGGTAGGTATGTAGCCAACTTTGTTTTTTCCATTCTCATCTTGATAGGAAATCCTACTCCAGACACGATTTATCGTCGCAGTCCGTCTTACCTCATCAAGCTCCAGAACCTCTCCTACTACCTGTCCTTCTTTTCTTCCCGGATAATCCAGAATATCCGCATCCCTGATTACCTTCAGAGTATCTCTTACCGCAACACGACAGCTTGTCTCCATCAGAACACTGGTACGGACATAGCCATTAAGCTTTCCGATATTTTTATCTGTGTATGTTACCTTGCTCCACCCGTTCTCACAAACTGCTACTCTTGTAAGTCTCGTTCCCAGAAGCACCGTCTTTAAAGAATCACTCTTCCTGTCCGGTCTTCTGCGTATAGCCTCATGTTTTGCAGCAATATAAACCGTATCTTTTTTCGCAACTGCAGTCACTGCAGTATTTTTTTCATCATTTATCTGAAACGTATAAGGTATTTTTTTATCCTGCTTATAACTCTTAAAAGTATCTTCATATCCTGTAACCTCAGCGGATACAGAAACGGGGAATAGTAAAGCTGAGCACAAAAGCAGGGCCGCCAGTTTCTTTCGCATATAGAGTCATCTCCTTTTACAGGTTTTAGTTTCTCTATCATAGCACATCGTTTTTTAATAATCAAATATCTGATTTTCCCTGTCAAAAAAATTCAAATTTTTTCTAAAAAGTATTTGACAAACTTCTTATCCTGTAGTATTATATGTTTTGTCGTCGGGCAGAACGCCCGGAAATAATATAACAAATGCGATAGTGGCGTAGTTGGTAACGCGCGACCTTGCCAAGGTCGAGACCGCGGGTTCGAGCCCCGTCTATCGCTTTCCCAATAAACATATCAGGGAAATACAATTGCAAATGCGATAGTGGCGTAGTTGGTAACGCGCGACCTTGCCAAGGTCGAGACCGCGGGTTCGAGCCCCGTCTATCGCTCTTCTTACTCACAGTTTTTAAACTGTGAGTTTTTTGTATTCAAGACATACTGCCAGTTCCGCCTTCTCTTCTTATCCACAAAAAAGACTCCCCTGAACGGGAAGCCTTTTTTGTATGAGTAAATTCTTTTGTACTGATTTTTTAATGATGGAAAAGTCTGATTCCTGTAAATGCCATAACCATTCCATATTTATTACATGTCTCAATAACCGCATCATCACGGACAGAACCACCCGGTTCCGCAATATATTTAACACCACTCTTATGTGCACGCTCAATGTTATCACTGAACGGGAAGAACGCATCAGAGCCTAAGGTTACATCTGTCATCTGATCAAGCCATGCACGTTTCTCTTCTCTTGTAAATACTTCCGGTTTCTCCGTGAAAGTTTTTTCCCAGTTTCCGTCGGCAAGAACATCCATATACTCTTCTCCGATGTATACGTCAATGGCATTATCTCTCTCTGCACGTGTAATGCTATCTTTAAACGGAAGTTCCAGAACCTTCGGGCACTGACGAAGGAACCAGTTGTCTGCCTTCTGTCCTGCCAGTCTTGTACAATGTACACGTGACTGCTGACCTGCTCCCACACCGATTGCCTGTCCGTCTTTTACGAAGCATACAGAGTTGGACTGTGTGTATTTCAGAACGATAAGAGAAATCTTCAGATCACGTTTCGCCTCTTCAGAAAGTTCTTTATTCTCTGTTACAATATTAGCAAGAAGCTCATCGTTAATCTCCAGCTCCTGACGTCCCTGCTCAAATGTTACACCAAATACTTCTTTATGCTCAAGCGGAGCCGGCACATAGTTCTCATCGATCTCAATAACATTGTAGTTACCTTTTTTCTTCTGTTTCAGAATCTCCAGAGCCTCCTCTGTATATCCAGGTGCAATAACACCATCAGATACTTCCCGTTTAATCAGAAGTGCCGTATCTTTATCACAGACATCAGAAAGAGAAATAAAATCACCAAAGGAAGACATTCTGTCCGCGCCTCTCGCTCTTGCATATGCACATGCAATCGGGGAAAAGTTTTTCCAGTCCATATCTTCTACCCAGTAAATTTTTGCCAGAGTTTCTGTGAGAGGAAGTCCTACGGAAGCCCCTGCCGGAGAAACATGCTTGAAAGAAGTTGCTGCCGGAAGTCCTGTTGCCTTCTTCAGATCACGTACCAGCTGCCAACCATTAAACGCATCCAAAAAGTTGATGTATCCAGGTCTTCCGGAAAGAACTTTGATCGGAAGTTCTTCGCCGTTAGCAAGATAAATTTTAGATGGTTTCTGATTTGGGTTACATCCATATTTTAATTCGAATTCTTTCATGAAAAAAGTCCTCCGTTTTTATTATTTGTTTTTGTTAACAATTTTAGTTTCGTAGTTTCCGGTCTCAATATCAATATATCTCACAAACAGAGAAACCTTATTCTCTTCATTCAGACTGTTCCAGAGCATCTCTGTAAACGCTTCCATGTCGTCTGGAATTGCCACCAGCTTCGGTTCTCCTTCAAAACTCGGAAGCGGATTTCCGTCACATTTATAAGTATGGATGAAATGTCCCTCTCCTGCTGCTGCATTCTCATATGCAAACGTATAACGGTTACAGGATTCCGGATTTCCGTTATTGCTTTTCAGAATAGACATTGCATAATTGAACTTTCCGTTCTCCACATGCATAATACCGGAAATACGAGGTGTATAGTTTGGAGCATCCGGCTCAAACTCTCTGCATCTTAAAGACTGCTCGAAAGTAAGCTGTCTGTCCATTCCCTCATAAATCGTATCTGTCTGATCTCCGTTTGTCACAATTGTCTTGTTTCCAAGTACACGTACAGGAGCGTAAATAATAAGGCTTGGGTCAACCAGTTTAGATGGATCAAAGGCCTGTGTACGGATGCCTTCTCCCTCTTCTACAAATACACGATTTCTGCTGTTCTCGCTTCTGCCCATAATGAAATAAGCTGTCACTGCCTTTTTCCCATCTGCAGAGCGTCCGATAACGATTCCTCTTCCAGGGTAGGAATTTTCTTTCAGTTCTTTTTCCAGTGATAACATTTCCATAACTTTTTTCTCCTTTTTGTGAGTAATAAATAAAATTAGGTATAAAAAAACGCCTGGGAAACCCGTTCTTCAGGCTGCCCAGGCGGTCGGCACTTATACAAACCGCACTCCCTGTAGTTCTTTCTACTTCCGCCAGTCATGCAGCTGTCCGTTATAATCTGTACTTTTACAAATCTATAACGCTGTTGATTTCTCCATCATAGTACAATACTTCTGATGTTTTTTCAAGCTATATTTTAAAATGAATTACTGATCCACACTGTAGTTAGGTGCCTCTTTAGTGATGTGGATATCATGTGGATGAGATTCCTTCAGGGACGCTGCAGAAATCTTGATAAACTGACCTGTTGTTTTCAGTTTCTCAATACTCTCTGCGCCACAGTAACCCATACCGGAACGGAGACCACCCATAAGCTGGAATACTGTATCCTCCAGATGCCCCTTATACGCAACTCTTCCTTCTACACCTTCCGGAACAAGTTTCTTAGCATCCTGCTGGAAATAACGGTCTTTGCTTCCGTTCTCCATAGCTGCGATAGATCCCATACCACGGTATACTTTAAACTTTCTTCCCTGATACAGTTCGAAAGTTCCCGGGCTTTCATCACATCCCGCGAACATACTTCCCATCATACATACATTAGCGCCGGCTGCGATAGCCTTTGTAATATCTCCGGAAAACTTGATACCACCGTCTGCGATAACCGGGATTCCATAACGATTTGCAACCTCATAACAATCCATAATAGCTGTAATCTGCGGAACACCGATACCTGCAACTACACGGGTTGTACAGATAGAACCAGGTCCGATACCAACCTTAACAGCATCTACCCCAGCCTCGATCAGAGCCTTTGTAGCTGCGCCTGTAGCAACATTTCCTGCAATTACCTGTAAATCAGGATATGCAGCTTTAATCTCACGGACAGCTTTTAAGATATTCTCAGAATGACCGTGAGCAGAGTCAACTACGATTACATCAACAGCAGCCTTCACCAGAGCATCTACTCGTGCAAGAACATTGGATGTAATACCAACGGCTGCACCACAGAGAAGACGTCCCTGCTCATCTTTTGCTGCCAGAGGATATTTAATCTGTTTCTCGATATCTTTAATTGTAATTAAACCTTTTAAATTAAAATCGTCATCAACAATGGGTAATTTCTCTTTACGTGATTTCGCAAGGATCGCTTTCGCTTCCTCAAGAGTGATTCCCTCTTTTGCTGTAATCAGGCCATCAGAGGTCATACATTCTTTAATTTTCTTGCTGAAATCGGTTTCAAATTTGAGGTCACGGTTGGTAATGATACCAACAAGCTTTCTTCCCTCTGTGATCGGCACACCGGAAATACGGAATTTTCCCATTAATTCATCAGCATCGCCCAATGTATGCTCCGGTGATAAATAAAATGGATCTGTAATTACGCCGTTCTCAGAACGCTTTACTTTATCTACTTCATCTGCCTGCGCTTCGATGGACATATTCTTATGAATGATACCAATACCACCCTGTCTTGCCATTGCAATCGCCATACGGTGCTCAGTAACTGTATCCATACCAGCACTCATCATAGGAATGTTGAGTTTAATTTTTTTTGTTAAATAAGTTGTGACATCTACCTGATTCGGAATTACCTTCGAATACGCCGGAACTAACAGGACGTCGTCAAAAGTAATGCCTTCACCAATGATAGTACCCATTGCATTTCCTCCCTTGTCTTATGAATTTAATTTAAAAATTACATTTTTGTATAACATTTCGATGTGAGATTTAGTGTAACAAAAATCAGAAATCGTGTCAATCCAAAAAAACTTTGCTCGGAGCTGAATTTTTCATAGCATGCGCAAGGGCTTCGTCAGGTTCAATAATAACCTTGCAGTTTTCACCGTTAAGTCTGGTAATAATTGCAAAACGCTTATGATCCTTGTTTCCGGATGAAAAATCATACACTTTCATTTTCTGATTTCCATTGTAATAGTCCATTCTGTGAGAATTCACAGGGGCTACCAGATCAGCTTCCGAAAGGCTGATATTCGTAGACTTCTTGTCACGCTTGCTCTGTGACATCACTTTAGTGATATCCAGCTCTCCGTTCACAAACAGGTAATCAAACTCCAGGCTTGTTTTCGGAACAATGAAATAACAGGCAATACCAAGACCAATCGCCCCGATCAGCAGCAGCGGATGGATAAAGAGCCCTCCAAATGCAAAAACCACAGTTGCACCAATCAGCCCGTATTTAATTATAGCATCTTTGGCAGTCGGCTCTTTTTTGACAAGTAATTCCGAGTATAAATCGCTCATTTTGTCCTCTCCTTATGTATCATATTTTATTTTTAAGTATAACATAAAACGGAACCATCGTCTATGACGACGGTTCCGCTAAATTATGAAAATTTTGTGGTCAGAACGGTTTTCCCACTGTCTCTTTCAACCGGGCAAACCGCAGATTACATCATTCCCATTCCAGGATTTCCTGCAGGCATTGCAGGTGTATCTTCTTTAATGATTCCCACAACAGATTCTGTTGTAAGAAGAGTAGCTGCAACGCTTGTTGCATTCTGAAGAGCACTTCTTGTAACCTTTGCAGGATCAAGGATGCCTTCTGCAACCATGTCTACATATCTTTCTTTCAGAGCATCGAAGCCAATTCCCACTTCAGACTCTCTTACCTTGTTAATGATAACTGCTCCTTCAAGACCTGCGTTTGCAGAGATGAAGAACAGAGGAGCTTCCAGAGCTTTCAGGATTACATTTGCACCTGTCTTCTCATCACCTTCCAGAGTAGCTGCCAGTTTTGCAACTTCTTTGGAAGCATGGATGTATGCAGAACCACCGCCTGCAACAATACCTTCTTCTACAGCTGCTCTTGTAGCTGCAAGAGCATCCTCCAGACGGAGTTTTGCTTCTTTCATTTCTGTTTCAGTTGCAGCACCTACACGGATAACAGCTACGCCACCTGCCAGTTTTGCAAGTCTTTCCTGTAATTTTTCTCTATCGAAATCAGATTTTGTCTCTTCAATCTGAGCGCGAATCTGAGCTACACGGTTTGCGATTTTATCTTTGTCTCCATGACCTTCTACAATAACTGTAGATTCTTTTGCAATCTTAACAGATTTTGCACGTCCTAACTGTTCCATTGTAGTCTCTTTGAGGTCAAGACCAAGTTCCTCAGAGATTACCTGACCGCCTGTGAGAACAGCAATATCCTGAAGCATTTCTTTTCTTCTGTCTCCATATCCCGGAGCTTTTACTGCTGCTACCTGGAAAGTACCTCTTAATTTATTTACGATAAGTGTTGTAAGAGCTTCACCTTCAACATCTTCTGCAATGATGAGAAGTTTTGCACCAGCCTGAACAACCTGCTCTAACAGAGGAAGGATTTCCTGAATATTAGAGATTTTTTTGTCAGTGATCAGGATGTATGGATCTTCCAGATTTGCTTCCATTTTTTCCATATCTGTTGACATATATGCGGAAATATATCCACGGTCAAACTGCATACCTTCTACAAGGTCAAGTTCTGTATGCATAGTCTTGGATTCTTCTACTGTGATAACGCCGTCGTTGGAAACTTTTTCCATAGCGTCTGCAACAAGCTGTCCTACTGTCTCATCACTTGCGGAAATTGCCGCTACATTGGCAATCTGCTGTTTTCCGCTGATTTTCTGGCTCATATTCTTAACCGCCTCTACAGCAGCCTCTGTTGCTTTTTTCATACCTTTTCTGAGGATGATCGGGTTAGCACCTGCTGCCAGGTTCTTCATTCCTTCATGAACCATTGCCTGTGCAAGAACTGTTGCTGTTGTTGTACCATCACCTGCTACATCGTTTGTCTTGGATGCAACTTCTTTGATAAGCTGTGCGCCCATATTCTCGAACGCATCTTCCAGCTCAATTTCTTTCGCAATTGTAACACCGTCGTTTGTGATAAGCGGAGCGCCGAATGGTTTGTCAAGAACTACGTTTCTTCCTTTTGGTCCGATTGTAACTCTTACTGTGTCTGCTAATTTATTTACGCCAGCTTCAAGAGCGGCTCTTGCTTCTGCGCCGAATTTGATTTCTTTTGCCATGATGACGATTCCTCCAATTTAATATATTTTATAATGTTCTGTCTTCTTATTTTACAACTGCAAGAATATCGTTCTGTTTTACGATGATATATTCTGCTCCGTCCAGTTTCACTTCTGTTCCTGCATATTTGGAATAAATAACCTTATCTCCTACAGAAACTTCCATTTTTACTTCTTTTCCGTCAACAACTCCGCCAGGTCCTACAGCGATAACTTCTGCCTGCTGCGGTTTCTCCTGAGCCTGTCCCGGAAGGACGATTCCTGATTTTGTGGTTTCTTCTGCTTCTAACTGTTTTAATACAACTCTGTCGCCTAAAGGTACTAATGTCATGATCTATGTTCCTCCTTAAAATTGTTTTACTCAATTCTCTGCCTCTCAGCCTTACTAGCACTCATTCGCATCGAGTGCTAATCACTGTCCTTATATTATTTAAAAGCGCTCTTTTCTGCAACTCTTTTCAGCGTGATAATATTAAATATATTTTCATGTATTCTCATGTATTCTCATTTTATCTCTTTTTTTCTTAATTTAAAAATTTTCTTCAGTTGGTTTTGGGCACTTCTGAAGCTGCAAAAAAAAAGGGGATGTGAAAAAACTCGATTGAGTTTTTTCGCATCCCTCTTTTTGCT
>JAUNOY010000028.1 GCA_030536995.1 Eubacteriales bacterium
ATACATGGGAGTCATAACTTCTGCAATCTCTGGCAGAGTGACATCCCGCAAGGCCCATCGTTTGAACTCTTCAAAACCAGTACGGTCTACAATGTAGCCAATATGCTCTTTTCCGCCGAGAGCATTGGGGTCGATGTACTCCTTCACATAGTCGTAGGTATTGAGAATGATTTTGATAATACTGTCTTCGTCCACCCACTTGATGAAATCTTCACCCAGACGCGGGTTCTTTTTGCCAGTTCTACCCAGCAAAGTAAGTCTATAGTATTTCTTTTCACTACGAGTCCATGCAGCATTCGGACAGGCCAAAACACATTCTCCACAGCCAATGCATCGCCGCTCATCTCGTTGAGGACGGAAGTTGACTGGCTTCAGAGCCTCAACAGATTTCTTTTTGCAGGCTTTTACACAGGCCCCGCAGCTAACACAACGATCAGACTCAAGATGAGGTACTGTCATACCCATGATGCCAAAGTCATGCATACGTACTTTGGCACAATCATTGGGGCAACCAGTCAGAGCAATCTTAAAGTGGAGATCGTTGGGGAAAACAGCTTTTTCAATACGCTGGGCAAGCGCAGTGGTATCATAACAGGCGAATGGACAGACACGGTTGCCCACGCAAGCGGTGATATTTCGGGTTCCAGCAGCAGGATAGCCGTAGCCCACTTCATCCTGATTGATCTCCAAACCGTCAATCAGGCTTTGAAGGGCAGCATTAACCTCTGGCATCTTTTCAAAAGGAATACCAGGAATCTCAAATCCCTGTCGGCTGGTAATATGAACTGTGCCATTTCCGAAAGTTTCTGCAATATGCTGAATTTGGCTCAGATATTTGGCATCCAGATGACCACCGGGAACACGGATTCTGGAAGCAGTCATACCACGTTCTTTAGTGACACGAAACGCATTCTTTTTTAGTATTTTTGTGTTGATATCCATGTTACCCCTCCTTAATCTACTAAAAATTTCCCTTTGGTATAGTTAAATACTGGACCGTCCAGGCAAACATAGGTGTCCCCAATCTTACAGTGACCGCACTTGCCCAGACCGCAGCACATTTTCCGTTCCTGAGAAATCCAGACATTTTCTTCTGAAAGTCCAATATCCAGTAATCCCTGCACGGAAAAGCGCATCATGGCAGGAGGTCCTACTACAACAGCCACTGTGTTCTGCACATTATCCAGTTTGATTTGAGGGATGTACTGAGTAACAAGGCCCACATGACAGGCAACATCCTCTTCTGCACAATCTACCGTAAGGATGATGTCCATGTTTTTTTTCCAGAGCTTCAGATCGTTGCGGAAAAGAATGTCATGCGACGTTTTGAAGCCTACAATCAGAGTCATATGCCCCCGCTGCTCTGGATGATTGAAAAAGTAATCCACCACTCCTCGAACAGGCGATAGACCAGTTCCGCCAGCCATGACGATGATGTCCTTACCTGCATAGTCTGATACATCGAATCCATTCCCATAGGGACCACGCAGCAAAAGAGTATCACCCACATAATGTTCAAAAACTTCATTGGTAACCTTGCCCACTCGACGAATGGTTAGATCTACGAAGTTGTCTCCAATACCACTGACTGATATAGGAGCTTCTCCATATTTAGGAATCGACACTTCAAAAAACTGTCCCGGCTTAACATCTCCTTGAAACTCCATACGGAACGTATACTCAATTTTTGTGTGCCGAATTACTTCCAAAATTTTGGATGGGAAAGGAATATAATCATTTTTCATCATTGTTCAGTCACCTCCGTCATAGCACTCTGCAATTTGTTGATGCAACCTGAAAATGAGATATACTCCGGACAGATATCGTCGCATCGTCCGCAACCCACACACATGTGATAGCCATTGCGTTGTTTGTAGTCCAGTACCTTGTGCAGTACCTTGAACCGCATCCGTTCTCCGTTTTTTTTTCGATAACTGCCGCCACCGGCCACATCGGTAAAGCCATCTACCATACAGGAGGCCCAGATACGACGGCGCTCTCCAACCTTGCCATTTTCACTATAAAAGAGATCCTGCATAGTAAAGCAGGTACAGGTAGGACAGACAAAATTGCAACGTCCACAGTTGATGCAGCGGCTATTGTATTCCTCCCACATAGTACTTTTGGCCACCTCTGCGGTCAGATTTTCAGGGACTTGAACTGTAACTTGGTTTTCAGTGACATGAGCAGGGATGACTTCCTGCTGTTCACATCCAGCTTGTACTAACTGTTTCACCCATGCCTCATCCTTACAGTCCACCAGATAGGTGCCGTCAGGCTGGCGGTCGATGCTCATATCATATTTAGTGCTTACATTGGTTCCCATACTGACGCAGAAGCAATTTTCAAAGGAATGTTCACAGCCCGTCAGCACAATCTTAATGTTATCCCGCAGATGCTGATAGTAATAATCTGCTGGACTGTTGTGTAGGTACATATCGTCCAGCCGCTTAAGAGCATATAGGTCGCAGCTACGCAAGAAAATGACTGCGCCTTTTTGGGGAAAATCGGCTTCTTTGGTTTGCCCTTCCGTAAAGAAGAACAGGGTTTGAGAAACGGGTGTCAGCACTTCCTTGAAGGAATAATCAGATTTTTTGTCGAACACGATTTCGTCAGCATGTTCAATTTTTCCATAACGGATACAATCTGTATCAGAAAAGCGTCCGCCGCCAGAAAAGTTGCGGGGAGCATAGATATGGTAATTTGTTTGCCATGTCTGAAATAATACATTCAGTTGCATATCAGTAATATGAAAGCCCATATATTTTCCTCCTTATACTTAAATAACTACATGATGACTATAAGGAGTGTAACACAAACAAAGAAGAATCCATGTTGCGTGTGCAACATGGATTCTTCTTTGTTTGATGCTGTAGATTATTTAATGGGGAGCTTGTAGTATTCAATTATAACAGTTGGAATGTGTTTTTTTCATAAGAAATCAGTCCATCCTTTTGCATATAAGATAGTTCTCGAGTTAACGCGCTGCGGTCGGCACATAGATATTTAGCCAATTCAAGTCGACTTAAGGGGATGGTAAATTGCCTGCTATCTTGATCAAGGGCTTGTTGCTGTAAATATGTAAGAATTTTTTCTCGTAGAGTTTTTTTCGAGATTACTTCAATTTTGTGCATTAGCTGAACATTTTTGTCTCCTATCAGTTGAACCATATTTTCAATCAACCGATGATGAAAGGTACAGCTCATTTTACATGAGTGAATAATTTTATGGAAAGGTAAAAATAGAACTGTACAGGGTGCAGCTGCGAAAAAACTAACATGTGCATTTAAATGGCTTCCACAAGAAAAAGATTCCCCAAAAAGCTCACCATCTTTCATTGCTACAAGGAGTGTCTGGTAGCCTTCTGAATCTTCCTTAACCATATGGACGATGCCAGACAATATAATGCCAACACTTCGAACCTCATTACTTTCCAAAAGGATAATTTCATCTTTTTGATAATTTTTTTGGAAGCTTCCCAAACAATTCAACATGGCTGGAAGATCCTCTTCCCAAATACCATTGAAGATTGGGAGCGAAGCAAGTTGTTTGAAATTAAGTTGCATATTGTCTCTCCTTTCTTCTGAGATAAAGTATAGCATTTTGTGGTAGGTGTTGCAAGCGCAACACAGAACTGATGAAAAATGCTTTATTCTTATAAAGATATATAAAAATTTTTCAAGAAAGGATACTTGTCAACGTGATTAATAATGAAACCCAGCTTTTATACAGTGTATTGTGCTATGAAGAAGGACATTGTAGACGTACGCAACATATCCTTAAGGTTTATGCATTAGCCAAGCTGTTTGGTGAGCAAGAAAAAATCTCTGTTGAAGATCAGCAAATTTTGCAAGCAGCAGCCATTTTACATGATGTGGCAATTAAATATTGCAAAGAACATTATAACGGGGATGCCAGTCAGAACAATCAGAAACAGGTGGTATCTATCCTTGTGACTCGCTTTTTAGAATCGGCCAATTATCTTCCGTCGTATGTTCCGAAAATCATTGAACTGGTGAATTGCCATCATGATTATGACAAGCCCAAAAATAAACTATTGCAACTTTTGATGGAAGCCGATCTAATTGTAAACTGCTATGAAAACCGGCCAGATTATAAAAAAGCAGAGTATATAAAGAAAATTTTTCAAACAGATGGAGGAAAGGAACTGATGGCACTTTGTTTGAAAAAAGAAATAGAATAGGAGGGTATTATGTATCAGGAAAATATAATTGATATGTTAATGCGGAAGATGATTCATTTTAACCAGAATGATCCACAACGCATTCATCATTTGATAAAAGTTCACAGTTTTGCACAGATGATTGGTCGTATGGAACAGTTGGATGGGCATAGTCAGTTTTTGACCGAATGCGCCGCATTGGTTCATGATATTGGTATTCGGCCGGCAGAAGAAAAGTATGGGATGTCCAGTGGGAGATTACAGGAGCAAGAAGGTCCTTTTTATGCCCGCAAAATGTTGGGAGAGCTGGGATTTGAGGAAGCAGACATCAATCGAATCTGCTATTTAGTAGGACACCATCATACCTACGCAGATATAAGGAAGAAAAAGAAGCGGCAGTTTCCTGAAATACAAAATGTAAATCAGACTGTCGCTTTTTTCATGTATTTTTAAATCAAATAAATTTTAAAAGCTGATGCAGAGTGTGTGACTCATTATTCTGGGAAGCGGTAATACGAGTATCAAATGGCTTGAAATGATTCTGAGTATAAAAGCTCAGAAGAAATTCATTATCTTCGCATTCAAGAAACTCCATAACGCCGCCTACGGAATATTTGAGACTGGATATGGTTTCCAGTGCAAATCCCAGTAGAATATTTCCAGGGATCCGTTTCTCCTTTGGAAGAGAATAGTTCTTTCCTAATTGTGCAATCAGGTAAGCTGCTGTGATATAGGATTGTGTTTCTTCATCCAGAATACTGACACGGGACAATTTCTTTGCCATTGTCTTGCTGAGATTTGAAGACCGGACAGAGATTGGCTTTACAGTAATGGAAAAATAGCCAACCAATGAAGCATCTTCGGCATCAAAGACCAGATAAGTGATGGACTGATCTTTTTTAGTAAATTCAATCGCATTATGTAATAAAAAGTATTCCACATCGGGATTTTTGGGACAAGAAAAATCGGAGAGTAAGTCGTAAAGACTTTCCTCTCCGATATATGTCGGTTCGTCTTTATCCAAATATGCCCGAATATTAACGGTAAAATATTTATCAGACATGTTGTTTCTTCCTTTTTGACATTAAAGCTAAGATTTCCTGTGGGTTCGTTAACTGACGTCCGGGAAGTGTCTGCTTTGGTGTGCGGTCACGATCCGCTTCGTCAATTGCTGCGATAAAACGCTTTACGCTGTTTGGATTGGATACGACAAAATTATGAGTAATACTTGAAGTAGCCATACTAACACCTCCTCTTTTTCTGGCTTTTTTGTGTATTTATAGTATATGCAATGTGTGATAAAAACACAATATCAAAAACAGAAATTATTTCTAAATAATTTTCAAGCCGGACATTTATTAGACGCTTCCGGTAAGCGAACAATATTTTCAATCCAACCATTTATAAGTCGCCAATGGTGGGCGGGCAATATTTTGATAACAGAAATGCTCTGTATCTAACTTAATTATACGATTGACAGAGAAATGCGTCAATAAGAAAAATAAGCATTGAAAATGGTTGGAATGAGTACTAAAATAAAGTTGGGACATAAAATGAAGGTTACATTATGAAATAATAAGAATTGTAGGTGGAAGGTTTGAACATAGAAGCATATGATGCAGATTCATTGAGAAAGATGGTTAGGTTGCTTGAATATGAGAACAAGATATTAAAAGATAAATTGAAGAAAGCAGGCATTTCATATGAAGAGGTGAATCCTTTTGAAGAAAAAATAGAAAGTGCAGAAGAATATGACCTGGATCAAGGGAATCGTATTGTGAATCCGCCGTATATTACAGAGAAAATGGCAATACGTTTCTTTTCGATGTTTTGGGGAAGAGAAGATGTATATGCCAGACGGGGAAAGAACGGGGGTTATTTTCCACAATGCGCAAATCGTTGGAATGATCGGCTTTGTCCTAAACAACGTAAAGAGAAGGTATTGTGTGATGAATGTGAAAATACCAAATGGATTAGTTTGGATGTTAAAAAAATAATTGCTCATTTGTTAGGCACAAAAGAAGATGGATCAGATGCAATAGGTGTATATCCTTTACTGCCAAATGGTACATGCAGATTTATTGTATTTGATTTTGATAATCACGAAAAAGGAGCAGAGGTTACGGACTTTGCAAATACGGATAATGAGTGGCATAAAGAAGTGAATGCTCTTAGAAAAATGTGTGAGCTTAATGGTATCAGACCTTTAGTTGAGAGATCTCGATCTGGAAAAGGTGCCCATGTATGGATTTTCTTTAAAAAGGCAATACCTGCGGCAACAGCAAGGAATTTTGGATTTCTCCTATTAGACAAGGGTTCAACTTCCATCAATCTGAAATCGTTTCATTATTATGATAGAATGTATCCTTCGCAGGATGTGGCAAGCAGCATAGGTAATTTGATTGCATTGCCATTACAGGGGCAGGCACTTAAAAATGGAAATAGTGCTTTTGTAGATGAAAATTGGAATGCATATCCTGATCAATGGGATGCTCTTTTCAATAAAACAAGAAAGCTGGGAATAGAAGATGTTGAACAATGCATGGCAAAATGGCAGGGAGAATTAGCAGAAGTCAGAGGAACGCTTACTAATATTGAGAAGAATGTCAGACCGAAACCATGGAGGAAGAAATGTGAGTTTTGTAAGTCAGATGTTCTGGGCAAGCTTCACATGGTATTGGGCAATGGCGTTTATATTGATACTCTGAATCTTATGCCAAGAATACAAAATCAGATGCGTAGTTTGGCGGCATTTGATAATCCGGAATTTTACAAAAATAAAAGGCTGGGATATTCTAATTATTATAATTTTAGTGCTGTATATTTAGGTAAGGATATAGATGGATATATACAGATTCCGAGAGGACTGCGGGAAAATATTATACAGGAATGTGAAAAAGCAGGCATTTCAGTTGATGTTTCAGATCTAAGAGAAACAGGACAACCTATCAGAGTATCTTTTAAAGGTGATTTGCGAATGCAACAGGAATTAGCAGCAGAAAAATTATTATCACATTCAGATGGGGTTCTGAGTGCAGCAACTGCATTTGGAAAGACTGTAGTCTGTAGTTATCTTATTGCAGAGCGAAAAGTAAATACGCTCATTTTGCTACAAAGTAAAGATTTGCTTAATCAGTGGGTTGATGAATTGAATCATTTCTTAGAGATAAGAGAAGAACCACCGGATTATGAAACAAAAACAGGAAGAAAGAAAAAAAGAAATAGTGTGATTGGCATTTTGCACGGAAATAAAAATACATTAACAGGGATCATAGATGTTGCAATGGTTGGTTCAATGTACAGCAGAGGAAAATTTAATGAACGAATAAATTCTTACGGAATGGTAATTATGGATGAATGTCATCACGCAGCTTCTAACACATCTATGGAATTATTGCAGAAAATAAATGCAAAATACGTATATGGTGTTTCTGCTACACCTAAACGTGGTGACAGTCTTGATCGGATTATCTATATGCTGCTGGGACCTTTGAGACATAGATTTACTGCGTTGGAGAGGGCTAAGGAGCAAGGGATTGGACATTATTTTGTCCCAAGATACACAAGAGTAGTTGATACTGCAGAAAGCAAGGATAATATTAATAAAGCATATAATTTGATTAGCACCAGTAAGGTGCGCAATGAAATGATCATAGATGATGTTATAACTTGTGTTGCAAGAAAACAAACTCCTGTAATTTTAACAAGATTTAAAGAACATGCAAAATTTTTACATGATGCCTTAAAGGAAAAAGCAGATCATGTATTCCTTCTATATGGGGATAATTCGGATAAGGAAAATGCTGAAATAAGAGTAAAATTAAAGCAGATACCTGAAAATGAATCGCTTATTTTGGTGGCAACTGGTCAGAAAATAGGAGAAGGGTTTGATTTTCCAAGACTGGATGTATTAATGCTTGCAGCACCTGTATCTTTTGAAGGACGCCTGGAACAGTATGTAGGTAGATTAAACAGAGATTATGTCGGAAAAGAAGCCGTTTATGTGTATGATTATATCGATTCGCATGTGCGTTATTTTGATAAAATGTATGCAAAAAGATTGAGAACATATAGGAAGATGGGATTTTCAATCTGGACGCAAGAGTTGCAATTTAAACAAATAATAAATGCAATATTTGATTCTGTAAATTATACCGAAAAATTTGAGCAAGATATTGTAGAGTCTGAAAAAATGGTGGTAATTTCCAGTCCGGATATCAGACAAGATAAAATTGACAGATTTTTATTACTAATCAAGAAGAGACAGGAAGTAGGGGTAAAGGTCACAGTTATTACAACAGATCCGGAAGATATTATTTATGGAAAGTCGGATGTATGTTATGAATTAATCAGAACAATGCATTTGGTAGGAATAAATGTGATAACAAGAACAGAAGTAGAAGAATGTTTTGCCGTTATTGATGATGAAATAGTATGGCATGGTGGGATGAATCTACTTGGAAAAGCTGATGTCTGGGATAACTTAATGCGTATCAGAAATTCACAAGTTGCAACTGAATTGTTGGAAATTGCGTTGGGATGTTCTGAGGAGAGGAGGAAAAGTGGATAAAAAGATTAAATGCGATATATATACCAGAGTATCCACAACCATGCAGATAGATGGCTACAGTCTGGATGCTCAGAAAGAAAAACTCAAGAGATATGCGGAATTTCAGAACATGGAAATCGTAAATGAGTATTCCGATGAAGGTAAATCTGGAAAGAGCGTAGAGGGCAGACCGGAATTTCAGAGAATGTTGGATAATATTGAGAATGGCACAGATGGGGTGCAGTTTGTACTGGTGTTCAAGCTTTCCAGATTTGGTCGTAATGCGGCAGATGTTTTAAATTCTTTGCAGAGGATGCAGGATTTTGGAGTGAATCTGATCTGTGTTGAAGATGGAATTGACAGCTCAAAAGATAGTGGAAAGCTGATGATTTCTGTTCTGTCTGCGGTGGCAGAGATTGAACGAGAGAATATCCTTGTTCAGACAATGGAGGGACGTAAGCAGAAAGCAAGGGAAGGAAAATGGAACGGTGGATTTGCTCCATATGGCTATGAATTGGTAAATGGAGAATTGCAGATTGCAGAGGATGAAGCAGAAATTATTCATCTGATCTATGATAAATTTATTCATACCAATATGGGAATCTCTGCGATTGCTGCATGGCTGAACCAGCATGGATATAAAAAGAAAAAACGACAGAATAATACACTGGACGCATTTGCCGCATCATTTATAAAAGGCGTTCTGGATAATCCGGTATACTGTGGAAAGCTGGCTTATGGACGAAGGAAAAACGAGAAAGTTTCTGGTACAACAAATGAATATCGCATTGTAAAGCAGGAAAATTATATGCTGCACGATGGTATCCATGAAGGGATTGTTTCAGAAACAGACTGGGAGCTGGCTCATCAAAAACGGGAAAAAACAGGTGTGAAATATGAAAAGACACATAGTCTCGATCATGAGCATATTTTATCCGGAATATTGAGATGCCCGTTATGTGGAAGCGGTATGTATGGAAACGTGAACCGAAAGAAAAAGAAAGACGGAACTTTATATAAGGATTATTTCTATTATGCCTGCAAACATCGTCGCCTGGTAGATGGTCATAAATGTGGATATCGTAAACAATGGAGCGAGGAGAAGATTAATAATGCAGTGGAAGAAGTTATTCGGAAACTGGTGAAGAATCCTAAATTTGAAGACGCAATTCTGAATAAAATCGGTTCAAGAATAGATACAGAAGAAATAGAAAAAGAGATTGAAGGACTGGAAAAACAGCACAGGCAGCTGACCGGAGCAAAAGCAAGGCTTGGACAGCAGATGGATAGTCTGGATATCATGGATAAATTTTATGAAAAGAAATATCAGGATATGGAGACAAGGTTATACTGTTTGTATGATGAGATTGAAGGCGTGGAGAACAGTATAGAAGAAGTCAAGAACCGCTTGTTGAATATCCGGCAACAGAAAATATCAGAAGAAAACGTCTATCAATTTCTTTTATATTTTGATAAACTATATGATAAGTTCACCGACCTGGAGAAGAAAGAATTTCTTAACAGCTTTGTAGAACAGGTGGACATTTATGAGCAGGAGCAGCCGGATGGCAGATTCCTGAAGCACATAAAGTTCCGTTTCCCGGTGTATTTTGGAGACAGGGAGACACAGGAACTTTGTTGGGACAACGAAAGTACCGTTGAGACTGTGGTGGGACTACATCGCAAAGATATGTAGAAATCCTTGAATTTACGCACTTTGTACTTGTACAAGTTCTGACGATTACGAATATATTGCAAGTGTAGGAGCATTTGATTAAGAAGAATCACAATAAAGAATTTGATTTTATAATCAGCCGAGCAGCTAACTACTGCCCGGCTGATTGTGGAAATAATGGTAATAAAGTAGGTAAAAATGATATAGGTGAATAAGCTGATTGGAAAGATAGCTTATCTTAAATGCTATAATTGTATCCAGAGTGCTTTCTGATGAAAGTGAGTATGAGTACTATCCAGAAGATATTGAAGGTTTGGAAATCAAAAAGGATGGTGTTGTAATAGAGACTGTCCAAGTTAAGAACATCTATGCCAATTTAACACTTTCAGGAGTTGCTTTAACAAAAACATCCCAAAGAGGCGAAGGGTTTTTCAATTGTATGTGTAGCTTACATACACAAAATCTATCCTTTGGTAGAAAAAGCAACTAATAGTTGCAGTAAAAGCAAGAGATAGTTGGTAGAATTCTGTGACGGATTTATTACAATAAAAATAATAAATTCAGGAGGTACTAGAGCATGATTTTTTCAGAACAGTTGAGTAAATTTAGAAAAGAAGCTAATTTAACCCAAGAAGGATTAGCTGAAAAATGTGATGTGTCAAGGCAAGCTGTTGCAAAGTGGGAAAGTGGAGAGAGTTTTCCAGACATTTATAAAGTTTCGAAGATTGCAAAAATATTTGATGTATCTTTAGAAGCACTTATTTGGGGAGAATGCCAACAAGTAACCGAAAAGGAAATTGCAAAAAAGATATATGTGTTGTTTACAGAGAATATGGAGAGTTTACGAACATGTTTATTGACAGATGGTCATATGTCAAACAAAGAGTTGGTGACAAAGTTAAGAGCTGAAATAAAGCGCTCCAGATTGTTTTTTTCAAAAAGATTGTAGATGAATTGTTGGCATTGACAATAGATTTTGCATATTCAAGTGTTGATATAATGGGAAGAAATGAATACAAAGAAATTTTTGCGGGAAAAAGAGATGATTTTTATCAAAGGCAGATATATTGTGATACTATAATACCTGAGCGTTATGACAGAATTGAGAACATTCTTGGGGCTTATCTTGACTTACCATAAACAAAGAAGTTTGGATAAAGTGTATCAGATAATTTTCTGGAAGCAAAGTTTCGCTAATCAGTATGCTATCGTACGCTTACAGAATGAGGAGACGGTGGTTTCTTGAGCAATCAAAAATCGAAGCCGGATATTCATATGGATTTGCCTCTGTATATAGAAGATTATTACAGAATAAAGAATCAGGAGAATACATGGTGTTAGACTATAGAAATTCATTAAGAAAAAAACATGAGGTGTAATATGTGGAAATGTCCAAAATGTGGAAAAGAATTCAAAAAAATAAATCAAAGTCATTATTGTGGAGAGAAGCCGAAGACAATTGAAGAATACATTATGCTTCAGGATGAGGACAAGCAAGGAGATTTGTTTCTTATCAGAAAAGTTTTACGGCAGGCGCTGCCAGAGGCGGAAGAGCGTATCTCGTGGAGTATGCCGACTTATTGGAAAAATCACAATATTCTTCATTTTGCCGCAGCTAAAAAACATATAGGATTTTATCCGGGGTCGGAAGCAGTGGAAGAATTTGAAGAAGAATTAAAAAAATACAGTGTAAATAAAGGGACAATACGTATTCCATATGGATGCGTGGACACTGATTTGATAAAAAGAATCGCTCAATGGTGCCGGGATACGGGAAATCATGCGTAAATTTGAAGTGAATGGGGGGATTTAATTGGCGACAGGTATTATGATAATGGGGGCTTCGGGAGCTGGCAAAACGACGCTTGGAAAATTGGTAGCCAATGAATTAAGTTACACATTTGTGGACATAGATGAATATATTTGGCGGAAAAATACAGAAATTCCTTTTTCTGAAATGTATCCAAGGGATAAGAAAATTGAGCGATTAATGGAGGCAATATCGACCTGCAGCCATTTCGTAATGGCTGGTTCTATGGATTCGTTTCATGAACATTTTGATCCATTTTTTGATTTGGTTGTTCACTTACATACAGATGCGAAAACTCGTGTAAAACGTGTTCATAATCGCGAACTGGATTTGTTTGGTGAGCGTATATTGGAGGGGGGAGACATGTACGCAGAACATCAGAAATTCTTAAGTGACATTGCAGGATACGATTTTGGAATCGGTGGCTGTACATTACAACAGCATGAGCTTTGGCTAAAATCTCTTAAATGTAAAGTAATTCAATTGGACGGTGCAGATACGTTAGAGAATAATTTAAAAATAATTCTTGAAGAGTACAGGAAAATAGAAAACTATCTGTGAAAGGAGCAGGACTATGGAGGCAATTAAAGCAGCAGGACTTACAAAATATTACGGCAGGACAAAAGGGATTGAGAATCTTAACCTGACAGTGGAAAATGGTGAGTTTTTCGGATTTATTGGACCTAACGGTGCTGGAAAATCAACAACAATCAGAACTTTACTGGGATTAATTGCTCCAACAAGTGGGACTGCCCGGATTTTCGGATTGGATATTGTGAAAGATAAAGAAAAAATTTTGCAGAAAATCGGATATCTGCCATCCGAAGCAGTATTTTATTCAGGAATGAAAGTAAGGGATGTGTTGAAGCTTTCTGCGAATCTGCGCAAAAAGAATTGTATAGAGGAGGCGGAAATACTTTGTGAGCGTTTGCTGCTTGATGTGACACGAAAGGCAGATGAACTGTCTTTTGGAAATCGAAAGAAGGTTGCCATTGTCTGCGCCTTACAGCACAAGCCGGAGCTATTGATACTTGATGAACCCACAGGAGGTCTGGATCCTCTGATGCAAAAAGAGTTTTTTGATATTCTGAGAGAAAGAAACAAAGAGGGTGCGACTGTTTTTCTGTCCAGTCACATTCTTTCAGAAATTCAGCGTAACTGCATCCGGGCTGCAATTATCTGGGAGGGGAAAATCATTGCATGTGACAGTGTAGAGGTATTATCCAGAACAAGCGCGAAACGTGTTACAGTACAGGGGAAAATCAATTTTGACATGCTGGAAGGGGTTCGTGATAAAATGGATATGAAAGATTCGGTCAGCTTTCTTTACAGTGGGGATATGAACCGATTGCTCCATACTCTGGCAACAGGACAGGTTTCGGACTTTTCTGTTACGGAACCGGATTTGGAAGAAATATTTCTGCACTGCTATACGAAGGACGGTGATATCGCATGACAATTGTAAAACATGAATTAAAGCAGGGAAAAATTTCCTTTTTGATATGGACGGTATCCATTGGAATGCTGCTTGCAATCTGCATTTTTCTTTTTCCGGAAATGAAGGGAGAAATGGAAGGAATTCAGAATGTATTTGCATCTATGGGGGCTTTTACGGCTGCTTTTGGTATGGATCGTCTAAACTTTGGTTCTCTGGTGGGATTCTATGCGGTTGAATGCGGGAATATTCTGGGACTTGGCGGTGCGTTTTATGCTTCTCTTTGTGGGATTCATATGCTTAGTAAAGAAGAAAAGGACAAAACAGCGGAATTTTTGCTGACCCACCCGGTAAGTCGTAAAAGAATCCTTACGGAAAAACTGATTGCTGTTCTGATTCAGATTACGGCAATGAATGCAATCATTTATGTTCTGGCAGCAGGTTCTATGGCTGTGATTGGAGAGCCGATTCCCTGGAATGAAATCAATTTGTTACATCTTGCATATTATCTGCTTCAGCTTGAGCTGGCAGGGATTTGCTTTGGAATCTCAGCATTTTTACGCAGAGGAAGCGCAGGAATTGGACTGGGGCTTGCGATTATGATGTACTTTTTTAATCTGATTGGAAACATCACAGAATCTGCAGAATTTTTAAAATATATTACTCCATTTGGATACTGCGAAGGCGCGGATATTGTAACAGGCGGCTGCCTTGATGGCAAACTGGTTGCCATCGGTATGATATTGTGTATGTGTGGTGTGACTGCTGCTTTTTTTGGATATCTGCGCAAAGATATTATGTGATTTGATAGTGAGGAGGCAGATATGTTGTCAAAAAAGACAGGCTGGTTCTGGAAGAGCAGTCTCATAGCAATTGGCTTTTTACAGATGGTAAGTGCTTCAGGATGCGGGACAAAACAGGCAGATAAAACCATATCTAAGGCTCAGGAGAGAATAGAAGATAGGCAGGAGAAGAAGGAAAAAGTCACAGAAATCTGTATCAATCTTTATAAAGAAGCAACGGAAGAAAAAAGGACAGGGGATTTGGAAATGATTCGGAGCATTGTCAGTCTGTTCGGAGAAAACGGATATCCGGCGGTTGACAGCAGAAATCAAATCAATATGACAGAATCAGCGCAGGTAGTAGAGTTTTGCGAAAAGGTAGATAAACAGAAAGAGGCAGAAATAACAATTCTTGTAGTCGATTATACAGGGGGATTTGTAAAATACGATTTGCACACAAAAGACGGAAAGGTAGAGGTGAGCAGAAGCTGTTACAGGTATGAAAACGGGAATATGGAAAAAGTGGCAACAGGAAGCTATCTGGCAGAGGATTGGAATTATACAGAAGAGGGATATCTGATGTTTTCCGGCGCATGGTTTTCGCAAGAGTTATATGTTCTTACATCAAGTGAAGCAAAGGAACATACTGCATTGCGAGTACAGCCGTTGGATGAAACGTACAGGGAGTTAAGCCGGAAATATCTTCTTCCAGTCGGATTTGAACAGAATAATATGTTTCTTGTGGATTGGAATGAAGACGATTTTGGAGATTTGGATTTCTATGATGTGTATGACATTTTTTATCCGAAGGTAAAGGGGCAGCCTGTTCCATATACAGCAGATAAAAATTTGTCAGTCAGTGCGGTTTATCAGATTCCAAAAGAGGAATTTGAAGCTGTTATTATGAAATATTTTAATATTGACAGTGAAACCCTGCAATCAAAAACAGTCTATGATTCGAAAACTTCGACGTATGAATATAAGCCAAGGGGATTCGAAGAAGTGGAGTATCCGGAATATCCATATTCAGAGGTAGTTGGCTTTACAGAAAACAGTGATGGTACGATTTCACTTACAGCTAATGTGGTATTCCCTTATGAAGGAGATTCCAGAGTGTATGCGCATGAGGTTGTGGTTCGTCCTTTGGAAAATGGAGGGGTACAATATGTATCTAACCGAATGATACCTTCAGAGGAAAACCGTCGGGAGACATGGCATACACCGCGTCTGACCTTGAAGGAGTGAGCTATATGCATTTTGTTGATGCGAAGGGAATACTGACCGGAAACGGCGGTCAGTATGGAATGAACATATACCGTGGATGCAGCCACGGATGTATTTATTGTGACAGCAGAAGTCGATGCTATCAGTTTACGCATATGTTTGAAGATATTGAAGTAAAGCAGAATGCGCCGGAGCTTTTGGACAAGGCGCTGAGGTCTAAAAGAAAAAAATGTATGATCGGAACCGGGGCAATGTCTGACCCGTATATACATTGCGAAGAGAAATTAAAGCTGACAAGAAAATGTCTGGAAATTATACTGAAGAATGGTTTTGGGGTGGCAATACAGACCAAATCTGATCGAATTCTTCGTGATATTGATTTGCTGGATGAGATAAATCGTTCTTCAAGATGTGTAGTCCAGATGACGCTTACCACCTACGATGATGAATTATGCAAAATATTGGAACCGAATGTCTGCAACACCAGATGCAGGATTGAAGTGTTGGAGAAGATGCAGAAAAGGGGAATTTCGACGATTGTGTGGTTGACACCGATACTGCCGTTTATTAATGATACAGAGGAAAACATTGCAGCTATCCTGAATGAGTGTGCAAGAGTGGGCGTGAAAGGTATTATTAATTTTGGAATGGGGATGACACTTCGTGAAGGCAGTCGGGAATACTATTATGCGGCGCTTGACAAATATTTTCCGGGTATGAAAGAACGCTACATCAAAAGATATGGAAATATGTATGAACTGCAAAGCCCTAAGGCAAAAGAGTTGACTGGGATATTTCAGAGATTCTGCAAGGCTCATGGCATCCTGTCAAGTCCGGAGGAATGTTTCAGGTATATGACTGAATTACCGGAAAAATATCCGCAGTTGAGCTTATTCGAACTGTAAGCGTCAGAAAATAAGATAAAACAGAAAACTGAAATCATAGGATTGAAAATTAGTTTAATATCTGCTATCATAAACTTAATTATAAACTTAAAAAGTAATAGGAGAAATTAATTTATGAAAGCAGTAAAAGGATTTACCTTAACAATATCCGGAGGTTCACATGATCCGGAAAAGAGGGTAGAGGAAATAAAAGATGCGATTGATACCATGAAAGAAACCCTTGGAATCAATACCGTGATGCTTGCCATAGGCGCATGGCAGGAAACGCCCCATTCAGAGGAGATTGTATATGAGACAGAGAATATTCCCGGAGATGCGGAACTGGAAGAGATTATTGCATATATACATCGCTGCGGTCTTCAGGTGTTTTTAAAGCCCATGGTAAACTGCAGAAATGGCGTGTGGCGGGCATATATCAGTTTTTTTGATATAGAAGCGCCGTGTGAGCCTAAATGGAGCAGATGGTTCGCCAGTTATCAGAACTATCTGCTTCATTATGCCGCTCTTGCCCAAAAGACAGGCTGCGAGATGCTTGTAATCGGCTGCGAGCTTGTGATGACAGAGAAAAAAGAAAGGGAATGGAGAGAACTTATCTCCGCTATCCGCAAAGAATACACAGGACTTCTGACCTATAATACAGATAAGTATCAGGAAGAGAATGTTTCATGGTGGGATGCGGTAGATGTGATTTCCTCCAGTGGCTATTATCCTGTTGACAGATGGGAAGAAAATCTTTGCCGTATTGAAAAAGTGGTGAGGAAATATAACAGACCGTTTTTCTTTGCTGAATGCGGGATGCCGAGCAGACACGGAAGCAGCGCAGTTCCCAATGACTGGACTTTTGAAGGAGAACTGGATCTGGAAGAACAGAAGCTTTATTATGAAAAAATGTTTGAAATATGCGGAAACTGTGACTGGGTGGATGGCTTTTGCGGCTGGGACTGGCACAGCAGCTTTCGAAAGGAACCGGCAGTGAATAAAGACTACAGTGTGTATGGTAAACCTGTCACGAAAATTATCCGTGATTTTTATGCAAAATGGAGAAAAGAATAATTTAAGTTGACAATTAATTATAAATTAAGTAATATAATTTAAGAAGACTTTAATAAAAACAAAAAGTGAAAAATTTGAGAAGAAGAAAAGGGGGAGAAGGATTATGGCGATTTACTATGAGGAAAAGAACAAGATCTTCCGGTTGGACACGAAAAAAAGTACATATTTAATCGGCTTAACGCCGGAAGGGTATGTGGGACATATTTATTATGGGGACAGACTTTTCCATGATGTGGATTCCTGTCTTTTACGAATGGAAGAAGCGCCTTTTACGCCATCAGTTAATAAGAGGGAAAAATCTGCATTTCTGGATGCGTTTCCCATGGAATATCCCACAGGGGGGATTGGAGACTACAGAGAAAGCTGCCTGAATATCCGAAATGAACAGGGATGTATGGGAAGCGAGTTTCATTATGTGTCTCATGAAATCTATAAAGGAAAGCGCGCGCTGGAAGGACTTCCGGCATCCTTTGGAAACGAGGACGAGGTAGAAACACTGGAAATCCTTATGGAAGATCCTGTTCTTGAAGTGAGTCTTGTGCTTTGTTATTCTGCTTTTGAAAAAGAAAATGTAATCACAAGAAATGTCAGAATCTGTAATCACGGGAAGCAGACACTGAAGCTTGAGAAGGTTTACAGCGCCTGCCTTGATATGGATAATGAAGAGTTTGAGATGATTACCCTTTGCGGTTCATGGGCAAGGGAAAGACGCATTCAAAGACATGAGCTGCACTATGGAAAGCAGTCGGCATCGTCTGCCAAGGGGGAGAGCAGCCATCAGGAACATCCGTTTCTGGCGCTGGTAACGCCCGGTACAAATCAGCTTCAGGGAAAAGTGTATGCCATGAATTTCGTATATTCCGGAAACTTTCTTGCCCAGGCGGAGCTGAGTCAGTTTGATTCTGTGCGTATGGTAATGGGAATCAACAGGGAAGAGTTTTGCTGGAATTTGAGAAAAGGAGAAACCTTTCAGGCGCCGGAGGCAGTTCTTGTGTATTCGGGAGAAGGGCTCGGGGAGATGACGAGAAGCTTTCATGATTTTTACAGAAATCACATGATTCGCAGCCCTTATCTTCATAAGAAACGTCCTATTCTCATTAATAACTGGGAAGCTACTTATTTTGATTTTGATACAGACAAGCTTCTTGCCATTGCAAGAGAAGCGAAGAAAAGCGGAATAGAAATGCTGGTGATGGATGACGGATGGTTCGGGGAAAGAAACCTTGATAATTCATCTCTTGGAGACTGGACTGTAAATGAGAAAAAAATTAAAGGCGGTCTGAAACATCTTGTAGATGAAGTGAATGCCATTGGACTGGAATTTGGAATCTGGTTTGAGCCGGAGATGATTTCCCCGGATTCCGAACTTTACAGGAAGCATCCGGAATGGGCAATACAGATTCCGAGCAGAGAGGCAACACAGAGCAGGTGTCAGTACGTCCTTGATCTGTCAAGACCGGAGGTACAGGATTATGCCTATGAGTGTGTGGCAAAGATTCTCAGGAGCGCAAATATTGCTTATGTGAAATGGGATATGAATCGTCAGCTCAGCGACCTTGGAAGCTCCTGGCTTGACAGGGAAAGTCAGCAGGAACTTTTCCATCGCTATGTACTTGGCCTTTACAGGATGCAGGAACGGCTGGTAACAGAATTTCCAAACCTTCTTCTTGAGAACTGTTCAGGCGGAGGAGCACGTTTTGATCCGGGAATGCTTTATTACAGTCCGCAAATCTGGTGCTCTGATGATACAGATGCAGTAGAACGTCTGGCAATTCAGGAAGGAACGGCGTTTATTTATCCTCTTTCTGCAATGGGAGCGCATGTCAGCGACTGCCCGAACCATGCAGTTGGCCGTGTGACGCCTTTTGAAACAAGAGGGCATGTAGCTCTTGCCGGAACATTCGGATATGAGCTTGATATCACAAAAATCCCGCAGGAAGACAGAGACATGATTCCGCGGCAGACGGAAATGTATCATAAGTATCATGAACTGATTCGCGAGGGGGATTATTACAGAATCGCCTCTTACAGAGAAAATAACAGTTATGATTGCTGGGCTGTAGCTGCGAAAGATAAAAGTGAGGTGCTGGTAACGTATGTTCAGGTTCTGGCCGGAGCGAACCGGCACAGCCGGAAAATATATTTTCAGGGATTTGATTCGAACGCGCTTTACCGTCTTGAGGGAACAAAGAAAACATATAGCGGAGAAAGGCTTATGAAGATGGGCTTTCTGATGGAAGCTCTGACAGGAGATTTCAGAAGCAGGCTGTATCATTTTGTAAAAACGGAAGAGTATCATTGAGTTTAAAGAGAAATGGAGAGGACTATGGGTAAAGTAAGAATGGCTGACATTGCCCAGCGTGTGGGTGTGAGTACGGTGACGGTTCACAATGCGCTTTCCGGGCAAAAAGGTGTCAGCGATGAAATGCGTACCAGAATTCTGGCAGTTGCAGAGGAACTGGGATATCAGCAGATAACGGCGGCGAAAAAGAGAGAAAGCACCAGAAGTCTGAAAAACATCGGGGTACTTATTTCAGAGCGTTTTCTTGGGGGAGCGGACACGTTTTACTGGAAAATGTACAGGGAACTCTCTCTGATTGCTATGGACAAAAACTGTATGGTAGCTGTGGAGGCTTTGAAGCATGAGGCAGAAGAAAATCTGATTCTTCCCCGTCTTGTAGATGAAAATACAGTGGAAGGTCTTATTATTATGGGAGAAATTGAGAGGGATTACATCCGTTTCCTGAAAAACGAAACAGATATCCCTGTGATATTTCTGGATTTCTATGATTATACTCTGGCTAAGGATGCCGTGGTAACAGATGATTTTTATGGAATGTATCTTCTGACGGAGTATCTTTTTGACAAAGGGTTCAGGAAATTGGCATATATTGGTTCGATTCATGCGACAAGCAGTATTATGGACAGGTATTGCGGTTTTTACAAATCCTTATTGGAGCATGGACAGGAACTGCCTGCAGAATGGCTGATTGAGGACAGGGATGCAAGAGGCGAAGTGGGATTTGCTCTCCCGGAACATATGCCGGAGGCGTTTGTGTGCAATTGCGACCTTGTAGCAGCGTTTCTGATTGAGAAGCTTGAGAAAGAAGGATACCGTGTACCGGAAGATATTTCAGTGGTTGGTTTTGACAATTATCTGTATCCGGGGCTTCAGGATAAAAAAGTGACAACATATGAAGTGAATATGAGAGCTATGGTAAAAATTGCTCTTGAAAAAGTTCTGAAACAGCTTCGTAATCCGAATTCGGGAAGAGGGCTGAACGTAGTATCAGGACATATTGTTGAAAAGGAAAGCGTACGTTTGTAAATGAACATATAAACGGAAAAAAGATGGAATAAATCGAAAGGGTTTATTCTGTCTTTTTTTTGTAAAATTAACTTACAAGACTTAATATAAAGACTAATAATTAATTGTTGCGTCTTATAGGGTGGAAAACAAGTGAAAAGATTTTTTGTATATAATTACCAAATGATTTACTTAAATATTTCACAAAACTAACATAAATAAAAATTTAAGTGATTTACACTTGAAATTTAAGTTAACTATGTTAAAATATAATTAACTTAAATAAATGAATGCACATAAATTAAAATTAAGAAAAAGGAGGAAAAAATTATGAGCATGAAAAAGAAAGTAATGACAATCAGTCTTGCAGCAGCAATTGCTGTTACTGCAATTCCGGCAGTTAATGTAGCAGCAGAGGGAAGTGTTCCTACGATTGATCAGATTAAAGTAGGGGAAGATTATAAAGATCTGGAAGCATCTGTTAAGGTACTGACAAATAGAACAGATATCGTTGATACGGTATATAAAGGATATGCAGAGCAGTTCATGGAGCTGTATCCAAACATTAAAGTTGAATATGAGGGAATTACAGATTACGAAGAGTCTTTAAATCTTCGCCTCACAACAGGAGATTGGGGAGAGCTTTGTTTTATTCCTACAGGTGTGGCTAAAAATGAATTATCAACTTATTTTACACCGCTTGGAGATTTTGAAACTCTGGATGAAACGTACAATTTCGTACAGGATAAGAGTTTTGACGGAACAGTATATGGAATTGCCAACGGCGGAACAGCCAGCGGAGTTGTTTACAATAAGAGAATCTGGAAAGAAGCGGGAATCGAAGAGCTTCCGAAGACACCGGACGAATTTCTGGAGGATCTGCAGAAAATTAAAGATAATACGGATGCGATTCCTCTTTATACAAACTTTGCGGCAGGATGGCCGATGGGAGCATGGGATGCCTATATTGGCGTAGCGGCAACCGGCGATGCAGACTTCATGAATAACACCATTGTTCATACAAAAAATCCATTTGCAAAACGTGACGATATGACAGGGCCTTATGCAGTTTATTATACAATGTATGAATCTGTGGCAAGAAAGCTTGTAGAGGAGGATCCGGCAAGCAGTGATTGGGAATCTTCCAAGAATATGATTAACAAAGGTGAAATCGCAACAATGGTACTTGGCTCATGGGCGGTAAACCAGTGTAAAGATGCAGGGGATACCCCGGAAGATGTCGGTTATATGCCATTTCCTATTTCAGTTGATGGAAAACAGTATGCAGGAGCTGGCGGAAACTATGCGTTTGGAATCAATAAAGAAGCCTCTGAAGAAAATCAGACAGCGGCAATGCTCTATCTGAAATGGCTTATTGAAGAATCTCCGATTTATGAATATGAAGGAAGTATTCCGGCGTTGAAATCAGGAGATCTTCCGGATGCACTGGCTGATTTCGAGGGTGTAGAACTTCTGGCGGACAATCCTGCGAAAGAGGGAGAAGAAACATATTTTAATGATGTGAATAATGAAAGTGAAGTTGGAATCAATAACAACGATTATCCGGACTGTGAAATTCTTGAAGCAGCGCTTTATGAATCAGCAACTCTCGATGAATTAATGGATACCTGGAATGAGAAATGGTCTGATGCACAGGAGAGTCTGGGGATTAAAGTGACCGAGTAACAAAAGCTGAATATGAAAATAAATTAACAGAGCGGGGCGGCTGCTTCTGGCGGCCGCCCTTTTTATAAGAGGAGGGAATTTCGATGCAGAAAACCAGAATGCCTTTTATGAAATGGCTTAAAAGCAGAAAAGGACAGAAGTGGATTGTAATTCTTACGTTTATGTTTGTACCACTTCTTCTGCTTTTTGTATTTACTTACTTACCGTTTTTTAAAATGATTGAATTTAGTTTCTTTAAAATGAAATATACAGGTCCAAGAACCTTTGTGGGCTGGGATAATTATATAGATGTTTTTAAACGAAGCGAGTGCTTTAAGTCTCTGTTTGTGAGTCTTTACTATATGGGCGGCGCTGTGATACAGCTTGCGCTTGCTCTGTTCTTTGCTACTTTAATGGTGTTTAAGACAAAAGGTTCTTCTTTTTTCAAGGGAGCTATGTTTTTCCCATATCTGATCTGCGGTATTGCTGTCGGATTCATTTTTAAATTTTTCTATGCAAGAGGTTTTGTCCTTGACTCCATTTTGCAGATGTTTGGCATGAATCCGGAAAATATTCCCATGTGGCTACAGGATAAAAGTATAAACAATATGTCACTGGCGGCGACATCGGTATGGCGTTATACAGGACAAAACATGATATTATTCTTAGGGGCTATGATGTCTGTGGATACAGACCTTTATGAGGCGGCTTCTCTGGATGGAGCGAATAAATGGCATCAGTTCCGTTATATTATTCTTCCAAGCATCAAATCTATTGTTGTACTGAATCTGATTCTTTCAATCAGCGGATCGTTAAGCGCTTTTGAACCTCCATACGTTATTACAAACGGAACAATGGGAACCGGTACATATTTTGTTATTATGAACCGTCTTGCTCATGAAAATCAGAAGGTAGGACTTGCCTGTGCAATGGCAATCGTTCTTCTGGGAATCATTATCATCTGTACAGTGGCTCAGAAGCTGTTCTTTAAATATGCATTTGACGATGGAACTTCAGATGAATCAAGAGCAGCAGTAAGAAAACGTAAAAAAGCAGAAAAAGCTGCAAAAAAAGCAGCCGGAAAATCCTTGAGAGGAGGAAGAGTATAATGCTGAAAACAAAAACAACACCATTATCAGCACTGTTCAATGTTTTTAAATATTTTATGCTGATTGGAGCGGCTGTTATATCTCTGCTTCCCGTCTGTGTCTGTGTGCTGACGGCATTTAAAACAACGGATGAGTATAATGCTACTTCTGTATTGGAGCTTCCGGAATCTTTCTTTAATTTCGAGAATTTCAAGGTTGCTTTTCAGGAAGCGAATATGCTTCGGGGATTTCTTAATACGGCGATTGTATTGGTTGTGGTTTTGACAGCTTCTGTATTTATAGGCTCGATGCTTGCCTATGTACTGAATCGTTTTAAGTTCAAAGGAAACGCGGTGATTCAGAATCTGTTTATGTTTGCCGCTTTGATTCCCGGTATTGCAACACAGGTAACTGTTTATAAAATTATGTATTCGCTGGGATTTATCAATCATCTTTACGGATATATGATAGTTCTTATGGGAACAGATATTATTTCTATTTATATATTCCTGCAGTTTTTTGAAAATCTTCCGGTTTCTCTGGATGAATCCGCAATTATGGATGGATGTACTTATTTTGGAGTGTTTTTCAAGATTCTGTTTCCGCTTCTCAAGCCTGCAATTGTGACTTCGTTAGTTCTTAAAGGTGTAGGTGTTTATAACGAATATTATATGTCGAATCTGTATTTACAGTCGCCTGAACTGAAGACGATTTCCACAGCTCTCTACAGATTTACAGGTCCATATGGAAATCAGTATAACTATATTTGTGCAGGTGTTATTATCACGATTATTCCGATTCTGATTCTGTTTCTTATTTTCCAGAAGCAGGTTTACAGTGGTATGGCGGCAGGTGCAGTGAAAGGCTGATATAAACTATGTTAGGAGAAAACAATTATGAGTAAATATAAGATTATCGGACCGGCAGTTCCAAATATGCCATGGCAGGACAGACCGGCAGAAAGTAAGGAATGGATGCCTCTTTGGAGATATTCCGAAAATCCGATTATCGGGCGTAATCCGGTAGAAAATGTAGCGCGTATTTTTAACAGTGCAGTAATTCCTTATGAGGGTAAATTTATCGGTGTTTTCCGCGGAGAACAGATTAACGGCATTCCTCATATCTATCTGGGACACAGTGAAGATGCGATTCACTGGGAATTTGAAAAGGAAAAAATAAACTTTGTGGATGAAGACGGAAATTCCTTTATGCCTGTTTACGCATATGATCCCAGACTTGTAAAGGTTGAGGATACCTACTATATGATGTGGTGTCAGGACTGCTACGGCGCCGGAATCGGAATGGCAAAAACAACGGATTTCAAAACCTTTACAAGAATTGAAAATCCATTTCTTCCATTTAACAGAAATGCAGTGCTTTTTCCACGAAAAATAAATGGGAATTTCATGATGCTGTCACGCCCCAGCGACAGCGGTCACACACCTTTCGGAGATATTTACGTGTCTGAAAGTCCGGATATGGTTTATTGGGGAAAACACAGACATGTAATGGGAAAATCTCCGGAATGGTGGGAATCTGTAAAAATAGGAGGAGGTGCAGCTCCGATTGAAACAGATGAAGGCTGGCTTCTTTTCTATCATGGTGTGACGGGAACCTGCAATGGTCTTGTGTATAGTATTGGCGGTGCAATTCTCGATATTGACAATCCATCCGTTGTGAAATATCGCTGTGAAAATTTCCTCCTTACACCGGAGGAATGGTACGAAGAACGGGGATTTGTTCCAAATGTATGCTTCCCGTGCGCTACAATCCATGATGCAGAAACAGGAAGAATTGCAATCTATTATGGGGCTGCTGATACCTATGTGGGACTTGCGTTTACAGAGCTTGATGAAGTAATTGATTATATTAAAGAGCACAGTGTAGTAAGGCAGTCTGATACGGAAACAGGCAGAAGATAGACTCTCCGGAAGAGAGCCAAATGTCAGTTATGTGTCGGGCGTAATGAAGTAAAGAATCGTTGTATCTAAATAGATGCCTCCGGAGAAATACCCGCGCCGGAGGCATTTTTTAAAAGGGACAGGAGGAGATTAGGATGTTTGTAAAAGAAATAGAAGAACATTTGAGGAAGAAACTGATTCCATTCTGGGAAGGTCTTCGTGATGAGGAACACGGCGGTTACTATGGATATATGGATTTTGGATTGAGGGTACAAAAAAACTATGAAAAGGGATGTATTTTAAACAGCAGAATTCTCTGGTTTTTTTCCAATGCTTATATGCTTCTGGGAGATGAAAACTTAAAAAGAGATGCAGAACATGCCTATAATTTTTTGAGAGATAAATGTCTTGACCGGGAATGCGGAGGCGTTTACTGGTCTGTAACCTGCGATGGAAAGCCTCTGGATACAACAAAGCATACATATAATCAGGCATTTGCGATCTATGCGCTTTCATCCTATTATGATGCCGTAAAAGATGAGCAGGCGATTCAAATTGCCCGCGCTCTTCAGAAAATTATAGAAGAAAAATGTACAGATGAATTTGGATATCTGGAAGCTTTTGATCGGAACTTTCACCCAATGAGTAACGAAAAGCTGTCGGAAAACGGAGTGCTTGCAGAAAAGACTATGAATACTCTGCTTCATGTATTTGAGGCTTATACGGAATTTTACAGGGTAACGAAAGATAAAAAAACGGCTGACAGGCTGCGTTTTATGATAGATGTTTTCACGGATAAGGTGTATAACAGAGAGCTTGGAAGACAGGAGGTTTTCTTCGACAGAACCTGGAATTCTCTGATCGATCTTTATTCCTACGGCCATGATATTGAAACTGCGTGGCTGATGGACAGAGGGCTTGAGGTACTTGGTGACAGAGCTTACACAGAAAAGATTTCTCCTGTTACGGCAGAAATTACAGAAAATATTTACAGGAGAGCGTATAGGGATCATTCTCTGATGAATGAGTGTGAAAAGGGGAAGGATGATACGACCCGGGTCTGGTGGGTGCAGGCAGAGGCTGTGGTAGGATTTTTGAATGGATATCAGATTACCGGAAGGGAAAAATATCTGGAGGCAGCAAAGGATATCTGGGAATATATTAAAGCGTATCTGATTGATAAAAGAGAGGGCTCTGAATGGTTCTGGTGTGTGGAAGAAAATCATATTCCGGTGAAAAAACCTGTGGTAGAGCCATGGAAATGTCCGTATCATAACGGAAGAATGTGTATGGAAGTATTAAGGAGGATGAAGGGATGATTCATAGTCAGTATTATGTGGAAAAAGCAAAGGTTGACAGATTAACAGAGCGGAAAAACAGAAAAACAGATTTCTATAATGGCATTTATGATCGTTATGAATTTCCGGTTCTGACCCGTGATTTTGCGCCGGTTCACTGGAGATATGATATAAATGCCGAGACAAATCCGTATTTTATGGAGCGTCTGGGGATCAATGCAGTTATGAATTCCGGAGCAATAGAAATGGATGGAAAATTTTATCTTGTTGTTCGTGTAGAAGGGAATGACAGGAAGTCTTTCTTTGCAGTGGCGGAAAGCGAAAATGGAGTGGATGGATTTCACTTCTGGGATTATCCGGTGGTACTGCCGGATACCTGCCCGGAGGAGACAAATGTATATGATATGCGTCTGACCAGACATGAGGATGGGTGGATTTATGGTGTATTCTGTTCAGAGAGTAAAGATACCACAACTTCTGATTTGTCAGCGGCGATTGCGCAGGCAGGAATTGTCAGAACCAGAGATTTGAAAACATGGGAGAGACTGGATAATCTGAAAACACTGCAGTCGCCTCAACAGAGAAATGTATGTCTTCATCCGGAATTTGTAGATGGAAAATATGCTTTTTATACACGACCAATGGATGGTTTTATTGAAACCGGAAGCGGCGGAGGAATTGGTTTTGGACTGTGTGAGGATATTAAACATGCAGTGATTGATGAAGAAAAAATTATCAGCAGACGAATTTATCATACGCTGACAGAATCTAAAAACGGTGCTGGTGCAGTGCCGATTAAAGGAAAAAAATGCTGGATTAATATTGCTCATGGTGTGCGTAATACGGCGGCAGGACTTCGATATGTTCTGTATGTATTCGGCACGGATTTAAAAGATCCGTCAAGGGTTATTGCAGAGCCATCCGGTGTATTTCTGGTTCCTTTTGGAGATGAAAGAGTAGGGGATGTTTCGAATGTGGTGTTTACAAATGGAGCGATTGCCAGAGAAAATGGAGATGTTTATATTTATTATGCTTCCTGTGACACCAGAATGCATGTGGCGACGACGACCATTGATAAACTGGAAGACTATCTCTTTGAAACGCCTCAGGATCCGCATCGCTCTCCGGACTGTGTAAAGCAGCGCTGTGAATTGATTCAGAAGAATCTGAAATTGCTTGAAAGGGAATAAAAAGCGGAGAGAGAAATGATGAGGATTGATGCTGATGATAAGAGATTTACATATATGGGAAGAATAGACTGGGAGAATAAAAAAGCTCCGGTCTGGGTTTTTCCATGTACTTCAGTGAAGTTCCGGTTTTCCGGAAATTTGCTGAGAATACGGGTGAAAAATCATAAGGCATACTGGGATAATTATCTTGGATGTATTCTGGATGGAGAACAGACATCGATTCGACTTCCTGAAGAAGGATATTGTGAGATTTCAATTCCGGTAGTACATAAGGAGAGAGAGTTTCATGAAGTATGTCTGTTTAAAAGACAGGATTCCTGTCATGAACTTACGTTTATGGGCGTTGAAATTTCAGAGGGAGAAGAACTTCTTCCGTCACTGAAAATACCGCAGCGCAGAATAGAAGTGTATGGAGATTCCGTATCCGCAGGTGAAGTATCAGAGGCGGTGAATTTTACAGAAAGAGAAGATCCGCCTCACAACGGAGAATACTCAAATAGCTGGTATTCATATGCATGGATGACAGCCAGAAAACTGGATGCCCAGATTCATGATATTGCACAGGGAGGTATTGCCCTGATGGATGAAACAGGGTGGTTCTGTGAGCCAAAATATGTGGGAATGGAGAAAATCTGGGATAAAATTCAGTATAATCCACAGCTTGGAAAAGCTAAAAGCTGGGATTTTTCATCTTATACTCCCGATGTTGTGATTGTAGCAATCGGACAAAATGACAGTCATCCGGTGGATTTCATGAAGGATGATTATGAAGGTGAATTGGCAGGGAAGTGGAGAAGAAAATATGGAGAATTTCTCATAAAGCTGAGAGAAAAATATCCCTGTGCATGGATTATCTGTTGTACTACATTGTTGAATCATGAAACTGCCTGGGATCGTGGAATCGGAGAAGTTGTCCAAATGCTCAAAGATGAAAAAATCACACAATATCTGTTTCGCAGAAATGGAAAAGGAACGCCTGGACATTTGAGAATATCGGAGGCAGAAGAAATGGCGCAGGAGCTTTCGCAATATATTATCAGTCTGGGAATTGAAGGATGGTGAGAACATGACAGTAAAAAACAGCAGCCGTTTGCTGCAATTAATGAAGAGAGCAGACAGGGGAGAAGAACTGACAATAGGGTTTCTTGGAGGCTCTATTACTCAGGGAAGTCTGGCAAAAAATCCGGAAAATACTTATGCCCGTCGGGTTTTTACATGGTGGAAGGACAGTTTTCCAAAGGCAGAATTTCACTATGTAAATGGAGGAATAGGAGGGACAACTTCTCATTATGGCGCTGCACGGGCTGTGAGAGATGTGTTGATGTATCAGCCGGATTTTGTGATGGTGGATTTTTGTGTCAATGATGAGGCGAATGATTTTTTTCAGGAAACATATGAAGGCGTGATTCGAAAAATTGTGGGATGGCAGTCAAAGCCGGCTGTCGTTCTCTTAAATAATGTGTTTTATGATACGGGTAAAAATGCACAGGAATACCACAATGCAGTGGGGGACTGGTATCAGATTCCTCACATCAGTATGAAGGATACCCTTTATGAGAAGGTGAAGGAAGGGATTTACGCAGAATCAGAATTGACGCCTGATCATCTTCATCCCAATGATTTTGGACATGGACTGGTTGCAAAAGAAGTGATCAGATTTTTGGAAAAAATAAAGGAAGAAATGGAAAAGGGAGCAGAGCCGGAAGAGGACAATAATGAGCTTCCAAATCCAATGACACAGAATGCATATGAAAATGCGAAGCTTCTTACTATTCGGGAGTGCTCGCCTCAATTAACAGGTTTTCGTGCAGATACAAAAGAAAAAACAGGACATCTTGATTGTTTCAAAAATGGATGGATTGGAAAAAAAGCAGGTGAAAAAATAAGCTTTGAGCTTGGGAAGGATGGAACAGAGAAGGGGGTATCCTGTATTGCCGTACAATATAGAAAAACGGTTTCAAGACCCTCCTGCAGAGCGCAGCTTGTTATTGACGAAAACAGGGAAAATCCAATTCTCCTTGACGGGAATTTTGAGGAAGATTGGGGAGACTGCCTGTATCTGGAATCTGTACTCCATCATGGGAGAAAAGGTTCACATACAATTGAAATAGAAATCCTGCCGCAGGAAGAAACAGGAAAAGAGATAACGCCTTTTTATCTGATGGCGCTGATTGTCGCATAAGGAGGAAAAGATTGAAAATGAGAAGTAGAGGGTATCCATTCTCTTAATCGCATCACAAA
>JAUNOY010000029.1 GCA_030536995.1 Eubacteriales bacterium
ACTTTCGCTTCTGTACCGTTGGACAGCATAAGAAACGCATTGTAATAGAACAAATGAGGTATGGTATCTTGATAATCTGTGTAATTATCATCGTATGCATTCTGAACATCAACAGTGTTCTTTTTCAGTTCCACAAACAGCAATGGAATACCATTTACAAAGCCCACAATGTCTGTTCTGCGACGGTATAAATCGCCATGGATTTTCAATTCTTTGATTGCAAGAAAGTAGTTATTCTCCGGATTCTGAAAATCAATTACAGAAGCTTTCTTTGTCTCTGTCTGTCCATCTGGTTTCTTCACAGTTACAGGAATACCGTCACGAATTAGAAAATATTTTTCTTCATTTACCTGTAACAGAGAAAATGTAGAAAGTCTGTTTTCCAAAAGCTTTTGTGCTTCAGAAATCTGGCTATCGTTTATCCATGGGTTCAGCTTTTTCAATGTTTCACGGAAATAGCGGTACAGCAATATATCTTTGTAGCTTTCTCTGCCGAAAGTGCCATTTTTCCCTAATATTTCTGTATTGTAAGCAAACCGGACATCCCAGCCCAGTTCATCACGGAGCAGATTACCGGCACTTTCTTGAACAAGTATATTTTCGGAATAATCGTAGCTCATAGTTGCTCTCCTTTACTTTACAATCTTTCTAACTTCACATCGAAAAAATCAAATTGGTTATTTAAAAAGTCGATTATCATATCAGATAATCTATGTAATTCTATTAAATATTCTTGATAACTCTTTCCATCAAAACAGTTTTCAATAATTCCATAAAATGGTTTATCAATATTTTCGAAAGATATTACTCCTGCATTTTCAAGATTATAATGCATCATACAATTACGTAATTTTGTCGTAAATAATAATTCACCCTGTTTAAGAATATCGTGGATTTCTTTGGTCTCAATAGTTATATCTTTGTTGTTTTCAGTGTAGTTTTTTAAACGTTCCAACGCACGTAATGTGTAATAAGAAACGATATATTCCACCCTAAAAGTCCATATGTTTCCATCCTGGAACAGAGGCCTCAATATGTATTTAACGAAATTCATACTGCATAATAAATGTAAATAGAATAAATTTATTTCCTTCTTTTGACCTTTTGAAAGCAAATTATTTTTCTTATTTGTGTTTATATCGCAATAATAGTTAATTGAGATCAATTGGCGCTTTCTTTCGATAACAGGGTAACTCAAAGAATCCGCTAATCCATCTCTAAATGAGGCAACAAATGAGCCTATATGGTAACCCATTTGGTAATTCTTCTCCTTTATCTTAGAGTCAAACATACTCTCTACCGACAAAAAATCTGCTAATTGCTGAGTATTACCGATTACCTGTCTTTCTTCAGTCCAGTACGTTCCTAAATTCAAATGAACATTTATTTTTTTCAGAAATTCAAATCTAAGTTGTTCTTTAAAAACCCTATCTTGTGCATCATCAACAGTTGATACTCGTCTTTGAGACTTGCCAAAACCATCTGCATATGTCTTTATATGGTTGCGAATATCTTTTAAATCTTTCGCTATTGATTCAGGCAATAAATTCTCTCCCATGTACTCTTGACATGAGTGGACAAACAATGCATAATAAGGTATTATTTCCATTGCAAAAATAGAATCTCTTTCAGTTTTCAACAAAGAATATATTGATTCTGCATCTTCCTGCATAATTCTAATACTAATTAAACGTTCATATTCTGTCAGTTCTCCCATGCTAACTCCTAACGGCTATACCATGACAATTCACACTTTCGATCCAATCCATTGTTTTTATTTGGTGGTATATGCTCTTTTAAACAATAATCCAAATAGTTTTCAAGACAATTCAAACATAAATCTTTCACGAATCCAACCGGAAATCGTAATTGCCAGACAGCATCATTAACTAATCTGCCATTGCTTACATATTGCCTTGAACAATTTATGTAACTTGGCTCATTTATAACTTTACTAAATGAGATATGAGGTGCGGAAAACTCATGAGATAATCGGCATCTCATTCGATACAGTAAATCGACATAACGATGTTCTTTTAATCTCTTATGCGCATATTCTTTCCCGTTCTTAGCAATAAGCTCTGTTTCTATTTCCAGTACTTTATCAGAGATATGTTTTGACTTTGGTAAATATATTTCACCATCGACTAAATTGTTCAAATTCACTTTTGGAACAACAATATCTTCCACTCTGTAAAATAAAGTAATCGGATCCACTGCTTCTAAAAAGTCGTACTTATTTTGAAACTTCACAACAAATTTTGTAAATGAATCCTGCAATTTATTAGATGGAAAATTATCATATTCTTGTGCCATCATTTCCATAATCGAGAAATATGTAAGTAACTTTACTTCTTTCATTTCAATCTTCTCGATTTCATTCATAGTTTTTGCAATCCACTCTCTCCATGAGTTAACTGCATACTCTACATAATCAAATACTTCATCTTCTAAAAGTACTTCTATATCCCATACTTTATTATCAGACATTAAAACTCTCTATTCTTTTTAGTGCATGTTCAACAAAAATCCTTGATTTTACTGACTTTGCTGAACAGTTAATAAGTTACATATATCTACAAAATAGAGTTTTCTGGATATGAAGTGACTTCATGGAGTCCATTTCTGATGATTTTAGGTACAAGAAATAAAACGTCTTTGTTTCTTCTTATGAAGGCCTTCCTGTTTCCCAAATCCACCTACAGTAACTAACCTCTCATGTCTACCAGGATCACCATCCTCTGACGGGTCCTAAATTGTCAGGTAGACGCACCCATTACTGGATGCCCCCCTACAGATCCGTACGTGCCCAATTAAGGCATACGGCTCTTCACGACACTAATGCCTCAGATTATCCGTAGATATTTACATATATATGAGGTCTCACTATTGGGTGCTCTTTTAGGAACTGATTAAATCCATCCCATGTATAGCTTTTCCTTTGGCTACGCCTATTCATCCAGAAGAAAAGAATCTTTATTACCCTCATTCGAAAGTTGTCCATCATCTGATAATTATCAGTTATACCATAATAGTGGTAGTACCCTGTCAGTATCTGGTTCACTTTAGTAATGATGTATTTCTTCTTTTCAAATCTCATATCGCGAATTGTGATATTCATCTGCTTACATTTCTTTCTGAATTTCTTGCTTGCGGTTTTATGCTTAACTCTGAAGTTTCCATTTCTGCTTTTGGAGCAGTAATGGGTAAATCCGAGGAAGTCAAATGTTCCTGGCTTCTTTCCATTCTTGGCGAGATTATGTTCTGCAAATCTGCCAAAGTAGATAAGACGTGTCTTCGACTCTTCCAGAGATAAACCGAAGTATTTCATTCTACTTTTAAGATGTTCATAGAAGATTTCTGCTTCCCGTTTGTACTGAAAACAGCATACAAAATCATCAGCATAGACTACTATGTCACAGTATCCTTTCATCATCGGCTTTATCTTCTCGTTAAACCACCATACCAGCACGTAGTGCATATATATGTTTGCAATTATTGGAGAACACACACTTCCCTGTCCAGCACCGAAATCATCAACATAAAATCCACCATCCTTGAAAATCCCTGCTTTGAGCACTTTCTCTACAAGCCGTAGGATATTCGGGTCTGTAATTCGAGAAGATATAAATTTCATAATCCAGTCATGATTCAGATTGTCAAAGAACCCTTTAATATCAGCGTCTAATATATAATCTGTCTTCTGGCCTTCAATCATGTCATTTAATTGTCGTATAGCTCCATGGCAGTTTCGGTTTGGTCTAAATCCACACATGATATTATAGAAATGTGGTTCGAAAACCGCTTCCAGCACTTCCCTCAACGCTTCTTGTACCAGTTTATCTTCGTATGAGTAAATACTAAGAGGTCTGGTCTTTCCGTTCTCTTTTGGTATTTCTACTCTGCGTGCCGGTTTAGGACGGTAACTTTTATTTCTTAGTCTTTCTACCAATCCCTTCAAGTTGTCATCAAGATTGCAGTCATATTCATCTTTGGACATTCCATCGATGCCAACTGCCTTACTGCCATCCATTTTGCTATGGCAAGCTTTTAGCAAGTCATAGTCTATCAGATGCCCGATTGAATTGAATTTCATTTCGGGATTCTGTTTAGATAATTCTGAGATTCTCGCCAGTTTCGTTATCATTATTGTTTCTACCTCTGAGTGCAGATAATGTTTCCCTTTTGATATGATGTCGTGTGGCTGGATATGCTCTATCCGTTCTCGACTTCCCTCCAGTGGCATTACCCACCTTCACTGGTACTATTCGGCCATCCGACTACCTATACCCCTTTTGATTTCCTTTTCTCATTCGTACATCATACCTGATAAATCAGGAGAGTATAGGTTCTCCCCAGGTAACACACGGACATTGTAAAACATGGCTGGCTCTCAGACACCGCCGTAGTATATACACCCTAACCCTAGCAGATGTACATATGTTGTCTTCCGTTCGAAGGAAAACGTCGACCTACGGGTTACGTAGATTTCGGTGCTCAATCACTTTCAGCCCTATTTCCTAACTGTTTACACTTAAGAAGCATTGTTACCTCTGCCTCCCCAAAACTCGCTACCAGTGATGCGGCTACATCTTACTGGATGAGATTTCCACTCATTAATCTATGTGCCCTTCTGGGCGTACCCTTCGTTCTGCTTATCCATAGTTGGGTGCTGCTCATGCTCCTTTAGCAGGGTCGTTGCCCTATAGAAAATGTCAATGCAGCTACTGGCTCTACTTTGTCTTATATATTTTGCATTCCTGTTTCACAGCACCATTGATGGCGGACGCTTTCCTGTTTACAGTACTTTTTGCTCAGGCAACTATTATGTCGCTTTTTCGGTGGATATCTGACATCATTTTAAATCTGTCATACTCCACACCTTTTGTTAATACCGCATAAAACACTCGGATCAACTTACAGCTGACGGCAACCATTGCCTGCCTTCGTTTCAGCGGATTCTTTACACGGGTTACATAGTAATCATAGATTCCACGGAACTCCTTGTTTCTTGCAAGCAGCGGTACCATTACCTGGTACAGGATCTTTCTGAGTTTCCTTCTCCCGCGTTTGCTGATTCTCGTCCTTCCTTTATGCTTTCCTGAACTATTTTCTACCAGTTCCAGTCCTGCATACTTCTGGATCTGTTTCGGTGAATCAAAGCGTCTGATATCACCTACCTCAGCTATGAATCCTGCTATTGTGATGCTCCCTACTCCTTTAATGGCGAGTAACTTCTCCACATGTGGTACTTTTAGGATCATTTCCTCAAGTACTTTATTGACGGCTTCTAACTGCGAAGTCCATAAGCGATGCTCTTCAAGCAGCATATATAATTCACTTTTTGTTCCAATCCCTCCGTCAAGTCCAACACTGGTGTGCGCAGCTTCAACCAGGGTCTTTGCCCTATCTTCAGTAATTCCTCTGCCTCGCATCTTTTTATCATGCCAGATCTTTCGGATCCCATTTACTCCAAGCGCGATCACATCTTTTGGCAATGGTGCTTTTTCAAGCACTGCCAGGCCGCTTATTGCATCAAATCGTGTGTATAATCCCAGATATTCCGGGAAATGTATTGCAAGCCATCTCTGGATCCTGTTTGCAGATATGTTGTGCTGCTTCATGATCCTGTCACGGCTGTATACCAGGTCTCTTATTTCGGCATAAATGCCTTCTGGCATGTAAGGGATTGAATATCTCCCATCCACAACTAGTTTTGCGATTGTTTTTGGATCTTTTGAATCTGTTTTCTTTGGACTGTTATCATCAAGTTCCTTGATCTTCTTAACCGAGAATGGATTGACCATTACTAATCTTTTCTGATGATCATTTACATACTTCGCAAACGCAAACCAGTAATGACCTGTTGGCTCGCAGCCGATCAGAACTGCAGTCTTTTTATTCTCAGTCTTAAGTGTCTCAGCCCAAAGGTTGAAAGAATTGAACCCTTCCAGATCGTTATGAAAAGAAAAAATACGTTTTGTAAGTTCGCGGCCTCTGTTATCAAAAGCTCTTGCATAATGTATCTGGCTTCCGATATCAACTCCGACAACCATTGTTGAATCTGTTACTTGCTCAATCTTTTCATTCTGTGTATAATTCATTTGGAACCTCCAGTGCTTGATTGTTTTGTTTACATCCGCCAAGATGCAACTCAATCATACCTTGAGGTTCTTTTTTATTCAATTGGCGCTTTTAATGAATTACAGGAATGCTCCTTTAAATATCGATCAACAGATGAACTTGAAATACCTGTTATTTCTGATATTTTTTTCACAGTCATTTTTTTCCATTGTTTTTTAATGCTTTACATAACTTTATTTTCTGTTCTTTAGACTTTAGCCCCGTGTACTCACAATACTCTGTAAGTGCTGACATCGTTATGGTTTCTTCCGGATAAAGTATTGTCCTTCGTTTTATATGTTCACACATTTTACATACATCTGCCGCTGATAAAGAATCGGTTCCATCGACCAGTATTTGTATAACAGCATCTTCCATTTCCAAAACCTTCTGCCCTAACCCTCGGACAATTAATTTTTTCCTCTGTCCATTTTCCGGCATTGGTACATATATATTACGATCAAACCTTCTCCAAATAGCCTTATCCAACTCATCAAAGGTTGACTGAGGCATTTTATCTATGCTCTCCAGTGCTGCTTCCAAATACATTAGCGGAGCAAATCGAAAATTCCCTTTTGATATATTGACTTTGCATAATTTACCTCATATTCTTCATGCGATTACATTTTCCGTCACAAGTTTATTATTGTAAGTATACCATAACATTTGCAACAAATTCAATTTTTCGTGAAGCATTTTAGGTACAATTAATAAATTGATTTTTATACCCGTTTTATGTATTTTATGATATACTTTGTATGAATATAAAAACTGCCTAAGGAGGAGAACATGAAACCTATTCTTATTGGTATAGCAGGCGGTACAGGATCAGGTAAATCAACCTTTACCAACCGAATCAAGGATGCTTTTGGAGATCGAGTTTCCATACTCTATCATGACAACTATTACAAAGCGCATGATGAAATGCCTTTTGAAGAAAGAAAAAAGCTCAACTATGATCATCCGGATGCTTTTGACACGGAACTGCTCATTGAGCATATAAAAGCGCTAAAATCAGGACAAAGCATTATTTGTCCTACATATGACTATTCCCAACATAATCGTGCAAAAAGCACTATTACCGTTGAGCCAAGAAAGGTTATTCTTATCGAAGGTATCCTTACACTTTGTGACAGCCGTTTAAGAGATCTTATGGATATTAAGATATTTGTAGATGCGGATGCTGATGAGCGAATCTTAAGACGAGTACTTCGTGATACAAAGGAAAGAGGCAGAAATATAGAAAACATCATAGACCAGTATCTTACTACTGTTAAGCCTATGCATTATTTATACGTAGAACCAACTAAAAGTTACGCAGATTTAGTAGTAAACAGCGGACTTAATAATGTAGCATTTGAGGTTATGAAGACCAAAATCGAAGATCTTCTGAAAGAATAAAACAGAGGAGTCTGTTGCTTTAATGGTGAAAAGTCAGAACAACGGGCGGATTCCCGCCCGCTTTTGACATACAATTTTGTAACTATATTATATACAAAGCAAAGCCTTATTTCATATTACAGGATTTCTCCTTATATACAGTGTCCTTTTACTCTATCAAATATCCTCCGCACGTCTGAGCTGAACAAAACAAAACGCACAATTTCAATCCTCCCTGGATTCTGGGTACAGAAATCTTTCACTGTTTTGACAGCAATCATTGCCGCTTTATCCACTGGATAGCCGTAAACACCTGTTGAAATAGCTGGAAATGCAATGGTCTTTATACCATTGTCCACAGCACACTGCAAGGAATTACGGTAAGCATTTTCCAAAAGCTTTTCCTCTCCATTATTTCCACCATGCCAGATCGGTCCAACTGTATGGATCACGTATTTACAAGGCAGCTTATACGCCTTTGTAATCTTAGCTTCGCCGGTTTTACACCCATGTAATGTGCGGCATTCGGCCAAGAGTTCTGGTCCTGCTGCACGATGAATGGCACCATCTACACCTCCACCGCCAAGCAGACTGTTATTTGCTGCATTTACAATCGCCTCCAGATCGTCAACCTTTGTAATATCTCCCTGTACTGTCTGTATACAAAAATTCATGGACTACGCCTCCCTGAAATCATACCGAATCACCGCACAATTCTTCACTCCCCATGCAGCATATTCTTCGTTGGTCATGTCTGTGAAGTATGACTGTACCACTCTGGCGATTCCGTTATGTGCAACCAGAATGTAAGTTTTTTCATCAGATTCTGCCTTAATGTCATCGAGCAGATTATAGATTCTCTGTGCCAGACGAAGTGTAGATTCACCACCCTCATGGCTGCAGGCAAAAAATTCCTTGGCTTTCTTAAAGTCCAGCCCGTCACGAGGCGTAGACTCCCATTTACCAAAATTTTGCTCAATCAATCTTGGTTCTACTCTGCATGGGATTCCCGTCATTTCAGAGATTAGCCGGGCTGTATCTGCAGCTCGACTAAGAGGTGAGTATAATATTTCATCTGCCTTAATTCCCTCTGCAATAATCCTGCGTCCGGTTTCCCGAGCCTGTTCGCGCCCATATTCTGTAAGCGGACTGTCCGTAGTCCCGCAAATTTTATTTTCAACATTCCACACTGTCTGTCCGTGGCGAACAAAATAAAAATGTCCCATCATTCACTCATTTCCATCCCTTCCAAATATCCGGCTGATACCCTACTGTTGCCTGCTTCCCATTACGAACAACAGGAATTTTGATAATCTTTTGATTTTCCAGAATCTTTTCAACTTTATCCTCTTCAGCAATATAAGTAATCAGCGCAAGAAGATCCCTATCCTTACAATTCTGATCAATCAGCTTCTGGTATCCGCCAACAGCCTGACAAACAGAATTAAATTCCCCTTTACTCATGCCCTTTTCCTTCATATCGATAAACTGCGCCTTGATTCCGCGCTCCTTAAAATACCGTTCCGCTTTTTTTGTATCAAAATCCTTCTTACTTCCAAAAATCTGTATATTCATAACCCCTCCTACTTATCGCAATACGCCTGTATCGCTTTATCTGCAAATTCAGCTGTTCCGTCTCCTCCTGCTTTATCAATATTAGCGGTAAATTCTTCACTGCCTGAATACATGGAGCCAAGTCCCCGCAGAATTTCGTTTGTACAGGTATAAAAATGCTCTGTGATGAAATCCTGCAGTTCCTTTACCAGCTCTAACGCTTTTTCGCTGTCAGGATTCTGATTTTTTATTTTTCCGAATTCTGAAAAAATCTCCATCATTTTGACATTAAGCATATGATTATCCTTCCTGCTTCGCCCTTCTGACTTCTGTTCATATTCCTGATATGCTTCTGTTTTTCCCCAGTATTCTTTTGCCTGTTTTGCGTATTCATCCATTTTTCTTGTATCAAATGCTTCAAAGTTCATATGCTTTACTCCAATCGCTTTTATTCCACAGGCGAGATCTATTAGTTTCTGTAAATGTTCCCTACGAAGCTTAAGCAGTTGTATCTGCTGCTCTAATGCTTTGTTCCGGTCAAAATCCGGGCTGTCCAGAATAGCTTTGATCTCTTTCAGGGAAAATTCCAGTTCTTTGAAAAGTAAAATATACTGCAGCCGTTCTAATGCTGTTTCATCATACAGCCGATATCCGGCATTTGTGACCTCTGTGGCCGGCAGAAGTCCTATTTTATCATAGTGGTGAAGAGCACGTATACTTACTCCCGATATTTTACTTACTTCATGTACTGTCATCATTACATTCACCTCGTTCTCTGTGGTAGGCATAGTATAAACTATGACATAACGTCAGAGTCAACAGCTTTTTTTAATATTTCTTCTCTCCCCCCTCTACATCTTTTTCAATAAATTTTTGTAAAATTCTACCGCTCTTGCCACCGCATCCATCCCGATGTTTTCATTTCCGTTGTGAACTGAGGCATACTGCTGGCTGTTGATGTCAATAGGGGCAAAACGGATGACTACATCGCTTAAATCGCTGAAGTGTCTTGCGTCTGTCCCTGCCGGAAGAATGAAGGGCGCGCAGGCAGCATAGTTAAACTGCTCTTCTACACAGGATTTAATAAAGCGGTATCCTTCGCTTGTGAGGCTTGCCGGACGATGGTATTCATCCTCCAAAATCTCTTCTATTTCAATCTCATATTCTGCAGCAATCTTTCGAAATACTTCTAAATCAGATTGTAAGTCTTCTTCCTTTACGCATCTGAAAAAGACCTCTGCAGTACAGTCTCCTGTCTGTGTTGGCTGAAGATTTTTAAAGGTGCAGGTTGTTCCGAGCATGGCTCCTGCCTGTGCATTCAGAGCAGGAATCAGGTGTTTTAAAAGCCCGCCAAAGCACTACATATTTTCTTTTCGATTTCTGTGATAGGCCCTGCCATACGCGCTGCCGGCGTTTTTACCTGCTTTGCAAGACTGCTGTGACCAGCCTGCTGCAAAGCCTTTATCCGCACTGTATAACGTCCCTTTTCGTGAACGGCGAGCATTGCGCATTTACAGTTTATTCCGCTCATTGGCGCGTCAATTACTGCGCCGCCTTCATCTAAAATCCAGTCAAAGGTAATCTTTTTATCCTGCAGCCAGCTCAGTACTTTTGGAACTCCATCCCCTGCAATTTCCTCATTATGAGAAGAAACCAGGTATACGTTGCAGGGCGGATTCCATCCGTCTTTCAGCAGTTCTTCCAGAGCAGAAAACTCTGCAAACAACGGTGTTTTTGTGTCTACTGTGCCACGTCCCCAGATACAGTTTTCTGCAATTTGTCCGGAAAACGGAGGATATTTCCATTCTCCCTCTGCTGCAACTACATCATGGCGAGACATGAGCATCACATTTTTTGCTGTCTTTTGGCAAAGCTTACGCCCTCTCTGCCTGCACATACCGGCACGTACAAGTAAAAGAAGAAAAAAGCAAACTAGGATTCCCTCCAAAATAATCAACCATTTCATATTTATAAATTCCTTATTCAATATCCGATTTCTTTTAAAATTTTGTCCATAACCCGCGCATTTCGCAGGGAAAATTCATGTGATACGTGCGGCTGTTCTCCTTTTATGATGCAGTTTCCGAGCTGTTCCACTTCCAGACAGTAATTATCTCTGGCAGTGACATGGATTTCCTGACAGGTATCACCTTTTTTCACATAATAGGTCAGTTCTCCATCTGCGTTAAATGGAACCGGAGCCTCAATGGTTCCTTCTGTTCCGTAGAGGAAGAAACGGTCACCCCTCTGCGGGGAGCACATTCCTGATACCATACAGGCTCTTTTGTTTTCAGCAAACTGAAAATATGCGGAAGCAAAGTCATCAATATGCTGGTCTGTAAAATGTCCTACTGCTTTGACTTCTTTTGGCTCTTCTCCAAACAGTGTCAGCATCAGGCTCGTGCAGTAGCATCCCAGATCATACACCGAACCCCCAAGTGTCTCGCGGCGTACACGGATGTTTTCCGGCGTATATCCCGGAGTTATAAAGATTGATTCCATGAAAGAAAGTTCTCCGATTTCACCGGAAGCCAGCGTTTCTTTTACAGATGCAACCAGAGGGCTGTGCAGATATGCAAAAGCTTCCATAAACACAACTCCTGCTTTTTCGCAGGCGTCAACCATTTCTTTTACATCAGCTTCTGTTCCGGATAATGGCTTTTCACATAAAATATGTTTTCCCTTCGCCGCAGCCTTCAGCACCCATTCTTTATGTAAGGTATTTGGAAGTGGAATATAAACCGCCTCAATATTTTCATCCTCCAGCATTTCATCCAGAGAATAATAACTCTTCTCAAATCCAAATTCTTTTTTGAACCGATCTACTTTATCCTTTGACCGTCCCGCAATTCCATAAAGGCAGCAGTTCTCTGCCTTTTTCATTCCCGGAATTGTACAGCATCTTGCTATATCTGCCGTTCCCAGTACACCCCATTTAATTTTTCTGCTCATACAAAATACCTCCTATTTTTTGTGATATCTCAGAGAACAAACGTCGTCCCCTTTTGCAATACATTTCGACAAATCCAAAACACTGTCATATCTCTCACCGATTCCATGGTCGCCACACATGGCGATATCGCACAGCTTTGCAATTTCCTCATCTGAGCATCCGGCTTTCTGCCATGCCTTTACAAGAGGACAATAATGAAAATCAAGAGACAGCTTTTCATCTGTGCTTTCCAACACATCCATTTCAAATACCCACTGCGCAGGCTTCGTGAACAATGTTTTTTTCAAACCTTTCAGACTCGTTGTCTTTCCCTTTTTTACAAGGTTCTTTCCCTGTATCCGTCCGCATCTTCGAATCGCCGCACTGGAAAATTCGTTCGGGTCAAGCCCCCGCTTTTTCGCATCGTCCCGCAGAAGATACAGCTACAATGCGCGATGTTCTAATTGTTCTCGCACTGCCATGATGATTTTGTTTTTGATTTTTGGTTCGTTTTTGATATTACTCATAAGCGCCCTCTCCTCCTTTTAACAGCCCTTTCTGCTGTAAATCTCGATAACTACATTTTACCATAAATATCCCGATATTTCAGTATAAAAAAACAGCCCCAAACACCTCTCTACCACCAGGCAACTGCCCTTACAGGCGCTCCGTCGCTGTTTTTCAGCTTCAGCGGACAACAACTGAAATTAACAAGATCGTTTTTACATAAATGAAGATTTTTGATGTTTTCTATATTTACGATGTCACAGGTTTCAAAGAGTTTTTTATGCCTTGTCAGATTTTCGTCGTCAATAGGGTCAAGACCGATTACGTCAAATCCGATTCCTTTATACTTCCCCTCAATGATATAATTCAGCACCTCATCGTCTATACAGGGATAACTGCCGGAAGAAGCTTCGGTGTTTCTGTCCCCGGATAAACTGTCACATCTTCTGTAATGGTATGTGTTAAGTCGATTATTTTCATTTGTCCATACAATAACTCCTTCTTCTTTTCGTATATCATCCGCTTTTTCTGTTTCATTTCTTCCTGTCTTCCCCTGTTCATCCTTTCACAAAAGGAACCAGTGTAAAACAGAATCGGAAAAGTTTTCATCAAACCCTAAAATATGATGTTTTTCCAGAAGCGATATCTCTTTTTTCAAACTTGTATATTGAGATTTCAGAAATATGAATGCTATGGTGTGGATAAAACAGAAGTTTACTGGATTCATTTCACAAGAAGCGATGTTAAAAATATTCTGCGCAAATATGGGTTTTCAGATAAACAGCGTGTTTTCCCTGTAGGTACTTTACTGGAATATGAAATGAGCGCTGCCGCCGCATGTTTCCATGAGAATTACAATCGTGATATCAATATTGAGGAATATGCTGCTTCCAGAGATATGAGCGTTAGCTGGTTTATACGAAATTTCAAAAAATATACCGGCTCCACTCCCATGCAGTTTATTGTCTCTCTCCGCATCAGCAATGCACAGATTCTTCTGTAAACCACTAATTATGCAGTAAATGAGATTTCCAGAATTGTAGGATATGATAACCCGCTCTATTTCAGCAGACTTTTTCACAAACTAAAGGGATATTCTCCGACGAAGTATCGAAAACAAAAAACAGAAATTCAGATATAGTATTTGAATCAGGGGAAGTTTCTCTGCCTGAAACCTCCCCTTTCATATGTATTGAAATATTTTTCAGATACGCTCCAGCACATCGCTCATCCCGTCAATGGCATCATCAACTGCAGCCAATGCCTCAGAAAGAGCGTCCATAACAATTGAATCAGCCCCTTCTTCCTCATACTCATCTACAAGCTCTGCAAATTCCATTTTCACTGACTCCATTTCCTCTGCCAGTTTCTGTAATCTTGCTCCTTTTGTATCTGTTTTCATTGAAACGATTTTTTTCATGTTTTAAGACTCCTGTTCTATATTCTTGTCTTGAAATTTTTTATACTCTTATTCTCCGTGAACCGGACAGAACAATTCATTTTCTCTTCTTTCTGCACAGACTTTTAAAAGCTTCTGTGAAAACATTTCCTGAAGAGAGCTGCTTAATCTCCTGGCCTCCTCCGGACACACCGCAATACAGCGCATACAGGAAATACATTTCGTGGAATCTGCTGTTTTCAGATTTACCGATGATATCGCTCCTGTCGGGCAAAGCTCCAAACAGAGTCCACACAACGTACAGTTATCATTTGCCTCTGGTACTGCCGGCATTACTTTATATTCCTTGTATGGATAATTTCCCGGAAGCTGCAAAACACTCTCCCTGTCTTCTTCCTCAAAAATGCTATAAATCCTCTCAGCAAACTGTCCCAGTTGTTTCCTGTCTTCCTGATCCGGTCTTCCCTCTGCAAACTGACGGGCAATAGAATGCTCTGCAATGGCAGCAACTCCCGCCTTACAGCAAAATCCCGCCTCTTCCAGATCGTCCTTTAATTCCAGAAGCGCATCCTCATAAGCTCTGTTTCCATACACTGCCACAGCAGCAGCCTTCGCTCCGTTTCCTTTCAGTCTGCTCAGATTCGCACTTGCCATCATAGGAATGCGTCCCCCATACACAGGAGCCGCCACAATACAGACATCATCTTTCCTGATTTTATAGTCCTGAAAACGCAGTCTGGAGTTGGAAAGATCAATCTCCACTTTTTCGCAGTCCCATTGACTGCTCAAAATATCTGCAACCTGTTTCGTTCCGCCTGTGGGACTGAAATATATTTCGTATAATATCATTTTCGCCTTTACTCCTCTCGCCCTGATTCTTAATTGTCTTTATTATAACAAACAAAAGAAAGAAAAGGAACTGCTTCAGTCCCTTTTCCTTCTCTTTTCCTGCTCTTTATTTCTCTTTTTTTCCTTCTGCTGCAAAGGTAATCATAACCTTAAATAAATCGCCGTCCACAAACAGCTTGAACTCGCCGCCCTGAAGTTCTGTCAGACTCTTTGCAATGGAAAGACCAAGGCCGCTGCCCTCTGTGTTTCTGGAAATATCTCCTCGTATAAAACGCTCTGTAAGTTCATCTGCGGAGATATTCAGCGGTTGTGCAGAGATGTTTTTCAGAGTAAAGATCACTTTTTTGTTCTTATTGCGTACCTCTGCATAAACTCTCGTCCCCTCCATGGCGTATTTGACAACATTGCCGAAAATATTGGAAAGCACACGCCACATTCTCTGTCCGTCAGCACGAATCACGGAGGCTTCATCCTCGAAATGTACCATCATGGTAAGATTCTTTTCCTGAAATTTTTCTTCAAATTCACCGAGAACCTGATGAATCAGTTCCACAAAATCAAGCTCTGTCATTTCTAAATTAATATTACCGGAGCTCGCCTTGGAAGCTTCTACCACATCCTCTGTAAGAATCTTTAATCTCTGTGATTTCTCATCCAGAATCTGCAGGTATCCCTGAATTTTCGGGTCTGTAAAGTTCTCTCTTTTCAGAAGGTCCACATAATTGATAATGGAAGTAAGAGGCGTCTTAATATCATGGGACACGTTGGTGATAAGGTCTGTTTTCATCCGCTCGCTTCTCATAGTTTTTTCCACTGCCGCGTCAAGACCGTCACCGATGTTATTGATATATTTCGCCATTTCCCTGCGCTTGCCGTTTACCTTCTCAAGAGGAATCTTATATTGCAGTTCCCCTCCGCTGATGCGTTTGAGTCCGTCAAGTAATATGTCCCTGCCGTAAATCATTGCCTGAAACCCGTTTATAATTTTTTTGAACCATTTAAGGATTCTCTTACAGCCTTTATAGATCCACTTGCAAACCAGTCTGCAAAGACTGTTTTCCCAGATTGTCTTAGCCTTGATTCTGCGGACAAGACTGAGCCATCCAACAAGGAACAAGGTCTGTGCAAAAATGGCAAAGGCAATTCCCAGAATCGTAAGTTCTTTCACATGATCAATCGGCATATTCAGGTTCAGTCCCAACATAAGTCCAAAAAACAGAACCCCGCCTGTCAGAACTGCCGCAATCTCTGTATAGATACCGTCAAACCAGTTCAGATGGATTTCTTCATCCTCCGGCTTTCTTCCTGCCATCAGAGTCAGCCATAAAATCAGCATCAGCCATAAAACTGCGCTGATCGCTTCTGCTGCAAGAACCGGCTTCAATTTTCCGGCAAATCGGTTATATTCTTCATTCGCCGCTGCAAGCTTATCGTCGGCCGAAAACCCTGTATCAATTCCAATGGCAAAAACATAATTTGAGGCATCGCTGATATAGTCTGCATGATATTCCAGAGAGCCCAGCAGATTATTTTCCGTCATCTTGTCAATATTTGTACTGCTGCCCTCCTCAGAAGAAATCAGTACATAGGATAAAAAGGAATACCCCTGCATTTCTCCCAACGCTCTGTCAAGATTGTTATAGCTTTCGTAATCTTTTTTATTTGTATATATCTTTTCCTGCTCCAAATCCGCATAAAGATAGGTTACGTTTGTTTTTCCCTCTTCATAAGTGGAAAGGTCTCCATATCCATAAGTACCGTTTATAAATCCGTTGAGTTCATTCAGCGCGTAAGCAAGCTCTGTAAATGCTTCCTCAGGTTTCCATTCCGGGTTCTGATTGACAAAATCCAGAATGTTTTCATAGCCTTCCGGACTGTAGGGTTCTCCAATCCCTGTTGTCTGGTCTATAAGATTTGGATTGTAATCCCCCACTGCCATACATCCTACATAATTCTGAGGAATCGAAGTGCTTTTGTCTGTAACCTTGCCGAATTCCCTACCATCATAGGCTGCATAGCTGAGAAATCCCGCTATCTGACTATCTGTACAATTTTGGAGAAATCCTCCCGTCTCCTCATAAGTGAAGTATTCTTCTGCTTTCCGACTTAATTCACACTCAATTGTCCCATTCTGAAGCCCCTGTATAAACTCTTTGTAATAGTAATAGTGATACGTTCCATCTTCTTTTCTGCATCTAAGAAGAGGCATGTCGTATCCATAATAATCTGTATTCCCCCACTCCTCTGCCCATTTATTCAGATCCGTTGCTTTATACAGGAATCCACTGCTTTCTTCCCTAGAAGGATTGATAGCTTTTGTAAGGGAAACTGCTTCTCCCTGATAGAAGCTATCCACATCCATAAGTGCAGAATCCGTATTCTTTCCCAGTATCTCTTTTACAATTTCCGACTTTAAATCAAAGATAATCCTGTATCCATTGTCATACACAAGCTCACTGAACTTCGAACTGTCCCTGAAATCCTCTCCGCTTTCCAGAGAAATTCCGGCTCTGCCCATTCGGTAAATAACAATTCCCCCAAAGGCGGCACATACCAGCATTACATAAGATAAAAGAATTGCAATTCCTTTCATCCATCCACTTCTGTACCATTTTTTCTTCATAATCCTCGTCCCCTTTCTTCAAAAACACACTTCCATTCAAATTTTTTCCATTTTATATCCAAGTCCCCAGACCACCTTTAAATATCTCGGCTCTTTTGGGTTAATTTCAATTTTTTCCCGGATGTGACGGATGTGCACTGCCACTGTATTCTCGGCTGCCACAGCCTCCTCATTCCAGATATTTTCGTATATCTGATTAATGGAAAATACCTTTCCCTGATTTTTAATCAGAAATAAAAGAATGTTGTACTCTATTGGCGTAAGCTTCACAAGCTCTCCATCTACTCTTACTTCCTTCAATTCATCGTTTACACTAAGTCCTCCTGTTTCATAAATCATGGAATTCTCTCTGGGCACTGCGGCTCCCAGTCTGGTGTATCTGCGAAGCTGGGATTTCACTCTGGCTACCAGTTCCAGCGGGCTGAACGGCTTCGTCACATAATCGTCAGCCCCCACATTAAGTCCGAGGATTTTGTCCGCATCCTCTGACTTTGCAGAAAGAATAATAATGGGGAGAGGATTTTCCTCCCGAATCTTTAAAGTTGCGCGAATACCGTCAAGCCTTGGCATCATAATGTCGATAATCAGAAGATCTACGTTCTGATTCCTAAGTACCTCCATTGCCTCAACTCCGTCATAGGCTGTAACAATCTCATATCCTTCCTGCTGCAGATAAATGGATATCGCTTCCACAATCGCCTTATCATCATCGCAAACCAATATCTTTGCCATAACTATCTCCTTCCTCCTGCTGTCAAAGCTTTCTGTCTTTTATGCTTTAAGGATAACAGTGTTTTTTTAATTTGAAAGGGGGAAATTCTTAAGAATTTCTTAAAATCAAAATATCAAAATCCGCTTAAATCAAGGCTTTTCGGATTTTATTTGTGACCAGTATGTGACTAATAAGCATTATATAATAATTCAGAAGATGATACAATAACGCAAAATAAGGCAGAGGATTCGCGTCCCCTGCCTGTTTTATTATTATATTCTTTAATGCGATTTTCTTAAATCATATATACCCATGCAGCATAAAACATGGTACTTCACCCCGGCGGCAAGCCGGGGATTATCCTGCAGGGATGAACCACGCACCCAGTCTGTCTACATCGTCGTGTCACGCCTGTGCTTTACTTTGAGCATCAGCTACATGCATCAGTCTTATCATTGTAACTCTCTGAGATATATCACATGGTTATTGTATCATTGTTTGGCGGCGGTGTCATGATTTTTCGTAACCAAAATTCCGACAGGATTTTACAAAAATAGCGCGCCAGGGGAATCAATCCTCTGGCTGTTTTAATATAAGCAATTCCTCTTCCAATACTGGAAGAAAATCCAATATGGTCTTGTTAAGGTGCTGCATGTACTCTTCTTTTTCTTTATTTCCACTGTATGTCCGACAGAACTCAGCGATCTCAGAAAGCCATTGTTTGTTCTGCAAAATATTTATTTCTGTGTCATTGCTTTCTTCAGACATCAGACCGGCGACCAGGAAATTGATCTGAAATTCATAATCCCCTTCTTCTAACGCGCCTTTAATCAAGTCTGTTATTTTTATTTTTTTGGTCATTTTTTTATCCACTCCTATTGACTTTTGTGTTTAATTACCCTACTATAATTATGTCGGAGTGCAATGGACGCTTGCACTTCTGGTTCTGCCAGCAAAACCGGCAGACACGGATTGAAATAATAAATATTTTTGTGAAGTTAAAGGATGTAGAGGCAGGCTTTTCAGTCTGCCTCTCTTTCTGCTTTTCCGGCACTGTAGGCGTCGTAGATCGCATCTACCAGTCCGGCCAGCTCCTCTGCTGTAAGTTTATCGAAGATTCCTTCTGGAATTCGGTCATAATTGGCGCTAAACATACCATGGAGCGCCCCGATTTTACTCAATTTTTTGACCTTGTTCATCTTGTCCATATCAAGCAGATCTCTGATAGTTAAATCTCCGCTTTTTACGGATGCCTTTGCGTCTTCCGTAAAAATACCAAGATTCAGTTTTTTCATTTCTTCAAGAGTGATTCCGAGAATCTTTTCAAGATTTTCTCTGTTTTCTGTTGTGATTTTATCAATGTCAGATTCCCCGTTTTCTAATCTCTGAATATGGCGAACATTTATTCCAGCTCTGTCGGCCAATTCTTTCTGTGTAATTCCCATGATTTTTCTTAATTCTTTTAATTCTGCCATGTTATACCTCTTTCTCCCCGTCACGCCGATAGGTCAGCTAATTAAATTAATTTCCCATCTTATTGCAAGCTACAAATTCTGTTCCGTTCCATTTTGCGAATCTGATATATGATTCTCCTCTGTAATCTTTCTGTCCGTAACCATAAACCTGTCCATTTACTGGCTCGTAAACTACTAATTCGCCTTCGTCGCCATGTGCTGCTGTGTAGGTTCCAATTTCTTCTTTGAAATTGTACTTTCCATTTTCTTCCATCTTGCATACCCAAGGTTTGCTATATCTTCTTACGTTGTAAGATGCAAATGTTTCGATTGTTACATTTTTGATTTCGTTTGCCATATTCTTTGCTTCCTCCCATGCTTTTTTTAAGCCGGAGGAAATTGTCATTCCTGCCTTTTTAACCAGCTCCCATGCTCTTTTCATAATGTTTGACAGATTATATTTTTTCATTTTAATTTCCTCATTTGTTCTGTTCCTTATCTTTAACTATATTATACGACATGTATGACGTATTGTCAAGTGTTTTATGTCATTTATGTCGTGTTTTTTATTTTATTGCCTATTTACTCCCCGCGTATTCCGTGGTACAATAAAGAAAAAGCCACGAATTACGTGGTTTAAAAGGAGGCTATCAAAATGACCATTACCGAAATGAGAAATTACTTGCAATTATCACGAGTTGAGTTTTCGCGTCGATATCAGATACCTGTGCGGACATTGGAAGACTGGGAAGCCGGGAGAAGCACTCCGCCTGCTTATGTACGGAGGCTTTTGGAAGAGTCCGTCAGAAAAGACGAGATGATTGAAATTGCCTTTGAGTGTGAATCAAGAGAATTGTTTTGGAAAATGAACGACACAGAGAAATACGCTGCCGTCAAGAATCTTGCGAGGGATTTCGCAATTGAGTACCCGCGCGGAGACGAATGGTGCGATGAATGCTTGGAAAACGGGAACGACTATCTTGACGTCCTGCACGATTTTATAATATCAAGATTGGAGATGATTTAAACATGGGAAGAAATACCTCAGTTGGGTATCTGCCAGACATGGTACATGCCGCGTCCTGCATAAAAGAGCTGTTGCAGCTATATCTTTCCCCGGCGTCTGAGATAGCCTTGGGAAATTTGTTAAAAAACAAATACGGGATAAATGGACGCAACACAGTCCGGATGACTAGGCATACTCTGATTGTTTTAAAGCTGATAGCCTATTCTGCGCCGGATACTTTTGAGATTACAGAGTCCGGAAAAAGATGGCTCGAAAACGGTTGCAGCGAAGAAGAATTATTTTTTATTTATCAAAAAAACGTGATGTTTTTTGGAGAAATATTATATGCGTTAAATAAAAGCGCAAAAACACACTTAGAATTGCTGAGTTTTTCGAAAGAATGCGGAACGCCCATAGATAAACATGCGTTCACGAGGCGAATGCAGGTACTTAAGAGCCTTGGATACGCAACAATGCCTAAAAAGGGATATTACTGTATTACTCAGCCAGGAAAAGAATTGCTGAAAAAAATACCTACGAAAGACCTCGAAATCGCAAGCATATATGAAAGTGCAGACATTTGCGGAACTGAAGACGAGGACGTAGATTTTGTTTTATCGACGGATAAAGAGCTTTGCATTCTTCCGCGCGGGATATCCGTATTAATTAATGTAGACCAAGGACTGCTGATTCGAGCCGCATGGAAAGCACGTAAGGAGCAAGAAGGCTTTACCGAATTGATGAATCGGTTGCTCAAAGCATATATATCGAGCTCTAATTAAGTAGAGGGCGGCATAAGCGTCGCCCTCCAAAGTATGTACTACACCTCTTTAATAATCGCATCGAAGCCTTTCGCCTTGAGTTTCTTGACCAGAGCATCAGCGTTCTTCTTTTCGGAAAAGGCTCCAGCCTGCACGACATATTTAGCCTTTCCTGCCGGTTTTGCAGGAGCCGCAGGCTTACTGGATGGTTTCCCGGTACTTCCGGAAATACTCTTTCCAACAATTCCCTCCGCAATCAGTTTTGCATGAGCGTCCATGCCAAGCTTCTGCGCTTTCTGGTAGTCCGCTTTGCTGTCGCAGAAAAAGGATTCAATCAGCACGGCTTTAGCCTTGGTCTTGCGTGTCCAGTACAGACCTGTTTTAATCTGAGCACCACGATCTGTCCAGACAGTAGCCAGTTTTTTGCAGATTCGCTCAGCTACCTTTAATCCCTCTGCATTGTATGCGTATACTTCGGTTCCATGGGCACTGCCATTAAAGGCATTCAGATGGAGCTGTACGGACAGGTCGTAGTTATCTTTATGTTCTTCTCTAATAAAGTAGTTAATCTCCTCATTCAAGCTGTGCAGTTTGCTCTCCGGTGCAATACACAGCACTGCCTTATGTCCTGCCTTTTCCAACCATTTTACGACGTGTGGAGCCAGTTCTTTGTTGTACAGATATTCGTTGCACCCACCCTGCTTTCTGCCGTCTGCGGAGCTATACACTCCTCCGCCGTAATTGGCATGTCCTACGCAAATAAAATACTTCATACCTTTGTCTCCTTTCTGCGGCTTCTCTGCTTTTCCGCTCTCCTTTAAAATGTTGTTCAAAATCTGAATAATTTTCTTCCCGTAGTCTTTACCTGCAGCCCAGCCACAATGCTGCGGATTTTCTTGTATTCCAAGGTGCTCCACGTACTCTGCGCAATTTCGGCGGACATATTTAAAACGCGGGTCTACGCAGGCACCTGTCAACGGGTCATCACTGGCATAGGCTTTCAGATGTTGGATTTGCGCCCGAATGCCAATCTGCGGAGTCGCCCAGCTATTACCCTTTATTCCATTCTGAGTTACGCCGATTCCGGCAAAATTGTTCTGATCCAGCGTAACAGCACTGCCTTTAAAGATAAAGTTGCCCGTCTCCAGACAACTCTGAGCAAAGGCAATATCTCCACGAACGCCCTCTGCCTTGCCTTCTGTAAGATAAAACGGAATCATATCCAGTACGGATTGCGGTACCGCTGGATTTACTCTTTTAATGTAGCTTTGCATCTGGTCTGCGGTTGATACGGATTTTCCCATGATTCTGAGCATATAATCCCTCCAATCAAAAAGAGAGCCGAAGCTCTCTTTGAAAATTACGCTTTTCTTGTTTTTATGTTTAATATCTTGATAATCATATGCGCTGCTCGTTCTGCCTGTTGATTATACTCTTTTGCCAGAGGACTATTAATTAAATCTCCTCCGTTATAATGAATAAAAGCATGCGCCAGCTCGTATGCCAGTTCGTAACAGGCTTTCTCTACAGTAATCTCTGTTCTGATTCCAATCGCATTTTTCTGTAACATGCTGTCATATTTCTTAAATGGATATGAATATACAGGAATACTACTTTCTCTTGCAACCTGTAAAAGTATCTCCAACACTTTAATGGGATTATCCGGTGGGCAGAAATAATAATCTCTCCTGTCAGTTGATTCTACATTCTCTACCGGAGCAGGTTTCCTTTCCTGTGGCTCAGGAGCATTCTCTTTCGCCCGAAAATAGAAATCTACCAGATACTCATATACTTCCCACGCTTTATCGGTGTTCAGAGATTTAGCATGAAGCAAAGCGCCTTTTTCTGTCCAGAAATGAGTTCTTGAGGTTCTTTTTAACTCACCCTCAAATTGAGGGTATGTTGTTTTGACCTCTCTCAGCTCGTCTCTATCCATGTAAATATAGTGTTTTCCTGCCACATATCTTTCTTTATTACGCGAAAAATTATTTTGAATTACTTTTACATCTGTTTCATAAGCGGTAGCAAGCTGACGTGTAGTTAAAACCCTCTGCCCTTTAAGTTGAATTACTGTTAAATTTTGCATAATAAAAGTTCTCCTTTCAAAATTATCTTGAAAGAAGTTTCGTTCTGCATTATAATATTTACAGAAGGAAACTTCTTGCTAGAAACGCTCGTTGACTTGGTAGGTTGGTCGGGCGTTTCTTATTTTTTTAGTTCATCGTCGATTTTCTCATTGAGCCATTCTGATTTCGTCTTTTTCTGTTCGGATAATTTCTGTTCAAACTTCAACATTTTTTCTTTATCCACAGCTACACTAAACGTTTTTTGTCTTTCTCTTCTGGCTTTCATGTAATCGGCTCTGCTTTTCTCCGCGATTGTTCTCACCTCTTTTTGTTACGCGTTACAAATAATATACTTTTGTTACGCGTAAAAGTCAAGAGGTTTTTCAAAGTTTTTCCATCCTGTCTATAAAATTAAAAAGAGAGCCTGTTTTCAAGCTCTCAAAATCCAAAAATCCCTACTCTATTATCTTTTTTTGCTTGACCACCACGTTATAGCGTGGTATAATTAAACCATAAAAAGGAGGTGAAAACGGAAATGGAGAAGAAAATAAAAGAGCTGAGAAAAGTGGTCACAGCACTTACCCAGCTCGCATTAGAAATTGGAACTCTCTTAGCCGTCATAAAGATGGTAATCGAAAGTCTCCAATAAGCCCCGGGGAGGGAAACCTCCCCAACAAAAATATATCATATCCCCATTTCCTATGCAATATGAAAAAAACAGCAAAACAGATTTTGTTACTCATTGTTTCTATTATCTGGCTCATCATTGTAATAATAGGTTTAATTCTATTATTCACCTAACAGGAGGTTTATATGAATCTTAAGGAAATCCGAAACCAACAGGGGCTTTCTATCCGAAAATTGTCTGATCTGGCAGGTGTCCCTGTGAGAACCATCGAAGATATTGAACGTTTCGACCGATGCAAGGTAGACACTGCTATCAAATTAGCGGATGCGCTCCAAGTAACCTTAGATGAACTCTGTAGAAACAAGGCAGCCCAATAACAGGCTGCCTTACTCTATAGGTGACTCACTATCAACCTTATTGATCCATTCTTTGAAACTCTCCCATTCTTTTTGCTCCAGGATCACCTCAGAATAACAATAATCCTTATTTCTCAGAATAGCCCATATTTTTCTTAATTTATCACGAAAACGTCCTTGCTCTTTATACCAGTTTCCGCTTAAATATGTAATGTAGCTGCAACAATCCTCATCCCGATCTATACGAACCCGGATTCCTTCGTCACATCCGCATTTACATGACAGGATCATTTCTTTTCCGTCCATTGCCGTAAATACTGCCATTCAAACCACCCACCTTCATTTTCTTCTTGAAAAAGCATCTCAACAATGATATATTGTAAACAAAGGAACAACCGCCCACAAGGGGTTGACCTCGACAGAATGATAAGATTACCACCCTAGATACTCGGTCAAAGTTCAGAGGGTGGTTTTCTTATGCTTTAAATCATTATCGACAGAACGTAAAAACGAATGTCAGTAATGCTAAAATGAACATTCCAAAAGCCATAAGGTCTTTAAAATCAAAATGATTCTTGTTCATCAGCACCACCCCCATTCTATGTAAGAATAGAGGTCAGCCACCCTGTAACACGGTTGTTCCGTTTTGTATCATAACATATCGCCTGTCTCATAGGCAATATTTTCCTGTTATTTTTTTCTTATTTTAGCAATCTTTATCTGGCTGATCGCCTGCATAACCTTATCATATCCGACCATTGCACATAACCATGACAGCAATACCAGTGCAATCAAAATCACCGCCATCTTGGCATTGATCTGTGCCTCTGTCATAATTATGTAGCCAGTTCCGGCAAGAACTGATAATACCACAGACACCACACCGGCAAGGATATTGGACTTGTAGACCTTCCCAGCCTCGTCCATAATCTTTTTAATCGCTTCAGTTACCAGCGCTGTAAATACAGACACTCCAATTAATAATGTCAGAAAAAATTCCATGCTCATCATAAGATTTCCTCCTCTTTCTCTTGTTTTTCAATTTTCCTTTGATCTTCTTTTTCCCATTTTCTTTCTCTGTTGCGGTCTTTCGACACGCGAATCCAGCCACAGATACCGCATTCTCCGATAAGCGCCGCTATAAGTGCGCACCAGGCTGTCTCAGGTGCGGAACCGGTAACTTTAAACAGCTCTATCATCTGCCAATTCAAAAACAACATGTATCCGAATACGCAGATCAGGACAATGTCCAATGTTTTAATCTTTTTTCTACGTTTTCTTCTTTTCGCCATCTCATCACATTCCAATCTGCTTAAAGATAAAGCCAATAACAATACCAACCACGGCGGTCACAATATATCCGGTTACTTTCCGCCACTTCTCGCCGTCCCTGTTCTCAAGCTCATCCAGTCTATTCTCCTGCCTGTTCTGGCTCTCTGCTATACTCTTGACAGACTGAGCCAAGCTCTGCACAGATAAGGTCAGCTCGTTAATCTGCCGAACGGTTTCCTCCAGCTCGCCAATACGTCTGTCGTTGCGCTTAAAATGGTCATCAATCCTTTTGCAAAATTCCTCGTGCTCTGCTCTCGTGATAGGAGTATCCATGTCCTACCTCCCTGTTTTAATATTTTTCAAACAAAAAAGACCTCTACGGTCTATCTCTAATCGCCATATCCTCACTCTCCTTAAATAAGAATCCACCCGCATAGCGGGTGGTTTTTCCTTTTCGGGCATAGCCCTGTA
>JAUNOY010000030.1 GCA_030536995.1 Eubacteriales bacterium
CTGTCACGGCGGAGGTCGAGAGTTCGAGTCTCTTCTGGGTCGTTAGCAATAAGCTGACGAAGTTAGTAAATTGCATAAAAACAATATGGGGTCTTAGCTCAGCTGGGAGAGCATCTGCCTTACAAGCAGAGGGTCATAGGTTCGAGCCCTATAGGCCCCATATATCTAATTAAATATGCCGCAGTGGCGGAACAGGCAGACGCACAGGACTTAAAATCCTGCGGGGCTAACCCCCCGTACCGGTTCGATTCCGGTCTGCGGCATTAATAAAACCCTTGATTTTCAAGGGTTTTTCTTTTTCTAATTGGCTCTGCACTGTAATTCAGTAAGAGCCAATCCTTTTGTTCATTTACTTATTCTATTTTTTCTATGACTGTATCAATCGTTACTTACTTTATGGTTACTTTAACGGTTTTTGAGAAATCCCCGTAAGTTTTGTATTTTCCGTCTTTATCAGAAATGATGCTGCGTATCCGGAAGTAGTAGGTATTTCCTTTTTTTAAGGCTTTCGTTGTATAGGATTCCTTCTTGTCCGGAAGCTGAGTCAGTCTCTGGTAATGTTTGCTCTTCGCGTTTCGGTAATAAATCACGTACTGGGAATTTCCCTGACGGTAAGCTGCCGGGGATGCTTTCCAGGTAAGCTTTACCCTGCGGTCAGAACGAAGTGATACTTTTGGAGAAGGTGTTTTGGGTTTAGTGTAGTCAAACACGTAGCCTTTGTAGTGCGGCGAGTATATGTTTTTACCGTTAAACTTTCGATAAGCCCGTACAACTATTTTATAACGGTATCCGGGTTTCAATCCCGTAATAGTTGCCGACGTTGAAGATTTATTTAAAGTTACACGTTTAATGGTCTTGTCCGTCCTGATGTCCTGCACATACACCACATAACCGGTATGTTTTCTTTTAACCGGATTCCATTTGCAGGAAAGAGAAGTTGCAGTCTTTTCTGTCACCTCTAATCCTGTTACCATTTCCGGGTAATCCGTTACATGAAGGAAAAAAAGTTCAACAGTTATAGGAATAGTCTTATTTTTGTCAGCATAGTATGTGATCTTACGCCTATCTCTGGTATCCTCAGTTTCAAGCGGATATAATCGGTTTCCCTCCATATGAATATATTCTACTTCCTTGATCCGGTCAGGATTCCCGTTAGGTATACGATCCAGCGTAATATAGCCGCCAGGTGTTAAGTCTATAAGTCCAAACCCTCCTGAAAGATGCATGGAGACGTTGGTCGCATAGCACTCAACGAGATCGAGGAAGGAAACGTTAAACGGCTCTGATATAGGCAGTTGTAACCAATCTGTTGTAAAATTTTCCAATAAGGGACACTGGGATAAATCCAAAGTAGGGTTTGCTAAGTTACAATAACGTAACTCCAGATCTGTGAGCTTATGATTAGCAGTCACATCTAAGTTACATTTGGGAGTTATTGTCGCCCGCCATCCATTTATTTTTAGCTTTTTTAATTCAGGGTTCAAAGATGTATCCAGTTCCACATTTCTTCCGCCTGTTTCAATTGAAATTTCCTCCAGTCTGGGCAACCTCCGGATAAGTTCCAGCTGCGCCTGATCGCTTTCACTATGCCAGTGCGGATACTCATAATCTAAATCCCAGCAGGACATCGTATAGTTCTTTATGTTGCAGTCCTTCGGTAATTCACGAACCGCAACACCGCATGAAAGATTCAGATCTGTCAGCTTTTTATTCTCTGAAAGGTCCAGATTAGCAGACAGTATCTTTCCACTCAAGCGCACACGCTCACTAGGCTGTACATCCACATAGAGAGATCTCAAATTCGGTAACGTGGAAAAATCAAGTTCCAGGGCAGTATCCGGCTCAGAACCTTTGGTATAATACTTAAAATACAAATCCAGATGTTCTAATGAAGTCAAGTACTGATACCCCTCCATGTAAAAACCATCCGGATCGTATTTTTTCTCACTAAATGATGTAATTTCCTTTATTTCCGCTTCTTCCAGAATTCCATTTGTATTTCTATCATAGGATTCCTGGGAAAGCACTTCCCGGAATGCTTTACATGGGAAATGTTCTTCATCAATGGGAACATCTTCTGCCGGTATTTCCTCGACGGAAATGGCTTCGGATGAAGCTGCATCTGCAAAATCCGATTTCAAAACCTCTGAATATCCATCATCAAAGGTTACTATCTCTTCTGCCACGAATGCTTCTTCCACATTACTGACAGCCGGTTCTCCATCTGAAAAATCAGCGGCATAGACAGTACTGCCTGCAGTCATCGTAATGATTGTACAGAGAATACACAAAACTTTTTTCTTCATACATAATACCTCCTTAACCACCATATGCAAACGACAAATAATAACATTTCTTCTCAATTTATTACTGTATTGTAACATATGAAAGTGTGCTCCCCGTAAAGTGAGTTTTATATTTGCTTTTTCATAGAAGATTTGCAAAATTCCAATTTCTGTTAGCTTTTTATTCTTCTGCGAAGAATATCAGGCATAGATATTCTCATGTATCCTGTGTTTCCATAATATATAGTGCCTCACTAGCGATTAACCCAATACATACAGAATCTCATACACATTCTATTCTCATCAAGAAATCCAGCTATGCTTCAATCAATACATAGAACAGAGTCATAACTTTTCTACACATTTCTTTCTAGCCAACACGGTTCTCTAATGCTCCATTCTTTGATTTCAGGTTTTTCTGGAAAATATTCTAAAACATTTTTCCACTATTACTCAACATAATTGACTATAAACAAAAAATTGGCTCTGCACTGTAATTCAGTAAGAGCCAATCTTTTTGTTCATTTACTTATTCTATTTTTTCTATGACTGTATCAATCGTTACTTACTTTATGGTTACTTTAACGGTTTTTGAGAAATCCCCGTAAGTTTTGTATTTTCCGTCTTTATCAGAAATGATGCTGCGTATCCGGAAGTAGTAGGTATTTCCTTTTTTTAAGGCTTTCGTTGTATAGGATTCCTTCTTGTCCGGAAGCTGAGTCAGTCTCTGGTAATGTTTGCTCTTCGCGTTTCGGTAATAAATCACGTACTGGGAATTTCCCTGACGGTAAGCTGCCGGGGATGCTTTCCAGGTAAGCTTTACCCTGCGGTCAGAACGAAGTGATACTTTTGGAGAAGGTGTTTTGGGTTTAGTGTAGTCAAACACGTAGCCTTTGTAGTGCGGCGAGTATATGTTTTTACCGTTAAACTTTCGATAAGCCCGTACAACTATTTTATAACGGTATCCGGGTTTCAATCCCGTAATAGTTGCCGACGTTGAAGATTTATTTAAAGTTACACGTTTAATGGTCTTGTCCGTCCTGATGTCCTGCACATACACCACATAACCGGTATGTTTTCTTTTAACCGGATTCCATTTGCAGGAAAGAGAAGTTGCAGTCTTTTCTGTCACCTCTAATCCTGTTACCATTTCCGGGTAATCCGTTACATGAAGGAAAAAAAGTTCAACAGTTATAGGAATAGTCTTATTTTTGTCAGCATAGTATGTGATCTTACGCCTATCTCTGGTATCCTCAGTTTCAAGCGGATATAATCGGTTTCCCTCCATATGAATATATTCTACTTCCTTGATCCGGTCAGGATTCCCGTTAGGTATACGATCCAGCGTAATATAGCCGCCAGGTGTTAAGTCTATAAGTCCAAACCCTCCTGAAAGATGCATGGAGACGTTGGTCGCATAGCACTCAACGAGATCGAGGAAGGAAACGTTAAACGGCTCTGATATAGGCAGTTGTAACCAATCTGTTGTAAAATTTTCCAATAAGGGACACTGGGATAAATCCAAAGTAGGGTTTGCTAAGTTACAATAACGTAACTCCAGATCTGTGAGCTTATGATTAGCAGTCACATCTAAGTTACATTTGGGAGTTATTGTCGCCCGCCATCCATTTATTTTTAGCTTTTTTAATTCAGGGTTCAAAGATGTATCCAGTTCCACATTTCTTCCGCCTGTTTCAATTGAAATTTCCTCCAGTCTGGGCAACCTCCGGATAAGTTCCAGCTGCGCCTGATCGCTTTCACTATGCCAGTGCGGATACTCATAATCTAAATCCCAGCAGGACATCGTATAGTTCTTTATGTTGCAGTCCTTCGGTAATTCACGAACCGCAACACCGCATGAAAGATTCAGATCTGTCAGCTTTTTATTCTCTGAAAGGTCCAGATTAGCAGACAGTATCTTTCCACTCAAGCGCACACGCTCACTAGGCTGTACATCCACATAGAGAGATCTCAAATTCGGTAACGTGGAAAAATCAAGTTCCAGGGCAGTATCCGGCTCAGAACCTTTGGTATAATACTTAAAATACAAATCCAGATGTTCTAATGAAGTCAAGTACTGATACCCCTCCATGTAAAAACCATCCGGATCGTATTTTTTCTCACTAAATGATGTAATTTCCTTTATTTCCGCTTCTTCCAGAATTCCATTTGTATTTCTATCATAGGATTCCTGGGAAAGCACTTCCCGGAATGCTTTACATGGGAAATGTTCTTCATCAATGGGAACATCTTCTGCCGGTATTTCCTCGACGGAAATGGCTTCGGATGAAGCTGCATCTGCAAAATCCGATTTCAAAACCTCTGAATATCCATCATCAAAGGTTACTATCTCTTCTGCCACGAATGCTTCTTCCACATTACTGACAGCCGGTTCTCCATCTGAAAAATCAGCGGCATAGATCGTACTGCCTACAGACATTGTAATGATTGTACAGAGAATACACAAAACTTTTTTCTTCATAAACAAATCCCTCCCTAACCATATGCAAACAACAAATAATAACGTTTATTTTCAGTTATGTTACTTTATTGTAACATATAAAAACGCGCTCCCTGTAAAGCTAATTTAGCAAATATATGATTTTCCAAATATATAAGGCTGGGGCAAATACTTGTTTGTTTTGGCTATAGCATAAATTATTTTCGTATGCAAGAAAATCAGATTGAATGTAAAACAGTCCGTTTATATTCTGTTGCAGTCATATGATAGTATTTTTTGAATGCAGTATGAAAATGGTTTGGACAGGAATATCCTAATTTTGAAGCAATTTCTGAAAGTGAATACTTATTTTCTTTTAAAAGTGTCACTGCTGCACACATTCTTGCTTCTGTCCGTTTTTGAAGAAAATTTTGCCCGTATTGGTCAAAAAGTATTCTGCGTGTCTGTCTGGTACTGAGTCCTAAGCGGTTTGCCAATTCTTCCAGAGTAATCGTATTATATTCGAGGAGAAAGCTGTCTTCAATTAAGATATAAGCTTTAATCAGAGGGATTGGAATGTATGTAATTGCCGCATTTGTGGCAGGCTCATAATTACGCAGGATTTTTACCAGAAACTGCATGAAAAGCGCCTGAAGCATAATGGAAGCAGCAGGACCCGGATTTGAAAATTCTGCATGTATCTGTTCAAGCGTAATCGGTAAGTCTGCGCAATCTTTTCCATACCAGAAAGGATAACGCAAAAAAGTGTCCATGATACGTTTTTGTCTGGCAGTGCCTTTATGGGAGGAATTGTGTGATTCGGCTATTTCCAGATAAATACAATATTCAAAGGTCGGATCGTCTGAATCCGAATACTGCTGGTGTTCCACATGGGGACCTGTTGTATACAGGATGTTTGGATAAAGTTCATAAGAACACTGGTTGCTGATGAGAGTCCCCTTTCCTTTCGGAATATAATGAATCTCGTAACTATTCGAGCTGTGCATGTGAGACGGCGTATTCCATGTCTGACATTCGTATGTAAACTTCAATATATGAATCTGGTATTGCCCTATTGAAAAAGTAATATTCAAATTATCATTTTTCATGTTAATCTCCAATCTGCTGTCATAAGAAAATATTTTCAAGTACGCTAATCGGACATAAAGTGTGTTTATATGTCCGATATTCCAGTATCTATATCATACAGCAGAACCTATAATAAAAGCAAGAATATATCGGAGCCTGCATGCAGGTTGTAGGGTAAGAGAAATACGAATAGGAGATGATAAAATGGTAATTGACGCGCATTTACACCTTTGGGATATTCAGGCAGGATGTGTAAATGGAAAGCCTGTTTTTGCTTTGGAAGGGGGAAAAAGCAATTTTGGCGGTGAAATACGTCAGATGATGCCTCCATATATGCTGGACGGACGAAATACAGCAGAGATGTTAATGGCAAATATGGACTATGCGAGAGTAAGCGGGTGTGTGGTAACGCAGGAATATATAGACGGAAATCAGGATAGATACCTTCTGGAGTGTAAAAAGAAATATCCGGAAAGAATGAAAATCTGCTGTCTGTATGAAGAAAAACCGATAGAGGACGCATGGGTTACGCGCTTTGATGGAATAAAAATCTGCGCAGGCAGATTAAAAGAGAAGAATTTAATGCAGCATGAAGCAGTTTTTTCCCAGGCAGACCGATTGGGAAAGTTTATCTCTATTGATTTGGCAGAAGGAGATTTACAGGTACCGGAAATGGAAAAGTTAATTGAAAAATATCCAAATCTGCGTATAGCAATCGGACATTTTGGCATGGTCACTGTTCAGGGATGGGAAAAACAAATTGAACTTGCCAGACATCAGAATGTATATATTGAAAGCGGTGGAATCACATGGCTGTTTCATAAAGAGTTTTACCCATATCCGTCTGCAATTGCAGCAATACGCAGAGCAATTCAGATTTGCGGAATTGATAAGCTGATGTGGGGAAGCGACTATCCAAGGACAATGACTGCGATTACTTATGATATGAGCAAAACCTTTATTGAAGAAACTACAGCCTTGTCAGAACTGGAAAAGCGAAAAATACTTGGGGAAAACGCGGAACGCTTTTATGGATTTCCTAAATTGGAAATACCGTCCAAAATTATTAATATGGTTGAATAGGAGAATTAACATGATTGTAAAAGGTACTTATTTTCAAAACAGTGAAGAAAAACCATTAGTATACGGAGATGTTGAAATACACAATCCACTGAGAAGAAGGTTAAGAGGAGAAGAGGAAAAAACAGGAATTCTGGCAGAAAGTGTGCTGGTCGGTTTCTGCGGAACAGATTATACGCTGATGAATATGGGGCGCAAAGGCAAATTGGGGGCAAAGTTTCCGGAAGGCTGTGAACGATTGATAAACGGACATGAAGGTGTTGTCTGGGTTCCTTCAGAGAACAGGTTTGCAATTGTACTGATTCGAGGGGGAAACAGTTACGATCCGACAAGATATACAGAAGAAGAAACGTATTTTGAGTATGGCTGCGATCAGGCGGATGGTTTGTTTTCAGACAAAAATTATTATAATCCGGATATGCTGCTGGAGATTCCGGATGGGTATGTAAAGGATGGAAAGATTTCACTTTCTTTATGTAAGAAACTGGTATTCAGCGATCCTTATGCCTGTATGATTTTTCAGAGAGAACGAATGGAGGATCTGGGAGAAGCGCATAATTTCCGTGTGAAAATGGCTGAATATAAATGTACAGAAGCTAAGGCGAGAGAAATTGCCAGAAAGGAAACCTTTGCCCGGGTATGTATTTTCGGTCTGGGAACAACAGGAATGTTCATAGGCGATCTGATACATCAGAGATATCCGGATGCTAATATTGTTTTTGTTGCCAGAAGTGAAGAAAGCAGTCCGAAGGTTTCATTCGCTTTAAAACAGGCGGGCGCTTCTTATGTAAGAAATGTTTTTGACACAAAAGAAGAGCTGGCTGATGCGATTAAAGAAAAGCTTGGAGGAACAGCAACTGTATTTATCGGTTCAAGCGGAGCGCAGATAGAACATGAAATAGCGTTTCAGTATGGGGTTCTGGGATGTAATGGTATTTATAACTCATTTTCTCTGGGACCGGAAGTAGCAGTTGACACAATGCCTTTTGGCTTCAAAAATCAGTTGGTATTTGGTTCTATTAATTTCCGTCAGGATCATATGGAAGAGGCAATCCGAATTCTTCAAAACAGCGATTATGACCAGATTGTAGAGTTGATTGACAAAGAAGAATTTGCTCAGGATCCGATAGATGCATACGAAAATAAAATTTATTCAAAGAGCGCGCCAATGAAAACAGCAGTCATCTGGAATGAAAACTATGTAGATAAAGACAGATAATAACGGAATAAGAATCCAAAGGCGAAAAAGTGAGGAGGAATTACAATGAAAACAATCCTAATAAATGAACCGGGAAAGGTTGAAGTAATCGAAACGGAAATGCCGGCTGTGAAAGAGGGAGAAGCGCTGCTTAAAATTCTGTATGGCGGAATCTGCGGCAGTGATCTGGGAACGTATCGCGGAACTTTTGCCTATGCAGGCTATCCGAGAATACCGGGGCACGAGTTCTCCGCGCAGATTGTAAAAATCGGAGAGAACAACAGAGGTCTGAAAGAAGGAATGATTGTAACCTGCAACCCGTATTTCAATTGCCGGAAATGTTATGCATGTGAGCGCGGACTGGTAAACTGCTGTGAATCCAATGAGACAATGGGAGCGCAGAGAGACGGCGCATTTTCGGAATATATCACAATGCCGGTGGAACGTATTTATGACGGAAAAGGTCTGAGTCCGAAACAGCTTGCGCTGATCGAGCCTTTCTGTATCAGCTATCATGGGGTATCAAGAGCTCATATAAAAAAAGGAGACAAGGTTCTTGTTATAGGCGCAGGAACCATAGGAGTTCTGGCTGCAATTGCGGCAAAAGCAAAGGGCGGAGAAGTTTACATTGCGGATGTTGCAGAAGAAAAACTTCAGTATGCATATAAGACTTTTGGTCTTGCAGGTATGATAAAGAATGACGGGAAAGAAGCATTTATGAAGCAGGTGCTTTCAATAACAGGAAAACACAATGGTTTTGACGTATGTATTGAAGCAGTGGGACTTCCGTCTACCTTTCAGGACTGTATTGATGCGGCTGCATTTGGAGGCAGTGTCGTGCTGATCGGAGTTGGTAAGCAGAATCTTGACTTTAACTTTACATTAATCCAGAAGAAGGAATTAAATGTGTTTGGTTCAAGAAATGCTCTGAAGCAGGATTTTACAGAATTAATAGATCTGGTAAAAAGCGGAGAAATTGCGTTGGAAAAGGTGGTAATGAATCAGGATTCAGAGGATGCGGCAAAGAAATCAGAATACGAACTGGAAGAAGCTCCTGCGGCGTTTGAAGAATTCAGCAAATATGGCGGAAGTAAATTAAAAGTATTGATTCATTTTGCAGATCCGGTATGAGGATGTGATTTATGAAAGAATTTATAAAAATTCACAAAGAGGATACGGTAGCAGTTGCGTTAAAGCCCTTAGAAAAAGGGAAAGTCATCGAGATAGACGGAAAGAAGGTTGAACTGAAGGAGGAGATTCCTCAGGGACATAAATTCGCCCTGTGTACAATCGGCGCAGGAGAACAGGTCATTAAATATGGAAACAGCATAGGAATTGCAAAAGAAGAAATTCCCTCCGGAGCATGGATACATATCCACAATGTAAAAACAGGACTTGGGGAAGTGCTGGAGTATCAGTTTGAACAGCAGAAGGCAAGTCTGGAGAAAGCAGAGAAGGCTTTTTTTGAAGGATACCGCAGAAGCGACGGAAAGGTGGGAGTCCGCAATGAAATCTGGATTATTCCTACTGTGGGATGCGTAAACAATGTGGCTCAGATGATTGAGAAGAGGGCAAAAAAATATGCAGGAGGAGCGGTAGAAGATATTTGTGCGTTCCCTCACCCATATGGCTGCTCTCAAATGGGGGATGATCAGGATAATACAAGAACAATACTGGCAGATCTGATAAACCACCCGAATGCGGGAGGTGTTCTTGTATTAGGACTTGGTTGTGAGAATAGTAATATTCAGGAATTAAAGAAGTTTATTGGCGAGTACGACGAGAAACGGGTAAAATTTCTTGTGGCGCAGGAACATGAGGATGAGGTAGAGGACTCGCTTGAACTAATCAGAGAACTGGCAGAATATGCAGGGCAGTTTCACAGAGAGCCGATTTCCGTAAACGAACTCGTAATTGGAATGAAATGCGGTGGTTCCGACGGACTGTCGGGAATTACGGCAAATCCGGCTGTAGGAGCTTTTTCGGATATGCTGATTTCCAGGGGAGGAACGACTATATTAACAGAGGTTCCGGAGATGTTCGGCGCAGAAACGCTTCTGATGAATCGATGTGAGAATGAAGAGCTATTTGAAAAAACAGTAAAATTAATCAATGATTTTAAAAACTATTTTATGTCCCACAATCAGACAATTTATGAAAACCCATCTCCCGGAAATAAAAAGGGCGGAATCACTACGCTGGAGGATAAATCACTGGGGTGTACACAAAAATCCGGAAAAGCTCCAATCAGGGGAGTGCTGGCTTATGGGGAATGCGTAACAGAAAAAGGTTTGAACCTTTTGAGTGCGCCCGGAAACGATCTGGTAGCTTCCACTGCGCTTGCTGCGTCGGGAGCGCATATCGTATTGTTTACAACGGGCAGGGGAACTCCCTTTGCTTCTCCGGTGCCTACGATAAAAATATCCAGCAATACACAGCTTGCAGACAAAAAGAAGAACTGGATTGATTTTAACTGCGGAGATATGGTAGAGAACAGTTCGCTGGAGGAAAATTCAGAAAGATTATTTGATTATGTACTGGAAGTTGCTTCAGGAAAAAAAGTGAAGGCAGAAGAAGCAGGCTTTCACGATATGGCAATCTTTAAACAGGGAGTAACTTTATAAGGGATGACCGAAAGGCGATACAGGAGAGCAGACAATGAAGAAATTATCCTATGATACGTTAAAAGAGTTAAATTATGATGGATATCTTATGGAGAAAGCGCCGGAGCGGGTTCTCCAGTTTGGCGAAGGAAATTTTCTCCGTGCTTTTGCAGATTATTTTATTGATATTATGAATGAAAAAGCCGGATTTAATTCCAAAGTGGTGCTGATTCAGCCGCGCAGCGGAAGTGAAAAAATACGTGACTTTATCAATGAGCAGGAAGGGCTTTATACACTTTTTCTGAGAGGCTGTGTAAATGGTCACAGGGTAAATGAGAAGCGTGTGATTTCAAGTGTAAGCCGCTGTCTGAATTCTCACAGTGATTATGAGGCGTATATGGAGTGCGCGAAGAATCCGGAACTTCGTTTTATTATATGTAATACAACGGAAGCTGGAATCCGTTATGACGAAGCCTGTCAGTTTACAGACAGACCGGCGGCAAGCTATCCGGGCAAATTAACACAGTTTTTATATGAAAGATATCAGTGTTTTGGAAAAGAGAAGGGAAAAGGATTTGTAATTCTTTCCTGCGAGCTCATTGACAATAATGGAAAAGAGCTGGAAAAATGTGTGCTTAAATATGCGGGGCAGTGGGAGCTTGGAGAAGAATTTGAACGCTGGGTAAAAGAGGAAAATAGTTTCTGCTCTACACTGGTTGACCGTATAGTTACAGGATATCCCGGAAATGAGGCAGAAGAAATCTGTGAAGAAGCAGGCTATGAGGACAAGGTGATTGATACAGGAGAAATCTTTGGTTTCTGGGCAATCGAAGGGCCAAAGGAGCTTAAAGAAGAGCTGCCTTTTAAGGAAGCGGGGCTTCCGGTTCTGATTACAGATGATCATGCGCCGTACAAGCAGAGAAAAGTACGTATTTTAAACGGCGCGCATACGTCAATGGTTCTGGGAGCTTATCTTGCAGGGCAGGACATAGTCAGAGACTGTATGCAGGATGAGGTAATCTGCGGATTTATGAACCGGACAATTTATGAAGAAATCATTCCGACCTTATCTTTGCCGGAAAAAGAACTTATGGATTTCGCGAAATCAGTTACCGACAGGTTTAATAATCCGTTTATTGACCATGCATTGCTTGATATTTCTCTTAATTCTACTTCCAAGTGGAGAGCGCGGGTTCTTCCGTCTCTGAAAGGGTATATAGAGAAATATCATAAGTTACCCGGATGTATTACTGCGTCTTTGGCATTTTATATTGCATTTTATAAGGTAAGCTATAGAGACAGCTCCGGTTTCTACGGGATGCGTGGAAGTGAGTCGTATAAAATAAAGGACGAGCCGTTTGTTCTGGAATTTTATAACGCGCACAGAAATGACGATGAAAAAATGCTTGTTCAGGCTGTTCTTTCCAATGAAACATTCTGGGGAGAGGATCTGACGAAAGTGGCAGGGCTTTGCGATGCTGTTACAGAGAATCTGAAAGAAATAGAAACAAAAGGCACATATGAATTAATGAAGTCCTGTCTTAGCTGACAGGAATAAAAAAAGCAGAGGATATTGGATTTTTTTGAAATCCATATCTTCTGCTTTAAATTTTTCTTCAGAATAGAATCAGCTGGGGCAGGTAATTTCAATCACCTGTTCGATCATCTTATGAAGAAGCCGGCTCTGTTCGGTGTCTGCCGCATGGTAATATACCTCTTTTCCATCTCTTCGGCTTACGATCAAACCGCTGCTTCGAAGCAGGCGGAGGTGATGGGAAACAGCAGGGCTGGACATATCGAGCATTGCTGAAATATTGATTACACATTCTTCGCAATGACATAAGAGCCAGAACAATCTGATTCGTGTAGTATCGCCTAATTGTTTAAAAATGTCGGCGACCAACTGAAATTTCTCAATATTATCTAATTCATTTTTGATATTGCTGTAAACGGTATGGGCGTTATGGTTGTGGGGTAATGTAATTTCATTCATAAATGCTACCTCTTTTTTCGATTAGAAAATTTTTTCAGTAAGTCTGTGAAAGGATATTGACTTTTGTCTGTATTAGTATTATACTACATATACAACGATTAAACAAGTGTTTAATTGTTGAATTAAAGAAAATCCAGGAGGAAGAAGATTATGAAGAAAACTTATAAAATCGAGGTTGACTGTGCGAACTGTGCGAATTTAATGGAAGAGGCTGCTTGCAAAACAAGCGGTGTAAAGAATGCGACAGTAAATTTCATGACACAGAAGATGATTGTTGAGTTTGAAGAGGGGCAGCAGCCACAGGAAGTTATGGAGAGAGTTCTTGATTCCTGTAAGAAGGTAGAGTCTGACTGCGAAATCTTTCTTTGAAAGGAGTATAGAATATGCAGGAGTTGATTGTAAACATACTGCTTATTATTGTCGTCTTAACTGCTGCGGGGTTTCTTGCGACTGCCGGAAACCCCAAAAACGGTATGACGAAAAAGCAGAAAAATATGCTGAAGCGCATCCTGATTGCATCATCCATGCTTTTGGCGCTGCAGTTTCTTTCTTCTGAATTGTTGGCGCAGGTTGATGAACTTTTGTTTCCGTCAGCAGGGCGATGGTTGCGCTTTGCGCTGTATTTAGTAGACTATTTTATCATAGGTCATGATATATTAAGAAAAGCGATAAAAGGAATCAGAAATCATCGTGTTTTTGATGAAAATTTCCTTATGGCAGTTGCGACAGTAGGCGCAATGGTACTGGCTGTTTCGTCTGACGGCGATTACTTTGAAGCAATAGCAGTTATGCTGTTCTATCAGGTTGGAGAGTGGTTTCAGGGCTATGCGGTTGGAAAAAGTCGCCGCAATATCAGCGAACTTATGGATATTCGTCCGGATTATGCCAATGTTGAAATTGACGGTAAACTGGAGCAGGTTGACCCTGATGAGGTTGAGATTGGCAGTGTGATCATTGTGCAGCCAGGTGAAAAAGTTCCGATCGACGGAATTATAATTGAAGGGAAGACAACTTTAAATACAAGTGCTCTGACAGGAGAGAGTCTTCCTCGTGATGCAAAAATCGGAGATGAGATCATCAGCGGATGCATTAATATGACCGGAGTTCTTAAGATTAAAACAACGAAGGAGTTTGGGGAATCCACAGTATCCAAGATTTTGGATCTGGTTGAAAATGCCAGCTCTCAGAAATCGAAATCTGAGAATTTTATTTCCAGATTTGCAAAAATTTACACACCGTTTGTATGTTACAGTGCACTGGCACTGGCAATTCTTCCGCCGCTTGTGCGTATGTTCTTCATGGGACTTCCAGCAGACTGGGGTACCTGGGTTTACAGAGCTTTGACATTCCTGATTATCAGCTGTCCATGCGCGCTTGTTATCAGTATTCCTCTCAGTTTCTTTGCAGGAATCGGAGGAGCAAGTCAGGCCGGCATTCTGGTAAAAGGTTCAAACTATCTTGAAACACTTTCCAAAGTAAGAACTGTTGTTTTTGACAAGACAGGTACTCTTACACAGGGGGTTTTTGAAGTCGATGATGTCCACCACAATGAAATGGAAAAAGCAAAACTTATCGAGTATGCTGCATTGGCAGAATGCGCTTCTTCCCATCCGATCAGCAAGAGCCTTCAGAGAGCCTACGGAAAAGAGCCTGACCGTTCCCGTGTAAGCGATATTCAGGAAATCAGCGGAAACGGCGTAATTGCAAAGGTCGATGATGTTGAGGTTGCAGCGGGAAATGACAAGCTGATGAGAATGCTTAATATTGACTATAAAGATTGTCACAGTACGGGAACCATCATTCATATGGCATTAGATGGCAAATATGCAGGACATATTGTCATTTCAGATATTGTGAAACCTCATGCAAGGGAAGCCATTGAATCTCTGAGAAAGGCAGGAGTGGAGAAAACGGTTATGCTCACCGGAGATTCCTCGAAAGTGGCAGAGCAGGTGGCGGCAGATTTGGGAATTGATAAGGTCTACAGTGAACTTCTCCCTTCAGATAAGGTTGAAAAAGTGGAGGAGCTTCTGAAAGAAAACACAGGCAAGTCCAGACTGGCGTTCGTCGGAGATGGCATCAACGATGCGCCTGTACTTTCCAGAGCAGATATCGGGATTGCAATGGGAGCTATGGGCTCAGATGCGGCGATTGAGGCAGCAGACATTGTGTTAATGGACGATGATCCTGTAAAAATTGCAAAAGCAATTAAGATTTCAAAAAAATGTCTGGGAATAGTATATCAGAATATTGTGCTGGCGCTGGGAATTAAATTCGTCTGCCTGATTCTGGGAGCATTTGGTGAAGTCAATATGTATATGGCAATTTTTGCCGACGTCGGTGTGATGATTCTTGCAGTGCTCAATGCGATTCGCTGTTTGTTTGTGAAGAAATTATAAAGAAACTCTTAGTTTAATTACTATGGAATGGGAACAGAGGGGAAAGAAAAGGTTTTTTCCGGAAAATATAATAAAAAAATACCTCTGGAAAATGTATGGGACAGAGAACGGCTGGTTGAGAGTTCGTTGTCCTATATAAGAAAGATGGCAGAACTGTGCAGGAAAAACGGAGTAGAATTTAATATCGTGATTTTCCCTCATGCAGAATGCCTTATCCCGCAGCAGGGCGCTCTGGCGGATATGGATGCATTTTTAGAAGAGTTTGCAGAAGAAAACGGAATAGGACTTTACAATTACAATGTAACGATGCGCCCGGATATTTATGAATTGCTTCCGGACACATCTTATGCAGATGTAAAGCACGTAAACCATACCGGAGCTCTTACAATGACACATCTGCTGGCTGAAGATTATACAAAAGGCGGAGAAGTCTCCGCAGTGGAATAAACACAGTTTTATAGCAAAAAGGAGAAACACTGAAAGAACAGTGCTTCTCCTTTTCGCATTTCAGGACATAAATCCAATCAGTGCTGAATAGAATATAGGGAAGAAGTTTATTGCTGCGGAGTGACGCTTTCTTCTTCGCTTTCAATGAATTTTAAGTTATCTATTGCATATTGAAGCGCCATGCACATAAGTTGATTTCGGGAATAGCCGCTTTTGGCAGCCAGGTCATCATATTTCGCCTGAAGCTCCAGATCAATGCGAAGCGACATGACAGTGGACTTATCTTCTTTACGGACAGAATCTTTGGAATGGATAATAAATTCTTTCATTTGGCAACCTCCTGTAGTATTCAGTATAATTACCGGGCGTTGACATTGGTATACCACAAAATTATAATGTATTTATGTAATATAAAATTGTAATATAAGAAACAGGGGGGGAATATGGACAAGGTCATTGATGAATTATATGAATTTCATATGGGGAAATGTCTGGACAGGTTTATGGGACAATACAGAGATGATAAGGAGACTGTGTTTCAGGGCTATCAAGAGCTGAGATCGCAGCTATCTGCGGAACATGCAGAAGCTCTGGATAAAATTATGGACAGCCAGCTTGGGCAGATCGAACTGGAATTGCAGGAAAGTTTTTCGGAAGGATTTAAACTTGGCGTGAAAATGATGAGCGAGGTCTATGAAAAAGATGAAAAATCTTCTCTGATAGCTGGAAAATTATAGGTTTTTTAGAAAGTTTATAAAGTTATTAGAATTCGGACAAAGTTCTCTCACATTTATAGGTTATGATATATATATCTTAAACGAGAGAAGACGTTTTAAGATAAACTTTCCTTTCCCTAAAAAGTGTAAAATGAACAGTAACCACCGCATACATGGCAAGAACGCCTTATATGCGGTGGTTTTGTGTTGTAATTAATGGCAGAGAGTGAACGGTGATACTCGATTGTCAATAATAACTAATTTTTACCGGATAAACCAGTTGACAAAAAGTCAGTTTGACGGTAGGATGCTAATAAAGACTATTGAAAGGGGAATTTGTAAAATGGAACGCAAAAACGCATGGCTTACTTATTCAGAAGCTGAATTAAATGAAATGGAAGCGGTTGCGAAAGCATACCGTAATTTCCTTGATTTAGGTAAAACAGAGAGAGAATGTGTAACTCAGATCATCAAAGAGGCTGAAGCTGCAGGCTATGTTTCTTTAGAAGCGAAACTGGCGAAAGGGGAAGCTGTTAAAAAAGGAGATAGAGTATATATTGCTGAGATGAATAAAATTATCGCACTTTTCCACATCGGTGAAGAGCCGCTGGAGAAGGGTATGAATATTCTTGGAGCACATATTGACTCTCCACGTATTGATATCAAACAGAATCCTCTGTATGAAGATACAGATTTTGCTTATCTTGATACACACTACTATGGCGGTATTAAGAAATATCAGTGGGTTGCAACTCCGCTTGCAATGCACGGTGTAATTGCCAAGAAAGACGGAAGCGTAGTAAACGTAAATATTGGCGAGAGCGATGAAGATCCAATCGTATACATCACAGATCTTCTTGTTCACCTTTCCGGCAAACAGATGCAGAAAACAGCAGCAGAGGTAATTGAAGGTGAGAACCTTGACATCCTGATCGGAAGCAGACCTCTGACTGATTTACCGGATGATAAGAAGAAAGAAGCAGTGAAAGAAAACATTCTTAAACTTCTGAAAGAGAAATATGACGTTGAAGAGGAAGATTTCCTTTCTGCAGAGATTGAAGTTGTTCCTGCAGGCAAATCAAGAGAATGCGGACTTGACAGAAGCATGATCGCCGGATACGGACAGGACGACAGAGTATGTGCATATACATCTTTCCTGGCTATGCTTGAAGTGGAAGCTCCGAAGCGTACAAGCTGCTGTCTCCTTGTAGATAAAGAGGAAATCGGCAGCGTAGGCGCAACAGGTATGCAGTCTCTCTTCTTCGAAAATACAGTAGCAGAGCTTCTTGAGGCAATGGGACAGTACTCTGATCTGACACTCAGAAGAGCGCTGAAAGGTTCCAGTATGCTTTCTTCCGACGTAAGCGCTGCATATGACCCGACTTACGGAGATGCTTTTGAGAAAAAGAATGCCGCATATTTTGGCCGTGGTATTGTTCTTAACAAATTTACAGGCGCAAGAGGTAAATCCGGCTCCAACGATGCAAACGCAGAATATGTTGCAAGAGTTCGCAATATCTTTGATAATCACAATGTTGCATTCCAGACAGCAGAGCTTGGCAAGGTAGACGTAGGCGGCGGCGGAACTATCGCATTTATGGCTGCTCTTTATGGCATGGAGGTTATCGACAGCGGTGTGGCAGTGCTTAGTATGCATGCTCCGTGGGAAGTAACCAGCAAGGCTGACGTATACGAGGCGAAAAAAGGATATAAGGCATTCCTTCTGGATGCATAAGTGTAATTCTCTGAATGAGAAATCCCCGGCAAAGGCGTTAAAAAACCTGTGCCGGGGAAGCTTTTTACAGAGGCCAAAATTGCATTAAAAATCAGATTTGTACAATACAATAAAAAAAATAAAAAAAATTCAAAAAAGGTGTTGACAAAAGAAGTATTATCGTGTATTATACGTATTGTTGTGAGGGACACAAAGAACTTCACAAAATAAAATGTGCGTTTAGCTCAGCTGGATAGAGCGTTTGGCTACGGACCAAAAGGTCGGGAGTTCGAATCTTCTAACGCACGTACGTGCCGCTGGAAACTAAGGTTTCCGGCGGTTTTTTTGTTTATTAGAAAAGTAGTACATTCTGTACTAACTTTCCTAATAAACAAAAAACGCTCCGCGAGGATGCGATTTATCATTTTTAAATGAGAATGGAGGGAATCTGTATGGGAGTTTCAGATATGCTGGAAGAGCTTTTGCAAAGAGCGCGTACAGAGGAAGGGCTTAGAGCACAGCTTCTGGAAACAAGGAAAGAAGAAAATCCGCTGACCGCTTTTTGCCGTAAGTGCAGGGAGCTGGGATACGAGATGTATGAAATGGATCTGATAAATGAGGGAGAGGAAATGTATGCAGCTATGAAGCGCAGCACCAATGGAGGCGGTGAGAATTCTCCGATGCTGGACGGGGAGGACGATTATTACGAAATGTTTTTCGCATCTCTGGAAATGCAGTGATTTTCTGCATATAAAAGCAAAAAAGAGATTAGGATGTTAAAGAAAGTAAAAACAAGGGTAAAGCAGGGGTGGAGAAAGAATCATTCTTTTTATATTCCTACAGGCAGATGCTTGAAGAACTGGAGAAGCTATGGAAAAAATATCCCGGTAAAATACGAATGGAGGCGCTTGGATGGTCAGGAGAAGGACGGTGCATTCTGGAAGTACTTCTGGGAAAAAAGATGGCAGGGCATCATATCCTGATTCAGGCAGGAATACACGGAAGAGAGTATTTGAATTCCTGTCTTATGATAAAACTCATGGATGAATATTTATGGAGTCGGGAAAGTTCTGACGTATGCCTGCACATCGTTCCTATGGTGAATCCGGACGGAGTGGAAATTTCAGGAAAAGGAAGAAAATATATGAAAAAGGGAAATCAGAGAAAACTTTGTGTAAACAGAGCGTACCATCTTTGGAAAGCCAATGCAGGAGGCGTAGACTTAAACAGGAATTTTGATGCAGGCTGGCAGGAGTATGAAGGGGAAAAAGAACCGGGGAGCGAAGGGTTCAAAGGCAAATATCCTGCGAGCGAACCTGAGACAAGGGCTCTTTTGAAAGCTGTGAAAAAAATTAAGCCCGACTGCTGTATTTCCTATCATTCCTCCGGAAGTCTGATTTACTGGGACTATGGAGGAGAAGGAACTCTTTTTCAAAAAGAAAAACATCTGGCGGAAATTGCTGCAAAAATCACAGGTTACCCGCTGGTCTCTGCAAAAGAAAGTGGTGTGGACGCAGCGGGATGCAGTGATTATTTTGTCCGCAGACTTGGGATTCCGGCAGTAACCATTGAAACCGGAAAGGGGGAATGTCCTCTTAAGGAAGCGGAATTTGAAGAGATTTACCAAAGGAATAAGAATCTTTGGAAAGCGCTTGAAGGGATGGTTCCGGAAGAAAAAGACACAAGAGACAGGCGGCATAATCTTGGAAAGAAATAATATTTACGGTATAATAAAAGAAAATTGCGGAGAGGAGGATGGTATATGGAATTTCAGCATGAATTGATTATACCTAACGAGGGGCTGCCTTTTAAGGTGTTTTTATTTGAGGGCGGAAACGGAAATTATGTGAGAGAAAAACACTGGCACACATCCATTGAAATTTTTGCGGTGATGGAAGGAAGCCTTTCAGTTTTTCTTAACGATGAGGAATATGCGCTGCAGGCAGGAGAACTTATTATTATGAATTCCAACGAAATTCATTCTGTCCGCGCAATGGAAGAAAACAAGACGGTGGTGCTGCAGATTCCGTTAAAGCAGTTTCAGGAATATTTTACAGCTCAGAGGTTTATCCGCTTTAAAAGCGCTGCCAGAAGGCTTCCTACGGAAAAAGAGCCGGATAACCGCAAGCTTGCATTTTTCATTGAAGAATTATACAAAGTATATACAGCCGGAGAGGAAGGCTTTGATTTCAGAACGATGGCTCTGTACTATAATATTTTATATCTTTTAGTCAGGGATTACAGAGAAACGAAGGCGCAGGAAAAGGAAATTCAGGATAGCCGTCGTCTGGATGCGCTGTCAAAGATTACGACTTATATGCGTGAACATTACCGGGAAGAACTGAAACTTTCCGATATGGCGGTTCTGTTTGGCTATTCGGAGGCATATTTGTCCAGAATGTTTAAAAAATATGCAAAGATAAACTTCAAATCTTATCTTCAGGAAATACGTATGTCTTATGCGTACAGAGAATTAATGCATACAAATAAAACCTTAAGCGAGATTGCAATGGATAATGGTTTCTGCGGAAGCAGAGGATTAGCAAGAGAGTTTAAAAAGCGTTACGGGATTTTGCCAAGCGAGATGAGAAAAAGTGCGCAGGATGTGGAAAATTCTCTTGGATAAAATAAATAAGGTCAAAAAAGTGACATAAATGAGACAAGAAAAAAGGCGAAAAGGATACTCGGAATATGGTATCCTTTTTTTAGATTGAGGCGTAAGCAAAAACAAGGAGGTTTGACGAAATGAAAATTCAAAATGTCAATGATCCGGCGTTCGGTAAGTACGGAAAAGTGCTGAAAGGCTATGATTTTACCGATCTTATCAAAGAGATGAAGCACACTCCTGTGCCGGAGGATGTTGTCTATGTACCGTCTGCGGAGGAACTGGAAGCCCTTGACGTTGCGAAAGATTTACAGAATATGGGCTGGGGCGGACTGCCAATTCAGATTGGATACTGCAATGGTCACAACAAAAAACTTAATGCAGTAGAATATCACCGCAATTCTGAAATCAATGTAGCGGTTACAGACTTGGTGCTTCTTATTGGTATGCAGCAGGATATCGAGGCAGATTATACTTATGATACCTCAAAGATTGAAGCGTTTCTTGTACCGGCAGGAACAGGGATTGAAGTATACGCAACAACCTTACATTATGCGCCATGCCATGTAAATGAAAGCGGATTCCAGTGCGTTGTAGTTCTCCCGAGAGGGACAAACACAGATTTGACCTTTGAAACACCGGGAGATGGTGAGGACAAATTAATGACAGCGAAGAATAAATGGCTTATTGCCCATGAGGATGCGGCAATCGAAGGCGCATTTAACGGACTTCGCGGAGAAAACATCACACTTGATTAAAAATAAAAAAGTATAAAAAGGAGAACAAACAATGATTAACAATATGCCAAAAGTAAAAATCGGTATCGTAGCAGTAAGCCGTGACTGTTTCCCGGAAAGCCTTTCCGTAAACAGAAGAAAAGCCCTTATAGAAGCTTATACAAAGAAATATGATGCAGAAGACATTTATGAATGTCCGGTCTGTATCGTAGAGAGCGAAATCCATATGGTACAGGCTCTTGAAGACATCAAAAAAGCAGGCTGTAATGCACTCTGCGTTTATCTTGGAAACTTTGGACCGGAAATTTCCGAGACACTTCTTGCGAAACACTTCGACGGACCGAAAATGTTCATTGCAGCAGCAGAGGAATCCGGCAATAATCTGGTACAGGGTCGTGGAGACGCATACTGCGGTATGTTAAATGCAAGCTACAACTTACAGCTTCGCAACATCAAAGCGTATATTCCGGAATATCCGGTTGGCGATGCAGAAGACTGTGCAGATATGATTCACGAGTTTATTCCGATTGCAAAAGCAATTGAAGGATTAAATAACTTAAAGATTATCAGCTTTGGACCGCGTCCGTTAAACTTCCTTGCATGTAATGCGCCAATCAAACAGCTTTACAACATCGGTGTTGAAATTGAAGAGAACTCCGAGCTTGACCTGTTTGAAGCATTTAACAAACACGAAGGAGACGAAAGAATCCCGGTTATTGTAAAAGAGATGGAAGAGGAACTTGGAGCAGGAAACAAAAAGCCTGAAATCCTTGCCAAACTTGCTCAGTATGAGCTGACCTTAAAAGACTGGGTTGAGGAGCACAGAGGATACCGCAAATATGTTGCAATTGCAGGTAAATGCTGGCCGGCATTCCAGACACAGTTCGGTTTTGTTCCATGCTATGTAAACAGCCGTCTGACTGCTCAGGGAATCCCGGTTTCCTGTGAAGTAGATATTTACGGTGCATTAAGCGAATTCATCGGAACAGTTGTAAGCAATGATACCGTAACACTTCTTGATATCAATAACTCTGTACCGAAGGATATGTACGAGGCTGATATTAAAGGCAAATTCAATTACACACACAAAGATACATTTATGGGATTCCATTGCGGAAATACAGCTTCTTCCAAGCTTTCTTTCTGCGAGATGAAATACCAGATGATCATGGCAAGAACACTTCCGGAAGAGGTTACACAGGGAACTCTGGAAGGAGATATTGTTCCTGGAGATATCACATTCTTCCGTCTGCAGAGTACAGCGGACAATAAACTCCGCGCATACATCGCGCATGGTGAGGTTCTTCCTGTAGCGACCAGATCTTTTGGTGCAATCGGCGTATTTGCAATTCCGGAAATGGGACGTTTCTACCGCCATGTACTGATCGAGGGAGGATATCCGCATCACGGCGCAGTGGCATTTGGACATCACGGCAAAGCTCTGTTTGAGGTATTCAAATATATCGGTGTTCCGGTCGACGAAATCGGTTACAACCAGCCGGCAGGCGTGAGATATCCTACAGAGAATCCGTGGGGATGATAATTTAACAGGATTAAGATAAAAATAAGTCGCAGGGCATCCCGGGATATTCCCGGGATGTACTTTTAAGGAGGATTTTTATGTACTATATTGGTGTTGATTTGGGTACTTCCGCAGTGAAGCTTCTCTTGATGGAAGAGTCCGGCAAAATATGTAATATTGTTTCCAGAGAATACCCGCTGTTTTTTCCTCATCCGGGCTGGTCAGAGCAGAATCCAGAGGACTGGTTTACCCAGAGTATGGAGGGGATTAAAGAGCTGACAGAGGGAATTGATAAATCTCAGGTTGCAGGTATCGGTTTTGGCGGACAAATGCACGGGCTTGTTACACTGGACGCAGAGGATAAAGTGATTCGTCCGGCGATTCTCTGGAATGATGGACGTACAGGGGAGGAAACGGATTATTTGAATAATGTGATCGGTAAAGATAAGCTCTCCGAATATACTGCAAATATTGCGTTTGCGGGCTTTACTGCGCCGAAAATTCTCTGGATGCAGAAAAATGAGCCTGAACTTTTTAAAAAAATAGCGAAGATTATGCTTCCGAAAGATTATCTTGCATATCGTTTGTCAGGCTCTTTCTGTACAGATGTTTCCGATGCTTCCGGAATGCTTCTCCTTGATGTAAAAAACCGCTGCTGGTCCAAAGAAATGATGGAAATCTGCGGTGTGACAGAAGAACAGCTTCCAAAGCTTTATGAGAGTTGGGAGGTTGTGGGTACCCTGAAAACGGAAATTGCAGAAGAACTGGGATTCCCGGCAGATGTGAAAGTGGTTGCAGGCGCAGGTGATAATGCGGCTGCAGCAGTGGGAACAGGTACTGTTGGAGACGGACAATGTAATATATCCCTTGGAACTTCAGGAACCATTTTTATTTCCAGCAGAGAGTTTGGCGTAGATGAAAATAACGCTCTGCATTCTTTTGATCATGCAGACGGCAGTTATCATCTTATGGGATGTATGTTAAGCGCAGCTTCCTGTAACAAATGGTGGGCGGAAGAGATTCTTCAGACAAAGGATTTCGCAGGAGAGCAGGCCCCGATTACAGAGTTGGGAGAGAATAATGTATTCTTCCTCCCGTATCTTATGGGAGAGCGTTCTCCTCATAATAATCCGGATGCAAGAGGCGTGTTCTTCGGCATGTCTATGGATACCACACGCGCAGATATGACACAGGCGGTTCTGGAAGGCGTTGCCTTTGGCCTTCGCGATTCACTTGAAGTTGCAAGAAGCCTTGGAATTAAAATTGAAAGAACGAAGATTTGCGGCGGCGGAGCAAAGAGCCCGCTCTGGAAGAAGATTATTGCAAATGTTATGAATCTGAAGGTAGATGTTCTGGAAAATGAGGAAGGTCCGTCCATGGGCGGAGCTATGCTTGCGGCAGTGGGATGCGGCGCCTATCCTGATGTTGAGACTATCGGTAAAAAGCTTGCAAAGGTTGTAGATACAGTAGAACCTGAGGAAGAACTTGTGGCTAAATATGAGAAGAAATATCAGAAGTTCCGCAAATTATATCCTGCAATGAAAGAGTTGTTCTAATTTCACGATAATACAGAAGCTTATGTTTGTATATAACGTGAAAAAACATAAAAAAGAGGCAAAATCCTTGACAAGTTTGTGGAAAAGTGCTACATTAATTACATTAAATAAAGACCTTTGAGTACTGACGGAAAAAGTGGAGTGAAACCACAGGGGAATCGAAGGTTTGTTAAGCCGACCGTCTGGGCAGTATTTGAGTTATCAGATACTGCCCTGTTTTAATATCAGAACCTATACGGCGGATATTATGGACCATGAGGTCTTTGATTTTGAAAGGAGTAAAGATTATGGGATTCAAAACAGACATTGAAATCGCACAGGAAACCGAAATGCTTCCAATTACTGCCATTGCAGAGAAAGCCGGTATTGATGATAAATACCTTGAGCAGTACGGAAAATACAAAGCAAAAATCGACTACAATCTTCTGA
>JAUNOY010000011.1 GCA_030536995.1 Eubacteriales bacterium
AAAGCAAAAAGAGGGATGCGAAAAAACTCAATCGAGTTTTTTCACATCCCCTTTTACTTTTATTAATCCAGTCTTCCGTTTTCATCCTCATACACTTCACTGAATCTGGCTGCAAAGGCAGGCGGCTCATCGTGGACATACAGATGTGAAATATCTCCAAAAGAACTCATGCGGAAGCTTGCAATTCCCTTTCTTCTCTCCTCTGTAACAAGAGTTGTAACGGAAGTCGGAGCAGCGCACATTCCATGCCACAGAACCATTGGAGAACAGTTCATAAGGCGGCTTAACAGTACACATTCTAATCCAAAATGGCAAAACAGCACAATCGTATCATGGTTTGATTCTTCCACTTTATAATAATGTCCTTCTCGTACGTATCCATGCTTTGCAAGAAGTTCATCGAAATTCTTAATTACCCATTCATATTCCTGTTTTACTTTTCCCTCTTCCATCACTTCATTCTCGAACCACCTATCATACCGGTAAAAGCGTTCGTCCTCTGTCCAGTCCTGAGGCAGCCAGTCCCAGGCATTTTTGAGCTTTCCTTCCTGATCCGGTCTGTGAATTTCCGAATTAAATTCTCTCAGCCATTCGCAGACTTCAGCAGTTCTTCCAAGCTTTTTCAAAGTGAGAGAGGCAGTGTCCTTCGCTCTACCAAGAGGAGAAACATAAAATGCCTTAATATCCAGCTTAGTCAGTTTCTCAGACAGATATTCCGCTTCTTTCCATCCCTTAGGAGTAAGAGAATCAATAGAATAATCCGGATCTCCGTGTCTTACAATCAGTAATTTCATCTTATATATAGTCTCCTTTTATCATATCCTTTTACCTTATTTATCTATTATTTCACATTTTCCAAAACAAATCTATGGGCATTTTCAAAGAAAATTTTATCAAGAAGATGTCTGTCAAAGCCATTTTTCCCCATAAACTCATAAAGAAGAGGAATTGACTGTACCCCTTCAATCTCCTTCGGCAAAATACTGCAGCCATCAAAATCTGTTCCAAGAGCCAGCACATCCTCACCGCCCATCTCAAGGACCGCGTCCATATGCCGCATAAGAGACATCATATCCGGATTTTCTCCAATGAAATTTCCGTAGAAATTTATACCGATCAGTCCTTTACGACGTATCAATTCCTTTGCAAGCTCCGGTGTCAGATTTCTCGGATGAGGACAAAGGGTCCTGATATTGGAATGCGACGCCATAACAGGCACGTCTGTAAGGTTAAAAATATCTTCTGCTCCTTTATCAGAAAGATGGGAAATATCGAGAACAATCCCCTCTTTCACAAATTTTTCTACCAAATTTCTACCTTCTGCTTTCAGCCCTTTCTTCTGGTCGCAGGACGCCCCGCAGGCATAACGATTGTCATAATTCCATGTAAGAAGCGCAAAACGGATTCCCAGTTCTTTAATATGTTCCACATGACTTCCCATCACTGCCACATCCTCAATAGAAAGGAATGCCGCCGCTTTTCCCTGTTCATGTGCAATTTCCATATCTGCCGCATTTTTACACCAAACAAGAGAATCCTTTTCGTTTTCAAGAAGCTCTGCCGCACGTTTATAAGCCTGATAAAACTGCTCTTCCGGGCGAGCCATATCCAATTCTCCCTCATCCATGTAAATGGCAAAAATCTGGGCATATTTATCTGCGAAACTCTTTACTCTTCTTAAATCCAGCGCTCCGCTGTTTGCTCCGAATGTTTCCCCCGGTTTTGTAATTGCTGTAAGTGTATCTACATGACAGTCAAAATAATTCATATCTTTTGTTCCCTCCCTTTTCCTCTTTCTGTAATGGTAATATACTTTTGCATTACGCGCAATCTTTTTCGCATTTTTGTCTGTATATGACTTGAAAACAGAAGATTCCTGTATACTACCGGCAGGTATTATGGTACACTAAGATGGTGTTTATAACCCAAAGAACGCATAAGCGTTTCTGCATTTATAATCACGAATCAAAAATTAAAGGAGTCTAACAATGAAAGCATACGAACGCCTGTTATCTTATGTAAAAGTATTTACACCAAGCGATGAAAACGGCACACCGAATCCATCTTCCGCATGCCAGTTCGATCTTGCCAAAATTCTTGTAAAAGAGTTAAAAGAGCTTGGAATCGAAGATGCCTATGTTGACGAGTTTTGTTATGTCTACGCACATCTTCCGGCTACACCGGGATATGAGCAGGCACCAAAACTTGGTCTTATTGCACACATGGACACTGTTTCTGATTTCTGCAGCCATCCGGCAAATCCTGTTATTACCGAAAATTATGACGGAGGTGATCTTGCTCTTGGAACAAGCGGACGCACACTTTCCCCGCAAATGTTCCCACATCTTACCTCCCTGAAAGGCAGAACTTTAATCACTACAGACGGCACCACTATTCTCGGCGCTGACGACAAAGCCGGAATTGCTGAAATCATGACTGTTGCTGAACTTCTTATCAAAGAAAATATCCCTCATGGAACCATCTGTATTACCTTTACACCGGATGAAGAAATCGGTGAAGGAACCACTAATTTCAGTCTGGAAAAATCTGGTGCCGATGTAGCTTATACCTTAGATGGCGATACAGAGGGCGAGATTCAGTACGAAAACTTCAATGCAAGCGGAGCAATCGTAGAAGTCACAGGTGTCAATGTACATCCCGGTTCTGCCAAAGATACTATGGTAAACGCAGCTCTCGTTGCTATGGAGTTTGACTCCATGCTTCCTGTCTGCGAAACACCACGAGATACGGATGAATATGAAGGCTTCTATCATCTGTGTTCCATGAGCGGTGATGTCGCAAGCGCAAAGCTTGATTATATCATCCGTGACCATGATGGTGAATCCTTTAAACAGCGTCAGGAAACTATGGAGCATATCGCAAAATGCCTCAACCAGAAATGGGGCGAGGGCACAGTAAAGCTTACCGTTAAAGAGCAGTATCGCAATATGAGTGAAATTGTTTCCAAATATCCGGAGCTTATTGACTGTGCAAAAAAGGCCTGTCTGGAAACAGGAATTGAACCTCTTGTGACCCCAATCCGTGGCGGTACTGACGGAGCACGTTTAAGCTTCATGGGTCTTCCATGCCCGAATCTCGGCACCGGCGGACACGCGTATCACGGTCCTTATGAGCACATAACCGTAGAGGGAATGGACGCTGCAGTTGCCATGACACTGAAGCTTGTTGAGCTTTTTTATACTTCTGCTCATAAATAAAAATCACTTTTTCAGGGAGAGAAAAGAATAAAATGATAGAACGAAAGATTATCCAAGTTGAAGATAAAGTACCTGTAAACCTTCTGATTCCACTCAGTATCCAGCACATGTTTGCCATGTTCGGTGCAACGGTTCTGGTACCCTTTATTTTCGGAATCAATCCCGCAATCGTACTGTTCATGAACGGTGTAGGAACTCTTCTGTTCATTGCAGTCACCAAAGGAAAAGCACCTGCATATCTGGGTTCCAGCTTTGCATTTCTGGCTCCTGCAGGCATTGTTATTTCACAAATGGGCTATGAATACGCTCTGGGTGGTTTCGTAGTTGTAGGCTTCTGCGGATGTATTGTAGCTTTTATTATAAAAAAATTCGGTTCTGACTGGATTGACATTGTACTGCCTCCGGCTGCTATGGGACCTGTAGTTGCCTTAATCGGACTGGAGCTTTCCGGTACAGCCGCAAGTAATGCCGGACTTCTTGATGACGTAATCGACTCCAAAAAAGTAATCGTGTTTGTAGTAACTCTCGGAGTTGCAATCTTCGGAAACATTCTTTTCCGCGGCTTTCTTTCCGTTATTCCGATTCTGATCGCAGTAATTGCAGGTTATATTGCCGCACTTCTCTGCGGTATCGTTGACTTTGCGGAAGTTGCAAAAGCACCTCTTTTTGCATTGCCCAACTTCCAGCTTCCGAAGTTTAACCTGGATGCAATTTTAATTATACTTCCGGTTATTCTGGTCATTACTTCAGAGCATATTGGTCATCAGGTTGTAACAAGCAAAATTGTCGGAAGAGACCTTTTAAAAGAGCCGGGACTTCACCGTTCCCTGTTTGGAGATAATTTCTCCACCATGCTTTCCGGTCTTATCGGTTCTGTTCCAACTACTACTTACGGCGAAAATATCGGTGTTATGGCAGTAACAAAAGTTTATAGTGTACGGGTAATTGCCGGTGCTGCAGTCCTTTCTATTATCTGCTCCTTTGTCGGCAAACTTTCCATGCTGATTCAGACGGTTCCAGGTCCGGTTATTGGTGGAATTTCCTTCTTGTTATACGGTATGATCGGAGCTTCCGGTATCCGTATTCTTGTAGATTCCAAGGTAGATTACGGTCGTTCCAGAAACCTGACACTGACCTCCGTTGTCTTTGTCACCGGGCTTTCCGGAATCTCTGTTAAGTTCGGAAATGTGCAATTGACCGGTATGGTTCTTGCCTGTATCGTAGCTATGATTTTAAGCCTGATCTTCCATTTACTTGACAAAATGAATCTGACAAACGATAAAGAAGAAGCCTGAGTTTTTCCTTTATTTTACTTAAGTTTTTTCATTAAAAAAGAAGCTTTTTTCCATTCATTAAAAAGGAGAAAAGCTTCTTTTATTATTTTATAATACTTTTACCACGTTCAGTTTCTCATCTGTCAGAACGATATCTGCCCGTTTGCCCGGTGTAAGAGAGCCGGCTACATCATAAATCCCAATACTCTTAGCAGGATTTCTGGTCGCTGCAAAAATTGCTTCATCCTCCGGCACGCCCATACCAATGACAGTTCTTACACATTCCATAAGGTTTGTTGCAGAACCTGCAATAGTTCCGTTTGCAAGAGTCGCTTTGCGATCTTTCATTGTAACTTCCTGTCCGCCAAGTTCATAAGTTCCGTTCTCCATACCTGCTGCCATCATGGAGTCACTGACAAGAACCACACGCTCTTTTCCAAAAAGACGGAATGTGTTGCGTACAACAGACGGATGAATATGAATTCCGTCTCCAATCAGTTCAACCATACATTCAGAACAGTCTGCTGCCGCACCGATAAGCCCCGGCTCGCGATGTCCATATGGAGGCATTGCATTAAAAAGGTGAGTCACGTGATGTGCACCTGCGTCTATTGCAGCCTTTGCACAATCATATCCAGCAGTTGTATGTCCAAGGGAAATGCTTACTTCATCCTTACATTCTCTGATGAACTCTTCTGCACCGTCCACCTCCGGCGAAAGAGTAACAAGCTTAATCAGATTTCCGCATGCCGCATTACATTCACGGAAAAAACCCGCATCCGGTCTTACAATATACCCTTCTACATGAGCGCCCTTTTTTCCAGGTGAAATAAACGGTCCTTCCATGTTAATACCGGCAAGATGCGCACATGTATCATCAAGCTCAACGTCCACAGCAGTCTTAAAGATTTTAAGCAACTGTTCTTTCGGTAATGTCATAGATGTAGGACAGTAGGAAGTAACTCCCTGAGATTTCTGGTACTGAAGGATTTTTTTCAGCCCGTCTACATCAGCATCTGAAAAATCATGTCCCTTTGCACCATGACTGTGTACATCAATAAATCCCGGAAGAACCTTAAGTCCAGCAGCATCTACCTCTGTTAAATCTGTAAGTTCCTCTTTAGATGCAACAATCATACCCTTCTCTACATAGAGATCCTTCTGTGCATAAGTGCCATCTTCCTGAAAAACCATTCCATTCTTAATAATCATTGTAATTATCCGCTCCTTTTTTAACCCAAAATCAGAGAAGTCCTTTTTCCTTAATAAGGCTTAATGCTTCTTCATCCGCAACTACAACTACATCCTTATGAAGCTGTAAGATAGAAGCCGGAACCTGTGGTGTAATTGGTCCGAACAGAGATTTGTAAAGAGCGTCTGCCTTTGCAGCTCCTGTAGCGATCAGAAGGATTCTCTTAGCATCCATAATGTTCTTGATTCCCATTGTGTATGCCTGTTTCGGAACATCATCCATACTCTCGAAGAATCTTGCATTTGCTTTAATTGTACTCTCTGTAAGATCTACACAGTGTGTCTCTTTAATAAACTCATCGCATGGCTCATTGAAACCGATATGGCCGTTTCCGCCAATACCAAGTACCTGAATATCAACGCCGCCCATAGATGCGATAGTTGCATTATACTGTGCACATGCTTCTTCAGAATCTTCAATCAGACCATTCGGTACATGAGTTTTTTCTTTATCAATATTTATATGATCGAAAAGATTGGTGTTCATAAAGTAGCGATAGCTCTGGTCGTTGTCTCCCGGAAGACCTTTATACTCGTCAAGGTTTACACTGGAAATCTGTGAGAAATCAAGATCTCCGGCCTTATTCCACTCAACAAGCTGCTGGTACATTCCAACAGGAGTAGAACCTGTAGCCAGTCCAAGTACGGAGTCCGGTTTCGCAATAATCTGAGCTGCCATAATATGAGCTGCTTTTCTGCTTGCGCCTGCATAATCTTTTTCAGCATAAATAACCATAATCTTTTTCTCCTTTTCATCTCATAGTCCTGTTTTACCAGTGACTGTTGTCATTTTATTGACATACTTTATCCATAGGTATAATTATAGTATTTTTTTAGTTTCTTTTCAACACATATGTGGATTTTCACAATTTTTTTAGTTTTATGCGAGAAAATGAACAGCAAATTACCGATAAGTGGCTCTCTTGTCCTTTCCCGGTTCCATAACATCCTGACAATATCACTTTTTATCCGTTCCGGACAGTCTCAGACAGATAATTTTTTCTTTGTACTGCCAACTTTTCTGCAGTAATATACCAGTAATTTCCATGAGCCATATCCGATTATGAATAAAATAATTCCTGTAAGTACGGATACAAAAAACACAGGTATCGGTCCAAGAACTGTAGAACCGAACTGGAAACCTATACTATCCATATACGGAATGCCCAAATTCAGAATGTAATCTATAAGCTTGGCTGCTCCGAGCAATGGACATGCGGCTGCACAGAGAATAAATACCGGCGCAATAATGGCAAGCGTCGGAATTACAATCAGTCCTGAAACTCCCACAACACTGTAAAAAGCGCAGATTGTGAGAAATCTGCTCCAGCTGAAGCCGCTTCCTCTTGCAATCATATCTCCAAGATATGCTTTCGCAAGCTCCTTCGGATCTCCCAGTCTGGCAAGAATCTGTTCTGCCGAAAGATTTTCATTCTCCATTTCCTGAATAGAGCCTTTGATTTCTTTTACAATATCGACTCTCTCAGATGCAGGAAGAGGCTTTAAATGTCTGTCAATTATGTTTAAATATTTCTCTAATACTGCATTCATATTTTATTCCCCTTTCAAATTTGATATCGCGTTTAACAGATTCGTCCACTCTTTCGTCATTGCCGAAAGATATTCTTCTCCATCCTGCGTCAACGAATAATACTTCCTTGGCGGCAGCCCCTCCGCGGAATCCTGCCATACGGACTGAAGATATCCTTCCTTCTGCAGCCGCCTTAACAGAGGGTAAATCGTGCTTTCCGTGGATGCCAGCATAGGATAATTGCTTAATTCCTGCAATATTTCATATCCATAGTACGTTTTTCTGCTTAACATCAGCAAAATACAATATTCCAACGTCCCACGTGCAATTTGAGACTTCCATTTCTCTATGTTCATGTCATACCTCCTTTGCTTATATACATCGTACTACACAGTACATTGATTGTCAATAGTACATTTAATAAAAGCCCCGCCTAACTGATGTCTCCATCAATTAAACGGGGCTTTGGTTATAGATTATTATTATTCAAACTCAATCGTAGCCGGAGGTTTCGGGCTCATGTCGTAGCAGACGCGGTTTACATGTTCTACTTCGGCAAGGATTCTGTTGGTAATTACTTCAAGCACATCCCAGTCTACTTTTTCGATGCTTGCTGTCATTGCATCGATAGTGTTGACTGCACGGATGATTACCATATACTCGAAGCATCTTTCGTGATTCTTCATACCTACAGATTTGAAATCCGGCACTACTGTAAAATACTGCCAAACTTTCTTATCCAGACCTGCTTTTGCAAATTCTTCACGAAGAATTGCATCTGCTTCACGTACTGCTTCCAGTCTGTCTCTTGTGATAGCGCCGAGGCATCTTACGCCCAGTCCCGGTCCCGGGAACGGCTGACGGTAAACCATCTCTGCCGGAAGACCAAGCTCGATACCGCAGGCACGAACCTCATCTTTAAATAACTGAGCTAAAGGCTCAACCAGTTCAAACTGTAAATCTTCCGGAAGACCGCCTACATTGTGATGAGATTTCACCATCTTCGCTGTCTTGGTTCCACTTTCAATGATGTCAGGATAAATGGTACCCTGTCCAAGGAAGTCGATTCCGTCAAGCTTTCTTGCTTCTTCTTCAAAAACGCGGATAAATTCGCCGCCGATAATCTTACGTTTCTGCTCCGGATCTGCTACACCTTCCAATTTACCAAGGAAACGCTCTGTTGCATCAACATAAATCAGATTTGCATGTAACTGATTGCGGAAAACTTCAACAACACTTTCGGATTCGTTCTTACGCATTAAACCATGATTTACATGAACGCATACAAGCTGCTGTCCGATTGCTTTGATAAGAAGAGCCGCAACTACAGAAGAGTCAACTCCGCCAGAGAGCGCAAGAAGAACCTTCTTGTCTCCTACCTGTTTACGGATAAGCTCTACCTGATCCTCGATAAAATTCTTCATGTTCCAGTTCGGCTCTGCCTTACATTCCTGGAATAAGAAATTCTTCAGTGTTTCTTCATCCGGAAGCTCCTTAAGCTGCTTCTCACATTTAGACTGCGGATAGTCAACAGAAATCATAGGGTATCCCAGATCATACAGCTCAGGTCTTACCTCAACTTCCACACCGTCTACCACTCTGTTTTCACCGCCGTTTAAGATAATACCTTTTACATTATCTAAAGCCTGCAGTTCTTCTACTGTAATATCATGTGGATGAATTTCACTATAAACACCAAGGTCACGGATTTCACGGGCAATCACAGTATTCTCAGTACTGCCCAAGTCTAAAATTACAATCATATCCTGTTTCATGGTAAAATCTCCTTTGCCATCTTTAAATATGAAATCATTATAACTCTTGTTTCGTGAAAAATCACCATAAATTTTATTTTTTTACATTTTATACTGCTTACAAACCCCAATATCTAATTTAATATGCCATTTTTTCCAAAAGGCAGGCTTTTCTTTCCCATGATTTAATGTTACAATGATAATTACAGCATTTTATCTGATGAAGCGCTGTATCTACTATCATTACGGAGGAAAACAGTATGAAAAAAGGAAACTGGGTAGCTTTACTTCCCATAGGCGTTTTTCTGGTACTGTATCTGGGACTTGGAATCCTGTTTGAATACGTACTGAAAATACCAATGGGCTTTTACAACATCCCGATTGTAGTTTCATTTCTCGCCGCACTTCTTGTTGCGTGTGTGCAGAATCCCAAATTAAAATTTGAAGAAAAACTGAAAATCATGGCACAGGGTGTAGGAGACAAAAACATCATCACCATGATTCTTATTTTTATGACAGCAGGAATTTTTGTCGGTGTTGTCGGCAGAAGCAGTGCCGAGAGTGTAGCCTATTGCCTTCTTTCCATTATTCCTGCCCGACTTGCAGTAATTGTCTTGTTCATCGTAAGTTGTTTTATTTCTCTTGCAATGGGAACTTCTGTAGGAACAATTACTCTGATCACCCCGATTGCTATTGCCGTATCAACAGGTTCCGGCTTCAGTGTACCGCTGTGCATCGGCGCTGTTATGAGCGGTTCCATGTTTGGCGACAACCTGTCCTTCATCTCAGATACCACAATTGCGGCATGTAACGGGCAGGGCTGTGCAATGAAGGATAAATTCCGGGCAAACTTTGGAATTGCACTTCCCGCAGCTATTGTGACACTGATTATTATTTTTGTCCGCACAGCAGGATATGACGGCGGCGCAGCTATTATAGAGGACTACAATCTGGTTCAGATTATACCGTATGTCCTTGTTCTGATTGGCGGTATCATCGGAATCAATGTATTTGTCGTATTGCTGATCGGCATTTTATCCGGCTCTGTTATCATGCTTGCAACAGGAGCTATTGAGCCAACTTCCCTGCTTGCAAACATGGGCTCAGGAGCAGCCGGAATGTACGAGACTACTATGGTTGCTATTCTTGTCTCAGCCATTTGTGCCCTGATTCACGAGTACGGTGGATTTATTGCTCTTATCGACTTCATCAAACGGATTTTCAAGAGTAAAAACGGCGGAAAATTAGGTATGGGACTTCTTGTAGGCGCTATGGATATCGCTACCGCAAATAACACGGTTGCCATTGTAATGGCCAATCCGATTGCAAAGGAAATGTCTGATGAATACAATATTTCACCCAAAAATGCAGCATCTATCCTTGATACATTTTCCTGTGTTTTTCAGGGAATCATCCCCTACGGTGCTCAGATGCTGGTTGCCATTTCTGCAGCTGCAGAGCTTGGAAAAGAAGTTACTGCTTTTGACATAATACCAAACTTATACTATCCGTACATGCTTCTTATTAGCTCTCTGATTTTTATTTTCCTGATTCCAAATAAAGAAAAATAATATTTGCGAAAAGGCACATCCCACCGGATATGCCTTTTCTCTTGCATCTTCTGTTTTAAGATTATAGAACATCATCATAATGACAAATCAGTTTCCAGAGGTAGTTCAAATGAAAGGAAAAACAATTCTGAAAAAACGTCTTCGCTTTTATAGCATATATACCGTTTCCATGCTTGGAATTTTTGGTATTCTTCTTTTAATATTTATCAGCAACGGAAAATCCTTTGTGCGCATTGGCGACGGACTTTCCCAACATTATACAACCCTTGCCTACTGGGGCCAGTATCTCCGTTCCGTCCTTCACACACTCCTGTTTGAGCACAGAATAGAGTTTCCCCTTTGGGATCTTAAACTTGTTTTTGGCTCCGACATCCTCACGACTCTTCACTACTATGTAGTCGGCGATCCGCTGAATCTTCTGGCAGTTTTTGTACCGGAGAGATATACGGAATATCTGTATGGGTTCCTGATTTTCCTGCGCTTTTATCTTGCAGGAATCGCTTTTTGCGCCTATTGTTTTTATCACAAACATAAAGAATTTCCGGTACTTTTAGGCAGTCTGATTTATGTATATTCCCAGTGGATGATTGTTACCGGACTTGACCATCCCTATTTCCTCAATCCATGTATCTGCCTGCCTTTAATCCTTCTTGGCATAGACAAGATTTTTGATAAAAATAAACCGTATCTTTACATATGCTCTATTGCATTGTCTGCAGTAAGCAACTTTTATTTTTTCTACATGCTGGGCATTTTCGCTGTGATTTATGCAGTATTTCAATACTTTATCAGATATAGACGCATCCATCTCCGGTCCCTTTTTACCTGGCTTGAATACTTCTGTTTCTACACGGTTACAGCGCTGCTCATATCCGGTATTATACTGCTTCCAATGGTCATTACCTTCCTTTCGAACTCAAGAATGAGTGTAGAAAGATATGTGCCGATTTTGTACAGCCAGCCTTTTTACCGCTCTCTTCTGGCTGCTTTTGCGGGGAAAAATACTCATACACGCTTCTCCTGCATCGGAGTCGCTTCCATTTGCGTCCCTGCCCTGATTCTTCTTTTTACGAAATTCAGGAAGCATCTGGCAATGATTTGCGGAGTGCTGATGACCACGATTTTTGTGTGTATTCCATTTTTCGGTCATGTACTGAACGGTTTTTCTTATACCAGTAACCGGTGGGTATGGGTATTTGGTATGTTATATGCCTATATGTTTGTAAAAATATATCCTGAATTTTTCTCTGTTTCCCCAAAGCAGAGAACTATTATCGGACTTATTGGTTCTGCATACGCCCTGTGGCTTATGACAGACCGACATTTACAGGGACCCAACAATCTCACTTCCGGTTTGCTCCTGCTCAGTCTGACTTTGATTTTCACACTGGGATACCGTTTTCTTGTTCAGAAAAAACAATGGATGGCCGGCTTCTTTGCCCTGTTTCTCGTTGCAGGCAATGCATGTAATATCTGGTTTTATTATGTCGGACAGCCGGATAAAAATGTAGGCATTGAAGATTTCGCTGATGTTGGTTCTGCTTATGAGGATACGCATGACAACTCTTATCAGCGCCTTGCTTCTATGCCCGGTATTGCCCAGATACGCTATGATCAGCTTCGCCTTCCTGCTCCCGGAAATTCCGTTATTCTCAATGGATTAAACGGTACAAGATTCGGATTTTCCATCATCGCTGACTGTATTGATAACTTTTTTAACACAATGTACATGAATAATTATATGATACAAAGTGTGCAGAATCTGAACAGTCGTTCCTGGATTATGAAACTGTTTTCAGTCGGCTATTACGCAGGTCCTGCCTCAACAGCGCCCTATGGTTTTCAGCGTGTTGAACAGATTCAGGAAGAACCAAGACCGCTTTATATTTATAAAGATCCGGGGGTACTGCCTCTTGCTTATACCTACGACTCCACGGTTTCCTCTGAATCTTTCGAAAAAATGAATCCGGTCCAACGGCAGGAAGCCATGCTTCAGGGAGCTGTACTTGAGGAAAGTCATCTTCCGGAATCCGAACTTGAGTTCCAATCCAGCGATGTCCCCTTTACAGTAACAAACGCTCAGGGGCTCTCCTATAAAGACGGTATTTTAACTGTCGCAAAAGCAAATTCCGGATGTATCCTTAACTTCACCGGGGAATCCAGATGTGAAACCTACCTTGCCTTTACCGGATTACAATATATCGGTAAAAACCCCAAATACCGAACACTCTTTGAGACCTCCGACTATACTACAGCGTATGTTTCTGCCAAGCCCCTTGGTGTCAAAAAGAGTATCCGGCAAACAATTCAATCCCTGTCTCCTAAGAATAATTTCACCAGCGGAAGGTCAAATTATGGTATGAATTTCCTATATCATAAAGAACTAATCCATCAAATTGAACTTACTTTTGAGACTCCCGGAAAATACCGGCTTTCAAACATTCAGGTCTTATGCCAGAAGGTGAACCGCCTCTCTGACTTTGCTTCTCTTCGAAAGGAAGAAGCGCCTGCAGACCTTAGTATAAAGGGAAATCACATCACCTGCACTGCCGATTTCAGCAAAACCAGAGAGCTTGTTCTTTCCATTCCCTACAGCAAAGGATGGAAACTATATATAGATGGGGAAAAACACCCTGTCCATCAGGCTAATCTAATGTTTCTGGGCGCAGAAATACCGGGCGGAAAGCATCAAATAGAATTTGTCTATATGACGCCTTACCTCCCGGCAGGTATTACAGCCACCATTTCAGGTTTCCTATTGTTACTTATGATTTTTCTGCTCCAGCGTAAGCAGAGCAAGCTTTTTGTCCAGCCCTCCCGCATATCCGGTAAGACTTCCGTCTGAACCGACTACGCGGTGACAGGGCACCAGAATGGAAATAGGGTTGTGTCCCACTGCTCCTCCCACAGCCTGGGCGGACATGGTTAACAGCCCTTTTTTCTTTGCAATTTTCCCTGCAATTTCACCATAAGTCACTGTCTCTCCATATGGGATTTCCAGAAGAAGCTTCCACACTTCCTTCCGAAATTCTGTTCCATTCAAAGATAATTCCGGAAGAAAATCCGGCTCTTTTCCACTGAAATATAAATCCAACCATCGTATTGTTTCCCCAAATATAGGAAGTTCTTTTTGTTCATATACTATCTTTTCTTTCGGAAAGTCTGCACCGAAATATTTCTGTCTCTCAAACCAAAGTCCGGTCAGAGCGTTTCCATCCGATGACATTGTCATTTTCCCCAACGGTGAATTATAGAAATATAATAAAATTCTTTTGTCCATAATTTATGCAGTCACACCCATCTTTCTGTGCAGTTTTTTCCGTACAGACAGGAAGCAGATTACCTGAAGGATAATCGTAATAATCCATGACGCCGGATAAGAAATAAACAGGATATCAAGACTTCTGTGTGCAGGAAATACCAGGAATATCCACACAATTCGAGTACCTACTGTTCCGATCACTGAAAGAATCATAGGAACTGCAGAGTGTCCCATTCCCCTAAGTGCTCCCGGGAAAAGATCCATTAAACCGCACATAAAGTACGTCACAGTCGTATATAAAAGAACCTCCATACCACACTGGATTACCTCCGGATCCGAAGTATATACTTTCAGAAGATTTGGTCCGAAAATATAAGCTCCTCCTCCAAGAATAACTGCAACACTGACAGAAAGTATGATGCAGTTTATCAGCACCTTATCCATTCGTTTCCACTTCCCAACACCAAAATTCTGGCTGGTGAAACTCATACATGCCTGTGTAACTGAATTGACAGCAGCATATAAGAAACCGAAAATATTGTTAGCCGCTGTATATCCCGCCATTGCAATCGATCCAAAAGAATTGACCGATGACTGCAGAAGTACATTGGAAAAATTAATCACCGTGCTCTGTATTCCTGCCGGAATTCCTACCAGAAAAATCTGCTTCAGATATCTCCATTTCAGGGTCAGTTTGGAAAAACGAAGCTGATAAGTAGACTCTGTTTTGTAAAGGCAGCGCAGCACAAGTACACAGGAAATCAACTGGGAAATCACTGTTGCAATTGCCACTCCTGCTACCCCCATATGAAATACAATAACCAGAAACATATTCAGTCCGGCATTTGTAACCCCTGCTATAATAAGGAAAAACAGAGGACGTTTTGTGTCTCCAACCGCTCTGAGCACAGCCGCCCCATAATTGTAAAGCATAAAGAACGGCATACCGATAAAATAAATTCTCATATAAAGCACAGACTGGTCAATGACATCTTTTGGAGTATCCATTAAGCCCAGAGCTCCTTTTGCAAAAAAGATACCCACAAAACTCATAACAACTCCGCTGATAAGGGCAAATGTAATTGCCGTATGTACTGTTTCCGACATCTCTTTTGCTCTTCCGGAAGCATAAAAACGTGCTGCCAGAACATTTGCGCCAAGGGAAACCCCGATAAAAAGATTAATAAACATACTTATCAGCGCAGATGTTGAACCAACGGCTGCCAGCGCCTGACTCCCGCTAAACCTTCCCACAACAACAATGTCTACCGCATTAAAAAGTAGCTGCAGTATACTGGACAGCATCAGAGGGATAGAAAAAGAAATCAGCTTATCCATAATGGAGCCATTGCACATATCAATCTCATATTTGTTAGTTTTTGACATTTAATTTCCACCTCTTTTATTAAAATCACCCCGGAAATCGGATAATTTTTCCATTTCTTTCCGGCTGTCTTGAAGAATTTATTTCTGCCGGAGTATGCCCGCGGAACAGTATCATTCGCGTATGCTCCGAAACCTTCATCAGTTTTTTTATAAACTGATTCTGTTTTTTATAATTCTCCATTACATCCTCAAAGCCCATAAATCCTTCTTCCAGCATTTCCATAATGCTTTCCGGAGTCTCTCCTATTCTAAGCATGAGCTGAACCCTTTTACAGAGAAATTCTGCATCTTCATCCGTATCTTCTCCATTTTTACGGAAAAATGTCTGAAGACTTTTCAGGGCTTCATCAAATGGCAGATATCCTTTTTTCATAAGAAGTTCAGCCTCTTCCCTTGTGGGAAAATAATAGCTGATATTTCCCTGCATCTTAAAAAATTCCCTGTAATAATTCTGGGATGTAAGGATTTTTAAAACAAGCATTCCTTCTTTTACCACAAAATATTTCTTATTTTCGGGGATTTCTTCCGCAAAAATAAGAACTTCCAGCTCTCCTTTTGTTCTGCCTGTATATTTTTCGTAAATTTCAAGCATTTTACTGATTGGACAAACACCGTAAAGCTCCGCTGCCAGATTCATATAACTTGTCAATTCAGCTTCCTCTTTACAGGTTTTCTTCCATTCTTCATCACAGTTTATGCGATAAGCTTCCTTTACCTCCTCAGGTATACAGATATAATCTTCCATGAAATATTCATCTTTGTGAACTGCATAACCACCGTTCAGTAAAGTATCATAATCATCATCCAAAAAGTCAATTTGGGCAAAATTATTTTCACTTTCCAGAAGTTCTGTTTCTCTGTCGTTCAGATACCTGAAATAGCTGCACATAACTCTTTTATCCAGTAAATCCTTTGACAAATACTTTACAATAGCATCCTTCTTCAAACCACTGTAACCGGTCATGTGATGCAGCTTAACAATTTCCATTAATTCCTGTTTCGTATACTTGCCCAAAATTTCTGTTAAGGTCACATGATTTAATTCTGTTTCATCCATTTTCATGGGAGCGCTCGTTTCTTCGCTGAGACAGAGTCTTTTAAGACTCTCATTCACACATTCCATATCATATTCTGTGTAAAAATTTCCTTCTGTCCATTCTTTCATTTCTTCATATTCCGGTGAATCCGGATTTCTCAGTATTTCCAGAATCCTATAATATTCGTCAATCCCTCCGCAGTCCTCATAAGGCGTTCCGCCTTTATATTTCAGAACCTGAGCATAATTTCCATCATAATCCTCCAGAATTTTTTCCACAGTTACACGATGCTGCCAGTTGTCCCCGAAATCGTATATGTAGGTAAACCACTCTTCGGTATCCAAATAGGTATCAATCAGAGTCTCACTTGCTTCTTCTCTTTCATAATCCGACCATCCGAAATCATCGTACTCATCTACATTATCTTCCACCTGAATTCTCAGATGATAAAATTCAAAACAAAAAAGATGACAACCGCACCATCCCATTGCCTCATTTAATATAACCGCAAGCTGAGAAAAGCTCAATCCCGCAGGAACAATCAGACGTCTCCAGATAGGTGGATGCGAGTTTTTTATTTGTATTTTTAACTGATACGCTTTCACAAAAGCCCTCCTTTTTCATTTCCGTACCTCGTGATTCTCTTTCATTTTACACTACAGCCAAAGGATTGTGAACCGATATTTTGATTTGTTTTCCGGAAGTTTTACAGACACTAAAACATGCCCCGTAGTTTCCGCGGGACATGTTTCGACATCTTATGTTTTATTCTTTTCTTAAAATTTTTTTCACACAATTTCTATACACACAATAAGCGTATACAGCAGTTATAAATTCTGTAACGGCAAAAGCAGTCCAGACACCGTTTGCCCCCATAAATCTGCTTAATAAAAAGGCTGCCGGAATCATTACAACTACATATCTGGAAAGGGAAATGCAAAGAGACGAAGTTCCTTTTCCCATTCCCTCCAGGAAACCACAGGTTGTAACCGACACCGCTGAAACGATGAATCCAAGGCTTACGATATGAAGTGCCTGTATGCCGATTCTTATCGTATCTGCATTTGAAGTAAACATTCCGATAAGCTGTCCCGGAATCGTCCATGAAAGCACTGTTCCCACAAGCATCACCACTGCTGTAAGCCTAATTGCAGTACGGTAAATCTCGCGGACGCGCCCATGTTCTCCGGCCCCATAATTATAGCCTACCAGAGGACGGATTCCCTGAACGATTCCATTTCCGGTAAGATAAATAAATGTCTGAAGCTTATAATAAACACCCAGAACCAGTACATATGAGCCGGAAAATCCTGCAAGAATTCCGTTCAAGGCAGAAATCAGAAAAGATGGCAGCGCAATATTCAGAGCAGCCGGTATTCCAATTCCATACAGTTTTGCTGTAATACTTCTGTCTGGTTTAAGGTATTTTTTTCTAATTTTTACCGGTATCGGACGAGCCACATAGAATACAAGATATGCGATCAGAGTAATTGCCTGTCCTATATCTGTTGCGTAAGCCGCACCTGCAATTCCCATCTCCGGAAAAATCCCAATGCCGAAAATCATCATCGGGTCAAGAATAATATTTGCCACAAAGCCACACATCATGCAGAACATTGATACCTTCATTCTTCCCACAGATTGGAAAATCTTTTCAAAGGCTACACCAGCTGCAATAACCGGTGCAAATATAAACGCCCTCTCTGCATAAATCAAAGCCAGACTGATTACTTTTTCATCTGAAGAAAACATCCTCAGAAATGCAGGCATTACACCAATACAGATAACTGCCAGAAGTATTCCGTGCAAAAGATTAAACAGCATTCCCTGCGTCGTGGCACGGTCTGCATCTTCCTGCTGCCTCGCTCCCAAAAAATAAGATATCACTGCATTTGTTCCAATACCAAATCCTACTGCTATAGCTGTAATAATATTCTGTACCGGATATACCAGCGCCAGAGCAGTCATTGCGTCTTCACTCATTTTTGCCACAAAATAGCTATCAACAATATTGTAAAGTGAGTTTACTCCCATGGAGATTACCATTGGCAAAGACATGGACAGCACCAGCGGAAGAACCTTTTTTTCTTTCATAAACGTCTGTTCTGTCATAGTTTTAATACTTTCTCTCCTTTATGTATAAAGATTCAACTTTTTATTATAAACTATTTTTTAAAAAATGGAATGAAAATTTTTACAAATGCAAAATATATTTTTCGCCATGAGAAAAGCCCAGAAATCCAAACGTTATTTCGGATTTCCAGGCTTATATATGCGTATAAAATAATTTTTAAGCGTAATTTTCTGTTTTCTTACGTTCCTGACTCTTTTCCCAAAGTTTATCTGCTGTCGGAGTCCAGTTCTTTGCATAATTTTCACATTTATCACATAAATGATCTACGCTTTCCGGAGACTGAAGATCTGTGGATTCAGCCTCTGTACTGTGTACAATTTCTCTCAGTTTCTCCGGATTTTCAAGCATTGGACATGGTCTCAAATGATTCTCATTGAATGGCTGTCCATCATGATATGCCATGAAAATAGGAGACTGGAGACATTCCAGCAATGTTTTTTTACGGATATTGGAATCTGAATAATGGATAAATACACATGGATCCACATCACCGTTTGCATTAATATGAAGGTATCTTCTTCCTCCTGCGATACAGCCCCCAACGTACTCTCCGTCATTCTGGAAATCCATTGCAAAAATAGGTTTTGTGCTTCTGATTTCGCGAATTCTATGGTACATAAATTCTCTCTGTTCCGGATTTGGAAGAAGTTCCGGAACTGCATCATTTCCAACCGGCATATAGTGGAAATACCATACAAATTTTGCCCCCCATTTTATCATCTGGTCAATAAACTCAAAGGAACTGATTGAGTCCAGATTCTGGCTAGTATAACAACAGGATAATCCAAATGGGAGATGTTTTTCCTTCAGTATTTTCATAGCCTTTACGACTTTCTGATAAGTACCGTTTCCACGACGTCCATCTGTGGCTTCTTCAAATCCCTCTACACTAATTGCAGGAATAAAATTTTTCACACGTAGCATATCCTCCGCAAATGCTTCATCGATAAGCGTCGCATTTGTAAAACTGAGGAACTGACAGTCACTGTGTTTTTCGCAAATTGCAATTAAATCTTTTTTACGCACCAGAGGCTCTCCACCAGTGTAAATATACATATAAACACCAAGTTCTTTTCCCTGTGAAATAATAGAATCAATCTCATCAAAAGATAAATTCAACTTATTTCCATATTCTGCTGCCCAGCAACCTGTACAGTGAAGATTACATGCGGATGTCGGATCCAGAAGAATCGCCCACGGAATATTGCATCCGTATTTTTTTCTGTTTTCCTCCTGCTTTGACCAGCCCACAATATTTGCATTAAAGAAGAAATTTTCAAATGTTGCCTTCAAAACATCTTTGTCAATATCCTTCAAAGCACTCATAATAAGCTGATACATATTGTTGTCCGGATTGGACAAAACTTTTCGGAACGCCTCTCTCTGTGTCGGAAAGCTGTCCGGTCCATCTCCCGCAAATTTGTCAACCAGATTCAGCAGTTTACCTGCATTCTTCTCCGGATCCTTTTCCAGATAATGAAAAGCAGTCTTTAAAGTTGTTTTTTTCAGCTCGTTCTTAATTCCCATCGTTTAATCTCCTCCTGAAATTGTAAAAAGGTCCCTTTCCCTGTCTCCTTATCTTTTCAATATCCTACACCATAAAAAGATAAGAAAATACAGACAATCTTCTGCTTTTATATCCTTTTCATACATTTTCGTGTTTTTGTCTGAATATACTTTACATAATATAGAATGGAAATTTTGTCGAGCAATTTAACATCTATGTTAACTTCCAGAAATTTTACAACTAAATCAACGCTCTTCCTTTCACAGCAATCGTCGATTAAACACAACTCGATTTAATGTCCGTTCATAAACTTATCCAAATCTTCCAGTGCTTCTATCAATTCTGGATTTCTTTCTCTTGATATTAATTGTGATAAATGCATCAATTGCCAAGGTTCTGGTTCACATGCGACATCATATGACATGTGAACCATTTTCCATAAAAAATCCGCTTTTTTTGTTTTCGGATGATTCATACAGTATTCTTCAATTATAATTCTTGAGTATTCATCCATGCTTACTCATCTAGTGCACTGACATAATGATAATTAAACTAACTCTATCCTGATTAAAACTCAGGATAGGGAGAAACCAATTTTATACGGGCATCTTTTGTTGTAAACTACCAGTTTACTTTGGATTTCCCGTTGTTACGTTCGTCTTCCCAAGCTGCAAGCTCTGAACGTAAGACATCAATAGACGAAATCCTTCGAGATAAACATTGACGCGTCATAACATTGAGCTCTATCTCGGCGATATCAAGCCAGCTTCCATGTTTCGGTGTGTAATGTATCTCAAGTTTTTTTATGATACGTCTTGCTTCCGGATCGCCCCCAACTGCCATCGGCTTTCCGGCAAGTTCCGGATGATGCAACATCTCGACACTTGCGTAAAAGCTATTCATATCTGAATGAAGAATTGTCCTGCTCATAACATTCACCTACCAGTCTAAAAATCGTAATAAAACTTCTTTGCTTCATATTGACTTTGTGAAGTTTTTGAATTATAATTTCTACTAACTACACGAACATTTGTTTGCATTTTGTACGTGATAATGAACTCTGTCAATAGTTTTTATAAAGTTGATGAAGTTACGATTTCAAAAACTTAGAAAGGATCCCACTATGAATTTTTCAGACAAGATTAAGTTTCAACGAGAACAAAATCATCTGACGCAGAAAGAACTTGCAGAACTGGTCGGCGTATCCCAGCGTGCGATTGCAGCTTATGAAAGTTCCGGCACCATCGCACGAATCTCTACTATGAGAAAGCTCGCTCATGCATACCAAATCCCCTATAACCAGGTACATGTCAAAGAAGAGAGCAGAATATGAAGATTTCAGTAGTTGGAAGCATCAGGAAACTATGATTTTTGAAATTGAAAATTTCAGACAAAATTGTATAATAAATTTAAAGTGACTTGTAATGTTTTTGGGAGGAAATCATGATTCGTGTAAAAGATATTGCAAATATGGTCGGAGTAAGTCCTACTACAGTGTCAAATGTTATTCACGGAAATACAAAGAGGGTATCGCAGGAAACAGCACAGAAAATCAGCAGTATACTTGATGAGGTGGGGTATATTCCTAATATGGGTGCCCGGCTTTTGTCACAGAATACTTCTCATATTATTGGATTGGTAATAGGTTTTAATTATCTTCATGGTGAAAACGCCATGCAGGATCCATTTGTCAGTACATTTGTTGGACAAATTTCCTGTGAAATTGAAAATGCCGGTTACTATATGATGATTATCAGAGGTGATGATTGCCGGAAAGTTGCTGAGGTGGCTTCGCGATGGAATGTAGATGGTCTTATTGTTCTGGGATGGACCGAAAAGAGCCATAAAACATTAAAAAAAATGCTGAAAAAACCAACAGTTGCTATTGATACATATGTGAGTGACCCTGAACTGGTGGTAAATGTGGGGACGGATGATTTTGATGGAGCCTATCAGCTTGGAAAGTATTGGGCAGATCATGGATTCAGGAAAACACTGTTTCTGACAGAAAATACTGCAGAGATGGATCAGTGTCGATTTGCCGGATTTCAAAGAGCGATGACAGAGGCATTTGGAGAGTGCAAAAAGGAAGAAAGATTAATCTTACTTTCGTCGAGAAAAGAAGTACGCAGATTACAATATGATAAACTGCTCCCCAGGTTCAGGGAGGCGGGATCACTCGCATTTATTTCTGATTATCTCGCTATAGATGCTGTCAATTATTTTATTGATAAGGGAGTCAGGGTACCTGAGGATATATCGATAACAGGGTTTGATGATACCTTTTATGCAGAACTTATTCGCCCCAGGTTAACTACGGTTCACCAGAATATTGGGTTAAAAGCTTCAACTGCTATGCAATTATTGCTGAGACTGATAAACCGAGAGAAATTGCCGGAGGAAGAGAGAAATATAAAGATCGCCGTACAGTTGGTTGTAAGAGAGTCAATAAGAAAAAGAGAATAGAAATAACAAAAGGATTCAGATCTGGGGAGATTTGGTTCCTTTTTAGTTATATTTTACAAAAGCAGTTGCAATGTATTGTGTATTGTTATAGTTTTGCGGAAAACCTATTGAATTATTGTGAAAAAATATTTATAATACAAATTACATTAAAGGTTTAGCGCAAAACTAAAGAAATATAGAGGAGGCAGAAGGAAAAGATGTAACTATCAGTATTATGGGAAGAAAGGTAGAAATACATGATGCAATGTTAGAAGCTGCCGACCGTTACATGGAATTACATCCTAATGTTACAGTTGTAATGGAAACAGTCGCAGGTGGTGATGATTATGACGGTACTCTTAAAACCAGATTAAATGGTGGAAATATGCCAACCATTTTTACTCTTCAGGGTCCTCTGAATTGGGATGAGTGGGGAGAGAATATGCGGAATGTTCAGAAGATTTTTCTGCATAGTTCCGCGTTTGTTAAAGCCAATCATTGTGACAGTGGCAATTTTAAATGTAATGTCAACCTGGAACGACTATCTTCTTCCATCTCTTGTAATCAATAAGGAAGGGATTCAGACATTGCCATTAAAAACATTTTTATTTTTTGGACAATTCGCAAAGAAATGAGATTTAGCTACGGCAGGATTAGTTTTGTGTATGATACCAATTATTATTTTTTATTTTTGTTGTCAGAAGTATATTGTTAAAGACGTAACAGAAGGAGCAGTGAAAGGATAAAAATGAGTGTGAAAAATCAGTGGTGGAAAAAAAGTGTGGTATACCAGATTTATCCAAGAAGTTTTATGGATAGCAACGGAGATGGGATTGGTGATATAAACGGTATTGTTGAGAAGCTTGATTATTTAAAAGAACTTGGAGTGGATGTACTGTGGCTTTCTCCTGTTTATAAATCTCCTAATGACGACAATGGGTATGACATTTCTGATTATCAGGATATTATGGATGATTTTGGAACACTGTCAGATTTTGACAGAATGTTACAGGAAGCACATAAGCGAGGTCTGAAAATCATGATGGATCTTGTTGTGAATCATACATCAGATGAACATCCATGGTTTGTGGAAAGCAGAAAATCCAAAGATAATCCATACAGGGATTATTATATTTGGAAAGACCCTGTGAATGGAAAGGAACCAAATAACTGGGGAGCGTGCTTTGGAGGCTCTGCCTGGGAATTTGACGAACATACAGGAATGTATTACCTGCATTTGTTCTCAAAGAAACAGCCTGATCTTAATTGGGAAAATGAGGAGGTTCGTCATAAAATATATGATATGATGAACTGGTGGTGCGAAAAAGGAATCGACGGATTCCGTATGGACGTTATCAGCCTGCTTTCGAAAGTACAGACATTTCCAGACGGGGAGTGCAAAGGCGGTTTGTACGGAGACAGTGACCCTTACATCTGCAGTGGACCAAGAATACATGAATTTCTCAGAGAAATGAATAAGGAAGTATTGTCAAAATACGATTTGATTACTGTAGGAGAAACAGCTGGTGTCACTATTGAACAGGCAAAAAAATATGCAAATCTTGATGGGTCAGAATTAAACATGGTGTTTCAGTTTGAACACGCTTTTCTGGCAAATGGACCTTATGGTAAGTGGACAGATAATCCGGTACCGTTGTTGGAGTTGAAGCAGGTGATGAGCAAGTGGCAGACGGCACTGGAAGGAAAGGCATGGAACAGCCTGTATTGGGACAATCATGATCAGCCCAGGGCAGTTTCCAGATACGGAAATGACAGTTCTGAGTTTCGTGAGATTTCAGCAAAAATGCTGGCTACCTGTCTTCATATGATGCAGGGAACACCATATATTTATCAAGGTGAAGAACTGGGAATGACCAATATCTATTTTGACAGTATTGATGATTATAAGGATATTGAATGTATAAATAATTACCGTGAATTAACAGAATCGGGTTTGATAAGTGAAGAAGACATGATTCGTTATCTGGGATTAAGAGGTCGTGATAATGCAAGAACACCTATGCAATGGAGTGATTCCCCCAATGCCGGATTTACTGTGGGTACACCATGGATTAAGGTAAATCCGAATTATAAGGAAATCAATGCGGAATCACAGATTTCCGATAAATCGTCTGTGTTTCATTATTATAAAAAATTGATTCAACTGAGGAAAGAATACGATATTATCATAGATGGGCATTACAATCTTCTACTTCCTGAAGATGAACGCATCTTTGCATATGAACGAATATTAGGTGGACAAAAACTGTTAGTAATATGTAATTTTACACAGGAAGAAGCAGAGTGTACTTTGGCAAACATAAATGAGGGAACTGTACTTATTTCCAATTATGAGAACCATAAACCGCATATGATGCAGCCATATGAAGCAATTGCGGTTCTCTATGGGGAGTAAGTGTTAAACATCGAGAGATTGGATATCTTATGAATTTGTAGTATCAGTGCGAGCGATTAAAAGGCTGTCGTAAAAGACAGTCTTTTTTTATATGATAAAACATGAAAGACAGAAGTTTATAGATTTTGGACAGATTATTTCATGGGCAATATGCGGTAGTAATGTTATGATAAACACACTTAAATATGCAAGGTGAACAATAACTTCTTGGAATTCTGAGCCTTGATTTTTCACAATGTCATTAACTTAAGGAATCTTTTACATTTTGAAGTGTAAGAGGTTCCTTTTTTCTGCGATTTTGCTGCATAATAAAAATAGATAATAGGTGTCTTTTCCATGCCAGGACCTCTTTTATTTTGCATGAAAATTGAAAAATCGGTTTATTATAGTGTGCCTGATAATACTTTAGAAACATCAATACCTACTGCATTCATGGATTAGTCACTCCTAATAATTATTACAATGGGAATATACCAGTTTTACTCATTACCTATTCAATCTACTGTGGTGTGACACGAACGTATCATGTGACAGTTCAACCTGCATAAAACGAACGCTGCGAATGAGATCTGGTTAACAGGCTATGATGAGGACGATATGTCCAAGGAGGCCTACGTTGTACCATTGCGCTTTCATTCTAACAGCTTCAGTAATAAGTTGGTTAGTACATAACTGGTTTATTACATAACTAACCTTATTAGTATTGTAGCAGGAGGCCTTTTATTATGGCAAGAAGAGAAAAGAAACCTGTACACAAAGTAGTAATGACAGAAGGAAAGCGAAACATCATTCAGCAACTTCTTCAGGAGTATGATATTGAAACCGCTGAAGATATCCAGGATGCGCTTAAGGATCTGCTTGACGGCACCATCAAAGAGATGATGGAGTAATCAGAAAACTGGCTGCCTACGTCATTCTTGGCATCAACACAGAAGGGAAAAAAGAGGTTCTTTCAATCACTGTCGGTGATAATGAAAGTTCAAAATACTGGCTGTCCGTCCTGAATGAGCTGAAGAATCGTGGTGTAAAGGATATCCTGATTATCTGCGCTGACGGTCTTAGTGGCATTAAAGAGGCAATTGCCGCTGCATTTCCAAAAACAGCGTATCAGAGATGTATTGTACATCAGGTAAGAAACACGCTAAAATATGTTCCGGATAAGGACAGAAAAGCGTTCGCTTCTGACCCAAAAACGATTTGCCATGCTTCCGATGAAGAGAAGGCTAGACTGACTCTGGATCGAGTTACTGAAAAATGGACTATGAGCATTCGGAACTGGGGACAGGTCTACGGCGAACTCAGCATTATGTATGAGGGACGACTCCCAGAATAACAGAATCTATATGCATGATGAGAAGGACGTTTTTGACGTCTGCTCTTGACATGCCCGAAATCATGTTGTATATATAGCAAGAGCTGGAAGCTCCAATTTAGCGCTTCCATCTCGATCATTATCATAGAAGATTATTATTTACAGACTTTTCTTCATAGTCTCTCCGGTTTTCCTTCATGCTGGTCTCCTTCTGTTTATTCCCGGTAAATCTGTGCAAACCGGAAATTTCTGATGAATAACATGGTGCAGGATCGTTTTCGATTATTATATTTTACTGTGAGATTGTGATATTAGCAATAGTGAAATGGGGCAGAGAAGAGTTGAAAAGGCAGACGGATAAGAAACAAAGATAAAATAGTAAAAATAGAATAGAACAAAGAAAGAATATGGAGATAAAACAGAAAGGAATAAACAATGAATGTAAATCCTATAACAAGATTGGATTATCCAGATCTGGACGTAATCCGCGTAGAAGACACCTATTATATGGTATCCACAACCATGCACTTTATGCCGGGCTGTGAGATTCTGCAGTCTTTTGATCTGGTGCACTGGGAGCATGTGACTTATGTCTATGAGACGTTGGATCATACGGATGCGCAGCAACTGAAAAGCGGTCAGAATATTTACGGACAGGGCATGTGGGCAGCTTCCCTGCGCTATCATGAAGGCCGATTTTATATCTGCTTTGTGGCAAATGATACCCGTAAGACTTATTTGTATACTTCGGAAAAAATAGATGGTCCATGGAAAAAGCAGCTGATAGAAGGCTTTTATCATGACGGCTCTTTATTATTTGATGAGGATGGCAGAAACTATATTGTATATGGAAATGATGAAATCTGGATTACAGAATTGAATGAAGATTTGACGGCACCAAAGAAGGACGGATTACATCGTCTTTTAGTCAGTGATCATAAGAACCCGGAGCTAGGCTATGAGGGTTCTCATATTCAAAAAATAAACGGCTATTATTATATTTTTCTGGTTCATTCCCTGAGAGACCGCTGGATGCGGACGGAAGCATGCTTTTACAGTGATTCTCTGGAAGGAGAATTCACGGGTGGAGATGTACTTTGTGATGATCGTGGATATTGTGGACAGGGCGTGGCACAGGGAGGAATAGTGGATACGCCGGATGGAAAGTGGTATGCAATGCTGTTTCAGGATTCCGGAGCAGTTGGACGGATTCCTATTCTGCTTCCGGTTACCTGGAAGGATCATTTTCCGTTTTTTGGACAGAACGGACATGTGCCGGAAGAAATAGAGGTTCACAGTACCAGACCAGGATATGTTTATCAGCCATTAGTGGGAAGTGATGATTTCTGTAATGGGCTGCTTCCGCGCTGGCAGTTTAATCATGATCCAGATCCACGGTACTATCATCTGGATGCATTGCAGGGAACCTATACAATTACAACACGGGAAGTTTGTACAGAGCTTACACAGGCAGTAAATACGCTTACGCAAAGGATGAGTTATCCGTCCTGCGCAGCTGAGGTTACTGTTGATGCTTCTGCATTGAAAGAGGGCGATGTCGCAGGTTTGTGTGCGTTGCAGAGCTGTTATGCTGCAGTTGGCATTACAAAACATCATGGAAAATATGAAGTCCTTATGCTGGATAAAAAAGAAGATGGTATATTGGATATGACGGAAGGAACTGTTGTTGAATCACACCAGATGGATTTTCGTCTTGAAGCAGATTTCTGTAACATGAAGGATGAAGCACGCTGCTATTACCGGGTAAATAAGGGAGACTGGCTACCCATCGGAACCGTGCATAAGCTGTACTTCAAACTGGATCATTTTACTGGTTGCCGGTTTGGTCTGTTCTGCTATGCGGCAGAGGAAACAGGAGGAAGTGCCTGCTTCCGGGATTTTAAGTATTATGATGTTGATGAAATCTCATAAAGATAGAACTGAATAAAATAAGTGTCGGAATTTACTCAAATTTTTCCTACTTTGAACATTGGTTTTTACAACGGTATTGTATAGTGAAGCAAAGGAAAAACAAAACATGTTTCAGAGAGGAGAAACTATTATGAGAATTAAGAGTATGATGAAGGGTATGCTTGCTGTTGTAATGGCAATGTCTATGGCAGCATGCTCCGGAGCACCTGCAGCATACCAGACTTCTTCTGAGTCACCGTCACCGGCACAGACAGAAAGTACAGCAGCAACAGAGCAGGAAACAATCGTAACAGAAGTATCTGCAGAAATGCAGACGCAAGAAGAAACAGCAAAAGCACCGAAATATGTTTTCTGTTTATTGGTGATGGTATGAGCTATCCCCAGTTTCAGGCAGCATCTGACTATCTTGGAGCAATAGCAGATGAAGATTATGTCAATGCACTTCCGAGCAATAGCTATGAAGACCGTGGAGGAGCAGTACTGGACGGACCGGAAGCAGGATACAAGGTTACCTATACACAGGCTGATGCAGAAGCAGTTACGGCTGAAGATGGAAGGGTTATTCTGATGGATGAGCATCTGGGTACTGATTAAGAACGGCCTGTGCCAATTGTCTGTTCGGAGCAACATCTTTTTTTCTTCTTGTCATAGTGAGTGTGTTCATCCTTTTTTATCCTTTCCTGTTATCTTAACACACTCTGTGAAATGAACAAAGTGCGTAAGTTTTAAAATTTGATTTTTTCAACTTACACACTTTATTTTACACCCTCCCTTTGACAGATTTTCTGTTTACAATGATTAACCGAAGGGGGATTACTTTGAGTCTGGAATTACGGAATTATATGAAAACGAGGAAAACCTCATTTTAACTTGTACTAAATCTTGACATAGGACCAACAGGAAGCATAGAACTTTTCTTCCCCAAATATCAGAAATTGCACCTACCCATTCTTTTATATTTTGTATTGCTTCCGTTTTTAGATGTCCTCATAAAATTAAAATTTTATGTCACTTTCCAGACCTCTAAAATCCCTTAAAATAAGGCTTTTCTCCACTTTTCAATTCCTAGAAAACTACTGCCAGATAAGAAAAAAGACCCTGACAGTCTGGAAATTCCAGACCATCAAGGTCATTCTTTATTCTAAATTGCTTTTCATGTTTTCACATGATTTTTTTCATTTCACTGGCTGAAACTTTTGCCCTAAAACTGGATAAAAGCCTTTGCCCTGTGATATTCAAGCTACTCGAATTCAATCGTCGCCGGCGGTTTTCCCGTGCAGTCATAAAATACTCGATTGATGTGTTTTACTTCATTTACAATTCGGCTGGTGGCTTTGCCGATAACTTCCCATGGGATTTCGGCGCTTTCAGCGGTCATGAAGTCGGTGGTGGTTACGGCGCGCAGTGCCACAGCGTAGTCGTAGGTTCTTTCGTCACCCATAACGCCTACAGAGCGCATATTTGTAAGAGCTGCGAAATACTGTCCAATCTGTTTGTCCACACCTGCTTTGATGATTTCCTCACGCCAGATTGCATCTGCATCCTGAACCATTTTTACTTTTTCGGCAGTTACTTCACCGATGATTCGAATTCCAAGACCAGGTCCCGGGAATGGCTGTCTATAGACAAGATATTCCGGAATCCCCAGCTCCAGTCCTGCCTTGCGAACTTCATCCTTGAAAAGGTCACGCAGCGGCTCGATAATCTCTTTGAAATCTACATAATCCGGAAGTCCTCCTACATTATGATGGGATTTGATCACTGTAGATTCGCCGCCTACGCCGCTCTCCACAACATCCGGATAAATAGTTCCCTGTACCAGAAAATCTACTGCCCCGATTTTTTTCGCTTCTTCCTCAAATACACGGATGAATTCCTCTCCGATAATCTTACGCTTGTCCTCCGGTTCTTCTACACCCTTCAGTTTCTCATAAAACCTTTCCTGCGCATTCACACGGATAAAGTTTAAGTCATACTGTCCGTCCGGTCCGAAAACAGCTTCCACTTCATCGCCTTCATTTTTTCGAAGAAGTCCGTGGTCTACAAATACACAGGTAAGCTGATTTCCGACTGCTTTCGAAAGCATAACCGCAGCTACAGAAGAATCTACACCGCCGGAAAGCGCGCAGAGAACCTTTCCGTTCCCGACTTTTTCGCGAATCGCCTTGATTGATTCTTCCACAAAGGAATCCATTTTCCAGTCTCCGGTACATCCACATACATGATAGACAAAATTAGAAAGCATCTTTTTACCTTCCTGTGTATGCAGCACCTCCGGATGGAACTGGATTGCATAGAGCTTTTTATCCGGATTTTCTGCTGCTGCAACCGGACAGTCAGGCGTCCATGCACATACTCTGAAATCCGGCGCAATTTTTGATATATAATCATTGTGACTCATCCAGCAAATCGTCTTCTGAGACACATCTGTAAACAGCTTAGACTCTGTATCCACATTTACTTCTATTTTTCCATACTCACGTACAGGAGCTTTTTCCACCTTTCCGCCAAGAAGATGCATCATAAGCTGAGAACCGTAGCAAATACCCAGAATCGGGATTCCAAGTTCAAAAATCTCCTTTGCATAAGTCGGAGCGCCCTCTTCATAGCAACTGTTCGGTCCGCCTGTAAAAATAATTCCCTTCGGCTGAATCGCTTTAATTTTCTCTATCTCTGTCTTGTAGGAGTAAATCTCACAGTAAACATTACATTCTCTGACACGACGGGCAATCAACTGATTGTACTGTCCGCCAAAATCAAGTACAACAACTGTTTCTCTCTTCATTATGTTTCCTCCTTAATTAATCATTCAATTTTTTCTGGTGCTCATTATAAAGTAAAGCAGAAATTTTTACAACAATTTTTTAAGTTATTCTCTATTTATTTTTAGAAGTTCTTTATAATTTTATCACTGTTTTTTCAAACCCTCCTCACAGTTTCCTCACAATTCTCCTGTATATTATTAAACAAATAAAGCAAACGCCTATGAATCAGGCGTAAGCTTTTTAATCATATAGATACCATAACTTTTTTCTTTTTCATACTTAGCCGGGTTGATACGACCCGGCTCTCCTTCTGTTTTGGGAAGATTATTTCTATTTCAGGCGTCTTCTGCATATAATATTTTTGCGAAAAAATACAGATTTCCAAAGTAGCTTTTAATCTCAAAAACTATAGTTTAGTTTATAACTTTTTTAGAATTTAATCATTATTTTTTCAAAAGTTGCTCACAGTTTCCTCACAATTAGCGTGTATATTAATAAACAAATAAAGCAAACGCTTTATTTTAAAATAAAACTTTTTCTTTTTCATACCAGCCGGGTCAATACGACCCGGCTCTCCTTCCAAATAGGAGGTATTCTTTGAATAATATCGCGAATTCCGATATTCATCGGAACCAGTTCCCTTACACCAGAGAAATTCATCTTTACAATAAAGACAAAACACTGCTTTTCTGTATTCCTGATGGAGGATTTATACAGTTATTATATGAAAATGGAGAATATACCTGCGCGCTTTGCCGCTGGCTGGATGATAGCCACACTGAAATAAACGGCCAGAAATTTCATAATTACAGCTTCGCAGAACAAATGAAAAAAAGCGGAATATATCCTTGTCCACTGCCATTTTACCGATAAAAAGCTCCCGCCTGCAGCAATATTTTCTGCAGGCAGAAGCTCTGTATACGGTCCCAGAACCTTCCTTATTTATTTGTGAAATTCTTCAGATATTCTTCGACAGACCTTGTCATCTCTCTGGAAAATTCCGAATTATATTTTCGGTTACAGAATCTTTGACACCAGCCCTCGAAATCACCATTTGGATATTCGTTGGAGAACATAACCTGAAGCTCTTCTTTGCTTCTTCGATGATAAACGTTGGTCTGTACAATATCCTCCAATTTGCACCGTTGAGGTTTTTTGCGGTTTTTCTGCTGCTCTGTAGGGAATCCAAATACCAGCATAGCCGCAGGGAAAACATACTCCGGAAGATTCAGCATCTCCCTGTGTTTTTCACAGTTTTCCATAACATCCCCAATATAACAGGAGCCAATCCCCAGACTCCAGGCAGCCGTCACTGCATTCTGGGCTGCAATACAGGTATCGCTTACTGCAAGCATCAGATCGCCAACTCCGGGCTTTCTCGGCTGCGCTCCGCCTGCCGCAAAAACATCGTACCATTTTTGAAAATCCGCGCAAAAAACAAGAACCATAGGAGCTTTTGCAATAAATGGCTGATTATCACAGGTAACCGACATCTGCTGTTTCAACTCTTCATCTGTAATGTCTAAAATTGTATATAACTGCTGATTTCCAGCCGTCGGCGCTTCCATTGCAGCCATCAGAATTTCTCTTTTCTGATCCTCTGTAATTATCTGTTCTGTAAATACACGAACCGATTTTCTGTCATACAATGACCGAATAACTTCATTCATTTTCGTTCTCCTCATCTTACTTTTACGCGTATAAGGCCTGTTATTTTTCTGCAAAATACGTTTCCAGTTCCACTCTTCTGTTCAGTATTCCCTTTTTCCACACCATCAAGTACACCTTAAATTCAATGGAATCCCTTGCATATACGAAAGGTTCTTCCCGCAAAATACAGCAATCTTTCCCTTCTTTATATAACTGTTTTTGACGTTTCTCCGCCCGCAACATAACTTCCTTATATTTTTTATCTTCATCTCCAAATGATCTGTTTTCATATTCGGAAGCTCCTGTTATAATCCATTTCGTAAGAATATCTACAACCTTTTTATGGCTGTTTCTATGCAACATACGGGCAATTTTTTTTGCATTTCCAATTCTCCCGGAACACTGATACTTTTTTAAGGCTCTTATCATCCTTTTATCTTCTGCCTCTTTTGCAAGGATAAGCATCATTTCAAAAGCCTCTTTTGTCACAGTCCATTCATCTCCATCTGTGACTAGATACTTAGATGAAACTGCCGAATAACAGCAATAATTCAGCGGCGGAAATTTAGCAAGCACAACCAGTTTTTTCTCCACATCGTTGCAGTATTTCTCACCCAGATAAATATATTTATCCCTGAGAATCGATATTTTATATTCTATCTGACGTAAATACTCGTATCCTTTTACCCAGAAATGACCTGTTTCTCCATAATTATAAAGATTCACCTCCAGAGAAAGCTGTTCAAAAAACAGAGTAAAAACAGAACTTCCCTGATGAATAATCAGCGCATATCCCGTTTCATCCTCTTCCAGAAATGCCTGAATTTCACCTTCATATTCTTTATTATAAGTCCCTGTCATTCTGGCATTCTCGAATACAAGAAAGCTCTCTACCGCATCGTTCATAAGGTAAACCAGCCAAAATCCCTCTTCCAGAAGTTCGAACTGATTCAGTTCTATCAGTTCTTTCAGCTTCTCAAATTCATCCGGCAGACCTTTATGATACCCCGATAAAATCTGTTCATACTCCTGTTCTTTCCTCATAGTTGTCCTTCCTTCAGAGCCTGTTCACAGCCCTCTCGCCAAAAGGCATTTAACATTTAAAAAGAAATTTTTCAGCCAATATGCATCATTTTAATCAGCATAATCCATGTCAGTCCATAATACGCAACAACTGCCACAAGGTCATTGACCGTAGTAATCAGCGGACCGGAAGCAACTGCCGGATCCACTCCCGCCTGTTTGAAAAACAGCGGAATCACTGTTCCTACAAGGCTGGAAACAAGCATTGCCGTAAGAAGTGCAATTCCAATACAACCCGAAATCGCAAACGCCATGCCCGGCGCCATATTTTTAAACAACATGATATATACTCCGATTCCTGCAAAGGAAAGTGTCCCCAGAATAAGACCATTGGTGAAACCTACGCGAATCTCTTTCCCAACCAGTTTCATTTTCTGTTTACCTGTAAGCTGTTCATCCATGAGTACACGAATTGTTACCGCCAGTGACTGAGTTCCTACATTTCCTGCCATATCAAGAATCAGAGACTGGAAACAGATAATAATCGTAAGTTGCGCCACGACTTTCTCAAAAACTCCAACAACACTTGATACAAGAAGTCCCAGACCAAGAAGCAGAACAAGCCACGGAAGGCGCTTTTTTACGCTTTCCCGAACAGGCTCTTCCAGGTCTTCCTCTGCAGTCAGACCTGCCAGCATGGCATAGTCTTCTCCCATTTCCTCGTCTACAACCTCTACCATATCCTGCGCTGTAATGACTCCAAGAATATGGTTATCATCGGAAAGAACCGGTATAGATTCCTCAGAATAATCCTTCAGGACCTCCAGACAGTCATCTATCTTTTCATCCGCATAAACATATGGATATGCAGTCACAATAATGTCCTCCAGATTTGTTCCTTCTCTTGCAAGAATCAAGCTTTTCAGACTGATTGCCCCATAATAGATCTGTTTTTCATCCAATACATAGATCATTGAAATATTATCATGTTCCGCTGCCTGAGCAACCACCGAATTCATAGCTTCTTTTATAGAAGCGTTACAACAAAGTGATACAAAATTGGTAGTCATCCTGCTTGCAATTTCATCTTCATCGTAGGAAGCAAGCATCTGAAGTTTTTTTCTTGCATCAGGCTCCATAAGTTCCACCCATGCTTTTTTCCGCTGAGTATCTGTTCTTTTCAAAATATCTACGGCTTCATCGGGCTCCATATTTGCAAGAATTTCCGCTGCTTTTTTCAAATCCAGTTCTGCCAGATATTTCTCTGCATCGTCTGTATATTCCAGCAGCTCTGATAAATCTCTGACGTCCATCAGACGATACAGACTTTCGCGCTCTTTTCTTTCCAGAATTTCAAGAACTTCTCCAAGATCTTTTGCGTGATATTCCTTCAGTCTGTCTCCGATTACTTTCGGAGAATCTTTGCTTCTGATAATGTTTAAAATTTCCTGCTCATAATTCAGTTTGATTTTTTCATTTTCTGCTCTCATATGTTACCTCCTTTTCCACACCAAAAAGACCTGTTTCACACAGGTATATACAAGTGACAAATACAGACACCGGTATCCATATAGAAACACCTGCTGCATTTTGCAACAAGGCATACTATCCCCGTATCCGCGCTTTTGTGTACCATCTGTACACCATTCTTCGGTTGTGTTATGGATTCTTCTATGCAGAAACGCATTATGAACAGTTTAGGATTTCAAAGAATTTCTGATTATTTATTACGCAAAAACAGATGAAACACTGTTTTTTGTACCTTCTTCATATCCGCTGTCTGTGCGTTTATGCATATATGAACTTCGCCCACAATAATCACAGCCTTCCATCTGTTTCACCTCTCTTTTCTAATTTGATTTTTTTTATTCTAACATAAGGCTCTTCGTTTATGCAAGCTTATTTATCAAAATCTACCTCGTACACTCCTTCCGGTGTGCGCAGAGTCATAATTCCAAGATTAAAATCTTCTTCCATCACTGTAATATTATATTCCACAATTACATCGTCGTCGAATTTGGAAAATAATAGATAAGTTCCGTTTTCCTTATCTTCAATCTGACTGCAGATATCGTCGTAAACTTCCTCTCCGCTGATGCTGCGCGGATAACCGGATTCTTTGATTTTTGCTTCAATTGCCTTGTATAATTCGTTCATCTTTTTTCCCTTTCTGCTTTTACATACTTTCAAATCACCGCTTTATCATTGGAAAAAATGTTTTTTCCTATATAAATACATGAACATTCCAGCGGTAATCTTTATACGGTCTTAATACGAACCTTAATATTCTTTTACATTCTTAATGGTCTCTGAACTATTATAAAGACAAAATAAAGATATGTAAAGGAGTATTGCGTACATGATTGGTGCGTTTATTCACAGAAAAAAAAGATTAACCTCTTTTCAGGTTATTATCCTTGGATTTTCCAGTGTAATCCTGCTGGGAGCGCTTTTGCTGATGCTTCCCATCTCAAGCAGAGAGGGAGTTGTAACCTCTTTCTTTGATACACTGTTCACATCAACCTCCGCAGTCTGTGTGACAGGTCTTGTTGTACATGACACCGCAGCCTATTGGTCGTCTTTTGGACAGTTTATTATCATGCTTCTGATTCAGATCGGAGGTATGGGCGTTATTACTGTAGCGGTTTCTCTTTTTATAATATCAGGGCGAAAAATTTCACTGATGCAGAGAAGTACCATGCAGGAAGCTATCGCCGCTCCTAAGGTTGGCGGTATTGTCAGGCTGACAAGCTTCATTGTAAAAACAACCTTATTGATTGAATTATTAGGAGCCGCAGTCATGGCTCCTGTATTTTGCCGCGATTTCGGAATCAAAGGACTCTGGATGGCGCTGTTCCATTCCGTATCTGCTTTCTGCAATGCCGGATTCGACCTGATGGGAACACAGGCGCCCTTTTCCTCACTTACCGGTTATGTTTCGCAGCCGGTTATCAATCTGACCATTATGACTTTAATCATTGTCGGAGGAATTGGTTTCCTTACGTGGGACGATGTGATAACAAACCGCTGGCACTTTCACAAGTACAGAATGCAGAGCAAGGTAATTTTTTGCACAACCGCAATTTTACTTATTTTCCCTGCAATCTATTTTTACTTTTGTGAATTTGCAGATATGGCTCCAAAGGAAAGAATCCTCAGTTCTCTTTTTCAATCCGTAACTCCGAGAACTGCAGGCTTCAATACAGTAGATCTCACCGCGCTAAGCGAACCGGGAAAATGGATTACTATTCTTCTGATGATTACAGGAGGAAGTCCGGGGTCTACTGCCGGAGGTATGAAAACAACAACTCTTGCAGTCCTGTTTGCAACTGCAATTTCTACTTTTCGCAGGAAAGAAGACACCCATTTTTTCGGACGGAGAATCGAAGACAGCGTGGTAAAAAATGCCGCTACCATTCTTCTCATGTATGTGGTACTGTTTTTCGCAGGAGGACTCGCCATCAGTATGGCAGAAGGGATCCCTGTCCTTCCCTGTCTGTTTGAAACAGCCTCTGCAGTGGGAACTGTCGGATTATCTCTCGGACTGACGCCGGGACTGGGAGCTTTTTCCCGAATAATACTTATTTTACTGATGTTTTTCGGAAGAGTTGGCGGACTGACACTTGTTTTTGCAGCTCTGTCCGGCACAAAAAAAACTGCGTCAAAATTACCGCAGGAAAAAATTACCGTAGGATAAAGGAGGAAATACTCATATGAAATCTATACTTTTAGTTGGTCTTGGACGATTCGGAAAGCACATCGCCATGCACTTAAATCAGCTCGGTCATCAGGTTATGGCTGTAGACCATATCGAAGAACGGGTAAACAGCGCCCTTCCCTTCGTCACAAACGCCCAAATCGGCGACAGCACAAATGTAACCTTCCTTGAATCTCTTGGAATCCGCAATTACGATGTCTGTATCGTTGCCATCGGAAATGATTTCCAGAGTTCTCTTGAAACAACTTCCCTTCTCAAAGAACTCGGCGCCAAACTGGTTGTCTCCAGAGCCGCGCGCGATGTCCATGCCAAGTTTCTTCTGAGAAACGGCGCTGATGAAGTCGTTTACCCCGAAAAGCAGCTTGCGAAATGGACTGCCATCCGTTACAGCGCAGATCACGTTCTGGACTATATTGAGCTTGATGACGAACACGCTATCTTTGAAATTCCAGTTCCTTCAGCCTGGGCAGGACGAACCATCGCTCAATTAGATATTCGAAAAAAATATAACGTCAATATTATGGGTGTAAAAAAAGAAGGGAAACTGGAGCTTTCTGTTTCTCCTGATATGGTACTGAATTCCCAGAACACCATGCTTGTACTCGGAAGAAGCAAAAATGTCCAGAAGTGTTTCCATATCTAAAAAAAGCGCTGTTATTCCTCTCAATTTGCATTATAATATCATAAAACAGCAGAGTTATATCCGTGTCAAAAGGAGGAATCCAAATGGAATTATCAGGACAGCGCCCTGAGGGCAGTTATGGAAAACTGAAAATATTTTTCGGCTATGCGCCTGGTGTTGGTAAGACTTATTCCATGCTTCAGGCTGCCCATCAGGCAAAGGAACGGGGCATCGACGTCGTAGCGGGATATATTGATACCCGCGACCGTCCACAGACAGCCGAACTTCTTCGAGGTCTTGAACAGCTTCCCGCCAGACAGATTCAGAAAAATGACATAACACTTCGCGAATTTAATATTGATGCTGCGCTCAAAAGAAAGCCACAGCTCATTTTGATAGACGAATTCGCGCATGCCAATGCAGAAGGAAGCCGCCATGCCCGCCGTTACCACGATGTACAGGAATTATTAAATGCGGGAATTGACGTTTACACAACGGTTAATGTTCAGCATATCGAAAGCTTAAATGATACTGTCTCTTCCATCACCGGCATACCAGTACAGGACCGTATTCCTGATTCTGTTTTCGACCTGGCCGATCAGGTAGAGCTTGTTGATATTGAACCTGCGGAACTGCTGGAACGTCTGGATAACGGCAGCGTATACAAAGAATATCAGACCAGACTTGCAGATACTCATTTTTTTACCATAGACAATCTGACTGCTCTGCGTGAGATTGCCCTTCGCCGCTGTGCAGACCGTGTAAATCTTCTCACAGAAAGCGCCAGAATCAGGAATCAGGGCGACTATCATACAGACGAACACATTCTGGTATGCCTCTCCCCCTCCCCGTCAAATGCCAAAATCATCCGTACTGCGGCAAGAATGGCGCAGGCATTTCGTGGAACCTTTACTGCACTTTATGTCGAGACACCCCAGACTCGGACTATGAATGAAGCTGACCGGAACCGACTCAGGGAAAATTCCCGCCTTGCCGAACAGCTTGGAGCTATCATCGAAACAACCTACGGCGAGGATGTTCCTTATCAGATTGCTGAATTTGCAAGACTTTCAGGCATTTCAAAAATCGTTATCGGACGAAGCGCCGCAGCCCCAAAACGATTATTTGGAAAACCAACACTCACAGAACGATTAAGCACAATTGCTCCCAATCTGGATATTCATGTAATTCCGGATACTGCAACCGATGAATATCGTCCTGCCGGAAACCGTATTCCTTCTGCATTTCCTCTTAGGGATATCACTGGAAGTATTCTTGTTCTTCTGGCAGCCACGCTGATTTGTTATGTATTTTATTCACTGGGCTTCACGGAAGCGAATATTATCGCGGTTTATATATTCGGCGTTCTTGTTATCTCCATAATCACAACGAACCCGCTTTTTGGATTTGCAGCCTCTCTTTTGAGCGTTTTAATGTTTAATTTCTTTTTTACTGTACCGCGATTTACCTTTCGCTTTAATGATCCGGATTATCCGGTGACTTTTACAATCATGTTTATGATATCGTTTTTGACAGGGTCTCTTGCCGCAAGGTTAAAAGAAAATGCCAAACAGGCTGCTCATTCGGCATTCCGAACAAAGATTCTGTTTGAGACAAATCAGCTCCTGCAAAAGGAGAAAGACGAATCCGCTGTGCTGCGTGTTACAGCCGGGCAACTCACCAAACTTCTCAGAAAAGACTTAGTCATTTATCCTCTGGACGGAGCCAAATTGTCTGCCCCTGCTGTTTACCGCGTCTCAGACAGTGATATGGAAAATCTGGTTACAGATACAGAAAAATCTGTCGCAGAATGGGTTTTAAGAAACAACAAACATGCAGGAGCGACAACAAATACCCTGACTGACGCCAAATGTCTGTATCTGGCAATCCGTCTTAACAGCAAAGTATACGGCGTTGTGGGGATTCATATAGAGGAAATTCCTCTGGACTCTTTTGAAAACAGTGTTCTTCTTTCCATCCTTGGAGAGTGCGCTCTGGCTCTTGAAAATATCAAAAATGCCAGAGAAAAAGAAGAAGCAGCTATTTTGGCAAAAAATGAACAGCTTCGTGCCAATCTTCTGAGAGCTATTTCCCATGATCTTCGCACACCGTTGACTTCCATTGCCGGAAGCGCAGGAAACCTTATGGTAAATTACCAGAAGATGGATGATATGACACGAGTTCAGACTTTTACAGATATTTACGATGATTCTATGTGGCTTATAAACCTGGTAGAAAATCTTCTGGCAGTCACAAGAATTGAAGACGGCCGGGTAAATCTCACCGGTTCCGTTGAATTGATAGATGAAGTTATTCAGGAAGCCCTAAGGCATATTAATCGAAAAAGCAAAGAGCATACCATACACGTCAGCGCTTCTCAGGATCTGCTTCTTGCCCATATTGATGCCAAACTCATTGTTCAGCTTATTATCAATCTCGTAGACAATGCAATCAAATATACCCCTGCCGGCTCTTCTATCAATATTCACTCAAAGAAACAGGGGAATTGGATTGAAGTGTCTGTTTCAGATAATGGCCCCGGCATTCCCGATGAACAGAAACCATATATTTTCGATATGTTTTACAGCGGTACAAACCGGATTGCTGACAGCCGGAGAAGTCTGGGTCTGGGACTTTCTCTTTGTAAATCGATTGTCACTGCTCATGGCGGTCAGATTTCTGTATCCGACAATCAGCCCACCGGTGCGCTTTTTACATTTACATTACCAGCAGGGGAGGTAAAACTGCATGAATAAACTTTTAATTCTGGTTGTGGAGGACGATCCTCCGGTTCGCAACCTGATCACAACAACTTTAAAAACCAATGACTACCATTACTTAGTTGCATCAAGCGGTGAAGCGGCAATTCTTGAAGCTTCTTCCCACAATCCGGATATTGTTTTGCTGGATTTGGGGCTTCCGGATATGGACGGTGTGAAAGTCATCCAGAACATTCGCTCATGGTCAAATCTGCCGATTATCGTTATCAGCGCCCGAAGTGAAGATACAGACAAAATCGAAGCTTTGGATGCAGGCGCAGACGATTATCTGACGAAACCCTTTTCTGTGGAAGAATTGCTTGCCAGACTGCGCGTGACCCAGAGAAGACTATCCTATATGACCGCTGAAATGCTGGCTGCAAGTTCTGTATTTGTCAATGGAAAGCTCCGGGTTGATTATGCCGGCGGATGCGCTTATCTCGAAGACCAGCCGCTTCATCTGACACCTATTGAATATAAGCTCCTCTGCCTGCTTTCCAAAAATGTGGGCAAAGTATTGACTCATACGTTTATTACCCAGAATATCTGGGGACGAAGCTGGGATAACGATGTCGCGTCTCTGCGTGTATTCATGGCAACTCTCCGCAAAAAACTGGAACCTGATTCTGAGTCTCCACAGTATATCCAGACACATATCGGAGTTGGCTATCGGATGATGAAGGTAGAGTAAAAAGCGCTCCCTGCAGACAGATAACTGCAGGGAACGCTTTTTTATTTCACAATCTCCATAACCCGATCAAATTAAAAAAACACCATCCCCGCAGCAATCGTATTGTCCGCGAAAATAGTGCTTTCAGTGCGCCTTCAGGGGTTCGAACCCTGGACACCCTGATTAAGAGTCAGGTGCTCTACCAACTGAGCTAAAGGCGCATGCGTTTAATTCCTTAACGCAAGGGATATAATACTAAACTTTAAAGAAAAAGTCAATAGGTATTTTATAATTTTTTTATTTTTTTCAATTTTTCTTATTTTTTTGTGCTTTAAAGGCTTTGGATGGAAGATTATCAAGAGTTTTGCAGAGTTCGTCTGCCGAAATACGCAGTTTTTTCATTTCTTTTTCCAACTTCGGATGATCGTAGCTGAACTGAAGAAGCTTCGTTTGAAGACGATTTCCTTTTCTCATAATCTTCTCCTCTAAAAGCTCCGGTCGCTTCCCCTATAGCGCCGGAGCTTTAGATATATTCTTTGTTATAGTTTATGCATCTTTAAAGAAAATCATCACTTATCTGTTTATGATCATCTTACAAATTGGATTTCCCATGGAAGAAAATTTCTCCTCATACTCTGTCATCACATTTCCTTTCACCATTTCTTCGTTGTGATGAAGATCAAAAGTATGTGCCAGAAGATTCCACTTTGTCTCGTTCACCTCTTCCAGTGAAAATTCAAAAAGTTCTCTATTGTCTGTTTTAAATTCCACGGTTCCATCAGGAACAAGAATTTGATCATAGCGTTCCAGAAATTCCCGTGAAGTCAGGCGGCGTTTCGCATGGCGGGCTTTTGGCCATGGATCGGAAAAGTTAAGATAAATCTTATCAACTTCTCCCTTTTCAAAAATTTCCGGAAGGAGTCTCGCATCCACACGCATAAAGAAAAGATTCTCATACTTTGTTCCTTCCTCTTCCAATTCCTCTCTTTTCTGAAGCGCACGAAGCAGAACACTGTCATACATTTCAATTCCTACATAATTAATATCAGGATTCAGGCGCGCAAGATCCATAAGGAAACGTCCCTTTCCCATTCCTACTTCTATATGAAGAGGCTGCTTCTTCGGAAACACTTCTGCCCAGACGCCCTTATGAGCCTCCGGCTTCTGAATTACGTATGGGCTTTCCAGAATCGCATCCTGAGCGCCGGGAATATTTCTTAATCTCATATGTTCCTCCTAATCAAAACATTTATTGTTCCACCTTATCATAGGAACTTTTTCATGTCAAACAAATTCGTTTCCTCTCTAAACGGTTTCTGCCGACCTACGGAGCCAACAGCATTTTGCACAATTTCGCATATATTTTTTGTATACAGTGCACATAATACGTTGATTTTCTCTACTTTCTCTCTTTTGTCCAATTTTTTTTGAAACTACCAAAGATATTTGGACATTATTCCTCTAGCCAATTTCCCAATAAAGGTGTATTTTTTTTCCAGCATTATTATTATGGTTAAATATGCGTAGATATACAAAAAATAGTAATGCAAAATAAATAAAAAGATAAGGAGGGTGTAATGGAGCAGATATTAAGCAAATTATCAGAAATAGAAACTACTGCCCGACACATACTGGAAGAAGCTGACCTGACGAAGCAGGCTCTTTCTGAAAATGCCGAACAAAAACGTAAAGAATTTGACAAACGGCTTGATGAAGATACTGCTGGAAAAATCCTTAAAATACGCCAGGAGCTGGAAAAAGAAAAAGACGCACAGCTTGACGCACTTCGCGCAGACACTGACGCAGTTTTTGCTTCCCTGGACGCATATTATGAGAAAAATCATGAGCGCCTTTCCGAAAAGCTTTTTCAACAGATTCTGGATTTATAGGCAGAAAACCAGCAAACGGAAAGGAGTGAAAAAGAATGGGAGGTGTTCTCTCTTACAGCGGACTTTCCACAAAAATCCGCGCAATGCAGAGCAGACTGGCTACAGAGGAGCAATTTCAGGAAATCATTCAGCTTTCTGATGTCCCTCAGGTAGTCGCTTATCTGAAACGCACTCCTGAATATGCGAAAATATGGTCCTCTCTTGACGAGAACGACCTGCACAGAGGCGATATTGAAAAACTGCTGAAAAAATCTATTTTTCAGAATTTCGCAAGAATTTATCATTTCGCCAACCGCAAACAGAGAAAATTCCTGGATCTCTATTCCAGGAGATATGAAATCCGTGTACTGAAAGAAGTTATGACAAATATTTTTGACCACAGAAACAGCGACGCAGTGGACGTTTCCCCTTATCGGGACTTTTTCCGTCTGCACTCCAATATTGATGTGGACAAAATCACAGCCTGCACCACTATGGAGGAACTGATTGCCTCTTTAAAAGGAAATGAATTTTATCTTCCTCTGTCAAAGGTACAGGAGCACGGAAATGCCCTTCTTTTTGATTACGGAATGGCATTGGATCTTTACTATTTCACACAAATCTGGAACGTAAGGAAAAAATTGTTTAAAGGTACAGACCTGGATGAAATCACCCGCACCTACGGGGAGAAATTCGATATGCTGAACCTTCAGTTTATTCAGCGCTCCAAACGATATTTTCACATGGAACCGGCAGATATTTACGCTTTGCTGATTCCTGTAAACTACAAGCTTAAACCGGAGGAAATCCACGATCTTGTGGAAGCTCCCACCTACGAGGAAGCCCGCCGAGTTTTTGCCAAAACCTATTATGGAAGAAAATATGACCAGCTTACTGTAACGAATCTGGAAGAATTCTATAACTTCATTCTCCGCAACATTCTGGAGAAGGAAGCTCGGAAACATCCTTATTCTGTCGCAGTAATCTATTCCTATTTATACCATAAGGAACACGAAGTAAACCGTCTGACCATCGCCATCGAATGTGTAAGATATGGCGTAAGTCCCGACGAAGCAATGCATTATATCCACAATAACTAAGGTACATTGGCAGCAATGTACTCCAACCCGGGGGTAAAATATGATAGAAAAAATGAAATTCCTGAGCATTACCGGGCCGAAAGCTGACATTGACAGGGTGGTAAACACTTACCTGTCCAGATATGAAATTCATCTGGAAAACGCCCTCTCAGAGCTGACCACAGTAACGCATCTGGCCCCGTTCATGGAAATCAATCCTTACAAGGAAGTCCTCAGCACTGTAAATAATCTCTGCGAGGAGCTTGAATATCAGGAGCCTGATTCCAAACAGCTTCCTGATATCGAAGACGCCCTTTCCTTTGTCCGCGCGATTGATACCGAACTGAAAACGCTCGAGAAAAAAAATTCCGAACTGGAAGGAAAGCAGACTTCCGTAGAAGAATCTCTGCGTATCCTTCGCCCATTCCGGAGCATAGACTATGACCTTTCTTCTATTCTCCATTTTCAGTTCGTCCATTATCATTTCGGACGTATTGAAAAAATATATTTCCAGAAATTCGAAAAATATATTTACGACAATCTGGATACCATTTTTGTCAAATGCGACGAGGACGAACAGTATATTTGGGGTATTTATTTCATGCCAAAAACTGTGACGGCAAAAGTAAATGCAGCCTTTTCCTCCATGCATTTCGAAAATGTTTTTGTTCCTGATGTCTATGACGGAACTGCAAAAGAATCATTTGAAAATCTCTGCAAAGAACAGGATGCACTTTCACAGTCACTTGCTCAGAACAAAAAAGCACGCGCAGATCTTCTGCAGAAAAATGCAGAAAAACTTTACAAAACACGCGCCTGCATCTCCGGTTTCTCCAGAAACTTCGATGTACGACGCCTTGCAGCCTGCACAGGAACAGGCAAAGACCCGTCCAAAGCATTCTATATTCTCTGCGGATGGATGGGCGAGAAAGACGCTCTGGCTTTTCAGGATGATATTCGAAACGATTCTAATGTTTACTGCATTATTGACGGAGAGGATGAAGATGCACCAAAACCGGATGAACACCTCCAGCCTCCTACCAGACTGAAAAACCCGAAACTTTTCAAACCTTTTGAGATGTATATAAAGATGTACGGACTTCCCGCATACAACGAGATGGATCCTACCTGGTTTGTAGCTTTGACTTACTCCTTTATCTTCGGCGCCATGTTCGGAGATGTAGGGCAGGGACTTCTCCTTTTTATCGGCGGATTCCTTCTTTACAAATTTAAAAACATCACCCTTGCAGGCATTATCAGCTGTGCCGGAGTATTCTCCACTTTCTTCGGGTTTATGTTCGGAAGCATCTTCGGATTTGAAGATATTCTTCCTGCCCTGTGGCTGCGTCCGATGAACAGTATGACTACTATTCCGTTTATCGGCAAACTGAACACCGTATTCATTATCGCCATCGGTTTTGGTATGTGTATCATTCTTTTATGTATGGTCTTCAATATTATCAACGCCTGCAGATCCGGCGATAAAGAAAAAATCTGGTTTGATACAAACGCTGCAGCAGGTCTTGTATTTTATGGTTCCGCAGTTGCAGTGATCGCACTTCTCCTGACAGGACATACTATTCCGGGCGGCGCAATCCTGTTTCTGATGTTTGGTGTGCCACTCCTTCTGATTTTCTTCAAAGAGCCTCTTACAGCTCTTGTAGAAAAGAAAGCCGAGGTTATGCCGAAACAGAAGGGAATGTTCCTTGTTCAGGGTATTTTTGAAATGTTTGAAGTCCTTTTAAGCTATTTTTCCAACACCCTTTCCTTCGTGCGTATCGGCGCTTTTGCAGTCAGCCACGCAGCCATGATGGAGGTTGTTCTTATGCTCGCAGGCGTAGAAAACGGAAATCCGAACTGGATTATTGTCGTCCTCGGAAACCTTTTCGTCTGCGGAATGGAAGGTCTGATTGTCGGTATCCAGGTACTTCGTCTGGAATATTACGAAATTTTCAGCCGTTTCTACAAAGGTACCGGACGTAAATTTGAGCCATTTTGCTCAAAAAAAGCCTGATTATACTAAATTAAATTAGAGGAGATTATTATTATGACAACTTTAACTCAGATTGTATTAGCAGCAGCACTTATTCTCAGCATTATTGTTCCTTTCGGTTACTATTTCATCGGCGAAAAAAATCGAGGCAGATATAAAACCACTATTGGACTGAACGCATTCTTCTTCTTTGGAACCATGCTTATCGCCGTTGCCGTAATGTTCGCAGGAAGCACTTCTGTACAGGCTTCAGCTAACGCAGGTGCCGGTCTTGCAACAGGTATGGGTTATCTTGCAGCAGCTCTCGTAACAGGTCTTTCCTGTATCGGTGGTGGTATTGCCGTTGCCAGTGCGGCAAGTGCAGCTCTTGGCGCAATCAGCGAAGATCAGAGCATTCTTGGTAAATCCCTGATTTTCGTAGGTCTTGCCGAAGGTGTTGCCCTTTACGGACTTATTATTTCCTTCATGATCTTAGGACAGTTATAAGATGCAGATGTTTTTAATCAGCGACAATATCGATACCTATACAGGAATGAGACTGGCAGGTGTAGAGGGCGTTGTAGTACATGAAAGGGCAGAGCTTAAAGAAGCTCTTGAAAAAACCATCGCCAACAAGGAAATCGGAATTATTCTTCTTACCGAAAAATTCGGAAGAGAATTTCCGGAAATCATTGACGATGTAAAGCTCAACCATAAAAAACCTCTGATCATCGAAATTCCTGACAGGCATGGTACCGGCCGCAGACCGGATTTTATCACTTCATACGTGAACGAAGCAATCGGACTAAAATTATAGGCAGGTGAGCATATGACATTAGATGAAAAACTGCAGCATTTTTATACTGTTTCCGTAGACGAGGCACATGCAGAGGCTTACAAAGATATCGAAGCCCACAAAAAAAGTCTCGATAAAATGCTGAAAGAACATAAAGAATCCAGCATGGAAAATGCTGAAAAGCAGGTAAAAGCAGAAACTGTAAACGCAAAGCGTGAAATCAACAAAGCGCTTTCCTCCAGACAGCTTACCATCAAACGCGACCTTACCAGAAAACAAAACGCCTTAAAAGATAAACTCTTTGCAGATGTAAAAAAGCGTCTTGAGCAGTTTTCTTCCACTCCTGAATATGAGGATTATCTCTTCAAAAAAATTGAAGAGGCCAGAGTCTTTGCCGGGAAAGACAGAATTTTCATTTATCTCTCCCCTGAGGACAGTGCCCTTCTCCAGAATCTGTCGCAGCGTACAGGACTTCCTTTAGAACTTTCACAGGATTCTTTTCAAGGCGGTATACGCGCTATGATTCCGGACAAAAACATTCTTATCGATCATTCTTTCCTTGGAAATTATGAGACGGTATACAAAGAATTCAAATTCGACGGAGGACTGAAGTAATGGACAGAACAGGTATTATTTACGGAATCAACGGTCCTGTCATCTCTCTGAAGGATGACCCGGGATTCAAGATTTCCGAAATGGTTTATGTTGGTCCCGAAAAGCTTGTTGGCGAAGTCATAGGCTTAAAAAAAGGCATGACTACCGTTCAGGTTTTTGAGGAAACAACAGGTTTAAAACCGGGTGATACTGTCACAGGCACGGGAGATGCCATCTCCGTACTTTTAGGTCCCGGTATCATCCACAATATTTTTGACGGCATCCAGCGCCCTCTTGAAGAAATCGCCAAAAACTCAGGCAAATACATTTCAAGAGGTGTCAGCGTAGATTCCCTTGACACAGAAAAGAAATGGCATGTACATCTTACCGTAAAAGAAGGCGATCTGATTTCTGCCGGAACTATCATCGCAGAAACTCAGGAAACAAGCTCCATCCTTCATAAATCCATGGTTCCTCCCAACATACCGGAAGGCACTGTTACAAAAGTGGCTCCAGACGGAGATTACACGATTCTGGAACCAATTGTCACTCTTACTCTTGCAGACGGAACTACGAAAGAGCTGGCTCTCGCCCAGAAATGGCCAATCCGTGTACCGCGCCCTACTTATAAGCGTTTTCCGGCAAGCGTTCCCCTTGTAACAGGTCAGCGTATCCTTGATACTCTTTTCCCAATTGCAAAGGGCGGTACAGCTGCTATCCCGGGAGGTTTCGGAACAGGAAAAACAATGACACAGCATCAGATTGCCAAATGGTCTGACGCAGATATCATTATCTACATCGGCTGCGGTGAGCGCGGAAACGAAATGACACAGGTTCTTGAAGATTTCAGCAAACTGATCGACCCAAAATCAGGAAATCTTATGATGGACAGAACTACCCTGATCGCCAATACTTCAAATATGCCTGTAGCAGCTCGAGAAGCTTCTATTTATACAGGCGTCACTCTGGCGGAATACTACCGCGATATGGGTTACGATGTCGCTATTATGGCTGACTCTACCTCCCGTTGGGCAGAGGCTCTGCGTGAGCTTTCCGGACGTCTGGAGGAAATGCCTGCGGAAGAAGGTTTCCCTGCTTATCTGGCATCCAAGCTTTCTGCCTTTTATGAGCGCGCAGGAATGATGCAGAACCTAAACGGTTCTGAGGGCTCTGTCTCTATCATAGGAGCTGTTTCTCCTCAGGGAGGCGACTTCTCAGAGCCTGTTACACAGAACACCAAACGTTTTGTCCGCTGCTTCTGGGGACTGGACAAATCTCTTGCCTATGCCCGTCACTTCCCGGCAATCCACTGGCTGACCAGCTACAGTGAATATCTGGAAGATCTGACACCGTGGTACAGAGAACACGTTTCCCCGAAGTTCACCACAGACAGAAACCAGCTTGTAGCAATCCTCAATCAGGAAAGCTCTCTTATGGAAATCGTAAAACTTATCGGAAGCGACGTTCTTCCGGATGACCAGAAACTGACCCTGGAAATCGCAAGAGTCATTCGACTGGGCTTCTTACAGCAGAATGCCTTTCATAAAGACGATACCTGTGTACCAATGGAAAAACAGTTCCTTATGATGGAGACGATCCTTTATCTCTACGAGAAGTGTCTCTCCCTCATCAACCGCGGTATGCCGGTCTCTGTATTAAAAGAAGACAATATTTTTGAACGTATCATTTCCATTAAATATGATGTTCCCAACGCACAGCCGGAATTATTCCAGAAGTACAAAGAGGACATCGACACCTTTTATGAAAACGTATTAAAGAAAAACGGCTGACAGGAGGTTTTCGTTTATGGCAATTGAATATTTAGGTTTAAGTGAAATAAACGGCCCTCTGGTCGTTCTGGAGGGGGTTAAAAATGCCTCCTTTGAAGAAATCGTGGAATTCCACATGGACGACGGAACACAGAAAATCGGCCGTATTATCGAAATTTATGAGGACAAGGCAGTCATTCAGGTATTTGAAGGAACCGACAGCATGTCCTTAAGCAATACCCACACACGACTTACCGGACACCCGATGGAAATCGGTCTTTCACCGGAAATTCTGGGTCGTACCTTCAACGGTATCGGGCAGCCCATCGACGGTCTGGGAGATATTTCTCCCGAAGTAAGCATTAATATCAACGGACTGCCGCTGAATCCGGTAACCCGTGAATATCCGCGAAACTATATTAATACAGGTATTTCCGCCATCGATGGTCTGACTACTCTAATCCGTGGTCAGAAACTGCCTATTTTCTCAGGAAACGGTCTTCCTCATGACAAGTTGGCTGCACAGATTGTACAGCAGGCATCTCTGGGCGAAGGTACCGACGAGAACTTCGCCATTGTTTTTGCAGCAATGGGCGTAAAATATGATGTTGCGGAATTTTTCCGCCGTACTTTTGAGGAAAGCGGTGCCTCTGACCATGTTGTCATGTTCATGAATCTTGCCAACGATCCGGTTGTAGAGCGTCTCCTCACCCCAAAGATTGCTCTGACTGCTGCAGAATACCTTGCCTTTGAAAAAGATATGCACATCCTTGTTATTCTGACTGATATGACCTCTTACTGCGAGGCCATGCGAGAGGTTTCCTCTTCAAAGGGTGAAATTCCTTCCAGAAAGGGTTATCCGGGATACCTTTACAGTGAGCTTGCCACTCTTTATGAGCGCGCAGGTATCGTAAGAGACGGAAAAGGTTCTGTTACGCAGATTCCGATTCTTACAATGCCCAACGATGACATTACCCACCCGATTCCTGACCTTACAGGCTACATTACCGAAGGTCAGATCGTTCTTGACCGTCAGCTTCACGGACAGGCAATCTATCCGCCGATCAATGTACTGCCATCCCTTTCCCGTCTTATGAAAGACGGTATCGGAGAAGGCTTTACAAGAGCCGATCATCAGGATGTGGCTAACCAGCTTTTCTCCTGCTACGCAAAGGTAGGCGATGCCCGCGCCCTTGCATCTGTTATCGGCGAGGATGAGCTTTCCCCTCTGGACAAAAAATATCTGGCATTTGGAAAAGCCTTTGAGGCAGAGTTTGTAGGTCAGACAGAAACAGAAAACCGAAGCATCATCGAAACTCTGGACAAGGGTTGGGAACTTCTGGGGCTTCTTCCCCGTGAAGAGCTTGACAGAATTGACACTAAAGTTCTTGACCAGTATTATCACGAAACCGTTCGTCAGTAAGTGAGGTGATTTCATGGATCCCAATACCTTTCCCACCAAGGGAAACCTCATTCTTGCAAAGAATTCTTTGGCGCTTTCCAGACAGGGCTTCGAACTTATGGATAAGAAGAGAAACATTCTTATCCGCGAAATGATGGAACTTATTGATCAGGCAAAGGATATTCAGACCCAGATTGACACCACTTTCCGTACTGCCTATGCCGCATTACAGAAAGCCAATATGGAGATTGGTATTGCCTTTGTGCAACAGATTGCCTGTACCGTCCCTGTGGAAAACTCCATCAGAATCAAAAGCCGAAGCGTTATGGGTACCGAAATCCCACTTGTGGAATACGACAAGACAAGCAACGTACCGACTTATGCCTACTACACCACAAGAATGTCTCTCGACGAGGCAAAGGCTGCCTTCGAAAAGGTAAAAGAGCTTTCCATTCGCCTTTCTATGGTGGAAAACGCAGCCATCCGTCTTGCCACGAACATTAAAAAGACCCAAAAGCGCGCCAATGCCTTGAAAAATATCACGATTCCAAAATACGAAACACTTACCAGAGACATTCAAAATGCTCTGGAGGAAAAAGAGCGTGAGGAATTCACAAGATTAAAAGTAATTAAGAGGATGAAACAAAAGGCTTAGCGGATAACACCATGTTATCCCTATCTCCTCTGTGGGTAACCGACTGTTATCCACAAAATCTTCCCCAAAATGTTTATAACTATTTAAAAAAAGAGAGCCCAGGAACTATATCCTGTGGTTCTCTTTTTTTCGACAACTAAATCCTGTATAATGGTGTCTGAACGCATGTTTATTTTTATATTTATCTGACTATTTATATTTATTTTATTAAATTTTGTCTTTCCGACAAAATATTATATGTTTTTTAGAAATTTAAAAAGTCAATAGATTTTTCATTTTTTCTGCCTGATTTTGTCGATTTATCATTTTGAACAAAACATCTGTTTCTTTTTTTATTATGTAAATCAAGTATTCCACACAACTTTCATGTGGATAATGTGGATAACTTTGTGTATAACTCTATTTATAGGGGTTTTACGGTTTTATAATATGTGGAAAGAATCTGTATAACTTTATCCACAATCCACACAAGATTAAAAACTTTGTGCATATTGCCAAATTCTTTCTTTTTTCGACATTCACCGTATCTTCTCCCTCTGCAAAAAGAAGCTTTCCTTCTGACGATTTCTTTATCTTTTCCGAAAGAAAAAAGCCCGTACCATCTTATGGTACAGACTTTCTTCTTTCCGATTTTATATTTATTTGATATAACTTCCGACTCCAACAGGCTCTCTGTAATTATAATCCGAAATTTTGATTCCTGTTGCAGAGGTACTTGCATGAATAATTTTTTCATCTCCGATATAAAGCGCCACATGGTCGATTCCGTAATCACCGTAGAACAAAAGGTCTCCGGGTTCAATCTCATCTACGGATTTCTGGTCGGATGACTCAAACTGAGCAGCCGCTACTCTCGGAAGCTCATAACCGAATTCTTTGAATACGGACATTACAAATCCGGAGCAGTCCGCACCGTTTGTAAGACTTGTTCCGCCGTATACATAAGGATTTCCCTCAAACTGTAAGGCAAATTCTACAAGCTCTTCCCTTTTATCTTCCAGCTCCTTTGCCTTCGCAGCCTCTTTTTCTCTTGCTTTTTCCTCTGCAGCCTGATCTTTCTTCTGGCGAAGTTCCTCGATAGCAGCATGGTCTGTAAACTGCTCTGTATTCTCTGTACTCTCTGCATTCTCTTCCTTATCTGTTTCTGATACAAAAACAACCTCGGGCGCAGCCATAACTGTTACGCCCTGTATGCCAGTGGAAGCAATTGCCAGTGTCAGTAAAATTGCTTTCATTTTATTTCTCATAATATCTACACTCCTTGTTTTTGTGAATCTTATTTTTGATTCTTTTCCAAGTTTATTTGTTACATAATAATTACATTTATTAAAACTTTGTGTAGATTATCACAGAGATTTTTATTTGTCAAATTAAAAGCCCCCTGTCAGAAGGGGGCTTTCTAATCACTTTGCACAAGGAATTTTTTTACTTTCCTGTACTGATTTTTATTTTTCAACAATTTTCATAAGATATTCTTGTGCAGAATTCACAGCGTTTGCGCCGTCTGAAACTGCAGTAACCACCTGTCTGAGGGATTTCGTACGAATATCGCCTGCCGCAAAGATTCCGGGCACGTTTGTAATACCATCTTCACCCGCTATCATGTATCCGGCTTCGTCAAGAGCTACTACATTTTGTAATTTTTCTGTATTCGGCGTAATTCCCACGGCAACAAAAACCCCATCTGTTTCCAGCAGAGTTTCCTCTCCTGTCTTTTTATTTTGAATGCGGATTCCTGTCACACGGTCATTTCCAACGATTTCAGAAACACCGCTGTCCCATACTGTTTCCACATTTTCACAGGCAAACAGATTCTCCTGAAGAATTTTATCTGCGCGAAGCTCTGCACGTCTGTGGATAAGATATACTTTTTTGCAGAAACGGGCAAGAATGATCGCATCTCCTACTGCCGTATTTCCGCCGCCTACAACAGACACTGTTTTATCTCTGAAGAAAGCGCCGTCACAGGTTGCGCAGTAGGAAACTCCCATACCGCTGAATTCTTCCTCTCCCGGAACTCCCAGCTTCCTGTGTCCTGCGCCAAAAGCTGCAATCAGGGTTTTTGCATGATATTCGCTCTTATTTGTGCGAATAATGTTTTCTCTTTCGTTTTCTTCTGTTTCTATATTTTCTATAGAAAGAACGCTCTCTCTTACCGGAGTCAACCCCAGTTTCTCTGCATGTTTTCCCATTGTCTCTCCGAGATCAAATCCAGTCAGCCCCGGAAGCCCCGGATAGTTGTCCACCTCTCCTGTATTGATAATCTGTCCTCCTGTGGCATACTGCTTATCAAGCCAGATTACATTAAGTCTTGCGCGCGCTGCATAGATTGCCGCGCTGATTCCTGCAGGACCGGCTCCCAAAATCGCTATATCATATAATTCTGCCATTGTTCTTCCTCCGTAACTTTTTCACCATCATAGCATAGAATCTCCCGAAATCCAATAAAATAGTAGAAAACCCCGAAAGGTTTGTTTATGCTTCCTCTTCAAAAAAAATCCCTGCGCAGGGGAATTCTTTTATTTCTTGTTCTTATTTTCGGCATTTTCTTTGGATTTTTCTTTAATTACGGTTTTTCAGAAAATGCCCGCTTCGAAAAATTTGCAGAGGATATTTTTCGTTCTGAGATCAGCGGAAATACGCTCACTCTCCACTATACCCTTGCTCGTCCCGAAAAACAGGGAATTACCAATGTCTCCCCCTCTCTGGGAAGCGTTCCTTCGGATATGAAAAAGACTTATAAAACCTGCGAAACCTACGAGCAGCGACTGAAGTCCTTTTCTCCTGAACGTCTTTCTGAGGAAAACAGAATTACTCTGGATCATCTTCTTCTCCATTTTCATACCCTGCGTTCTCTTGGCGACCATTATCTTCTGGAGGAACATTTAAGCCCAAGCCTCGGGATTCAGGCGCAGCTCCCTGTTCTTCTGGCAGAATATGCCTTTTACAGGAAAGAAGACATTGCAGACTATCTGAAGCTTCTCCCTCAGATAAAACCTTATTTTCAGAGTATTCTTGCTTTTGAAAAACAGAAATCTCTCTCAGGTTTCTTTATGTGCGACGAAACCCTGAACCGAATTCAGGCTCAGTGCCGTGAGTTTATAAAAGACCCTGATTCAAATTATATGCAGGATATTTTTGCCCAAAAGCTTGCCGCCTGCGGATATATCGGGGAAAAAGAACGCCAAAAACTCCTTACATATCACGAAAAACTGCTGAAAGAACAGGTTCTTCCTGCTTACCAGTCCCTTATAGACGGTTTGGAAGAACTTCGGGGCACAGGAAGGAATTCCAAAGGACTTTTTTATTTTGAAGGGGGAAGAACTTACTATCAGTATCTTATCCGAAGCCAGACAGGTTCCTTCCTATCTGTAGAAGAGATTCGAAAATGGCTCTCTTCCCAGCTTATCTCAGATTTTAAAGAAATTTCTGTGCTTACACAGAAGAATCCTTCGCTTTTTTCCAGTCTGCACCGTTTGGCAGCATCTCTTTCTCTGTCTCCCTCTCAGATGCTGGAAACCCTTCAGAACCAGATTGAGCAGGATTTCCCTGTGCTTGAAGCGCCCTCTTACGAGCTTCGATATGTCCATGATTCCATGAAAGACTTTTTAAGCCCTGCTTTTTATCTCACTCCTCCCGCAGATACCGGTTCCCCAAATGTGATTTATCTCAACCGTGCCAAAAGTACGAACAATCTCGACATCTTCACTACTCTTGCACACGAAGGATTTCCGGGGCATTTATACCAGACTGTAACCTTTGCCGAACAGAAACCGCCGCTGATTCGCTATCTTTTTACCTCTGGCGGATATGTGGAGGGCTGGGCGACTTATATTGAATCCTACGCCTGTCAGTATGCGGCAGCCTTATCCTCTCTTTCGGATGCCTCCGATGCTGCGCGGCTTGCATGGCTCAACAAAAGCCTGAACCTGTGCATTTATTCTCTTCTTGATATCGGCATCCACTATGACGGATGGGACGAAGCCCGCTCTTCTGCCTTTCTTAGAAGTTTTGGTATACGAAGCGCCTCTGCTGCCTCCGAAATTTACCGTTACATCGCAGAAACCCCGGGAAACTACCTGAAATACTATCTTGGAAATCTTCACTTCCAGAAATTGAAACACCATCACATGGAACAGCTCGGCGACAACTTCAGCCCGAAAGACTTCCACGAAAAAATCCTGCAAATCGGCCCGGTACCATTTCCGGTATTGGAAAAATACATGAATGCGGATTTAGCTGAATAGAAAAGGGAACTGCCTGATACGCAGTTCCCTTTACAGAATCATTTATAAGTGTCAAAGAATTCCTGTGCATTCTGAAGCGCCTTTGTCAGCACTTCTGTTTCCTGCGCACTTAAACCTTTAAGGATTCCGATTACCATTTTGTCATGAAAAGCTTTATGATGAAAATATACCTTTTTACCGGTTTCGGACAAAGATATAAGCACTACACGCCTGTCCTCTTCGCTTCTCACACGCTGAACATAGCCTTTTTTCACCAGATTATTCACCGCAATCGTCAATGTTCCCACTGTGACAGAAAGAGCCTTTGCAACAGTTGTCATGTTTTTCGGTTCATTTATTCCAATCGCTGCTATAATGTGCATATCATTGACAGAAATATTGTTAAATTCTGATGTCGCCAGAGCTTTTTGCTCAATGTCCATAATCTCATTGAACAGATTTACCAGTACATCGTTAATGGTTTCGTAATGATTCATGCTGCCCCTCCATAAAATTTTATATATAATGTATTATACACTATAGTTCTTTGGTACACAAAGTTTTTTTCTTTTAATTTATCTTTCTTTGCCCGACAAAGTCTGATATAATTAAAATGTTATCATAAAATATATTCTTACTTAATCTAAAGGACTTTGCGTTTATGAAGAAAAAATATAATATACCACTGAATTTCAAAGAAAGGAATAACTCCAAGATCAGCCTGATCAGTTCTATTGCTGTGCTTGCTGTCCTTTTTCTGATTTTTAACCAGATAGATTACAGTCTTGTCCGAAAGCCGGAAAAGGAGGCTGCAGAAGCTGCTGCGATTCAAAAAAAGAAAGCTGAGGAAGAAGCTGCCAAGCCTGCCGTGAGCAAGGCAACTATTCTCGCAGTGGGCGACAATCTTTATCACACCAGCCTTATGGAGTCCGGTCAGTATGAATCCGGTCAGTGGGATTACAAGCATGTATATGCCAATCTGAAGAACCAGATTCAGGCAGCCGATCTGGCGATTGTCAATCAGGAGACAGTCTTTACCACAGACCACGGCAGCATCAGCAGTTACCCTGCCTTTGCAACACCTACAGAAGTTGGAGACGCTCTTGTAGATGCAGGCTTCGATATTGTCACTTCCGCAACTAATCATATTGACGATTTCGGTTATGACAATCTCGCCCAGACTCTTGAATTCTGGAAAAACAATTATCCGGACATCACTCTTCTGGGAATCCACGACTCCCAGGAAGACGCAGACGCTGTTAAAGTCAGAGAAGTAAACGGAATCAAAATTGCCTTTCTCAATTATACTTATGGAACAAACAGCGGAAATGCCGCAATTGAAGACAAACCTTATATGATTGATATTTTTGACAAAGATAAGGTTGCCGCAGATATCCAGAAAGCAAAAAAACTGAGCGACTGCATCATTGTCTGCGCACACTGGGGCGCCGAAGACGAAACAATGCCCAACGAATACGAGAAGCAGTGGACAGCTTTTCTTCTGGAGCAGGGCGTTGATGTTGTCATTGGCGGAAATCCTCATGTGCTCCAGCCATACGGACGCATCTTTGACGATTCCGGAAACAGTATGCTGGTTTACTACTCTCTGGGTAACTTCGTCACTGGTCAGGAAAGCCTGAATAAGCTTCTTGGAGGTATGGCTTCCTTTACTGTTCAGAAGACCGTTAAAGACGGTGTGGAAAATGTTGAAATCCTGACCCCTGAACTTACTCCGATTGTCATGCATTATGATACTGCAAACGGAGAGTTCGGCCCTTATCTTCTGGATCAGTATACAGAAGAGCTGGCTTCCAGACACAGCGTACGGGATATTATCGGAGAAGAATTCAGCCTTTCCAATCTGAAAAATAAATTTGACGAAATTATGTCCATGAATGTAAAACCATCCACAGGAACTAATCTCCTCAATGTGAAATTCGACTGGGACGGAAATATGGTTGATAAAGCTTCCGGCGATATTGTGGAGGATACAGAATCCATTCAGGCATGGCAGTATTATGAGCAGCTAAACTCCGGGGAATCTGACCAGACAGACAGTTCTGAAGATTCCGGCGAAGGAGACTATTCTGAGTAACAGGATTTCTTTTAAATTCAAATAATGCCAAAAATGCTGACTCCTCATCATCACCGGGAGCCAGCATTTTTTTTCTAATTACTTTCTTCTTATTTGATTCCAAATATTTTCTTTGCATTTTCCTCAGTTACTGCAATAACCTCTTCCGGAGTAACGCCTTTCAGTTCTGCAATCATCCGGGCTACATATGGAAGATTCAGAGAGGAATTGCGTTTTCCCCGATTTGGCTTGGGAGCCAGATAAGGGCAGTCTGTTTCCAGTACAAGCTGTGAAAGAGGAGCGTATTTTACAACCTCTTTTAATTTTTTTGCATTTTCGAAGGTAACAACACCACCGATTCCAAGATAAAGCCCCATTTTCAGATACTCAGCCGCAATTTCCTTACTGTAGGAAAAGCAGTGAATAATTCCGCCGTACATACCGCCCTGCATATATTCTTTCACAATGGTAAGAGTATCTTCCGCCGCCTCACGGCTATGGATGATAAAAGGCATTTTTTTCTCCCTCGCAAGATCCATCTGGGCGCGAAACCATTTCTGCTGAATAAGATGCTCTTCTTTCTCTTTATGCCAATAGTAATCAAGTCCAATTTCTCCGATGGCAACAGCTTTTTCATGGTCTGCCATACGGCTGATTTTCCCAAGAACCTCTTCCGTCATCTCTCCTGCATCGTCCGGATGAACGCCCACCGCTCCGTAAATAAACGGGTATTTTTCCATCAGGGCAATGGTATTATCCAGACCATCAATGGATGCGCAGGAGTTTACGATTGTACCGATTCCGCCAGCCTCCATAGATGCAAGAAGCTCTTCTCTGTCTATGTCAAAAGCATCGTCGTCATAATGTGCATGTGTATCAAAAATCATCTGTCTGTCTCCTGTTGTTCTCTCTTATTTTCTTGCGCAGTTGGACGCTTCTCCTGTAAGAATTTCAATTCCGTGTCCAAGAGCATCTATAATATATTCCAGACTTTCTCTTACTGCCTTCGGGCTTCCGGGCAAATTGATAATCAGCGTCCCCTTACGGATTCCTGCTGTGGCGCGGCTTAACATGGCACGTTTCGTAATGGTCATGCTATAAGCCCTCATAGCTTCCGGAATTCCCGGTACACGGCGTTCAATAATGTCCTCTGTCGCCTCCGGCATCACATCTCTCTGGGAAAAACCGGTACCGCCCGTTGTAAGAATCAGCTCTGCAGCGCCGCTGTCTGCGATTTCAGCCATCCTCTTGGAAAGCATTTCTCTATCATCGGGAAGAACCTCCATCAGTACCGTATCGTATCCTGCTTCTTCTACTATTTCACGAATTACCGGTCCGCTTAAGTCTTCTCTTTCTCCTCTGTATCCTGTATCGCTTGAAGTAATAATCGCAACTCTTTTCATAAGTAAACCCTTCTTTCTTATTCTTTATCCCCGAAGTGAAAGTCTCCGCTCTTTCCCCCTGTTTTCTCTACCAAATGGATATCAGACATAACCATGTGTTTATCAATCGCCTTGCACATATCATAAATCGTCAGAAGCGTAATCTGCACCCCTGTCAGTGCTTCCATTTCTACGCCTGTTTTTCCTTCTGTCTTAACTGTACAAAAAGCCCGGATAATTCCGGCAGCTTCGTCCAGCTCATAGTCTACGGAACACTTCTGAATCGGCAGCGGATGACACATGGGCACCAGATCCGAGGTACGCTTTACCGCCATAATTCCGGCTACACGCGCTACGCCGAGAACATCTCCCTTTTTTACGGAACCGCCCTTTACCGCAGCCATAATCTCTTCTCCTACATGGATTTCTCCTGCGGCAACAGCAGTGCGGTATGTAACATTTTTTCCGGAAACATCCACCATCACTGCGTTTCCGTCTTTATCGAAATGAGTAAAACCTTCGCTCATGCTTCTTCTCCTTTATGAAATTCTATCGTTTCCCATTGTCTCAATTTTAGCATTCACCTTCTATAATAGCAAGTCTGTGACTGGGAAAGTTGTGTGAACTATCAATATTTGTTACTGTTCACTCCGCAATATCAGTTAGTTAAACTGAAAGACTAAATTCTATGTGTGGGGTCTAACCATAATATTGAAAATTTTCTAAAAGAGGTTGACAGACTTCCACTAATGTGTTCTCCTTGAGTTGTAAGTATGATCTTTTCAATTCAAGAAGGAGATAGAACGAATGGCATACAGATACTGGGAATTAGAAAAAATAATAGATGGGTTTAGCTATCAGTATGCGGGACCTGATGAAGATGCTATAATTATTATTCGCGAAAATGAATGGGCAAATTCGGTAGGAGTAAGATTTCGTGCACCCTTGAAGGATTTGGACAGCTACATAAAGTATATCAATGAAAGAAGGCTGGAAGAAGCGATTGTCCGGGTAAGTGATCTTTCCTTTTTGGAGCAATGTCCAACACTAAAACATTTGATAATCAAACCTCCGATTGGATTTGAAGGAGAATACGATTATTCACCGCTGTATAGGTTGTCTTGTATACGGGAATTACGGTGTAGTGCTTATTATGGAAAGATGGAAGAATACATCAGTCAGGTGGATTATTCCAAGATCAACGGTTTGGAGGCTATTGGTGTTCAGGTTACCAGTGGAATGAAGAACTTTGAGAAGATATCTACATTAAAATTTCTTGACAAGTTAAAGAACCTTCAGATATTTGGCTTTGACGTGAATGTGGAAGACGGGGATCTGAGCCCATGTCTGCGTCTTCCAACTGTCTGGTGCTATCAGGGGCGCAGACACTATAATCTCAAAAACAAGGATCTGCCGAAACAACCATATAGAGGAGAGTGATAAATTTTATCTGGAAGGAGTTGGAGGGCAACATGATTTTTTATATAGTGTTTTTGGGTATGCTCGTTGTTTTTTTAGGAGCAATTGTAATATTAGTAGGATATTTTGGAACGGTAGGGGGCGCCGCGGCATCTGCTCTTGTTCTGTGGCTTCCGGGAATTAATCAGCTGTCGGAACGAACTCATTATTCCATGGCAGATGAATTGAATAACAGCAATCCTCTTTATGCAAGGGGATTTATGCGAAAAAATGCGTCTGGCAAAGCAGTTTGGGCAGATTTGAGAGGACTTTATTATTGTCAAAAAGCAACAATTCTGCCATTGTGCTGTGCCTGCATATATATGCTGTATATTTATTTTCATGATTTTGGTCATGTATTTTGGATAGACATAATTTTCATAATCTATTTTTGGGGATTATTTTTGGTCTGGATGGTTCTCAGAAGTTATTATTGCTGTTGCTATAACCGGGATTTTCGATATGTGAAGGGCAAAAATGGAATATGGAAACCATTCAGCTATATTGCAAAACCTCCAAACTGGGGATCGTACAAGCCTTTTCATTGCAAATATCAGATAGATTATGAAGAAATGAAGGTAAGCCTGATAAAGGAATGTAAACAAAATGGGTATCGTTTTCCGGAAGAATACCTTATGGAAGACGGACAGGAAGCACTTTTATTTATGCGCGAGGAAGAAGAAGGGAATTTATTCTTTGAATTGATACATATAAAAGAATATTCTGATGAATGGATGGAAAAATTGAATGAAATTTTTGTGGATTACTGGAAAAAATATGTAGAAAATTCGGAAAAAAAGGATTCCTACGGCATTATTTTTTTGCTGTGTATAGATGAATATAATACACCTTTGAGAAAGAGGCTGCTGTCCGTTTTAAGCGTGGATCAGGCAAAAGGCAGGTATCGTTTACCGGCGATACTTGTTTATTCCGAACATTCTTCGTTGGATATTTTGGCAAATTATAGAGAGTGGCATGGAGGGAAAATGTATCGCAAGATGCGGAAAGAATTGCTTCGAATGCTGGGAATGTCGCAAAGAATTATTTCCATGTGAGAAATGTTCAGAACGAGACCTATGGTGAAATAATAGGAACAGTGGCGGAAACTTTTGCAGGCGGTGTTGTCGCAGATGTATAGGAAGTGGTGTGAAGTACAATGGAAGAACATTGGAAAAGGCAGGGCTAATGTTATGAAGAAAATCAGATCAGCAAGGCTTCCTTCTTATATTGTAATGTCATCTTTGATGTGGCTAATTGTTTTGGAGGCGCATGACTGTATAGTAGCTGCTATAGGTGCAGTTATGCTTGCTTTATATATGACCATTGTGTATGTATTTCCGGAACTGAGAACCATCACTATGGACAAAGACGGGTGTACAGTCACCTGGCTAAAATGGAAGAAAAAACACAAGTGGGAAGAGCTTGCGATTATCAGAGAAGACACCTGGGGAAGACAAAGAGAAGGTTTTAAGGGGGTAGTTTTTTCAAAAAGTGCTGTTAGAAAAAATGGAGAAGCATATACAACAGAAAAAATCTTTCGTTCATTAGAGTATTTAGACTGTTTTTATGTTGTATTCGATAACATTAAGGAAGACGAATTTCTTAAACAGTTGGAAGAATGGGGAGTGAAGGTAGAGAAAGGGGAAGAATTAAGGAAAGAGCAACAGTATCAGGAAATGGTGGAAATAAGAAAAATGGCAAGAGAACGGCGAAAGAATGCTATAAAGAAAGATGGTAGTAGAACGAATAAGAAAAAAGGTTAGCAGAAGATATTGATTAATAAGGGAGCGGTTCCACACCGGACGCTTCCTTTTTTGTCCCCTTTTTTAATGAAAAAAACTCCAGTTCCATGCGTTCAAAAACTATGGAATGGAGTTTTCGTTCTTTTTATTATTTATTCATTACAGATTCACACGCCATCATTTACTCTTCTTAAGAGACTTCATAATCTGGATGATTGGCAGGTTCAAAAATGCCAGTCCGTATACAGTCAGAAGCTGAGTGAGATTCAGTGTCTGAACTGCGAAGAAGCCCTGAAGCGCAGGTACGGTAAGTACCAGTGTCAGAAGTACAAAGCCTGCAAGGAAGGCATACTGCATATATTTGTTATTGAAGAATCTTCCTGTAAAGAGGATTCTGCCTTTAGATTTACAGTTATAACCATGTACCAGACGGGAAAGGCAAAGAACACCAAACGCCATTGTGCTGGCAAGGCGGGCATTTCCTCCCTGATAACCAATCATAAACGCTCCCAGCGTAATCAGTCCGATTACACTTCCTTCAATTCCGACTCTTGTAAGGAATGTCTTTGTCAGAATAGATTCGCTCATTGGTCTTGGTTTTTCTTTCATAACCGCATGTTTATAAGGCTCCAGTCCAAGGGCAATCGCCGGAAGACTGTCTGTCAGAAGGTTGATAAACAGAAGATGTACTGCCGCAAACGGTACAGGAAGTCCTAAAAGGGAAGATAAAAGCACCACAAGAATTCCTGCAAAGTTACCGGAAAGAAGGAACTGAATCGCACGTTTGATATTTGCATAAACATTACGTCCGTTCTCTACCGCTTTTACGATTGTAGCAAAGTTATCATCTGTCAGAATCATAGCGGATGCATCCTTAGATACCTCTGTACCGGTGATTCCCATTGCAACACCGATGTCTGCCTGCTTCAGAGCCGGAGCATCGTTGACACCATCGCCGGTCATGGAAACAATATTTCCTTTTTCCTGCCATGCGCGGACAATTCGAATCTTATGTTCCGGTGTTACTCGTGCATAAACACTGATGCCTTCTACGAAATCCTTCAGTTCTTCATCACTTAAACCATCAATTTCAGAGCCTTCACATGCCTGTGATTCATCTGTTAAAATACCAATACGTTTCGCAATTGCCGCCGCTGTTACCTTATGGTCACCGGTAATCATAATCGGACGGATACCGGCACTGATACAATCCTTAACTGCCTCGGCGCTCTCTACTCGAGGCGGGTCCATCATGGCAATAAGGCCAAGGAATACAAGGTCGTTTTCATCCTCTGTTGTAAGATCGCGAACCTTATCAAATTTACGATATCCTACGCCAAGAACACGAAGTCCCTCTCTGGAATATCCCTCATTGGCTGCTGCAATAGCATCTATATCTTTCTGTGTCATAGGAACGCATTCGCCGTTTTTCTGAATATATTTCACACGATTCATCATAACGTCTACAGCGCCCTTTGTAATCATAGTTGTGCCGTCTTTCAGGTTATGAAGAGTGGACATCAGCTTACGGTCACTGTCAAAAGGAATCTCCGAAAGTCTTGGATATGCATTTCTTACGCGCTGTGCAGGAACTCCTACTTTATCGCCGATGTTAATAAGAGCTGTCTCTGTAGGATCGCCGATTTCCTGACCGTCAATGTTGGTGGAGTCGTTACAGAGAATACTTAAACGAAGCATCTGTTTGTGAAGAGGATTCTCCGGGTCTACCTGATCTGCAGGAACATCTTTTCCATCCAGATAATAATGCTCTACTGTCATCTTGTTCTGTGTAAGAGTACCTGTTTTATCGGAACAGATGATGGATACGCTTCCAAGACCTTCTACAGCCTGAAGCTTACGCATAATCGCGCCTTCTTTTGCCATCTTCTGTGTACCAAAAGCAAGAACAATTGTTACGATAGAACTTAATGCTTCCGGAATTGCCGCTACTGCAAGGGCAACTGCAAAGAGGAAGGCATCTGCAATATCTCCGCCCTTTACTACCTGAAGACCAAACAGTCCGGCGCAAAGAACAAGGATGATAATGGAAAGCTTTCTTCCGAAGTTATCCAGGTTTACCTGAAGAGGCGTCTTTTTCTCAGAGGTTGTTTTCAGAAGTCCTGCGATTTTACCTACTTCTGTATTCATTCCTGTGTCTGTTACAAGGAATTTACCACGGCCGTAAGTAACAAAGCTTCCGGAAAATACCATGTTGGTGCGGTCGCCAAGAGGAAGCTCTCCCTCTAAAGTCTCTGCTGTCTTGTCCACTCCAAGGCTTTCACCTGTCAATGCACTTTCGTCGATTTTCATGCTGGCATTCTCAAGGATTCGACCGTCTGCAGGAACGTAATCCCCTGCTTCCAGACAGACCTCATCGCCAACAACTATTTCACGGCTTGGGATTTCCACTACAACACCATTACGCAATACTTTCGCTGTAGGAGCTGACAATTGTTTCAGACTGTTCAGGGAATGTTCCGCTTTTACCGTCTGAACCGTTCCCAAAATAGCATTCATTGTGATAACAATAAGGATTACCGCTGCACTCTCTGCCTCTCCTAAAAACAGAGAAACAATGGCTGAGATAATCAGGATCACTACGAGAAAATCTTTAAACTGCTCCAGAAAAATCATGGGAATACTTTTCTTTTTCCCCTCTACAAGTTCATTGTAGCCAAATTTTTCCCTTTTTTCTTTTACCTGAGCATCGGTGAGGGGTTCTGAATTTCCGTTGATACTTGTACGTATCTCTTCGGTGCTTTGATTGTAATAAGGCTTCATAAGCATTTCCTCCTTCATAAGCTATTGTTTCCGGTATGCAGAAAATTTCTCCTTCTTCTGAGAAGCATCTCCTTTATGCAGAAAAAAACGAGACCTTTACTGCATATCGGTCTATGCAATAAAAGTCTCGCTGTTTCATCACGATACGGACAGGCTGCTGCCTGTCGAGATTGACGACATCGCAAACACTTACGTGCCAGCTACTCCCTCTTATTTATGTGATTACTATATGTTTTTAAGCACATTCTGTCAAGAGTTAAAATATGAACTTTTTGTGTTCTCCTTTTATCAACAGATTTCTGCTCCTGCAGGCATCTCTTTTTCCGGTGTCATAAGAGCAAGGTTTCCGTCTGCGTCTTCTGCGCAGAGAATCATTCCCTCACTGAGGATTCCCGCAAGCTTGGCAGGTTTTAAGTTGGTAACTACCATAACTTTTTTGCCCACCATCTCTTCTGCGCTGTAGTGAGATTTGATTCCGGACACGATCTGACGCACCTTGCTTCCAATCTTAACCTGAGAGCAGAGAAGCTTTCTGGACTTCTTCACTTCCTCACAGGCAATGATTTCTCCAACCTGGAACTGTAATTTCTCAAAATCATCAAAAGTAATCTCTGCTTTAGGCTCAATGTCGATGACATTCTCATCCTCTGCAGGCTCTTCCTCTTTTACAGGAGGATGAAGTTCTTCTACTTTCGCCATAACTTCTTTCACATCAAGACGTGCAAAAAGAATTTCCGGTTTCTCTGTCACTTTATTTCCTGACGGATAAAGACCGAATGTCTTCAAATCCTCTAACTCTCTTCCCTGTGCATTTAACTGCGCAAGGATTCTGTCTGTTGTCTCAGGCATAAAGGATTTCAAAAGAGTTGCGCCGATGCAGATACCCTCTACTAAGTTGTAGAGAACAGTTGCAAGACGGTCTTTCTTATCTTCCTCTTTCGCAAGCGCCCACGGCATTGTCTCGTCAATATATTTGTTGCAGCGTTTAAATACTGTAAATACCTCTGTCATAGCATCTGCCACACGAAGCTTATCCATCTTCGCGTCAACCTTTGCCGGAACAGAAAGGATAAAGCTCTTAAGGTCGTCGTCTACAGGCTCGCAGACATTTTTATTCTCAACAACTCCGCCAAAGTATTTATTGGACATGGAAATGGTACGGTTTACAAGGTTTCCGAGTGTATTGGCAAGCTCAGAGTTCAGACGCTCTACCATTAATTCCCATGTGATTACACCGTCATTCTCAAACGGCATTTCGTGAAGAACGAAATAACGGACTGCATCTACGCCAAAGAAATCTACAAGCTCATCTGCATAGAGAACATTTCCTTTGGATTTGCTCATTTTTCCATCGCCCTGAAGAAGCCACGGATGACCAAACACCTGCTTCGGAAGCGGCAAATCAAGAGACATCAGGAAAATCGGCCAGTAAATGGTATGGAAACGGATAATATCCTTTCCAATCAGATGAAGGTCTGCAGGCCAGAGCTTGCCGAACTGTTCTGTACTGTCACCGTCACAGTCATAGCCGATTCCCGTAATATAGTTTGTCAGAGCGTCAAGCCATACATAAACTACATGATTCGGGTCAAAGTCTACCGGGATTCCCCATTTAAAGGAAGTTCTGGATACACAGAGATCCTGAAGTCCCGGAAGAAGGAAGTTGTTCATCATCTCATTTTTACGGGATTCCGGCTGAATGAATTCCGGATGTGTATTGATATGCTCGATCAGTCTGTCTGCATATTTACTCATCTTGAAGAAGTACGCCTCTTCTTTAGCCGGTACACACGGACGTCCGCAGTCCGGACATTTGCCGTCTACAAGCTGAGACTCTGTAAAGAAGGATTCACATGGAGTACAGTACATTCCTTCGTAGTGTCCTTTGTAGATATCGCCTTTTGCGTACATTTTTTTGAAAATCTTCTGAACCTGTTTCTCATGGTCAGCGTCTGTAGTACGGATGAATTTGTCATAGGAAGTGTTCATTAAATCCCAGATTCCCTTAATCTCTCCGGCTACGCCATCAACAAATTCCTTCGGTGTAACGCCTGCTTCTGCAGCTTTCTGCTCAATTTTCTGACCATGCTCGTCAGTTCCTGTCTGGAAAAATACGTCGTAGCCCTGCTGTCTTTTATAACGGGCAATGGCATCTGCAAGGACAGCCTCATAAGTATTACCGATATGAGGCTTGCCGGATGTGTAAGCAATGGCAGTTGTAATATAATATTTCTGCTTATCCATGTCTATCTCCTCCATTATAAATAATGTGTTTTTCTTCTATCTAAATACAAAATTTTATCATATTTACAAGTATTTGTAAACGCTCTGGAGGGAAGTTTCAACGACAGTTTCTTCATCTTGTTACTGTTCACTGCGTTCACAGCAACGAGCCAAAATTCCAGATTGCCTTTGGCAATGGGATTTTGTCACATTCGTGCCAAAACACCTCGCGGAATAGTGCCATATGAACAGTTTCTTTATACTTTGCCAGATAATCTAAGTTTAGATAATTGGAACGTAACTATCATCACATCTCTGTTTTTTCGGTTTCTGATAAGAAACGGTTATAAATAAATAGCGAGTTCAAATAATCACGGTATATCATACTGTCCTGTTCAACCTCCGAGGGAGATATTCCCCGATAAATTTTCAAATACAATTCAAACATAGAACAGTTTGATAAAAAGGAATCTTCACTGACTGAATACAGGATACATATCCTGACGTTTTCGTGAAATCTTTTGTGAAAATAGTCGTAAAAGATTTTTGACTGTTTGCTTTCGGGTAGAATCCACACAGGCATATCGTTTGCTAAAAGAAAATCTGCTGAAAGAAAACTTGATTTTAATGTATCATATGAAATCAAATCAAGATTTGATAAATTTTCCCTGTGCAGCGAAAAAGCTTTTTGAACCAATTTAATATATTTTCTGCCGTCACACCTGGGGGTGACAACATAGCTCCCATAGTATTCTTTCAACTTTGGAAGATATTGAGGATCTGTACAGAGCAGATCGAATGGTAAATGTGCTTTATAAATTGTAGGAATCATTAATTTCATTAAACCTCAACCATTGCTAAGCCAAGCCTGCAGCTATTCCTCAAAATCTTCCATTACTTGAATCTCTCCGCTTCTCAGCCATTGTAATAAACGTGAACAAAAAATTCTGTTAGTAAATCTCTCTTCACCAGATTAAGCTCTAGCATTTCTATCATCTGCAATATCAAATAATGTGAAAATCGTTTTAACCGATCTCCTATTACTGACAACTTAAATTTTCCTTCTCTATGCTCTCGTCAAAATACCTTTATCCATTTTAAACACCTTATCACATAATACATCTATATCTTCTCGATTATGGCTGGCAAGCAGTATAACTTTTCCTTGCTCTTTCTCATTCTTTAAAATCTTACGAAAATCTTCTATCGCTTCTGGATCAAGGGCATTTGTCGGTTCATCCAAAATCAAAATATCTGGATTTTCCATAACTGCTTGTGCAATTCCTAATCGTTGCCTCATTCCCATTGAATATTGTCGAACTTTCTTTTTTGAATAGTAATCAAGTCCAACCATATTCATTGCCTCTTTTATTTCATTTTCCCCTATCTTTCCTCTAATTGCAGCCAGATTTCTTAAATTCTGGACACCTGACAGATACCCTGTAAAACAAGGAGCTTCAATCATTATGCCAGCATTAGTTGGAAAATCTTCATCCTTTCCTATTACCTTGTCATCAATTTCTACTAAACCAGAATCTAACTTTACAAAACCACAAATAGCTTTAAAGAGCATTGTTTTTCCTGATCCATTTCTTCCGATAATTCCATAAATATTTCCACCTAAAAATGTTTCTGTAACTTTATCTAAAACACATATCCCTTTATATGATTTTGTAACGCCGTCTAATCTAATTTTTCGTTTCATATTTGTCCTCCTTTAAACCATTGTCTTAAAAGTATAGAATATCTATATAAAAGCCCTAAAATCATCAGTTCTGCTAGAAACATGAAAATTATAGGGTATCCCTGTTCCTGATATATATTACTTCTAATAAGCATCCCCCCATTTAAAGGAATAAATTTCCCAAGTCCGGACAATCGTTCTCCTCCCCACAATGTCGCTATCGTACATAGTAATATAAATACAAAAGGTGCTTTCATGTTTTCTGACCACATCATTATTACTGTTTGTATAATAGCCATCGTTGTCCAAGATAACACCAGAGTCAAAAATGAAAGAATTTTTATTCTATTTGACAACTTAAGTTCTTCTGGAATAAACAGCATGCCCAGGTTGCAAACAGCCCAAACCACTAAAACATAAAAAAACATAATTCGTACAATCTTAAAAAATAAATATCCCCACCACTTCCTATAATTTCCATAACGGATTAATATGTAATACCTTTTTTTGAATATTTCTTGAGCCGCCGTTCTTCCAGTCAAAAAAATGCCTCCTATATAGAACAAAAACCATAACAATAAGTCGCGATATATCCAAAGCGCTGGATTCTGCTCCATTCCCACTAAAACATGGCCGAACATAATTACTACTCCTTCGAAAAATCATATATCTTGATTTGTTTATATCCAATCATAAGTAAAAGGACAATCACTAGCATATATACAATCAATAGGTACGTGAAAGAAGGTCCCCTTTCCACATTCCCAAATGATAAATTACTGAATTTTGCCATAGACACTAGCGACAGCCATAAAAACTCTTCTTTTCTTATAAGTTCAACAATGACAAAATCCCAAGCCCAAAAGCCTATTACAACTAAATGAGCCCAGAAAAAATGTTCTCTTAAGAATACCCCGCAAAATAGAATTAAACCTATAACAACAAATAATACTATCTCTATCACAATCTGCGCACCCCAAACTTCTACTGGCATACAATTCTGCACGATTCCAAAATCAAACAGTAAATTTGTTCTTATTCCTATTACATTCGCACCATATTGTGCCGCCATGGTAAACGGTTCACTCCATTCTGCTGAGATTATACAATTTCTAATCCCCATAATCCCCACTGAACACACTTGAAGAAACAATACATAAATCATTGCTAACAAAACAATAAATGTTATACATCCTTCCAATACCGTTTTACGATTTGTCCGAATTAATATATTTGTCTGGTTTGAAGAAAAAAAGGGAATCTCTGATACCAACAATATCCATCCCAAGTAAATGACTAATTGTGTTAAACGACTATTCAAAAGTACTGGTAACAACTCAAAAAATCCCATTTTAGAGTTCTCTGTTAAAAGATATTCTGAAAGTTTATCTCCAAAAATATAAAGACACGCAAAAACCGAAATTAACACAATGTAAAATCTAGGGGAAAAAAGTATCATTTTTATATTTTTAGCTGTAATGCTTCTTACATACTTCCAATTACCCATTTTTTATTCTCCTACTCATTATTATCCATACAATACTGCCTAATATAGCTATTCCACAAATTTGATACAATGTCACATGAATCAATCCGCCATAAGGTAAACCATGTATTGGCCCCTTAATCAAAAGCAATCCCGGATTCAATAAAGGCACTCCAAATAGCTCTGCAAAAAAGCTAAATGCCGTCTGCGCTAAAAACGGGCCTGCAACTACAACATATTTATTTCCTGTAAAGCACGAAAGAACCAGCGCAAATAGAGACCAGATAATACCATTGATCGAAAACGCATACATTTTGCATATAAGCGGTATTATATATTTACCATTCTCATAAAAAACTTCATAAAATGTTCCATTTAAAGAGTCTGAATAAATCCCTTTCCCTATATAACCAGCCTTAAATATCATAATTATCATTATAAAAATTATTTCTGCCATCAAGCAAACAAGAATCGCTGCTATAATTGATGCAAGGATACGAGAGATAATGTATTTAGGTACATTGCTTCTTATTACAGTATATCTATAATAATTTGAATTAATTTCCTCTGCACATGTAGCTGCATATGGCAAAACAACTAATGCAGGCAATAGTAAATGCACAATTCCTATTGTCGTTGTATTTTCAAACAAGTATAAAATATCGCTGCTTCTTTCTTGATATATTCCAAAGTAAAGAGCTACAAACATAATAAAAATTGATATATATAAAGCCGGATTTCTTTTGATTTTTTTAATTTCAATTTGTATCAAATCACATCCTCCTTAGATAAAGCACGAGGAAACTTTGATTACGCAAAGTTTCCTCGTCATTCTATAATCCATTCATATAAACATATCCTGTCTTGGCATCAACAATTGTAAAACATTGCTCGCCGGTATCTGTAATACTATTCATCATCCACGCAGGAATTAATTTTTCATCTGTCTCTGTTACTGGATATGGAATATAGACAATTTGCATACTTTGCCTCGTCTGGCTAATTTCAATGCCCGTTTGCTCAAGCGTAGAGAAATATGCATCAATAACATTCTCAGCCTCAGCTTCCGAAATTATTTCTATAGTATCACTTACCTCTAAAATCTTTCTGATGTTTGATACTTCCACTGCGCGCAATTCTGTACCATATTCAATCGCTATATATTCCCCAGAAGTAAACTCTTCTCCGCCTGTATTTGGAATTGCAAATCCAATATTTCCAATTATAGGAACTTCTTCTACATCGAATTCGTATACAAGCAAATAATAAGAACCTCGTTCGTCATGTTCCAGAGAACATTTTTTTACTTTTGCGGATCCCCAAGATAACTTTTTCACGATCTCATCACATTTTTTCCTAATATTATCTTCCGGTAATATTTGGACATCATAAGATGTTGGGGTTACTGCACGCAGTGTGACATTATTTTCTGCCATATGCCCTGTATATTCTATTCCATCAATCTGTGCTTGAAACTGCACTGCTTCTGCTGTTTCCTCTCGCATATCAATGGTAACCGAATTTCCTAAACACGCGCTTAAAAAATCACTGATTTCAATATCTTGTGGAATAGTTTCATATACATCCATGGTTTTAGTCACATTATTTTCGGGTGCTTTAGGCGTTATTTCTGTTATTTCTACACATTCGTCTTCCGTACCACTTCCACCCCCAGCCAAGATACAAAGACAAATAAATACCAACGAAACCGTTTTAAAGCGACTGTTAAGCATAAAATGTCCCGCTTCCTGTTGCACTATATGCTGAAAGACTATCGGTCTGAGTTTTGAAATAATATGCATAATTATACTGACCATATCCAGACCAATATCCTGGGTAATAATTACCCGTGCTCGATACATTAAATGTGTCTGATGCATAATTGTCATTTGTGCCGGAGCGTAATCGTGAAATCAACGGATATACCGATTTATTACTATAGCTTGAAAAATAAACTCTTGCATACGTGTTATAATTTAACTTCGTAGCATTATTTGATCTATGTACTCCACCACCAGATGAAATTGTAAATTTAAAACTCGTACTGGTCGCAGCCATAGCTGGAACACTTGAAAGCATTGATAATGCCAAAACCATAGCGATTGCCATTCTAAATTTTTTACTTAATCTCTTCATCATGATCTTTCTCCTCTCATACTTTAAAATAGGGATTTGATTAGTGATACATTAATTCTTATCATACACTACTCTTATTTCAATATTATATTTTAATTACTCTCCCAATGGCATCCCTCCTCAACTACATTCCTCATTAAATTACTAACAAGTTTCGTTTTTTGTTTCTGTCTCCTATATATAAACATCCACATCTATCACCTCATACTTTTTTGTAACTTTTGCTATAGTTCAAATTAGTATACGTAGGTTTTCGAATCCATTAAATATTTGTCGATGGACAAAAAACTATTATTTTGACTTGCAATATACCCTTCAACAAAATAATCAATATTTTCAAATGTTATTCCATCAGAAACAAAATCTTCAACTACAATAAACTCTAGTGATATACGTTCCCCTGTATGAAACCGCACTGTCAAATTGCCTTTAAATGGCCAAGAGACTGTACCTGTCATACTGTCAAAAGAAATATATATACAATCTTTTTGGACATCGTACTTTAATGATCTACTAATATCACTAAAAATACATGCATTAATGATTACAGACAACTTTCGATTCTTTATAAGTCGAATTAATTATTTCGTATCCACATTTGGAACATCTATACCCTTTTGTAATATTTCTTTCGTATATATCATCTGATAAATTCCACTGTTTTTTACACCTTTGCTGTCCTACCAAATACCATTTACCATAAATTGTATAATTATTCAAAGTCATTCCATCGCAATTTCCACACTGCTGTGCTCTTAGCTGAGTACTATTGCCTGTATTCGCAACAACCGGCATTGCCGAACAAGGTCCTAAAGCCAGACACATACTTACTGCTAAAGCAAATAATTTTTTTCTCATATTGTAAGCCCTCCTGTTTTATATGATAGTTATATTGTAACATCTCAACCTTACAATCATCTTACATTTTCATATTTTTCCAAAATTTTTGAGTCTGTAGATATTGAATCAATATAGTCGTATCCACATCCGAAGCATCTGTACCCCTTTATGACATTTCTCTTCATAATAGTTCTTTCGTATATATCATCTGACAAATTCCACTGTTTTTTATCCCTTTGCTGCCCTGTTAAAAACCACTCGTCATAGGTTGTATAATTATGTAATGTCATTTTGCCGCAATTTCCACACTGCTGCGCTCCTGCTACTATTATTACTGAACAGGAATTTAAAGCCAGACAGGCACTTGCTGCTATAACCAATAACTTTTTCCTCATACCGGACACCTCCCTGTTTATTTGATACCTACATTGTAACATTCCAACCTTACAATCATCTTACAATTCCGTGATCCTCCCATATTTCCTTGCTTTTCCAATATAAATTCCCTATAATAAATACCAGAAAACATTTTCTTATAAGGAGCATTATTACGATTATGTCCAATATTCTGACTGCCCAAAACATTACAAAGTCCTACCCCCTCTCCTCCGGAACTTACCCTGTTTTAAAAGGAGTCAGCCTTTCTCTGGAGAAAGGTCTGTCTTATTCCCTTATCGGAAGAAGCGGTTCCGGAAAGTCCACACTCCTTCATATATTAAGCGGACTTGATACCCCGGACAGCGGCGCTGTCTTTTTAAACGGACAGAATATTGGAGATTATTCTGATGAAAAAAAAGCTGTTTTCCGCAGAAGGCATATGGGATTTATCTTTCAGCAGTTTAATCTTCTGGATGAATACGATGTCAAAACAAATATCTGCCTTCCCCTTCTTCTGGATGGAATCCGACCGGATTCCTGTTTCCTGCAGGAGCTCACAGATACACTTGGTCTGACAGACGTTCTCCACCGTTTTCCCAAAGAGCTTTCCGGAGGCGAACAGCAACGAGTGGCAATTGCCCGTTCTCTGATCGCAAAACCTCAGATTATTTTTGCAGACGAGCCTACCGGAAACCTTGATGAACAGACCTCCAAAGAAACGACAGAACTTCTATTTCTCTGTATGCGAAAATCCGGGCAGACCTTATTCCTTGCCACACACGATCTGAACCTTGCCAGAAAAACAGACCATATTTTTCATCTGGAAAACGGATGTATCTTATAAATAACCGAAAGGAGCGCTCCTATGTCAAATATCTTAATTATCGAGGACGATGAAAATCTTGCAGAAGCTCTCTCGGATTTTCTCAGGGAGTCCGGATATGAAACCTATTATTCCTCCTCCCTTTCCCAGACTATGAAGCTGCTCCGCACTTCAGATATAAACCTTGTTATCCTTGATGTTCATCTTGGAAGTGAAAACGGCTATGCCCTGTGCCGGGAAATACGGACTGCCTACGATATCCCTGTTCTGTTTCTTACCGGATGCAGCAGTGAATCAGAAATCATTCAGGGCTTTTCATCAGGAGGAGACGATTATGTGACAAAGCCTTTTCGCATACGTGAACTGCTTGCGCGGGTTCAGGCTTTACTGAAGCGAACGGTTTCTTCAGACAGTTTTCTGCTGAAAAGCGGAGACATCGTTTACGATAAACGCAGCCGACAGTTCAGCCGCTGCAATCTTCCATTGGAACTGACCCTCACTGAGCTCCGCCTCGCCTGCTGCCTGATGGAACAGGCGCTTTCCACAGTAACCCGGGAACATTTATTTTATCAGGTCTGGGACAAATACAATGCTTATGTAGACTCCAATACGCTCAATGTAAATATCAGCCGCCTTCGTGAAAAGCTGGGCGAATGGCAGGGAACGCCTTATATTCAGACAGTGCGCGGACTTGGATACCGCTGGACTGTTCCTTTAAAGAAATAGAATCAGAAAGGTCTTATTACTATGCTGCTGTTTACCCTCATACTAAGCGTCCTGTTTTTGCTTCTCACAGGCTATATTTTTTATCTTCATAAACAAATACAAAAACTCACAGAAGAAATAAATCATTTTCTTCTATATCAGGAGTCACATCCTGAAACCTTGAAAGAAGGTCTGCTTTACAACCTTACAAATCAAATACGAAAATTAGAAGAGCAGCTTCTCTACGAAAAGCAATTCAGCCACAAACGCGAAACAGAAATGACGCAGTTTATTGAAAATATGGCACACCAGATTAAAACGGTGCTTACAGTTCTTCAGATTCGCCTTGACCTTGCTCAGACAAAATCATCCTCTTCAGATCTTACCAAAAGTCAGGCTTCTCTGGAACGGCTGACTGCGGAAATTGAGCGTGTTTTGAAATCCAGCCAGCTTGCTTCCGGCAAAATAAATATGGATTTCTCAACCTTTAACTACCCGGACTGTATACAGCGCTGCATCCATTCTCTTACTTACATTGCCGAAAAAAAGAAGGTTTCTTTTAAGTGTCAGCTTCCTGCTCAGTGTATGATCAGTGCAGATTCATTCTGGCTCTCACAGGCAATCGAAAACCTTCTGAAAAATGCAATCGAGCATACCCCCTCTGGAACCTCTGTACAGGTAACTCTTGAAGAATCCGACAGAAACGTGCTTCTGACAATTTCAGACAGCGGAAAGGGAATTCCCATTCAGGAACTCCCCCTCATTTTTCTTCGTTTTCACCGCGGCAATATCAGTAAATCCGGATATGGCATCGGCCTTTCTATGGCGCAGGATATCGTAAAAGCCCATCACGGAACACTCTCTGCCAGAAATCTTCCGGAAAAAGGAAGCAGCTTCCTTCTTTCTCTTCCGCTTTTTCTGGATGGAAAAATATATCACTGAAACTGTGTTTGACAGATTCTTCCATCCTCTATTTTCAATATATCATCTGCGCGCTCTGCGATTTCCATATCGTGAGTTACCAGTATGAGCGTCTGACCGTACCTGTATGAACATTCAAGAAGCAGCTCCAGAGTCTCATCCGCTGTTTTTTTATCCAGATTCCCCGTTGGCTCATCTGCAAACAGGATTTCCGGCTTTGCAATGAGAGAACGGGCAATCGCCACTCTCTGCTGTTCTCCCCCTGACAGCTCATCCGGATATTTCTTTAAAATTTTATCTATGCCAAGATGTTCTGTTATTTCTTTAAAAAAAATACTGTCCTCTCTTTTGCAATCCAGCTTTAGCGGCATACAGATATTTGTTTTCACATCATACTCTTCCAGCAGATTAAACTGCTGAAAGATAAATCCCATATGACGCCGCCGAAATTCTGCCATTTCCTGTGAGCAATAACTTTCCAGTTTCTTTCCCTTCATTAAGATGCTTCCTGTATCCGGCTTTTCCAGACCTGACAGAATATGCAGGAGCGTAGATTTTCCGGAACCGCTTCTTCCTGTGATCGCATAAAAAAGCCCCTCCTCGAATACAGCATCTATATTTTTAAACACCTTTATTTTCTGCTTTCCTGACTGGTAGCTTTTCGTCAGCCCTTTTGCCTCTAACACAATTCCCATAATTCTATTCCTCCCTGAGTAATCTGGATACGTCTGCTTTTTGCAGTATCATTTTCGTCCTGTAATAAACAAGCGCAACGCTTCCGCCGGATAACAGACCAAGGAACAGTAAATGCCAAAAGCGCAGTCCGACCACACGATACCCTTCTATTTGTGACAGGAAGATATCCGGGATTGATCTCATTGACTCCTGATACAAAGCCATTTCTGAACGGAACGCCATCCATGAATACAAATACAGATATCCCCCAAATAAGAGAATGCCTGCCAGAGCAGAAACCGCTCCCAACACAAGAGCTTCTGTTAAAATACGCTTCTGAATCTGTCTCTCTGATAATCCTATTGCCATCAGGATTCCTGTTTTTCTTTTTTCATCTTCTGCCGCCAGCGCCAGCATATTCCAGAGCATAAGAAAGGCAATGAGGATTACAGTACCTCCTCCTGCTGTGTAGAGAATGAGTTTATTTTGAAGTTCCTGTCGTATCACGGCATTTTCTTCCCTTACACTTTCCACAGGGACATGATTTTCCCCAAAAATATCTGCCACAATTACATCTGTAGATAAAAATCCTGCATTTTCCGAAGCATACATTTCTCCCTGTGAATATCCGAATTCTTTCCCTGTCTCATACGGATGAACGAAATTTCCTTCCGGAATTTCCTCTAAAATGCCGGCCAGAGCGTCTGAGGAACATAGAATGGTATATGGAACTGTAGCAAAAAACTGCAGTGGATTTGTCAGATCTTGGTCTACAATTTTTTCCACCTCTCCCACCTTTGTCTGAAAGGTAAACATTTTTTCCGCCATATCTCCGGGATATACATTCCCTGCGCTGTTCTTTTTTAATGGTGTCCCATAAATATCACATTGAACGGTGTCGCCTTTTGCGATTCCCACATCCTTGTAGGTTTTCCCGTTTACTGCTACTTCTCCATATGTATTTACAGAAAATAGAACAATGCTTTCCTCTCCTTTTCGAAAAGCCTCCCTGTCTATGGAAAGTTCCTCGAAATCCAGATAATAGTCCCAGTCAGCTTCCCTGATTCCATATAAGCTGCAAGTAATTCCTTCTTCATCCTGAGCTGTCAAAAATGTCGTATTTGATTTTAGTTCTTTATTCAATTCGCATGTTTCCATATCCGGAAATTTTATATTTACCTGTATATTCCCCCATCCGTGCAGCTCCCGAATCCCCGGAATTTCCTGAACCTCTCTTAAATCCTGTTCGGATGTTTTGTTGTCTTCCCACGAAAAAGAGTGAAATCTATAGTCCGGCATCCTCTGTCTTGATTTTTTTATCTCATATACCTGTATTGCCTGAAATACCGTAAAAAAGCTGACTGTGCAAATAACAACAGATAAACCGGCATACAGAATCTGATGCAGCCTTCTATTTCTTCGTATTTTTCTGCCATTCAGAGACATTTTACCTGTAAGGGGCTGCCTGAGCGCAATCTGCAGTACAAAAGTACGAACAATCACAATTTCCAGAATCAGCAGAAAAAATAAAACACCAAGAGCCTGATAGGGAACTTTTATAATAATCTTCTCATTCATTCCGGATAAAAAGCGCAGCGCAAGCCATGTTTCTGCACAACCGCAGAAAAATCCCACCACAATGGCAGGAAGCGCCAGACAAATAGTTTCATAAAAAATCATTAGCCTTAATTGTTTTTTTGTAATTCCAATACTTCTGAAAAGAGCAATCTGCTGAATCTGCTTTTTGATCCTCGCAGAATAAATACAGACAACTGCAATTCCGGAAGTCACAAAAATGATTCCCAGATATAAAAAAGGATAAACTTCTGTCTCTGTCTCCTGATACGCATGTGTATTATTTACAAGCTTACGGCTTCCTCCATCTCTTCTGTTTAACTCCTCTTCTATACTCCGGATAGCTTCTGCTGTCTCTTCCTGTTCGCCTGCCGTTTTAAAAAAATACATTGATTCTTTTTCTTTTAATTCTCTTTCGGATGCCTCTGCCGCGTCCTCCATCATCTGTTTCTCTGCCTGTTCTGTGACAAATACTCCCGGAAGCGTATGCCCATCCGATTGCCATAAATTGCTGTAGGAACGAATCACTCCACACAAGGTAAACGTCATTTCTGTCATAACCGTTTCTTCCGAAAGCCCTTCTGTCTCCTCTGCTTCCATAAAGACCTGCAAAGTAATATCCTGTCCCAATTCATAGCTGTATCCCAATCTGCTCAGAACATTTGCCTCCATTGCAGCCTCTCCTGCTTCTTTTGGAAAACGTCCCTGCTGAAGTCCGATTCTTCCCATCCTGAGCAGTTCATCGTCTGCTGTTCCCACGCCTGCTCCAGTTTTCAGATTTCCACAACTGGTCAGAATACCGAATTTTACGCCCTTTTCTTTTCTGTAAGCGGAAGCGTCCTCCTCTTTTCCCTGAAAAACAGCAGTATGCCACGTTCCGTAATTGTCATACCTGTATTCCCGGTTAGATACGTTCATGCTTTCCACAAGAGAAAGCCCTACTATGGAAAAAGAAAAAGCAATCACCAGTACGCCAAATAAAAGAAGACTGTTTCTTTTCCTCTTTTTCATTCCCGAAACTGCCAGTTTCCATAATTCTTTCTGCATTTGGTTTCCCCCTTCCTGTATCCAGAATAACATATGAAACTTACAGTTTCCTTACAAATATAAAATAAAAGGCTGTTGTGATATTTTGCCGCCTTGCTCATGCGATTTATCAGACGGAGTATGGTTCAATGTACGATAAAGCAGCGAAAACTATACAGGTATCCTTAAATTTCTGGAGATTCTGTTTTCATCAACAAGAGCAGGTAAAGACAAAAGCAGGATACTGGAAGAAGAATTTGATATTAAAATGAGTGAAGAACTGGAGAAAGAGGTGCTTGATATGTGTAATCTTAGTCAGGGTGTAAGAGCCGAAGGTCGTACAGAAGGGAAACTTCTTATGCTTTTTGATTTGGTAAGAGACGGTTCTCTGACTATCGAGAAAGCAGCAGAAAAAGCAAACATGACTGTCGAACAGTTCAAGACAGCATTGGAAAAGATAGCTCTGTCGGCTATATAAAACCAAGACCACACAAGGATGGCAGAACGCCTGATTTGTGTGGTCTTTTAATTCAAGTCGAATACACGTGAGACTTGGCGCGCGATTCTGGTCAGCATTAGCTGACACATTTATATACGCGTCTGCCTTGACGACCATCTTTTTATCATACGATAGATGATTGTAGTGAATGTGATTCCGGCAGACATACTCGCTGCAAACAAAAGGGTATAACTGCTTTCTTTTGAAAAACGCACCCAGTCTCTTTCCATGAGGCTACTCATAGCGCGGTAAAGCCCTGCTCCCGGAATAAGAGGAATTGCGGCGGATACAAGAAAAACCGTAACCGGCGTTTTGTGTACACGAGCCATACATTCTGCATAAAGAGTCAGCAGTACAGAGGCCGTAAATCCGCAGAAATACGGGTTATTGTCAATATATCCCGCCCCAAGGTACACGCCCCATGACAAAAGTCCGCCCAGAGCTGCAAAAACAAGCTTTTCACCTCTGATATTGAACAGCACTGCAAACCCCAGAGAACCGAGAAATGCTGCAAATAATTGAATGATTTCCTGCATAATTTTTCTCCCAAATCCAGATTTTCAGAACAAAAAATTCGAAACTGCAAATCCCAGCGCAATAATAACTGCAAGCAGAATCGACTCCATAAACCTTATCAGTCCTGTAATCGTATCTCCCGAAAACATATCTCTCAGCGCATTGGTAAGCGCAAGTCCCGGAATAAAAAGCATAATATTTCCTATACTAATCAAATCCACATGATTTCCAAGCCCTGCCTGAACTGCCAGATTCGCCAGAAATCCTCCTGCTGTAGAACAGATCAACGCCGTAATAAGCCCATTTACCGCACCCTTTTTCACAAAAGCCTCCAGGAATTTCAATAATACACCAATTACAGCAGAAACAGCCATATCCTTCCAGTCACCTCCAAAGAACACAGAAAACGAACCTGAAACCAGTCCGTAAATCAGAAGCTGCATTCCGAAGGAATAGCGCGGACCATTTATGATTTCAGCCAGATCCGCCTTTATTTCCGAAGGTTCCGGACACAGGGCGCATATCTTTCTGGAAAGCTGATTCAGGCAGTCAAGCTTATGAAGATCATTCGCCATACCGGACACTCTCCTTGTCTGAGTGCAGGCTCCGAATTCCTCCCCGTACATGGTCGTAACAATACTTGATGTAATGGAAAAAACATCTACGCGTTCTGCGCCATAAGCCTTACAGATTCGACAGATTGTATCCTCTACTCTGCCAACCTCCGCCCCGCTTATGAGAAGCTGTTCTCCAATAGACATAGCGCAATATAAATACTGCTCTGCTTCCTCCCTGTTCATACTTTTATCCTCCCGAATTTACTATGAAACAATTTTATCTTATTTATAATAAATCCGCAAGCACAGGAAAACATACCTCGCAAAATAGCGCTATGTAAACAGCAACTACCTCTCACTTATTTACTTTTAAAATTCCTCCCGAAAATACTTGACAATTATTATCAAGTATTTTATAATGCAGATATCAGTAATGATTATCATTATTATGCAGAAGGGAGGTAACCATGGCAACACTGAAATACAGCCGCCAGCGAGAATCAATCAAAGAATTTCTTTCCACAAGAAACGATCATCCTACTGCGGACGTAATTTACGAGAATATGAAGCTTATCTATCCCAATATCAGTCTTGGCACGGTATACCGAAATTTGTCCCTGCTTACTGATATCGGCGAGATTAAGAAGCTTTCATCCTTTGCAGGCGCCGATCGCTACGATGGAAGAACTGCACGACACAGCCACTTCATGTGTACAAAGTGCAATCGAATTATTGATTTGGACAGCAAGAAAATTGATCATATTATGGAAACTGCCGGAGAGAATTTCCATGGAGAGATTTCTGATTACAGCGCCAGATTTTATGGACTCTGTGAAGATTGCTCCAAAGGAACCCCGGATAATACAGACACAAAAAATTAACAATTTTGTACTTGACAAGTCCAGATTAATATGCTAAATTTAAAACAGTAATAATTACTGTTATCAAAAAGAAACAATTAAAAAATAAAATTATCAAAAAATGAAAAGGAGATTACAATTATGGCAAAATGGGTATGTAGTGTATGTGGATACGTTCATGAAGGAGATGCAGCACCGGAGGCATGTCCAATCTGTAAAGCACCAGCAGACAAATTTACAAAACAGGATTCTGAAATGTCTTGGGCAGCTGAGCACGTTGTAGGTGTAGCTCAGGGCGTTAGCGAAGACATTCTTGCAGACTTAAGAGCAAACTTCGAAGGCGAATGTTCAGAAGTTGGTATGTATCTTGCAATGGCAAGAGTAGCTCACAGAGAAGGATACCCGGAAATCGGTTTATACTGGGAAAAAGCTGCTTACGAAGAAGCAGAGCATGCTGCTAAATTCGCTGAATTATTAGGCGAAGTTGTTACAGACAGCACAAAGAAAAACCTTGAAATGCGTGTAGCAGCAGAGAACGGCGCAACAGCAGGTAAATTCGACCTTGCTAAACGTGCTAAAGCAGCTAACCTTGACGCTATCCATGACACAGTTCATGAAATGGCAAGAGACGAAGCTCGTCACGGTAAAGCATTCAAAGGCTTACTTGAAAGATACTTCGGTTAATTCTATAACCAAATAACAAAAGGGGCTGTGAAATAACAGCCTCTACGGAAAAAGAGGACTTTTCGTTCAAAA
>JAUNOY010000031.1:0-9432 GCA_030536995.1 Eubacteriales bacterium
TATGATAGGGGTCTCCAAAACCTTTGGTGGGAGTTCGATTCTCTCATCCCCTGCTAAAAAAGCCTTAAAACAGCGATTTCACGCGGTTTTTAAGGCTTTTTTCTTTTTTACTAAAAATGAAAAGTAATCATAAAGGTAATCAACAGCTTTAATGACAAGAATGATTGATTATTTTTGTTGTGGTTTCCTTTATAATTTATACATGCTCTGATAATTCTATATTGATTTTCTTTGTTACAAAGTCTTTGAAAAGCTGTAATTCTATTCTTTTGTATCTTTCTGATATTCCAATATATCCCCAGGCTGGCAATGAAGTTCCCGGCAGATTGCATTGAGGGTAGAAAAACGAATAGCTTTTACCTTTCCGGTTTTTAGATTGGAAAGATTTACATTGGTGATGCCCACTCGTTCTGCCAGTTCGTTCAAAGAAATTTTTCGGTCTGCCATGACCCGGTCAAGTCTTAATATGATTGCCATAGCACATGCTCCTTAAATGGTGGTATCAGATTCTTCCTGAAGTTCACAGCCATAGCAAAAAACGCGGGAAAGGAAGAGAAATAAAAGTCCTAATAGTCCCAGCGTCATGCAATTTACAGTAGCTGGTTGGTTTATAAGATCAACATCCGGCAGTCCACCGCCCCATATGAGCGGTAAAAAAAATGTTGCCAACTGTTTGCTGATTGCAATGAATATTAAAGTAAATCCAATGTTTCTGACAGATTTCGCAGTGATTTTGGAAAATGGTTCTCTCATCTGAACCGCATAGACAATAATGTTTCTTACAAACCACAGAATAAACAGCCAGGGAAAATAAGAAGTAAATAACATCGCAATCCCATAGGAGAACCAGACTGCTTTGGGATTCGCTTCTGCAGCTTCGTTTCCCAGCATATCACCTGACAGATTGCTGAAGCTTCCCATCTCGTCAATTTCAAATCTAAACATTTCGTTTTCAACAATTTCTCTGTTAACATTTACCTTTGCCGGTGCTACACGTAGCATCATAAAAATATATACCAGACAGATTCCAGTCAGAAGAACCATTAGAAAAAGAGTCACTCCCATAGTTCCGTGGTATTTCATTTCCGGTCTGCCATCCTTCCAACCATATTGATCTTTCGGTTCATTCTTATTTCCCATGACAAAGTCTCCTTTCTTTTTGTACCTTTATTTTACTCCCGATATATTATTATTGTCAATAAAAAATTATCGATTATCATTAATTTTTGCAGACCCCGATGCGGTATCTGGTAATGATGGATATAAGTAAAGACAGAACCTCAAATAACGGTTCTGTCCAATGTGTTGTAAAATGTCTTGCTTTGGCTATATGGAAGTGTCATATTCCTGTATCATCTGAAAAGTAAAATAATTCCTCCACTGTTGTTTCAAATATTTTGGCAATATCAAGGGCAAGTTTCAATGAAGGATTATACTTTCCGTTTTCTAAATTTCCAATAGTTTCTCTTCGTACATTTACCAGAAAAGCCAGGTCACCCTGGCTCATATTGTATTTGGCACGATACTCTTTTAGCTTTGTATGAAGCACAGTTCACACCTCACTTTCATACTTTTCCAGCATTTTCTTTTCTTGTCTTCGAAATTTGAACATGCTGATAGAAAAAACGGAAATCATCAATGTCATACATATGATCATAAGAAAAAATACTATTATATATTGTTCATATGTAAAGATATCCATAGTTATAATATTTCCCTGTATTACGAGTTGCTGCATCTCATGTCCAAACCATGATTGATGGATTCCTCGTGTCAATAACCATAACATTGTAATTGCTGTTATTGTAAAGGTTGTCCAAAAACCTCGTGTACTTGCTCTGCGCACATTTTCCCAAAACAATTCGTCTGCTTTCATCTTAGAATAAGAAAAAAATGTAAAAAATAATAAAAATGGTGTAAATATCGGAGCAAAAAATATTCCGATAATTCCCAGGACGCCTAGCCAGCCCAGATATGATAATGGATTTGAAGGAAACCATTTCTTTAATTTGTTCGTTAAACAACACGTATTCTTCATATCGTTACCTCCTTTTATGTGCGAAATACCTATCATCTTGTTATAAATATACCACATAATGAAAAGAGTGTCAATTTGATAATCTTTATAATAAAGAAGTTTTCACAATGTGAAGAAGGTGTTCGCTTTCCTGTAGAATCTCTTGCTGTAGTTCTTTTTGAGCAGGAGAGAGAGAGTCTTCGGATAGAAGAGCAGTATAGAGATGAATTGTGTTCGCAGACTGCAAAAGTGGTTCTGTCAGGAGCTTTGACTCTGAAACAGTGGAAGTAAGAGAGTCAAGACGTTCTCTGATGGTATCATGTTCCTGCTGCAGGGATTTAAGTTGGACGCTTCGCAGATGAAGCTGTCGGGTGATCAGCAGGATAATAATTATAAAAACGAATGAAATTATGTATATCATGTTTTCTCCTCCTGGCTTTAAAGAAATTTTCTGACTGTACTGCGGAGTATTTCCGGATAAACAGGCGTCAGAAGAACGGTTACGTTTGGGGCACTGGCTTCTGGAAGTGCAGGAGCTTTACGGAGAGTTTGCCAGAGATAAAGCTGCAGCGAATTCGTCAAACCACCGGATATACTGATTTCCTACGTCACGGATATTAAGTTCAATCTCTTCCACACGGTGAAGAAAGGTAAAGCTGGCATTTTCTCTATTCATATTGGCCTCCTGTAAAAAAAGCCTGCCGGAGTTCTCCGACAGGCGATAAAAGAATCTCTTATATAAAGTATATCACAGAAGTCAGCTTCTTGCCATTCCGTCTACACTCAGGACAACACCGGTGATATAAGAAGCTTCGTCAGAAGCAAGAAATACGAACGCATTAGCAATATCTTCCGGCTGACCAAGGCGGCGCAGAGGAATCTGCTGAATCATCGGTTCAATAACGTCTTTGGGAACTGCACGCATCATATCAGTTTCAGTAATACCGGGAGCGACTGCATTTACCCGGATTCCCTTTGGACCAAGTTCGCGGGCAAGTGATACAGTCAGACCGTTTACTGCAAATTTAGATGCAGGATAAGCAAAACCGCTTGGCTGACCGGAAATGCTGACCATAGAGGAAGTAGAAAGGATAACACCTTTTCCACGTGCAATCATACATTCAGACGCGGCTCTTGTTGCATTAAAAACACCTTTTACGTTCAAGTCCATAACCTTGTCAAAGGTTTCTTCGGTATATTCCGTAAACGGGGTACTTTCAGATACTCCGGCATTGTTTACAAGGATATCCACACAGCCATATTTCTCAGTTGCTTCGCGGAAACTGCTGCGTACAGATTCGAGCTTTGATAAATCAGGGCTGATTCCGGCTATGGTTGATTCTGGATATTTTTCTTTTAACTGTGCCACTGCTTTGTCTGCAGAAGCCTGTGTGCTTGCCGAAAGAATTACAGTAGCGCCTTCTTTCAAAAATTTATCTGCGGTGGCATAACCGATACCGCGACTGCCGCCGGTAATAATTGCAACTTTATCTTTAAGTCTCATAATGAGTACCTCCTGTTCTATTTCTGATGTTAATATAACCCGAAATAAAAAAAGGTTCCGTGATAAAATCACAAAAAAGCCATGCAGGAGTCAGATAGCTTCTGCATGGCTGGGTAAAATGGAAAGACATGACCAGAGTTCAGGTAATGGCTGCTTTTCCGTAAATGATTTTGGAAAGGATATAATGTAATGGTTTAAACAATACCAGGCACATAAAAACATTGCCGATAGAATGGGTAATATCGCTTGGAATTCCCGCAATCCAGTAGGCAAAAGCTCCGGAGGGACCACTGATAAAAAAGTATGGAAGACTGCAGAGAGCGCCGAACCCCATTCCGAAGAGACCAGATATTATACTCCAGAAAACAAAAGAGGTCTGTTTTCGAAATAAAAGCGTTATCAGACAAAGAACTGTCCATACATAAAGGTAATTGATCCACCATAGTCCAAAGCCGTAAGTGATGCCTTCCAGAAAAACAAAGGCATATACAACACCAAAAACTTTTTTTCCTATTACAAGAGTATATAAGATAAATAAAAGAGTTACAAGTTCAATGTTTGGAAGAAAACTTAAGACTACCTGGCTGAGGTAGGCAATTGCAGCCATTACACCCATAATTGCCAAATCTTTTGCTTTCAGTGTTGTGTTCATTAATATCCCTCTGTTAATGTAAGCTCAAACTGATCGCCATCCTGAATAGGAGTCTGATCTGCGGAGGTGTTTACCTGCTCACCACCTTTGGTGATGCACCACCACTGCTGTTTGGAATCATCAGCTTTGACTCCGTTTGCAGTTGTAATGAATAAACCGTACTGTCCGTCTTCACCTTCGATTAGCTTGTTTGCGGTAAGAACTTCACCGAGATACTCGGCATCTGTCTGATAAGTGAAGGATTCTTCTCCGTTTTCGAGTGCGGATACCTTAACTGTGATTTCTTTGTCTCCTGCAGTTGTACCGGGTTTAAATTTCATGTACAGAAGTCCGGCTGCAGCAAGAACGACAACAAGAACAATGACAGCGATAAGATTCGTTTTTTTATTCTTCATACGTTTCTCCTTTCGTAAAATAACCATAAAAAATAGACATCCGTTTTCATCCACCGGATGGTCTTGCTGCACACAGATAAAAAGTATTCTGACTTAAGCCTGAATTTTTCCTACTAAAAGCCCCTTCCCGAAATTTTTCAGTGGTATGACTTTGTTCGTTGCTCTTACAGCAGGGATAAAACTGTTCCGGATTCTCACCGGATTCACATTTTATCAGTGTGTTTCAGATATCTCATTTCCTATGAAAAACTCAGAACACAGGCGTGTTCCGGATAGTTTCATCATAGCATAAGGATTTTGGGCTGTCAATGAAAACACCGGTATCTGACAGTGTATTCAGAGAGGATGTAACATCTTGAGCAGTATTACATTCGATCGTGCACGATAGTCCGGACATATTTTGGAAAAGATTAAGAATCTGGCTCAGTGGTACGCTTCCTGTCCCCAGTGCAAGATGTCGATCTTTGTCGCCGGAGTTGTCGTGAAGGTGAAGATGGCGGATATGGGGCAAAAGCATCTCTGCCCATTCCCTGCCGGAAATTTCGGAGCAGCAGTTGGAATGTCCAATATCAAGGCAGAGGCCGAAGGCAGGATGAGAAATCCTCTCTGCCACATCTTTTAAAGGAGAGGGGAACGGGTTCATAACATTTTCCATAAGAATCTCGACAGAATCATCCTTATCATCAAGAAAACGGTTATAAAAATCTGCCATACGCTCTGCCCAGCCTGTGAGAAAATAGACAGAAGGGATAAATCCGCTGTGCAGAATCAGTTTTCTGGCCCCAAGTTCTTTTGCTGCCTGATAAGCCTGGTCATAGCGCGTTCTTGTGGCCTGCACGACCAGACTGTCATATGCCATGGGATTCAGATCAAGGAAAGGGCCGTGGAGGATGAGGTTTTGGCAATCCATGAACTCCAGCTGTTTCCGGTAATTTTTAAGAGTACGGGAAAAATGATCCAGATTTTCTGCAACAGAAAATTCGATGCTTTCTATGCCTGCTCCGGTACTGGCGATGATTTCTTTCATTTCTTTGTCGTCTATAAGATGGCTTATATAAATCATAGCTTCCTCACTTTGCTTTTTTCTACTATTATACAGGATATTTCAGCAGATGGATTTTTTATTTAAAAAATTTTATTTGGAAAAAATGAAACTTTTTTCTTGTTATTTTTATCTAATAAGTGTAAAAGGAAAAAGAAAGCTTCATTCGAATGAAACACAATGACTCTGAAAAAGGAGGATAACATGATACAACTGGTAAAAAGCGCCATGACAGGAAATGCAGATGCTTTTCTCGAATTGATGGAAAGAAATTCTCTGGCAATGTATAAAGTTGCCAGAGGAATTCTGAACAATGATGAGGATGCTGCAGATGCAATTCAGGATACGATTCTGACCTGTTTTGAAAAAATACATACCCTGCGTAAACCGGAATATTTTAAAACATGGATGATTCGTATTCTGATTAATGAATGCAGCAGGGTGTTGAAGCATTATAAGAATCTTAACATGGGAGAGGAACTGTGGGACGTACCTGACAGGGATATGTCTATTGCAGAATTTGAGTTTAAGGAGATGCTGGAGAAGGTAGAGGAGAAATACAGGGTTATTCTGATTCTCTATTATGTAGAGGGCTTTAAGCTGTCGGAGATAGCAGATATTTTGAACTTAAATGAAAATACAGTAAAAACAAGGCTTGCCAGAGCAAGAGTACAGATAAAGAGAGAGTATGAGGACAGACCTGAAATGAAGGGAATCGTAAGTCCGGCAGTTTCTATAAGAAAGGGATGATTACATGAAAAAAATAATAGATTTCAACCAGACAGGGGAAGACAAGTCTGTAAAAGATGAGTACATGAATGAAAAAATAGAGAGTACATTGAACGCGCAGTTTGAGATTCCGAAGACAGTAAATGCGGCAAAGGAAGAGGCATTTGCACAGATCCGTGAAAAGGCTGCACAGAAAACAGCAGAAAGGAAGATTGTGGAAATGGGAAAATCCGATAAACGAAAGAAGAAAACAGGAAAAATTTTCCGCACAGCTATGGGAATAACTGCAGCAGCGGCAGCTTTTTCCGCAGTGTGTATCGTGAATCCGGCATTTGCATCCAACATTCCGCTGATCGGAAAGGTATTTGCGCAGGTTGGCAGTTCCCTTGGATTTGCGGGTGATTACAAGGAATATGCGAAGCCTCTGGAGAAAGAAAATGCTGCAGAAACTCCGGCGAAGAATGAGGAAGAACTGAAAGAGACAGATTCAGAGGAGAAAAAGGAAGTTACCTACAGTAAAACAGTAGATGGAACTACAGTGACTCTTTCTGAGGTTTATTGCAATGATGTGGCGCTTTATCTGTCCATGATCATTGAGACAGAGGATGAGTTTCCCCAGACAGGAACATGGCAGGATGGAACACCGCTTATAGATATTAATAATTCTTCTCTGGATTTCAGCTACAATCCATCCTACAGTACAGCCTGGGGAAGTCATATTAATGGAGTGCTTGACGGCAAAATGCTGGATGAACACAGGTTTGCAGGAGTTCTCAGGGTAGATTTGGCAGAGACAACCTATGATTATGAAGGCTCAGAAAACCTCTATGCAGACAGGAATGCAATCCTTCTGGAGCAGGGAATTGACCTTATGGAGGAAGGCGGTTATGAAAAACTGGCAGCTGCTATGGGAGCAGAAAATCCTACAGATCAAATGATAGAAGAGTATTGTGGTCTGAATTCGGAGGATTATATGAAAGAAATTACAGTTCCTGATAAATTTGACGTATCACTGAATATTCGGAAAATCATTGGAGGACTTCCGGAAGACCAGATCAGCGTACCGGAAATGCCTCAGGAATTTAGGGATGAGTACGAGGCTGCAATGGCAGAACACGGGCTTGACGAAGCGAATTATGAAAACTTTACAGAGGAAGAAAAAGAAATTGAGCATCAGCTTTTCACGGAAATGCACCGTAAATACGACGAGAAATATCCGGATGCAATGATAGATGGAAGTTCCTACACAAGCTGGACAAAAGAGGGAGGTTGGGATTTCACTTTCGAGGTTGAAAAGAATACAGATAAAAATATTGTGAAAGAAATCAATCTTCTGGATGAAAACGGAGAAGGTATTGTTTCCCTTACAAAGACGCCTTTTGAGCTTTCATTAGAGTGTAAAGACAGTGAAGCGAAATATTTTCCAGTGGTGCTGGATGCAGATGGAAACCTCCTAGATACCGGTAAGGCGGGAGGAAGTGTGGATATGCTTGCAATTGCCAATAAAGATGTGTCTACGGTGTATGTATATCTCTGTGATTATATAGAATACATGGATGAACTGAAGGGCTATTACTGGTCGCCGGACTATGAAGAGAAAGCAAAAACAAAGACCTTTAAGCAGCTTCTGGACGAGAATGCCATCCTGAAGACAGAAGTTACTTTTGACGAATAATCGGGCTCAGAGTGCGTTAGAAACATACTCTGACGGAAACGGGCGGGAGATGCGAAAACTCCCGCCCGAAATTTTTATACAGTAAGGTCATGGAGAGATTTAAAGGAATATCCCATTTCCTCCCATCTGGTCAGCAGCTCATCCAGAATTTCAGCGTTTGTGGAGGAGGTGCTGTGAAGAAGGACAATGGCTCCGGGGTGGACGCGGGACAGGAGTTTATCAAAAGCTTCCTCACGGGAGGGCTGCCGATCCTGTATCCAGTCTACATAGGCAAGGCTCCAGAAGAAGGTGTGATAACCCATTTCCTTTGCCATGGAAAGGTTGGTCAGATTATAGATTCCCTGAGGAGGACGGTAAAATTTTTCCATTTTTTCACCGGTGATTTCTTCATAGAGGGATTCTACGCCGCTTAATTCTTTTTCGAAGTCTTTACGGGAAGAAATCGAGGACATATTGGGATGAGTCATGGTGTGATTTCCTATAATATGCCCGTCTGCAACGATTTGTCTGATGAGGTCGGGATGGTCTTTTAAGACGTTTCCAACCATGAAGAATGCTGCGGGGGCATGGTGTTTTTTCAGGGCATTGAGAATTGCAGGCATATTTCCGTTTTCATAGCCTGTGTCGAAGGTGAGATAAAGGACTTTTTCTTCTGTATCGGCTGCATAACAGGCATTATATTTCTTTAATTCCTCTATGGTAGCATTTCCGACAGGACGTTTCCCTTTTTCCTGAAAGCTTAAGCCCCAGTTTGTACCGGCAGAGGATGTCTGCACAGATTCAGGTTCTGATTTCAAAACAGGAAACAGATTTCCGGCAGTAGCTCCCAGCAGAAAGGTTGCTGCAAAGAAAGCGGAGATTTTTACAAGGGGTATGTATCTGGAAAGAGATTTCATGTAGACCTCAAGGGAAGAAGTTTTGTCATAATATATGAGGAGGGGATAGGGGATATGCGAAAAAGGAGGCAGAGAGAGCGGGAAAAAGGCAATATATAAGAGCCACAAGCTTATCGTTCATCGCTGTGGCTCTTACTTAAATTCAGTATCCAATGGTTTTTACCTGCCTTTCTTTTAGATTATGCGTATAAATTAAAAGTAGGATTTTTAGGATTTTAGGTTTTACCGTTCTTAATTCAGTTGTAGGAAGTTTTTTTGAGGTAATTCATCATGTTTTCATTGGAGTTTACCGTACATATTAAATTTTAAAAGTTAAGGTAAATCATAAATGTTTCATTGGTCCTTACCGTTCCTTATTCAATTTTTAAAGATGGGGTAAATCGTTAATGTCTCATTGGTCTTTACCATCCTTATTAATTTTAGAAGATGGGTTAATGGTTAATTGTTTCTTTGTAATTTACAATCGTATTTATTTTTGGAGTTTTTGTTAATTGTTTATGGTTAATTTGTCCTTTACGTGCG
>JAUNOY010000031.1:9442-24508 GCA_030536995.1 Eubacteriales bacterium
AATTTTAGAAGATGAGGTAAATCGTTAATGTTTCATTGGTCCTTACCGTCCTTATTAATTTTAGAAGATGAGGTAAATCGTTATGTTCTCATTGGTCCTTACCGTTCTTTCTTTATTTTGGGTGTTTATAAAACATTTCTGGAATTTAAAAGTTTAAGTTCTTGGTGGTCTGTACCTTCCTTTCATAAATTATGGATTAAAACTTATGTTTTCGGTGGTCTCACTCCTTTGCTTTTTATTTTTTCGTTCCCTTTTGTTTTATGAACTTACTATAACAGATAAAAAATGAAATGTCAAGTATAAAAATAGAAAATTTATAAAACAAATGAAAAGAAAAAAATAAAAGTGTGAAAAATATAAAATATTCAGAAAATATAACGTGGGAAACAGGAAGGTTTTCTGCATAGAATGCGGTGGTTGAGGAAAAACTACTCCATATAAAATGTTAATTGAAAGCGACAGGAGGCGTTCATATGTTACGATATCTGCCAATCAGAAAGGTTCACGCAAGACAAGTACTGGACTCCAGAGGAAATCCTACAGTAGAAGCAGAAGTAACGGTAGGGGAAGGAATCATAGGAGTAAATGGATATACAGCAAGAGCTATTGTTCCGTCAGGCGCATCTACAGGGAAATTTGAGGCAGTGGAGCTTCGTGATGGGGAAAAGGGATGCTATACAGGGTTAAGTGTAAAAAAAGCAGTGGAAAATGTGAATACTAAAATCGCAGATGCGATTCTTGGTGAAAATGCCCTGAACCAGTCAAATATTGACAGGATTCTGAAAGAGACAGACGGTACGGATAATAAGGGAAATCTCGGGGCAAATGCAACACTGGGAGTTTCTATGGCAGTGGCGCGGGCAGCAGCGATGGCTCTCCGTCTTCCTCTCTATCAGTATATGGGAGGCGTCCATACGACAAGGATGCCGGTTCCGATGATGAATATTTTAAACGGGGGAAAACATGCGGATAATACCGTGGATCTTCAGGAATTTATGATTATGCCTCTCGGCGCGGCGAATATGGAGGAAGCAATCCGTATGTGCGCGGAGGTGTATACTTCTCTCAGAACGATTCTGAAGAAGAAAAATCTTTCTACAGGGGTGGGAGATGAAGGAGGATTTGCTCCTGATGTGGCAGATGCCCGCGAAGTGTTAAGTCTTATGGCGCAGGCAGTGGAGCGCGCCGGTTATCGGGTTGGGGAGGATATAGCATTTGCTGTTGATGCGGCTGCAAGCGAACTTTACGACGAAGAACGCGGCGTATATGTTTTCCCTGGGGAAAGCCGGATGAAAGGGGAAGAAGTGCAGAGAAGTTCGCAGGAAATGATAGAATATTACGAAAGGCTTACAGAAGAATTCCCGATAGTTTCTTTGGAGGACGGACTTCAGGAAGATGACTGGGAAGGATGGAAGGCTCTTACAGAGAGGTTGGGCAAAAAAATCCAGCTTGTGGGAGACGACCTTTTTGTTACGAATATTAAGCGGCTTGGATGTGGGATCCGACTTGGAGCGGGAAATGCAATTTTGGTGAAAGTAAATCAAATCGGGACTTTATCCGAAGCGCTGGATGCTGTGGAGATGGCTCAGAGAGCAGGGTATCATGCGGTGATTTCTCACAGGTCGGGAGAAACGGAGGATGCGTTTATTGCCGATTTAGCGGTAGCCTGCGGGGCGGGGCAGATTAAAACAGGAGCACCCTGCCGTTCAGACAGAAATGCAAAATATAACGAGCTTCTCCGAATTTTTGAACAGCTTGGCAGTCTTTCCGTTTATGAAAACCCGTTTAAAGATGTTTTGGATGGTTGCCGGAAAGGGATTTCAGAAGTTGGGAAGCAGCGGTGAAAGCTGTGATTTTATCAGCAAAATAAAGAAATGTGGTTGAAATCCGCTTTCACGTATGTTACAATGAACTCTAGTTGATTAGGAGGTGTAACAGCGTGGAAATTTTAAGAATTGTACTGACAGTTATTTTTGCGATAGATTGTATTGGACTTACCATTATCGTTCTGATGCAGGAAGGCAAGAGCCAGGGTCTTGGCGCTATTGCCGGTGCGGCAGACACATACTGGGGCAAGAACAAAGGACGTTCTATGGAAGGCGGTCTTGTTAAGGCTACGACAGTAATGGCAGTCCTGTTCTTTGTATTAGCTGCAGTTTTAAACATGAATTTCTAAGGAAAAGATGGGGAACACTCTTGTTGACGGCAAGGGTGTTTTTTCATCTTTAAAAAACAAGAATAGAGGATTAAAAGTGAAGAAAAGAAAAGAACTGGAAAAAAGAAAAAAGTTTATCCTGGAGCTTTTGGGAGATCCTATTTATAAACCTATGAGACTTCGTGAGATTGCCTCTCTTTTAAGGCTGGACAAGGCACAGAGAAAGGATTTATACGAGGTGTTGGATGAGCTTTCCGCAGAGGGAAAGGTTGTCATGGACAATAAAGGAAGGTATGAAAAAAGGAACCCGAAAAAGAAGCGTGATAATCGTTCCTACGATGACCGCAGAGAGGAATACGAAAAGCCGGGCAGAAAGAGAAATGACCGCAGGACTGAGATTCCGGAGGGAGTACAGGCTGAGGGTATTTTTATCGGACATCCCAAGGGATTTGGTTTTGTGGAGATAGAAGGAGAAGAGGAAGATATTTTTATTCCTGAAGAAAATACAGGTACGGCCATGCATCAGGATACTGTCCGTATTGTGATAAAAAATGGCCAGAAAGAGGGAAAACGCAGAGAAGGTGTTGTGCTTAAGGTTCTGGAACGGGGAATGAAGGAAATTGTGGGAACATATCAGCTCAACCGCGATTTCGGCTTTGTTATTTGTGACAATCCGAAGGTTTCCAGGGATATTTTTATTCCTATGAAGGAAGCAAGAGGAGTAAAAAATGGGGATAAGGTTGTTGCTGAGATTACAGATTATGGCTCCAAGAATAAGAATCCGGAAGGACGGATTAAGGAGAATCTGGGAAGCTGCCGTGCTCCGGGAACAGACATTCTGGCTATTGTAAAAAGCTTTAATATTCCAAGTGAATTTCCTGAAAAAGTCATTCGTCAGGCAGACAGAGTACCGGATCATGTATTGGAGGCAGACAGGGAAGGTAGGCTTGATCTGACCCATTTGCAGACTGTTACCATTGACGGAGAGGATGCAAAGGATTTAGATGACGCTATTTCTCTTTCCAAAGAGGGGAATATTTATCATCTGGGTGTTCATATTGCAGATGTGAGCAATTATGTTCAGGGAGGAAGCGCTCTTGACAGAGAGGCGCTGAAGCGCGGAACCAGCGTTTATTTGGCAGACCGTGTGATTCCCATGCTTCCTGTGAAGCTTTCCAATGGAATCTGTTCTCTTAATCAGGGAGAGGACAGGCTGGCATTAAGCTGTCTTATGGATATTGATGAAACCGGAAAAGTGGTTTCCCATGAAATTGCGGAAACGGTTATCTGCGTAGATGAGCGAATGAATTACACAGATGTGAAAAACATTCTGGAAAATACAGACGATGAGGCGAAAAAGCGTTATGAAAATCTGATTCCGATGTTTGAACAGATGAGGGAGCTTTCTGCTCTGATTAGGGCGAGCCGTCATCACAGAGGGTCTATAGATTTTGATTTCCCGGAGAGTAAGATTATTTTAAATGCAGCGGGAAGGGCTATTGATGTGAAGCCTTATGAGGCAAATGTTGCAACCAGAATCATTGAAGACTTCATGCTTATGGCAAATGAGACAGTAGCGCAGGAATATTGTAAAGAGGGGCTGCCCTTTGTTTATAGAACTCACGAAAATCCCGATCCGGAACGTGTAGAAAGCCTTTTGACTCTGCTGCATAATCAGGGAATTAAAATACAGAAGGCAAAGGAGGAAATCACCCCGAAAGAGATTCAGACCATTCTGGAAAGTATCGAGGGATTGCCCAATGAACCTCAGATCAGCCGGCTGACCCTTCGCACTATGAAGCAGGCGAAATATACAACGGAATGCAGCGGGCATTTTGGTCTGGCTGCAAGATATTACTGTCATTTTACTTCGCCAATCCGTCGTTATCCGGATCTGCAGATTCACAGGATCATCAAGGATAATCTGCGGGGAAGACTTGTGCGTCAGGGAAAGACAGAGCATTATAACGAGATTCTTGACGAAGTTGCCAGACAGTCCAGCGCCTGTGAGCGCAGAGCGGAGGAAGCAGAGAGAGAATCCGATAAGCTGAAAAAAGCAGAATATATGTCCTATCATTTGGGGGAGGAATTTGAAGGGATTATTTCCGGCGTAACAGGCTGGGGATTTTATGTGGAGCTGCCCAATACAGTGGAAGGACTTGTCCATGTGAATACTTTAAGAGATGATTATTATACCTTTGACCAGGATGCATATGAGCTTCGGGGAGATATGCTGGGGAAGGTCTACAGATTAGGACAGAAGGTGCGTGTCCGTGTGGCAGATGCAGATACGATGCTGAAAGCCGTAGATTTCGTTCTGGCAGAGGAGCAGGGAGGATATGATGGCGAAGAAGATTGGAACAAAACTGATTGCCAATAATAAAAAGGCGTTTCACGATTACTTTATCGAGGATACTTATGAGGCTGGTATTGCCCTTGCAGGAACCGAGGTGAAGTCACTTCGAATGGGCAAGTGCAGCATTAAAGAAGCTTTTGTCCGCATTGAAAACGGAGAAGTGTGGGTTTACGGAATGAATATCAGCCCTTATGAAAAGGGAAATATTTTTAATAAAGACCCGCTTCGGGTACGTAAGCTTCTTCTGCACAGCTATGAGATTAATAAAATTGATGCAAAGCTGAGAGAAAAGGGACTGACGCTTGTGCCTCTGAAGGTATACTTTAAGGACAGTCTTGTAAAGGTGGAAATCGGAGTTGCCAGAGGTAAGAAGCTTTACGACAAACGTCAGGATATTGCGAAAAAAGATCAGAGGCGTGAAGCTGAGAGAGATTTCAAAGTGAAAAATCTGTAGGATTTTTGATTGAATAAACATTATTCTTTGTATTGCAATATTGTCAGAAAACTCATATAATGGAGTTGGATAAAACTGTTAGGATTTTAACAGTGAGAAAGGAGCATTGCATATGAAGACAATTACGATCAGCAGACAGTACGGCAGCGGTGGCCGCCGTGTGGCATCCATGCTTTCTGAAAAGCTAGGGATTAATTTTTATGATAATAATTTATTGTTGATTGCAGGCGAGAAATACGGAATCAGTCCCGGATTGATGAATGAATACGATGAGAAGAAAGGTAGCAGTTTTCTTTACGGAATCGGGATGCTGGCAGACGGTTATACCAATGAAGACAGAATCATGCTTCCGTACAAGCTTTTTCAGGCGCAGAAAGAGGCAATCCAGCGTCTCATGGGAGAAGAGGGAGCCTGTATCTTCGTAGGCAGATGCGCAGATCAGATACTGAAAGACAGAAAAGATGTTCTTAAGGTATTTATTTATGCTTCGGAAATGGAAGACAGGGTGAACAGAGTCAAGGGGCTCGATCATATTTCACAGAGACAGGCTCTTGACAGGATTGCAGTAAAGGATAAACAGCGAAAAGACTATTATCATTTTCACACAGGACAGGAATGGGGGAAAAAAGAAAATTACGATCTTTGTCTGAATACATCCACGCTGGGATATGAAACCTGTGTAGAGATTATTGCTGCTTTGGCAGTGAAGGAAGATGATAATTGAAGAGAAGAATAAAGATATAAAACCTCCTATGACAGATTCTGTATAAAGATGAAATTATAGGAGGTTTTTGGAGTTAAATGCGTCTGCGGATTTACCAGAAAATAGTCTCATATACATGAAGAAATCCTGTGATAAATGAATGAAATATCTTAAAAAATATAAAAATTGTATGAAATAAAAGGACGTTTGGTTGACAAGTCCGTGTTCCTCTGCAATAATAGAGTATTGATAATTAAGGTGAAAAAGATTCCATGAGGTATATGGGAGGAATTTTTTATGAAGAAACGCTACATGATACTTGGCGGTCTGCTGGCACTTACTGTATTTGCCGTAGGCTGCGGAAAAGATAAAGAAGAAACTCCGAAAGTTGAGATAACAGTTACACCGACTCCTCAGGAGAAGAAAGAGGAGCTTGTGGATATGCAGAAATCGACCGATGATATCGACGCCATTGTCAATGTAATCGGAACAAAAACGGCTACAGCCTCAAGATTTGTAATTCTCAACAAGACGGGGGCTGATATCGCATCTATAAACATCCGCCCTCATACAGAAGATGAGGATGCAGGATGGGGGGATGACCTGGTAAACGGAAAGTTTGTGCTGAAGAACAATGATAAGGCAGTTTATTATTATGATAAGAATGCAAAGGATGATGAAGGAAAGAGTGTGACATCTTATGATGTGCGTATTTTCTATACAGATACGGACAGATACGAGTGTTATTTCCGTGATCTTCCTTTTGCGAAGATTAAACAGCTCACGTTGCGTATGGACGGAACAGGGGAGGATGCACTTCCTTTTGCTACTTATTTAAGCGAGGGAAGTACGAAGGAATATTCTACTCTTAATGATGTAAAGAGAAGAGTCGGGATGACAGATTCTCAGGATGACGAGGATTCCGATTCTGAAAATTCAGATTCTCAAGATAATAATTCCGATAGCAGCCAGACAGATCCTACACCGACTCCGGACAGCGGTTCCACGGATAACCCGGATGATGGTTCCAACAATGGCGGAGATGATGGAGGCACAGGAGAGGATCCGGTTGCTGTAGCAGAAAGTTTTATCGGACAGTCTCTTGATGCTTTGAAGGGGGCTTGCGGGGACCCTTCCGGAAGCGATTATCAGGATGAGCCGGAGACCGGAAAGACAGGATATCATTATTATACAATCGGAGACAGTACTTTTACAGTTTCTACCACAGTTGATGAAAATGGTAATGAAATTGTAGCCGGAGTGTGGTAAAATATAAAAAATAAATCTTAGGAGAACCATAAATATGAAGAGAGTGTTACTGAAATTAAGTGGAGAAGCTCTTGCCGGGGAGAAAAAAACCGGATTTCATGAAGAGACAGTCATCGGTGTTGCGAAACAGATTAAGACGATTGTAGACGAAGGTCTGGAAGTCGGCATCGTTATCGGCGGCGGTAATTTCTGGAGAGGACGCACAAGCGGCGCTATGGACAGAAATAAAGCAGACCAGATTGGTATGCTGGCAACAATCATGAACTGTATTTATGTATCTGATATTTGCAGATATGTGGGATTAAAGACAGAAATTTTTACACCGTTCACCTGCGGGGCTTTTACAAGTCTTTATTCCAAAGATGCAGTAGAAGAAAGTTTTGCACAGGGTAAGGTTGTATTCTTCGCAGGAGGAACCGGTCATCCGTACTTTTCAACCGATACAGCGACAGTATTGCGTGCAGTAGAGATTGAGGCAGAAGCAATTCTTCTTGCAAAAGCGGTTGACGGTATCTATGACAGTGATCCGAAGACGAATCCGAATGCTGTAAAATATGATGAAATCAGCATTGACGAGGTAGTTGCGAAGAAGCTTGCAGCTATGGATCTGACTGCGTCTATTATGTGTATGGAACAGAAGATGCCGATGCTTGTATTTGCACTGGAAGAAGAGAATAGTATTGTAAATACAGTACATGGCAAGTTCTCTGGTACCAGAGTTACCGTATAAGGCGCATACGTGAGCCTGAAGCGCTCATGGGATGAACAAAAAATAAGAACATGAGAGGGAGATTTTTAACATGGATGAAAGAATTCAGAAGTATGAAGACAAAATGAAAAAAACACTGCACAGTCTGGAGAGTGAGCTGACGACAATTCGTGCAGGACGTGCAAACCCACATATTCTTGACAAATTAACAGTAGACTATTACGGAAGCCCGACACCTCTTCAGCAGGTGGCGAATATTACAGTTCCGGAAGCGCGTCTGATTCAGATTCAGCCATGGGAATCCAGTCTGATAAAAGGCATCGAAAAAGCAATCCTTACATCTGATTTAGGTCTGAATCCAAGCAATGACGGTAAGGTAATCCGTCTTGTTTTCCCGGAGCTTACTGAAGAGCGCCGTAAAGAACTGGTAAAAGATGTTAAGAAAAAAGGTGAGGCCGCAAAGGTTGCCGTACGTAACATTCGTCGTGATGCAAATGATTCTTTCAAGAAACTTGCAAAACAGGACGTATCTGAGGACGAGATTAAGGAATTAGAAGAAAAAATCCAGAAATCCACAGATAAGTATATCAAAGAAGTAGATGCGGCAGTAGATGCGAAATCCAAAGAAATCCTGACCGTGTAAGAAGGATCCAAAGAGAGCTCGTCCTGTGGGCTCTCTTTTTCGCTTACATACAGAATTTATTAAGGGAGGAGAAACCATGAAAGTACCGAATCATGTAGCGATCATCCTTGACGGGAACGGAAGATGGGCAAAAGCAAAGGGAATGCCCAGAAGCTATGGCCATGTGAAAGGATGTGCCAATTTGGAGACAATCTGCGATGATATGAAAGAGCTCGGCATTAAATATCTGACGGTTTATGCTTTTTCTACAGAGAATTGGAAACGTTCCAGAGAGGAAGTGGAAGGGCTGATGAAGCTTTTCCGAAATTATCTAAAAAAATGTATCAAAATATCCGAAAAGAACAAGATGAAGGTAAAGGTCATTGGAGATATAACAGCTTTCGACGATGACATTCAGAAAAAAATTATGGAGCTCGAAGAATTTTCCAAAGATTATGACGAACTTCATTTTCAGATTGCCCTTAATTACGGAAGCCGCGACGAGATTCTGCGCGGAGTGAGAAAGCTGGCTCAAGATGCAGTCGATGGAAAAGTAAAGCCAGCAGAGATTGATGAGGAGGTTTTTGAAAGTTATCTGGATACGTCAGGAATACCGGATCCGGATCTTATGATTCGAACAAGCGGCGAATTGAGGCTTTCCAATTATCTGCTGTGGCAGATGGCTTATACGGAATTTTATTTCACAGATGTAGCATGGCCGGATTTCCACAAACCGGAACTTATTAAGGCAATCGAGAAATATAATGAAAGAGACCGGAGATACGGAGGAGTAAAGGAGGAATAAACGAATGTTTAAGACAAGACTCTTAAGCGGAATCCTGCTGGTGGCAATTGCCCTTCTTACGATATGCAGCGGCAGCTATGTGCTGTTTTTTACCCTGCTGGGTGTGTCGCTGATTGGAATGCAGGAGTTATATAAAGCGATGGGGGTCCATCAGGAAAAAATCAATCTCCTGGAGATTACAGGATTTGTGGGAGCAGCTGTCTATTATGCAGCGATGCTTCTTGACTTTGAAAGATACGCCATGATGGCCGTGATTTTTGCACTTGTGATGATTATGTTTGTCTATGTGTTCCGGTATCCGGTATATAAGGCTGATCAGGTGATGGCAACATTTTTCGGGACCATTTATGTTGCGGTGATGCTGTCTTTTATTTACCTTACCAGAAATCTTCCGGATGGTAAGTTTATCGTGTGGTTGATTTTCTTATGTTCATGGGGATGTGATACCTGTGCGTATTGTGTAGGCGTATTAATAGGCAAACATAAAATGGCTCCTGTATTAAGCCCGAAGAAATCAGTGGAGGGCGCTGTAGGAGGTGTTGCAGGAGCAGCTCTTCTGGGAAGTGTTTATGCCTGGGCAACACAGGGGCAAGTGTTTGAGTATGCAGTAATCTGTGCAGTGGGCGCTCTGATTTCCATGGTCGGAGATTTGGCTGCGTCAGCCATTAAGAGAAATCAGGGAATCAAGGATTACGGAAAGCTGATTCCCGGTCACGGAGGAATTCTGGATCGTTTTGACAGTGTGATCTTTACGGCTCCTGTCATTTATTTCCTTTCCGTGTTGATTCTCAGACTTTAAGAACAGGGAGGTCTGGTGATTTATGAAAAAAATAGCAATTTTGGGCTCTACAGGTTCTATCGGCACACAGACCCTGGATGTGGTACGTTTAAATGGTGATATTGAGGTACTTGGAATCAGTGCAGGAAGCAATGTGGAGCTTTTGGAGAGACAGGTAAGGGAGTTTCATCCAAGGCTTGCGGCAGTGTGGAAGGAAGAGGCTGCCAGAGAACTTGCTGTGCGGATTGCAGATACAGAGACGAAAGTAGTGTCCGGTATGGACGGACTTCTGGAGCTTTCCCGTATGCCTGAAACGGAAATTCTTGTGACAGCTATTGTAGGGATGATTGGAATCCGCCCGACTATGGAGGCTATCAGGGCAGGAAAGGATATTGCTCTGGCAAATAAAGAAACTCTTGTGACAGCAGGTCATCTGATCATTCCTATGGCTAAAGAGTACGGAGTAAAAATTCTTCCGGTGGACAGTGAACACAGCGCTATTTTTCAGGCGCTTCACGGAGAAAATCCAAAAGAAATAGCAAAACTTTTGATTACAGCCTCAGGCGGTCCTTTCCGTGGAAAGAAAACGGAGGAGCTTGCCCATGTAACGCTTGCAGATACTCTAAAGCATCCAAACTGGGTGATGGGACAGAAGATTACAGTGGATTCTGCAACGCTGGTAAATAAAGGATTGGAGGTAATGGAAGCGAAGTGGTTGTTTGACATGGATTTAGACAATATTGAAGTGGTTGTCCAGCCGAAGAGTATCATTCATTCTATGGTAGAGTTTAAAGACGGCGCGGTGATGGCGCAGCTTGGAACGCCTGATATGAGATTGCCGATTCAGTATGCACTTTATTATCCGGAGCGCAGATATCTGGATGGAGAGAGACTGGATTTTAGAACTCTGACTCAGATTACCTTTGAGGAGCCGGATATGAAAACCTTTAAAGGTCTTCCTATGGCAATGGAAGCCTCGCGGTGTGGAGGAAGTATGCCTACTGTATTTAATGCGGCAAACGAGCTTGCAGTGAATAAATTTTTACATGAAAAGATTGGTTTTCTGGATATTTATGAAATTATCGGGCAGTCTATGTCAAGACATAAGGTTATCCCTCATCCTGATCTGGAAGAGATTCTGGCAGTAGAAAAAGAGACTTATCAGTGGATTGAAAGCAGGTGGTAGATTGAAGATTATTATTGCAATTATCATATTCAGCGCAATTATTCTCTTTCATGAGCTGGGGCATTTTCTCCTTGCGAAGAAGAATAAGATCGTTGTAACAGAGTTTTCCCTTGGAATGGGACCGAGACTTCTGAGTACGGAGAAAAACGGAACCAGATATTCCCTGAAGCTTTTTCCTATCGGAGGTTCCTGCGCCATGCTGGGAGAAGATATGGAGGCAGGAGATGCGCCGGGAACTTTTCAGGCAGCTTCTGTATGGGGAAGGATTTCTGTAGTTGCGGCAGGACCGATTTTCAATTTTATCCTTGCCTTTGTGCTGTCTGTGATTATTGTAGGTGCAATGGGATATGAACCAGCGACTGTACTTTCTGTGGAAAAGGGATCTGCAGCAGAGGAAGCGGGACTTAGGGAAGGAGATCTGATTACAAAGTATCAGGATTATTCTATTGATTTGGGAAAAGACATTTATGTGTATTCTTTCCTGAATGAACTGAAGGCAGACGATACCATCCGTCTGACTGTAAAGCGTAATGGAGAGAAAAAAGAGATTGTCTATAAACCGGATGTTGAGGTAAGATATCTTCTTGGGTTTAACAGAACAGATGTAAATTCCATGGAGGTGGAATCTTTGATTTCGGGAATGCCTCTTGAAGATGCAGGAGTGAAACCGGGAGATGTGATTACCTCTGTGAATGGTGTTCAGGTTCCGGACGGAGAAGCTTATCAGAATTATATTAATGAGAATCCGTTAAATGGAGAAAAAATTCATATCACATATATGAGAAATGGTCTGGAATATGAAGCGGATATTATTCCGAAAGAATATCGTACTCCGAAATCAGGCTTTGCATATAATCTTTACAGTGAAAAGGCAAAAGGTTTCGAGGTATTCAAGTATGCAGCCCTTGAAGTAAAATATATGATTCGTACCACTCTTCTGAGTTTGAAAGAGCTGTTTACAGGAGGACTTGGAATGAAGGACTTAAGCGGACCGGTAGGTGTGGTAGATGCCATTGGTGATACCTATGAACAGAGTAAGAGTGACGGAAATCTGTTTTTGTGGATGAATATGCTTAATATGGCAGTTCTTCTTTCTGCCAATCTGGGCGTTATGAATTTGCTTCCGTTCCCTGCTCTGGATGGCGGAAGACTGGTTTTCCTCATTGTGGAAGCTATCCGAAAGAAACCAATCAATCGAAATGTGGAAGGGATGATTCACTTCACCGGTCTTATGTTTCTTATGATTTTGATGGTGGTTGTCATGTATAATGATATTTTGAAGATTTTTTAGTTGTATGGAAGGCGTCCGGATGGACGCCTTTTTTTACGATAGTTTCGCTGTTTTTATCATAATTTTAGTTATATAATCTTTTTCATCTGAAATAGCAAATTCGTTTAAGCCGATTTCATAGGCAAAACCGGTCAGCTTTAAGCTGTTTTTTTTCGCGAAAGAAACTATTTTCTGATAGGCAAGAGGAAGGGTGCTCCATGTTCCCCTGTGATAACAGCAAATATAGGTTCCGGCAGGTTTACGAAAGATATTTTTTGCAGGTGTCTGACTTAAGGCAGGGGTATAAAGCCCGTCGTAAATCGAAAAATCATTTTTTAATACTTTTTCTACCGATATGATTCCTCCCACGCCCATGCGTATCTGTTCTACATCCCATGTTTCTTTCATATAATAAAAAACATTGGAAACGTCATTGTCATAAAAGTCATAGGGCAAAACCAGCAGCTTTTCTTCTTTGCATTCTGTGAGTTCGATTTTAAAATCATCCAGAGTTTTACACAGTTCAATCTGTTCTCTCTTTATCTGTATTGCTTTTCTGATATTTTTCAGACGCTTTATCTCGCGGTCTATTTCCTGTTCCTTTGTGGTTGAGAGAGTAATAAATTTATCAGAAGCGGGATTACTGAGATAGTCTTCGATTTCTTCAATACTCATGTTTAATTCTTTCAGCATGAGAATGGATTCAAAGTCAATACTCTGGGACAGGTCGTAATAGCGATAACCGTTTTCCCCCTTTGAATTTGGAGAAAACAGACCGATACTATCATAATAGTGAAGCGTTCTCTTGTTGACATTATGCAGTCTGGCAAACTGCGCTGTCGTTAGTTTTACAGTGTTTTTTTTCATGAAAATCCCCCTATTGACATTACAGTAGATGTATAGTTTATGATACAGGAGAACGGAGAGAAAAGTCAAGTTGTTCTGTAAATATTTGTTTAAGGAGGAAGTATGAAAGAAGAGATATTGCGTATAGAGAAGCAAAAGAAATTTATTATACAGTTTTTATACTGGGGAATCATAATCGGAGGCTGTATCCTGCTGGGAAAATATCTGATTCCGGTTTTAGTTCCATTTATCATAGCTTTTGTTGTAGCCGGGGTGCTAAATAAACCAATTCAGTATATTTCTGAAAAAACAAGAATAAAAAGAAAAGTTGTTTCGGTAATAGTCCTGCTTTTGTTTTTGTTTTGCTCGAGTATAGTTGTCAGTTATTTCTGTTCGTTATGTTTTGGAATGGTAGAAAGAGTCGTATCATTTCTGCCGACATTATTTGAAAGTGTTATTATTCCATTTACGGAGCAGGCATTTGAAAAAGTGGAGGAGATTTTCCATCATGCGGATTTATCTGTCTTGGATGTTTTACAGGCAAATGCGTCTACTGTATTGGGAAGTATGAATCATGCTGTCAGGGAATTTTCCAACAGTATTTTATCATCTCTTGCAAATGTGATTTCTGCTGTTCCTACATTGTTTATGCAGACTATCATTACAATAATCGCAATGTTTTTTATTACCATTGATTTTAATAAAATTATTGGATTTATCAAAAGACAGATACCGGAAACAAAAAAGAAGATTGTTTCAGAAGCAAAGAGCTATTTTATCAACACTCTGCCCAGAGTTATTTTATCTTATGGTGTAGTGTTGGGATTGACTTTTTTAGAATTGTGGACAGGTTTTCTTTTATTGAAAATACCGTATGCGAGTTTGTTGGCGCTGCTGATTGCAATTTTGGATATTCTTCCGATTCTTGGAACGGGAACGATTTTAATACCATGGGGAATCCTTAATCTTATAACAGGAAAGTATACGCTGGCAGCAGGAATCTTTATTCTGTACGTTGTAATTACAATCATCAGAAATATAGTAGAGCCTAAGCTGATTGGAAAGCAGATGGAGCTTCATCCTGTTCTGACCCTTGCCAGTATGCTCACAGGTTTAAAGTTTTTTGGTATATGGGGACTGTTTGGTCTGCCCATAGTTGTTTCGTTTTTAAAGAAAATGAATACGAATGGTACAATCCATATTTTTAAATAAGTAAAGGAGAGAATTGTGATGGAGGTTACATTAAGAGAATATAAGAAGAAAGATTTTAAAGTTTTGCAGAACATTATCAGGAAAACATGGCACTACGATGATCTGTGTGGTCCTGAAACAGCTCAAAAACTGGCAAGGGTATTTCTGAGCAGTTGCTTGACAAATTATACATTTTCAAGAGTGGCTCTTGAAAATGGGGTTCCGGTGGGAATCATACTGGTCAATCATAAGGCAAACCATAAATGTTCCTTCAGATTAATGATACAGCAGGTGAAGGCGATCACTTCGTTATTTTTGTCCAAAGAAGGGCGTAAGGTATCTAAAATTTTTGAAAGTGTAAGCGGGATTGACAAGGAACTTCTCAAAGAATGCAAAACGCAGTATCCGGCAGAGCTTTCTCTGTTTGCTGTGGATGAATCCTGTCGCGGTAAGGGGATTGGAAAGCTGCTGTTTCAGTCAGCTCTTGATTATGTGAAAGAGGAAAAACTGGATAAATTCTATTTATTTACAGATACAAGCTGTAATTTTGGATTTTATGAACATCAGGGAATGATAAGGAAAAAGGAAAAAGAGCACAGATTTGACATTAACGGTCAGGCCGCAAAAATGAATTTTTTTATTTACGATTATACACTATAAGACAGAAACAAAAAGGGGATGTGAAAAAACTCGATTGAGTTTTTTCGCATCCCTCTTTTTGC
>JAUNOY010000012.1 GCA_030536995.1 Eubacteriales bacterium
CTGTGACAGCTCGTTTATTTTATCACTTCGTTTTCATCTTGTCAAGTACTTTTTTTAACTTTTTTCAAAATGTTTTTTTGAAGTGTTTTGTGCTGTTGTTTTCAGCAACTCTGACATCTTATCATGTCCTTCGCTGTTTGTCAACACCTTTTTTCATTTTTTTAAACTTTTTTGTCGTTTTCAAAATGAAAAATCCGCCTCAATCAGAAGCGGATTTCAGTATAACATTCTCTTTTATATACGTCAAGTGTTTTTTTACAATTTTTTACATTTTTTTCCAAGAAGCACATTATCCTGTCTTTTCTTTATACTTTGACACCATAAAAGATATTCATAAAGATATCTATGAAGATGTCTTTTTCATACAGCCAGCTCAAAATACTGTCTCTCTCAATCATCTCAAGCCCTGCCTTTCCAACCTCTGTATTACACAGAATTGTAAGCACAAGAAATGCTACCCATATGAAGATGACAGCTTTTGCAGCTCCAAGGACACCTCCCGCCAGCTTGTTGGCTCCCTTTATAACGGGAAGTCCGGCAATCAAATTCAACGCCCAGGTAATCATCCGAATCAAAAGCGTCGCCAGAACGAACGATACCAGAAAGGAAATTCCGTTCACAGCTACTCTGGACAGATATCCCGATACATAATCTGTAAAAGTCTCCACTGCAAGATAGCGGTACATTTCTGCCGTATTGTTGATTTCCAGATCATCTACAAGAAACCCCGGCAGATTCAGACTTTCCAGAATATCCTCCTGCTGTTCCCGGTCAGGATGTATTTCTTCTTTTCCCTTCTGCGCAACCATATTTTTACAGCTCTCCTGTATGTTTTCGCAGACAGATGTATTTTCGCAGATAAATTGGTTCACATAAGGATTTATAAACCATACAACTGCCATGGAAAGCACCACACAAAACAGGGAAACAACTTCTCTTACAAATCCCCTTCTGAATCCCATATAACAGGAGAATACCACAAACACAGCCACTGCAATGCCAAGCCACGTCCAGTCCATAGTTTCCTCCCTAGCTTAACTTAATCACATGGACTCCATTATCAAGCACCAGAAGATATTTATTCATACCCATTTTAAAGAAATCCTTAATTGTGCCATCTACAGAGCCCGTATATTTTTCTACACCCCTGCTGTTCATCACACACATTTGAGAACTGTTGTACATCAGTATATATCCATCGCTCATCTCAATGTGTGTATACGGAATATTGAAATCTTTTTTGAATTTCAATTTTCCGCCTGTAGAATATACTTCCATGGTATACTGCTTATTTTTATCATCATTTTTAAAAGCAAGACCAACAAGTTCCTCATTGTAGAATGTGCTGATAATTTCTCTATCCACCTCCACGCTCTCGCTTTCTTTCGGAATCTGCTTACCATTATACAAAGTAAAGCCATCATCCCTCAGCGCCACGGAACATCCGCCATCCAAATACTGAATCTGCGGAATCACAACACCATCATACGTAAAGCCACTGACAATCCTGTCTTCCTCATTCTGCCCTACATCTCCAAAATTATAAAATGCAACATAGCTTGTGGTCTGTCCTCCGTCCACGAACTGATAGGTTACCATCATTACAGCTCCATCGTCAGAAACCGCAACATCCAGCGGATAGCCCGGATCCTCGATACGCGTCTGATTTTCCGCAATCAGGCTTCCATCTTCTGCGTAAAGATTAATCCATGTATCATCGCCTCCATCCAGAATTGCAGCAACAAGACCACTTTCGGAAATTCTGGCTTTTACGATTGTATAAGAAGTCGTCACACTGCCGGTCCTTCCTTTTTTATCGTAAATCTGAAGCAGAGTACCGTCTCTGTCCGCAATAACAGCTCTTGTGCCGTTTACGTCTGCAACCGGGTTCTGCATCTCATATGTTTCGCTCCAGAGCGTCTCCAGTTTATTCGATACAAGAGACACGCCGTCAGGACTGTAGCGCAAAATTTTCCCATCCAGCTCTTCATAATTTGTTGAAACAATATCTTCCTGTTCACTTGTTTTGAGTATTTTATACTCATTATAACTTCTTTTTTCCACATAAAGAAAGACGAGCAGCACTGCCGCAGCCGCAGTTCCAGCCGTTATCAGCGCTTTTCTCAAGGCTTTTTTTCTATGGCGGCTCAGCTTTATCTGATAGCTGTCTGCCGCATCTCCTCCGCTTTGTCCCCTTGCCTGCTTCGCCTTTTCAGCCATTAACTTTCTTTTTTTGTATTTTCTTCGTATATTCTTGAATGTATTTGCCATCTTTCATCCTTACCTTATACTTTTTGTGCACATTTATATGCTCCTGCTGTTTTTATAACAGAAGCATTATAACATACTTTTCTAGGGTAATACAATTACTTGTCCCGGATAAATGATTTCCTCCAGTGAAAGCCCGTTAAGACGGCAAATCTCAGCCATAGCGTCCATATTCCCGTAACGCGCCATACTGATTTGAAAAAGCGTGTCTCCCGGTTTAATCACATAAGATTCATGTATTCCCCCGGAAGAAACCTCGGTTTCATTTTTCTTTTCCTCAAGAGCCTTTCGTCTCTGCGCTTTCCTGACATCAGACTCTTCCCTGTAAATTTCATCTCCCGACGCTGCACTATCCTCTTCTTTTTGTATTTTTTCCCGTTCAAGCGATTTTGTCACAGAAGGACTTCGTGTCGGACTTATCTCTTTTTTCTCTGGAAGCTGAGTCGGAATCGTTTTTTTCTTCAATTCAGTTCCCTCTGAGTTCTTTTTCCCCTTCTCAGGCACAGGGGTCACTTCTTCCACAATAACAGAGGATGCCTGACGGATTTCCGTTTCAATACTTTTCACACTCTGGTAATTACGATAAAAATTCACACCAACAAAAAGTACCGCAGCCGCCAAACAGGCCGTTGCCGCATAAGAAAAAACAGAAGCTCTTTCCTGGGCATCCTGTTTCTTATCTGTTATGATCCTTCGGAAGTTCTTCACAGCCTTATCTTCACATTTCTCCGCCTCTCCAGTCTGCAGTTCGCTGTTTTTTTCTATCATGTATGCCTGCATCTGCGGATTTTTTTCATAAAAAATATAATACCCGCTTTGCTTTTCCATAATTCCGCTTTCATAACGAAAAAAAGCATCTTCCTTTTCCTGCGGTTCCATGATCATAAGCACTTTTTCTCCTCCAAAGTGCTTATGATGAACTCTGGCAAAAATTTCACTTGACTCTACCGGAATCTGAGGCTGAGAAAAGAACCACCCTGCAACTTCCTGCTCTGCAAAATATTTTCCCTGCTCCTCATGTATCTTCTGCCAGATTTCATCCGTAAAGTCAATATGGTCTGCTGCCACCTCCATATTCTCCACCATCATAGCTCCCCTGATAAAAAGCCATGAGGTTCCGGCATACCATCTGGCTTCTCCGGTAAGCACTGCCACCCTGGCTTTCTGACCGTCTTTCTCCTCTGCAGAGCGAGCCAGACGAACCAGAAACGTATATACATAATCTTCAATGTAAATTTTGCAGTTTTCATCTGACTGACCAATCTGCCGTATATTTCTCGGAATCTGAACAGCCGTTTCTTCCTGTTCTTCCCTGTTTTCCTCTTTATAAATGACCTCTATCATATCACCTCACCCCTTCGGGTATCAGCATAACATATGAAAAACGCAGATTTTAGCATTTCCTGCACTGGAAATCCAATAATTTAACGACAGTTTTTGCACCTTCGCTTTCCTGATTCTGATTTTCGGAGGCAGTGCATATTTTTTCCAGAAACGGGATATGATAAAGCAACAGTTACCAAACGGAAGGAAATAAATCCCATGACATTTTTTGTAAACGCCAGCAAAGAACACTCTCCCAGCCAGATTGCCTATCTTCTGAAAAAATGTATCCTGCACCATCCCGGTCAATGGTCCGATCTTGTTTTCCTGTGCATCGGTACAGACAGAATGACCGGAGACTGTCTGGGACCTTACATCGGCAGGGAATTAAGCCGATTGGAAAAACAGAACATGTTTGTTTACGGAACTCTGGAACACCCGGTTCACGCCCTGAATCTTGGAAAAATATTAAAGACAGTGAAAGCCGCGCATCCAAACGCCCTGATTATTGCCATCGACGCCTCTCTCGGACAAAAAAAGCACCTGGGGTATGTGACCATCGCAAATGGAGCACTTTACCCAGGCGCCGGAGTTCAAAAGGAGCTCCCCCCTGTAGGAGATATTCATATCACAGGTATCGTAAATATCGGAGGTATTCTGGAACAGCTTACGCTCTCCACTACCAGACTCTCCACTGTGATCTCTCTTGCAGATACCATCACACAGGGAATCCTTCTGCTGCTGTCTGCGTCAAATGCCGCACAGCCTCAGAAGCAGGATTATACGAACTCTTTTATCTGTTTGTAGATGCCTTCTGCATCAAGACCATATTTCTCAAGAAGAGCTGCTGCAGGACCTGATTCACCGAATACATCATTTACACCGATACGTTTCACAGGTACCGGAGCTTTCTCAGCAAGGCACTCGCATACAGCGCCGCCAAGACCACCGATAATGGAATGTTCCTCTACAGTCACTACCTTTCCTGTTTCTTTGGCTGCTGCTGTAACCAGTTCTTCATCAAGAGGTTTGATTGTATGAATATTGATTACTTTTGCTTCAATTCCATCAGCAGCAAGTTTCTCAGCAGCTTCAAGAGACGGAGCAACACAAAGACCATTCGCAATGATTGTAAGGTCTTTTCCTTCACGGAGAACAATACCTTTACCTAATTCGAATTTATAATCCGGCTTGTCATTGATAACCGGAACTGCAAGACGTCCAAATCTCATATATACAGGACCAACGTGCTGATAAGCTGCCTCTACCATAGCTTTGGCTTCAATATCATCTGAAGGGCAGGCAACTACCATGCCCGGAACAGCTCTCATAAGCGCAAAGTCTTCACAGCACTGATGAGTAGCGCCGTCTTCTCCTACAGAAATTCCGCCGTGAGTAGCGCCGATTTTTACATTTAATTTCGGATATGCAACAGAGTTACGAACCTGCTCGAAAGCACGGCCTGCCGCAAACATCGCAAAAGTACTTGCAAAAGGAACTTTCCCTGTAGCTGCAAGTCCCGCTGCAATACCAACCATGTTACACTCTGCAATACCGCAGTCGATGTGGCGTTCCGGGAATTCTTTTTTAAACATTCCTGTCTGGGTAGCTGCAGCAAGGTCAGCGTCAAGAACTACCACGTTATCATATTTTTTTCCTAATTCAATCAGAGCCGCACCGTAGCTTGCTCTTGTAGCGATTTTCTTTACTTCTGACATAATGCTTCACCTGCCTTTTCTAAGTCTGCCATAGCAACTGCATACTCCTCATCGTTCGGAGCTTTTCCGTGCCAGCCTGCCTGGTTTTCCATGAAGGAAACGCCTTTTCCTTTTACTGTTTTCATGATAATTGCCGTAGGCATTCCCTTTGTAGCCTTCGCTTCGTCAAAAGCTGCTTTTAACTGTTCCATATCATTTCCGTCCGCAACATTAATTACATGGAAGTTAAATGCTTCAAATTTCTTGTCGATTGGGTATGGAGAACATACGTCGTCGATTTTTCCGTCAATCTGCAGTCCGTTGTTATCCACGATTACCACAAGATTGTCAAGCTGTCTGTGGCCAGCGAACATTGCCGCCTCCCAAACCTGTCCTTCCTGAATCTCTCCATCGCCGAGAAGTGTATATACGCGATAGCTTTCATTGCTCATTTTAGCAGAAAGAGCCATTCCTACTGCCGCAGAGATTCCCTGTCCGAGAGAACCGCTGGACATATCTACACCCGGAATATGTTTCATATCCGGATGTCCCTGTAAATAGGAGCCGAGGTGACGGAGTGTCTTTAAATCCTCAACCGGGAAAAAGCCTCTGTGGGCAAGGGTGGAATACAGTCCCGGAGCAGTGTGTCCTTTGGAAAGAACGAAACGGTCGCGGTCTGCCTTCTTCGGGTCTTTCGGGTCAATATTCATTTCTTCAAAATATAAGTAGGTGAACAGGTCTGCTGCTGATAAGGAACCGCCCGGATGGCCGGCTTTTGCAGCATGAACGGATGTTACGATGCCCTTGCGGACTTCGTTTGCAATTTTCTGAAGTTCTAATTTCTCCATTTTATACTTCTCCTTTAATTATTTGCAGATACTATTATTCCCCAAAGACTGCAATGTAGTCTTTCTGGAATTTTTCAATACCCGCGTCTGTCAGAGGATGTTTTGTCATCTGCTCAAGTACGCTGTAAGGTACAGTCGCAATGTCAGCGCCTGCAAGCGCACAGTCTGTTACATGGATTGGATTTCTTACGCTTGCCGCAATAATCTCTGTGTCGATTCCCGCTACCGCAAAAATCTCTGCAATCTCACGGATAAGGTCTGTTCCTCTTACGGAGATATCATCCAGTCTTCCAAGGAACGGAGATACATAAGTAGCGCCTGCTCTTGCTGCCAGAAGCGCCTGATTTGCAGAGAAAATCAGGGTTACATTTGTTTTGATTCCTTCTGCTGTAAGAGCTTTACATGCTTTCAGTCCCTCTACTGTCATAGGGATTTTAACTACCATGTTCGGATGAATTGCTGCAATCTCGCGGCCTTCTTTAATCATTCCTTCTGCATCAACAGTTGTTGCTTTTACTTCGCCGCTGATTGGTCCGTCTACGATAGAAGCGATTTCTTTGATAACTTCGTTAAAATCTCTTCCTTCTTTTGCGATCAGAGACGGGTTTGTTGTAACGCCGCAGATGATTCCCATGTCGTTTGCTTTTCTGATGTCTTCTACCTTTGCTGTGTCAATAAAAAATCTCATTTCTTTTTCCTCCTGTTTTTAGCTTTTGCCGTGTTTTCTGATGATTTCATTATAGCAAATTCTATTCACAGGTCAAGATAAGGCAATTTTTATTAATAAATATTCTATTAATAATTATCATTTTTATTAATTCAAACAGCGATAAAAGCCATTTTTTTAACATGTGTATATATTTTTTTGTATTTTATTGACGGTTCGTTCAAAATTATTAATAATAATTTTTATACGAATATTAAATTAATTTTTTTACAGTTCTTTCCTTACCCGGGCATACCCCGTAGTTTTTCTTGAGATCAGCTTCGGCGTATACTCGATATTGTACAAACTCGCAGGCATCATATCCATAAGAAAATGGTCGCTTGTATCAATCTTGCGGATAATGATGTCGCAGGCATCCCTTCCCTTAAGCGCAACAAAATGGTCTATCGTCGTAAGAGAAATCCTCTGGATACCGGAATAAAAAATATTGTCGCATCCGATAACGGATACGTCTCTGGGCACGTGAAGCCTTGCTTCCCTCAGAGCATCCAGCGCTCCAATCGCCATCATATCATTCTGTCCGGCAATCGCCGTAAATTCCTCTCTGTCACGAAGAAGCTCCATCGTAAGACGGTATCCCATAGAATATTCTGTATCCATAGAAGGACTTTGTCTGTCTATAGCCTCGTCTGCAGCTTTAATAATCACACAGTTCTTCAGCCCTTCTTTTTCGAATTCCCGGACAAAACCGTCTACCCTTTTGCTTCTCTGCCACTGCCTTTTCGTAAGAGGCGGAGTAATAAACGCCACTTTACGGTGCCCCAGATCAAGGAGATGACGGGCCATCATCTTCCCCACCACTGTGTTGTCCTGATTAATGGCATCCACCGTGGTAGTTTTTTCTTTGTTGCTGATGATTACAAGGGGAATTTCTTTTGCAAGCTCTTCTACCTGCCCCTGAAAATCAGGATGAGGATTACATGCGTAAATAATCCCCTGAGGCTGCATTGCAGGCATCATTTTCAGATATTTTTCTTCCAGCTTTGCATCCCTTTGCGTATTACAGATAAACACGCCGAACCCCTGCTTATTAGCCACTGATTCTATTCCCTGAAGCAAAAGTACATAATAGGGGCTTGTCAGAGTCGGGCAAAAGACAACTATAAGCTTTTCTTTCTTATTTTCTTTTCGATTTTTCCGGCTTGGAAGCCGATAGCCAAGTTCTCTTGCCGCCTGCTCCACCCGCTCTACGGTTTCTCTCGAAAAAGACACATTATACTTTTTGTTCAGAACCATAGACACGGTAGCCTGAGAAACACCGGCTCTTTTTGCAACATCTGAAGACGTTGCTTTTTTTCTGGCCAAAGAAATTCCCCCTTAAAGTTCTACTCTGCCTTCCAGCGCACGCAAAAGCGTTACTTCATCAATATACTCCAAATCTCCGCCCACCGGAACTCCGCTCGCAATACGGCTCACCTTAATCCCGGTAGGTTTGATAAGCTTACTGATGTACATCGCTGTAGTTTCTCCCTCCAGACTGGAGTTCGTAGCAATAATCACTTCTTTTACATCTCCCACCAGACGCTTCATCAGTTCTTTTAATTTAATATCGTCAGGACCGATTCCCAGCATGGGGGAAATAGCGCCGTGGAGCACATGATAAACGCCCTCGAATTTGCCTGTTTTTTCGTAAGCCGCAAGATCTCTGGTGTTTTCCACTACCATAATCGTAGAATGATCTCTTCTGGGATTGCTGCAGATTGGACAGAGTTCTTTATCCGTGAGGGTATAACAGTTTTTACAATACTGAACATTTTCTCTTGCATTTATAATAGATTCCGTAAGCTGTTCCACCTGCTCTTTCGGCATATTCATAATATGAAAAGCCAAACGCTGGGCAGATTTTGCTCCGATACCGGGAAGATGGGAAAGCTGTTCAATCAATTTATTGATATGACTGCTGTAGTATTCCATCAGAATGGAAATCCTCCGCCAAGTCCGCCTGTAAGCTTGGACATAACGGCCGTGGACTCTTCCTCCACCTTACGCAGAGCCTCATTTGTGGCTGCTACGATAAGATCCTCCAACATCTCAATATCATCCGGATCTACTACTTCTTCTTCCAGTTTCACCTTTGTCACTTCTCTTTTACCGGAGATTGTCACCTCGACAGCTCCTCCGCCTGCAGTTGCTGTAAACTCCTTCTCTTCCAGAGCTTTCTGATTTTCTTCCATCTGACGCTGCATCTTCTGCGCCTGTTTCATAAGATTGTTCATGTTTCCCGGCATACCCATGCCCGGGAATCCACCACGTTTAGCCATAGTGATAATCCTCCTTATTCTTCCTCTTCTTTATCTTCCTCAATGATCACATCCATGTGAATGTTCTCACGAATCGCCTGATCTACGGTAATCTGTGCAAGATTGCTGTGCTGATGTTCTTTGGCAACAAGCATTTCTATGTTCACAGTTTTTCCGGTCTGCGCAGCGATAATATCCTGAAGTTCCTTTTGTGCTTCTGAATTTTCCGCATAATTTTTGCCAAGAAAATCCTGAAATTCCACATATAATGTTGCATCTTCTGTTTCACCGTTATATTTAGGAATGGATTTCTGAAGCATCTGACGGAAAAGGCCGGTCGTCTGACCAATAATTCCTTTCCAGTTAGCCACTATTTTCTGAAGATCTTCCGGCGCTGCCTTCGAAGGCTTATAAGCCTGAGGTTCCCCAGAATTTTCTTTTCCTTCTGCCGGACTTCCCGCTGCAACGACAACCTGCTGCACAGGACGCTCCTCCATCTGTTTTTCAAGGACACGGATTCGGTCAAGTACAGAATCCAAATTTGTCTCCATTGCAGGACGGCAAAGTTTAATCAGCGCAATCTCCACAAGAACCCTTTTCTGTGTAGCGAAGCGAATCTGACTTGACAGTTCCGAAAAAATCCTGATATACCGCATCAGAGTTTCCGCATCTGTCATCTGACTCTCTTCTTTAAGAAGCTCCAGATTCTCAGACGAAACATCAATCGCCTCCTCCGGATTTTCTGAAGTTTTTACAAGAAGAAGATTTCGCATATACCATGTAAAATCTCCGACAAACTGACTCAGTTCTCTTCCTCCTACAATCAGTTCCTCCAGAATCCTGATTGAGCCGGTAACATTTCCGGCAAGAACCTGCCTCAAAAGCTTACTGAACACTTCCGTATCTACAGCGCCCAGCACTTCCAGGACTTTATCATAAGTCAGTGACTGACCGAGATAAAAAGCAATGCACTGGTCAAGAAGACTCAAGGCATCTCGCATGGAGCCATCGCCTGCTTTCGCAACATAGCGCACAGCTTTTTCTTCTGCTTCCACTCCTTCTGCACAAAGAAGCTCCTGAAGTCTCGCAGCAATGGTATCGATTGTGATTCGGTGAAAATCATAACGCTGACACCTTGAAAGAATCGTAATAGGAATCTTATGCGCCTCTGTGGTAGCCAAAATAAATATAACATATGACGGCGGTTCTTCCAACGTCTTGAGAAGAGCATTAAATGCTCCCGTGGAAAGCATATGAACCTCGTCGATAATGTATACTTTATATCTGCCTTCCGTCGGACGATAGGATACCTCCTCTCTTATCTCACGGATGTTATCCACACCATTGTTAGACGCAGCGTCAATCTCGATCACATTCATAGAAGTTCCTGCCTGAATCGCTTTACACATTGCACATTCATTACAGGGGCTTCCATTTATCGGATGTTCACAGTTTACAGCTTTCGCCAGTATCTTTGCAACAGAAGTCTTACCGGTTCCTCTTGTGCCGCAAAACAGATAGGCGTGACCAATTCTGTCATGGGTAATCTGATTTCTCAAGGTTGTCACAATGTGATCCTGACCTTTCACTTCATCGAAGCTGTCCGGTCGAAATTTTCTGTAAAGGGCAGTGTAACTCATAAACAGACTCCTTTAACATTACAGTCGCCGCGGAAAAAAACCGCGGCGGTAATTTTTTGTCTTATTAATAATAATGGAAAAGACCATGTTCCGTCAAGTCCGGAAATGCTTTAATCACCAAAGCTGATTCCGATTTCCTTGGCAGCAAGTACAGTCTGATCTTTTGGCGATACCATCTTTAATTTGCCTGCACAGTCAGCCAGCGGCACACGTGTAATCTTTCCGTCAACAATTCCTACCATAATACCGAATTCACCATCAATAATAGCCTGAGCTGCTCCTGCTCCAATTCTTGTGGAAAGCACACGGTCATATGCGCACGGTTCACCGCCTCGCTGTGTATGCCCCGGAACTGTGATACGAACCTCTGCCCCTGTCTCCTTAAAGATACGATCCGCAATCTCATAAGAAACTGAAGGATATTTTTTCGCTCTTGCTTCCAGTTTCTCTTTATATTTTTTCTTAGGAAGCTCTGCATCCTCTTTGGAAATTGCACCTTCCGCAACTGCAAGAATCGTAAAACGCTTTCCGGCCTTTGCTCGTTTTTTGATTGCATCTACCACTTTTTTGATATCATACGGAATTTCCGGAATCAGAATTATGTCTGCTCCTCCGGCTATTCCTGCATGAAGAGTAAGACTTCCTACTTTATGTCCCATAACCTCCACAATAAACACACGCCCATGAGAAGCTGCCGTTGTATGGATACAGTCAATAGCGCTTGTAGCAATGTTTACTGCACTCTGAAAACCGAAGGTCATATCTGTACCGTAAATGTCATTGTCGATTGTCTTTGGGAGATGAATAATATTCAGCCCTTCCTCGCGGAGAAGGTTCGCTGTCTTCTGCGTTCCGTTTCCACCCAGAATCACAAGACAGTCCAGACAAAGTTTATAGTAAGTCTGCTTCATAGCAGCTACTTTATCAAGACCTTTTTCGTCCGGAACACGCATCAACTTAAACGGCTGCCTGGACGTCCCCAGAATCGTTCCGCCCTGCGTGAGGATTCCGGAAAAATCTTTCGATGTGAGCATACGGTATTTACCATAGATCAGTCCCTTATAACCATCATCGAAACCGTATACCTCCAGTTCATCCAGATTGTTTGACAGCCCCTTTACAACACCTCGCATAGTTGCATTTAATGCCTGACAGTCACCGCCGCTTGTCAGCAATCCGATTCTTTTTACCATAGTGATTCCCTCCAGTTTTATTGTATAGTATTTATCCTTCAAAGTATATTTATTATATAATATTTTCAAAACACACACAATAGAAACTCTGTATTCTTTTATGAATCCACGCAAAAGCCTATTAATTCATTGTCCCCCCGCGAAGTATATCTCTTGGAATTTCCGGTATTCTATTGACAAACTCTTTAAAAACGTCTATACTTAAAGTCCGCGCAGCCGGGGAGTTAGCGGTGCCCTATACCTGCAATCCGCTACAGCAGGGGTGATGCCAATCCGAGGCTTGTCTCCTGTGGAGCTGCCCTTTGTAAGTGGCGTTGACGTCTGGGTCTTACGCAACAGGAATCTGTGAACCGTGTCAGGGCAGGAATGCAGCAGCACTAAGCAGAAGCTCTTGTGTGCCGTAAGGGCGCCTGGGCCGAGTTAACTGCAGAGGTAACGTCTGTGGGACCATTCCGAAGTGCGGCGCGCGTAATAAAAAATAACAATCTCCATCCGGAATTTCCGAATGGAGATTTTTTTATGCTTTCTATACTGTTTTTGTTCCATACTTTTTCTTCATAACATAAATATAATAAGGAATCAGCGGAATCAAAGCCGCAAGCCACGCAGCCGGGTCAGACAGACAAACTCCGGCAAAACTGGTACGCCCGGCAACCAATATAACAATTCCTGCCCTTGCCACCAGCTCAAAAATTCCTCCCAACATAGGCACCAGACCATACCCCATTCCCTGCAGGGCATTTCTGTAAATAAAAATACTTCCAAGAAATGGATATGCCCAGAAAACAGTATGGAAATATGTCACCGCAACATTAATCACATCCGTTTCCGAAGGACTCACAAACAGATATGTAAGATATTTTCCCAGGAAAAACATAACCACCATAGTAAACACGCTCCATGCAAGCACCATATACTGAGTATAACGAACACCTGCACGCACTCGTTCCATTTTCCCTGCACCACGGTTCTGCCCCACATAAGTTGCAAGCGTTGCGCCAAATGCCACAAACACCGTAGCTACGATATTCTGTATTTTTCCTGCCGCGGAAAAGCCTGCCATATGCGCAGGGCCATAAATATTTACCGCGCCCTGTACCATAATCGTTCCAATCGCAGTAATCGAAAACTGAAGTCCCATGGGAATACCAAGTGCCAGAAGTCTCTTGAAGCTGTCCATAGATACCTGAAAATCCTCTTTTTTCAGATGGAGAATCGGAAATCTTTTTACAATGTAAACAAGACAGAATATCGCAGAAATCCCCTGCGCGATTACTGTTGCGTATCCGCAGCCTTCTACTCCCATTCCAAAAACTACAATAAATACGATATCAAGGATTACATTGATCACCGCAGAAATAATCAGGAAATAGAGAGGGGATTTGGAATCTCCCAAAGCCCTGAGAAACGCTGCAAGGGCATTATAAAGGGCAGTCACACCAAGCCCCGCATAAATAACAGCCATATATCCTTTCACATCGCCGAAAACTTCCGCAGGAGAATTCATCATATGAAGGATTGTGCCGTTTGCCATTTCGAATCCAACCGTCATAACAATGGAGAACACTGCCATCAGGTAAACAGACATCGCTACATAATGGCGCATTCTGTCATATCGTTTCGCCCCAAACATCTGTGCTACAATAATCGCAAATCCGCTCGCCAACCCGTTCAGCCAGCCGGTCACAAAAAACATCAACGAGCCTGTACTCCCGATTGCTGCCAATGCATTTACTCCGATAAACTGTCCGGCAACTATAGAATCCGCAATGTTATAAAACTGCTGAAAAATGTTTCCGAGACACATGGGGATCATAAATGAAATAATCAGCTTCACCGGATTGCCCACGGTCATGTCATTTGTGGTATTTTTCGCCATACACTTCCTCCCTCTTCAAAAAAAATGCCCCGGCACTTTCTGATTCTGCCGAGACACATACCTCTAAACAACCAAAAACACATTTGAAATGCGGATTTTATTATAGCTCATTTTTCCCAGATTGCAAGAGGGATTTTTATTTTATTTTTCATTTATTTCCAGCGGCTCTCCTGATTTTCACAGATTGTATTCCACTGACACTCACCACAGATTTGCTCTCTTTTTCCAACAGACAGAATTCTGCTCTCTACAGCTTTTACAAATGTGTCAAAGCTCATTTCCTGCCCTTCCTCAAAACCACACAGCCCCAAAACAGCCCTGTCATACTTTTCAACCTTTCTGAAATCTCTACAAAGCTTCTCTCTGTTATTCGGACAGGCAGAACAGATTTCATCAGTCTGAATCTGAAGAACAATTTCTGCGCCTTTTTCAAAAATCTCAAGCATTTCCGCCATATGCGCGGAAAAACTGCCGCTGTATCCCTCACCTTTGAAATAAGCAAGGCACATCCCGTGATGAGGACGAAGTGGAATGCACCTTTTTTTGCTTTCACATGACAACATATTTACGAATTCTTCCCGCCAGTATATACGCAAGCCCGATCTTGATCAGATCCGGGATAATAAACGGTATGACACACCAGCCCAAAACTGTAATAAGTCCCACGCTTCCCGTTGTTCCCGCATAAACTGCCATGAACCATAATGTTCCGAACGCATAGCATACCAGCAGTCCTGCAAGCATGGAAATAATCTGTATTACGCTTCTTTTGCCCGGAACCTTTTCAAGAGCCCACATTACAAGAGCAGAGCCCAGGAATCCAAGAATATATCCTCCGGTATTCCCCATAAGAACACCTACTCCTCCTGTGAATCCGGCAAATACAGGAATTCCCACTGCCCCAAGAAGAATGTAAACCAGAACTGCTACCGTTCCCCTTTTCCCTCCAAGAACGCCAAAAGCCAGAAATACGGCAAATGTCTGTAAAGTAAACGGAACCTGAGCAGGTATGGAAATCCATGAACAAATTGCCATAATTACCGCAAAAACAGCGATATACGCCATATCATAGGTTTTACTTTTCGTTGCTGCCACTGTTGACATATTAACTCCTCCAATAACTTCTTTGTAACCTTAATGTATCACCAAGCGGAATAATTGTCAACTATTTTCATTCAGCGGTTTACAATTCATCTTCACTTTTCTTTTTCATAAGTTTTTTCTTTTTGCGAAGAGCTTTAAAAAAAGAACTGAGCATCGTTGAACACTCCTCCTCTAAAACCCCCCGGGTAACTTTCACTTTATGATTAAATCCATCCATTTCCAAAATGTTGATAACCGAACCCGCGCATCCCGCTTTGGGATTCATACTTCCGATGACCACTTCATCAATACGGGACTGCACAAGAGCCCCTGCACACATCTGACAAGGTTCTAATGTCACATACATGGTACATCCTTCCAGCCTCCAGTCCCCCAGCTTTTTACTTGCTTTACGAATGGCATTAAGCTCTGCATGAGAGAGCGTGTTCTTGTCTGTATTTCTTCTGTTGTAACCTCTGGCAATAATTTTCCCCTCGCACACAATGACGCATCCGATGGGAACTTCCTCCAACGCCTCCGCTTTTTTTGCCTGACGAATAGCTTCCTTCATAAAACGTTCCTGTTCAGTCATAACTCTTCCTCCACTGCAGTCTGCACCAGTTTTTTTCTGTTTTTCATATAATAAAGAATCCCTGCAATATCTGCAATCGCCCATCCGACAGGAACAGAAATCCAGATTCCCTTCACTCCAAATACCGGAACCGCAGAAAGAATATATGCAAGGAGCACTCTTGTTCCAAGCGAGAACACCGTAAGTACCACGGACATCCCCGGTCTTTTCACAGCACGGTAAAAGCCATACAGAAGGAACAAAAGACCGATTCCAAAATAGAATGCCCCTTCTATACGAAGGTAACCTACGCCGACACTGATAATCTCTGTTTCTGTACTTTTTACAAAAATCTGCATCAGAGGACGGGCAAACATACACACAATCGCACTTATAACAAGACAAAATACAAACGACGCTGCCGTTGCTTTTTTTATCCCTTCTCTGATTCGTTTTCCCTTCCCCGCACCGTAATTCTGGGCAACAAAAGTAGAAAACGCATTCCCGAAATCCTGTACAGGCATATACGCAAACGAATCTATTTTTACAGCCGCTGCAAATGCTGCCATGACCACCGATCCGAAACTGTTTACCAGCCCCTGTACCATCAGGATTCCAAAATTCATAACAGACTGCTGAATACAGGTTAGAAAAGACAATGATGAAATTTCTCCTAGCACGCCTTTATCAAAACGCAGCTCTGTTTTCGAGATTCGAAACTGAGGGAATTTTCCCAATGTATACACCACAATGCCAATGCCCGATACATACTGAGCAAGAACCGTTGCCTCTGCCGCCCCGCGAACGCCTCGCCCCAGCACAAGAATAAACACCAGATCAAGAACAATATTCATCACTGCCGAAATCCCGAGAAAAACAAGGGGAACCATAGAATTCCCCACTGCCCGAAGAAGTGCCGCAAAAAAATTATATAAAAAAGTTGCGGCAATCCCCAGAAAAATCACCTGAAGATATTCCCTCATAAAAGGCATCACTTCCTCTGGTACCTGAAGAAGGAGCAGAATCCGTCCCAGACCTCCCACTGCAGCCACGTTCAGAATCAGTGTTACAATCCCTATCAGCACAAAGGAATGCACAATCGCAGCTTTCAGCTTCCCGGAATTTTTCTCTCCGAACGCAATGGAAAACACTGCGCTGCTGCCCATACACATTCCAATCATAATAGAGGTCAAAAAGGTCATAAGGGTGTATGACGAACCCACTGCCGCAAGTGCATTTGCTCCGAGAAACCGTCCCACAATCAGCGTATCCGCCACATTATAGCATTGCTGCAGCAAATTTCCAACCATCATGGGAAGGGCAAAGTAGATAAGATTTTTTGTTATATTTCCTTCTGTCAAGCTTCTTTGTTTCATAGTTCCCCCCTCTGCTGTAACTTCTGTTGTATATTTCTTGATTACTATTGTAATACAAAAAAAGACCGGAAATCAATTTTGATTTCCGGTGCCCCTGCCAAGAGTCGAAGCGACGGGATTCGAACCCACGACCTCTGCGTCCCGAACGCAGCGCTCTACCAAACTGAGCCACGCTTCGATTTGCACTTTTACGACTGCTTCATCGCTAATGCATGAGTTATTATATGGTATAAATTGTATTTTGTCAACATATTTTTTGAATTTTTTTAAATATTTTTTACATATTTTCAGTCTAACGAACATATACATGAATGAATGAATTTTACGGAGGCATGTTTTGTCCGGATATCAGCGTTTTATCGCATATGTATATGAATATCAGAAAGGAAAAAAGACCGAAAACTGCGGTTTTCTTAAGGTCGAAATAAAAAGCTCCTCATGCAGGATTGAAATCCACCTTCATTGTCCCGGGATTCCTCCCGAAATCGAAGCTCAAATATACGGTTTTTTCAGAAAGGACGGTCTAATGAACGGAATTCTTCTCGGCAGCTGTCACACCAGCGCAGATATGGCAGAATGTGTCATTGAATGTGATGCGGAAAACCCGGGCAACACCGGAATTCCCTTCAAAAACATCGGCGGCATTGTAATACAGACACAGGCCGGTGGTTTCTATGGAACCGAATGGGATGACCAGCCTGTACGCCCGGATAATTTCCGCGAAGTCAAATCCATAGAATCTGAAAAATCCTTTGCCCAACCGCAAAAGGAAAATGACATGCCCAAGACAGCACAAGAGCCGGAACCTCCTGTACACAGAGCGCCTTCCCCTGAAGAGGAACCCGCTGAAAGTCCTGCCCCGAATACAGCCCCCTCTCCCAATACCTTTGTCCAACCGGAAAAACGCATGACTCCTGATTCTTCTTTCCGGCATACAGAAACTTACAAAACGCCGGAACCTCCTGTTTCCCAGCCTCAGGAAGAACCCTCTTCAAAAGAAAAAGCTCCGACTAATGTCGAAGCTGTTTCTGCTGTCTCTGTCAGACAGCCTTATTCTTTTTCCGGAAAAGAATTTACCCCTTTTGATGATACCGACTTTCTCTGTTGCTGGAAAATCCATCCCAATGACCTGATACAGTTCTCTTCGGGCACACGCACCCTTCGGAACAATCGCTTTCTGCAATATGGTTTTTATCATTTTGGTCATCTTTTGCTCGGCGTTCGCCCCGGCGAAAAATACATTCTCGGTGTCCCGGGCAGTTACGACCAACAGGAGCGTTTTATGGCAAATATGTTCGGATTCCCCTATTTCAGAGAATCCCGCACAATCCAGCTCCCCAGAAGCCGCGGAGGCTACTGGTACCGCTCAGTCGATTCCCCGAATTTCCACTAATGAAATGGTTTCCAGAAGAATTTCACGAAATCCCTTCAGTTCCTCCAGAGAATAGCTGCTAAAACCAGGCTTAAGGACTCCATCGGAGTCCCTGTAAGCCTGCAGGTAATATGCTTTCGCCCCTTTGAGCCACTGCCCGATTTCCTGAAAATCTTTTTCTGTATGAAGCTCCCGTACTACAGTAGTACGAAATTCATAGTCCAGATTTCCTTTCATCAGAAATTCTGCCGTTTCCTTCACAGCATCCACATCCGGATTCGCAAGCCCGGTCAAAGCTTTGTAATTGTCCGGACATGCCTTGATATCCATAGCCACCTTATCTACCAGCCCTTCTGCTGCCAGCCTCTTCACTACCGAAGGTTTCGACCCATTAGTATCCAGCTTGATTTCATATCCAAGCTCTTTTATCTTCTCAAGAAACTCCGGCAGCTCCGGTTCGATTGTCGGCTCACCGCCCGACACACACACACCATCCAGAATCCCCTTTCTTTTTTTCAAAAATCCGAGAATTTCCTCTTCTTTATAAGTCTGTTCTTTTTCCGGCGCAAGAACAAGACTGCTGTTCTGGCAAAAAGGACATCTGAAATTACATCCACCCAGAAAAATTGTACAAGCAACCCTGCCCGGATAATCGAGCAGGGTTGTTTTATTAAATCCACAAATTTTCACTTTTCTCACTTCCTCAGTTCAACCTGTATACATCAGCGCTCTGAAGTCCGAAGCTCAAAGCCTCTGCATGTGAGTTAAAATAAATATCCACATGTCCGTAAGGTGTTCCCAAATCTTCCACTGTATATACATTTCCGTTTATCAAAAGCTGTGTTCCAAAAGGCACTCCTGCCATAGCAACTGTGCGTCCTGCAGCAGGAACCGTCCCGCTTGCTGTAAGATTTCCAGCTGTTCCGCAGCACTGGGCGCAGTTACAATATGCAGTCAGTGTGAAATTCCCAAGATAAGTGCCTTCACCTGAACTTCCTGCTTCCTCCTCCATGCCGCTGTCCTGAGACTCTGAACTCTCTTCCGAACTATCACTTTCTTCCGAAGAATCCTCATAAGACTCCTCACTGGACGTTTCACTATCCTCTTCATAAGATTCTTCATAGTTCTCTTCCTGACTCTGAGCCTCTTCCTCCTCGCGGGCAGCTTCTTCCTCCGCCTGCTGTACAAGAGCTGCTATGCTCATATCTGCACTTGCAATTTCCTGTCTCAGAGCTGCTGCCTCTTCCTCACTGGCGCTGATCTGAGCGATATAATATGCAATTTCATCCCCTGTACCGGATACCATATTCTGTACCTCCTGCTTTTTCGCAGAAGTTTCCGTCATCATCGCATTTACGGCATCCACTTCCTCTTTCATTTCTTTTTCCTTCTCGCGGATACTTGCCTGAAGACTCTCATATTTCTTCAGCATTTCTCTGTCATACCGGGAAATCTGGGAAATATTGTCTGCCCTGTTGATAAATTCAGCTACACTCCCTGACGAAAGCAACAGCTCCAGCGTATTGGTTCTGCCTTTCTCATACATATATACAATACGCATTTTCATCGCCTCATACTGCTTCTCTGCCGCCTTCTTAGCCTTCACCAGATCCAGACGAAGCTTCTTCAACCCATCTTCCTTCTTTGCCGCTTCTATACTTAATTCCGAAATACTGTTAGTCAGTTCTTCATATTGTGCATTCAAATCTGCCAGGTAAATCTCCAGCTCCTGTTTCTTATCTTCCAGGCTTCCGATATTAGCCTGCGCTGCTTCCAGTCCTGCTTCTGCCTCCTGCTTCCACGCCTGCATATCTGCAATTTCATCCTCTGCCGCATAAGCAACAGATGAAACACTTAATATCCCTGCCAGCAACAATGAAACAATGATGCCTTTTTTCATAAATCAAACTCCTCTTACTTTTTTCTAAAAGCAAGTATAACATATTTCGAAATATTTTCAACACTTTTATTTAACTTTCGTAATAATTGCGTAATATTTTAATGTGTACAGGTACTAAAAAGCGGCGCTCCTTTTCACGGAACGCCGCCAGTTCTGTTTTCATGCATGATTAAGAATTGTTGTATTATTCAGCCGTTTCTTCTTCCTCTTCTGCAGACATCACTTCCTGAAATTTCTCCAGAATGATACCCTGTATTCTGTCTCGGGTTGCAGAATTAATCGGATGAGCAATATCACGATATTCACCGTCAGCAGCCTTACGGCTCGGCATAGCAATAAAAAGACCTTTTTCTCCTTCAATCACTTTAATATCATGTACCACAAACTCTTCGTCTATCGTAATGGAAACAACCGCTTTCATCTTACCTTCTTTTGCAACTTTTCTCACTCGTACATCTGTTATATTCATTTTTGCCTGGCCCCTTTCGCCTTCCTTTATAGTTACCTTTCTCTTTCGGGATAATACCGCATAAACAGTAACATCTCGAAGATTTAATTACAGCTCATATCGCTCATTCTTTTCTACTACAATTTTCACGCCGTCTTCTCCACAGTAGTAGGAATTTGCACGGATTGTATCGCGGCTTTCAACAACACAGTTTTCGATATGCGTATTATCCCCCAGATATACGTTATTCAAAATAACCGAGTTCTTGATCACACAGTTATTTCCCACAAATACATCCTTAAACAAAACAGAATTTTCTACCGTACCGTTAATGATACAGCCGCTGGCAACAAGACTGTTCTTTACAACCGCACCCGGATTATATTTTGCCGGTGGAAGATCATCAATCTTTGTCTTAATGGCAGGCTCCTGTTTAAAGAAATAGTTTCTGATCTCAGGTTCCAGAAACTCCATGTTTGTTCTGTAATAAGAGTCTGCTGTAGAAATATTGCTCCAATAGGTATCAATTTTATATCCATAAATCCTCTTCAGATTCTTATATCTGATAAGAATATCTCTTACAAAATCATGTCTTCCGTCCTGAGCAGCCTTCTCAATCAGCTCGATAAGCTGTCTTCTGCGGATTACATAGATACCTGTGGAAACCGTATTGTAAGCAGAAACCATAGGTTTCTCTTCGAATTCCTCAACTCTGCAGTCTTCATTCATGCGGATAACGCCGAATCGTTCTACTTCGTTCTGATCTCTGCAGGTTGTACATACCACTGTCACATCTGCCCGCTTTGCAATATGATATTCCAGCACCTTATTGTAGTCCAGCTTATAAATACCATCTCCGGAAGCAATCACCACATACGGTTCATGGCTGTTTTTAAGGAATGACAGATTCTGATAAATCGCATCAGCCGTCCCCTGATACCAAAGACTGTTCTCCTTGGTAATTGTCGGTGTAAATACATAAAGACCGCCCTGCTTACGTCCAAAGTCCCACCATTTAGAGGAACTTAAATGCTCATTCAGGGAACGCGCATTATACTGAGTCAGAACCGCGACCTTCTGAATATGGGAATTCGCCATATTGCTGAGGGCAAAATCAATACTTCTGTAGCTTCCTGCGATAGGCATTGCCGCAATCGCTCTTTTATTCGATAATTCTCTCATGCGGTTGTTATTTCCACCCGCTAAAATAATACCAATTGCTCTCATGCTTTGTCACCGTCCTTTGCTGCTATTACCTGTCCGCCTGCCAGTTCACCATCCGGGTAGTCTTCTAAAGCAGTAACACCGGAAATGGCGGTGTTCTTGCCGATACGCACGTTGTTCGGTATCACACTGTGCTCACCGATAGTAGCAATTCCAAATGCGTAAACTGCCGGTTTAAGCACATTCGAAACTTCCTCGCCGCATCCGATCACGACATTGTTTCCGATTATTACATCTTCAGCGACAATTGCCTTATCCATCACAGTATTTTCACCTACGGCAGAGTTGCGCATGATAATAGAATCCCGGATCACACTTCCTTTTCCAATCACAACATTCGGTCCGATTATAGAATTATGTACCTCTCCGTAAATTTCCGCACCTTCACCAATCAGACATCTGTCAACAACTGCTTCAGCTGAAATATACTGCGGAGGAATAATATCGCCTTTTGTATAAATCTTCCAGAATTCCTCATAAAGATTAAATTCGGGGATAATGTCAATCAGCTCCATGTTTGCTTCCCAGTAAGAACCGAGAGTTCCAACATCTTTCCAGTATCCGTTATATTCATATGCAAAAAGACGATCCCCCTTTTCTTTGCAATACGGGAGAATATGTTTACCAAAATCGCATCCGTTCTGGTCTTTCAAAGCAATCAGCGCATCTCTCAGTACCGGCCAGCTAAAGATATAAATACCCATGGAAGCCAGATTACTGCTTGGATGCTCCGGTTTCTCTTCAAATTCCGTAATCCTTCCGGTGTCATCTGTTACCAGGATTCCGAAACGGCTCGCCTCCTCCATTGGAACCGGCATACAGGCAATCGTAATATCCGCCTTGTTTGCCTTGTGGAAATCAAGCATAACCTCATAATCCATCTTATAAATATGGTCACCGGATAAAATAAGCACATAATCAGGATTATACTGCTCCATGTAATCCATATTCTGGAAAATTGCATTCGCTGTTCCTGTATACCACTCACTGCTTGTACTCTTCTCATATGGAGGAAGTACGGTTACACCGCCCTCATTCCTGTCGAGATCCCACGGAATACCGATACCGATATGTGTGTTCAGCCTTAACGGCTGATACTGTGTAAGCACACCAACTGTATCTATACCCGAGTTAATACAGTTACTTAAAGGAAAGTCTATGATACGGTACTTTCCACCGAAAGCAACTGCAGGTTTTGCTACCTTTTCTGTAAGTACACCCAGCCTGCTGCCCTGGCCGCCAGCTAAAAGCATGGCTATCATCTCTTTCTTAATCATGCAATCACCTCTTGTACATTATGATTTTTCAATTATACCATACTTTTATCTATTAGTGAACATATTTTACAATTTTTTCATCTCTCTTTTATTCTATTTTACATCATCTTTTTCTATATCCAGTTTTTTACTTATGCAATTTTTACATATATTTTGTCTTATCAATTGTTTTTTTGTCGAATTATAATACCCTATCCAGACATATTTACACATTCCCATCTGCCCATCACCTGGAATAGAAACACTCCTTCGGAGCTTCCCCCCGCAAAACAACTAAGAAGGACTTTTCATTTAAGCTTCTTGGGGTTATAATAGTTTTATATTACTCATTTATTTACTTAAGGAGATTATTATGTATCAAATAGACTTTCATAAACCGCTTCACATCCATTTTATCGGAATTGGCGGAATCAGTATGAGCGGTCTTGCAGAAATCCTGCTTGGCGAGAATTTCATGGTTTCCGGCTCTGATGCCAAAGAAAGTCCGCTCACCAAATCCCTCGAAAAGAAGGGTGCAAAAATTTATTACGGACAGCGCGCTTCCAATATTACAGACGAAGTAGAGGTTGTTGTCTACACAGCAGCTATCCACCCCGATAATCCGGAATATGCCTGCGCTGTTTCCAAAAATCTGCCAATGCTCACACGTGCGGAGCTTCTGGGCCAGATTATGCGCAACTATGAAACCCCCATCGCCATTGCAGGCACTCATGGCAAAACCACAACAACCTCTATGGTTTCCCATATTCTTCTCGAGGGCAAATGCGACCCCACCATCAGTGTCGGGGGAATTCTTCCTGCTATCGGCGGAAATATCCGTGTAGGTGAATCAGAAACTTTTGTCACCGAAGCCTGCGAATACACAAACAGCTTTTTAAGCTTTTTTCCAAAAATCAGTATTATCCTGAACATTGATGCCGACCATCTCGATTTCTTCAAAGACCTTGACGATATCCGCCTCTCTTTCCGCCGCTTCGCAGAACTTCTGCCTGCAGATGGAACTCTGATCATAAATGCGGATATTCCTGACTACGAGGAAATCACACACGAACTTCCATGCAACGTCATCACCTACGGAATTAACAGCCCGGCAGATTACACAGTCTCCAATATTGCGTATGACAAGTACGGCCGCGCCTCCTTTGATGTGCTAAGAGACAATATTAAAGTCGGAAGCTATTACCTGAAAGTTCCGGGACTCCATAATGTTTCCAATGCTCTGGCATCCGCAGCCCTCGGGCATCTTCTCGGGCTTGATGAAGAAAGCATTATTAAAGGTCTTGGAAGCTTCACAGGAACAGACCGCCGTTTCCAGTATAAGGGCGAAGTCGGCGGTGTGACCGTAATTGACGATTACGCGCACCACCCTACAGAAATCGAAGCCACTTTAACTGCTTCACAAAATTATCCTCACAAAAAAATATGGTGCGTCTTCCAGCCTCATACATACACCCGTACCAAAGCTCTGCTCCCGGAATTTGCCCAGGCGCTTTCCCACGCAGACCATGTTGTTCTTGCCGATATTTATGCAGCAAGAGAAACTGATGACCTTGGAATCTCATCTGCCGATCTTCAAAAACTTATTGCAGAACTCGGCACTCCCTGCGAATACTTTGCAACCTTTGATGAGATTGAGAATTTTCTCCTTGAAAACTGCATCTCCGGAGACCTGCTCATCACTATGGGGGCCGGTGATGTCGTCAACATCGGAGAACATCTTTTAGGAAAATAAAAACTTTTAACGGATCTGAACAAAGCCATGACGTACACCATGCGCTGTCAGATCCGTTTTTTGATGTGGAAAACAGGTAGATTTATACACGTTTTATCCACACCTTCAAAAGCCTTTATTTTCAAGGGCTTACAAAAGTTATCCACATTATCCACAGCGTTATACACATTTAACTCGTGAAATCTCTGTGGATTCTGATGTGTATAATTCACTTAACATAATCTGACATTTTTCTACAACAGAATTTGCGTATTTCTTACATTCTTCTTACATTTACCGGTTTCCAATAATTTATGACGGTTTACGTTTTTCCACATTATCCACATTATCCACACAGGATTGTGGAATAATCCGACTAAGACAAAATCAACTATTCTCTTTTAAAAGGGGTTGTGCTATAATCCATGTAGTCTCAGTATAAGGAACTGGAATTTTAAAGAAAGTGAGCTGTGTTTCGAATGATTACTCTTCGAAATTCCTCCCCAACGGAGGTTACTGTTTTATCAAATTTATTTATTGACAACTATATGCCGAAAGCGAACGGCGAATTCGTCAAGGTTTACATCTATCTTCTCCGAACCCTCTCCTCCTGCGAAGAGCTCAGACTGGAGCAGATGGCAGACCGCCTTCTCTGTACAGAAAGAGATATTACCCGCGCCCTGAAATACTGGGAAGAAAAAGAACTGCTTTCACTGGAATGCAGCTCTCAGGGTGAACTTACCGGAATTCTTATGAAGTCGCCATCTTCCGACTCCTCCTGCGCTCCTTTGCAGGAAACAGCACCTCCCGTGAAGACAACCTCTCTCACTGCAGACCGTGTGAAGGAACTGAAACAGAACGAAGAAATCGTTCAGCTTCTTTATATAGCAGAACAATACCTTGGCAAAACTCTCACACCGGGCGAAATGAAAAAAATTCTGTTTTTCTACGATGAACTGAAGCTTTCCCCTGACCTAATCGAATATCTGATTGAATACAGTGTAAGCCGAGGGCGCAAAAGCATCCGTTACATCGAAACCGTGGCGATGGCATGGGCACAGGAAGGCATTACCAGTGTCGCAATGGCAAAAGAAGCCAATTCCCGCTATGCCAAAGAATATTATACCATCCTGAAAGCTATGGGAATCAGCAACCGAAACCCTATCGATACCGAAGTTTCCTTTATAAACACATGGCTTCACGATTACGGATTTACTATGGATATCATTCAGGAAGCCTGCAGCCGGACCGTTCTCCAGACAGGACAGCCAAGTTTCCAATATGCAGATAAAATTCTCTCAGGATGGAAACATAAAAGTGTAAAGAATATAGAAGATATACGTCGCTTAGATGCCCAGCACAAGCAGCGAAAACTGGAAAAAAGTCGGCAGCAAAGCAGCGCCAGACAGCAAAAACCTTCCAATAATAACCGTTTCAATAATTTCCACCAGAGGGAATATGATTTCGATGAATATGAAAAAAAGCTGCTGAATCATTAAAGTATAACAAGCAGCAGGCAGCATAACAGAAAAGGAGTCAGCCTATGCCTTTGCAAAATTTTCAGTATGATACTATCATGAGGGAATATAATAAGATACAGGCCAAAAATCGGCATCTTTTGGAAGTACGCACAAGAGAAGCCTATAACAAAATTCCCCGTCTCCGAGAAATAGATGAAGAAGTGGCCTCTTTAAGCGCTTCCAAAGCACGTGCTTTGTTGAGCGGAAGCAACGAAAGTCTCTCTGATCTAAGGGAATCCATAGCTCTTCTGGCACAGGAGCGTTCTGCTCTCCTTGCCTGCGGAGGTTATCCCGACAATTATCTGGAACTTCCCTATGACTGTTCTTTATGTCAGGATACCGGCTATGTAGGGAGCAAAAAATGCACCTGTTTTAAAAAAGCAGAGATAGAATTGCTCTATACACAGTCAAATTTGAAAGAAATTCTTAAAAAAGAGAACTTTGACCACTTTTCTTTTGATTACTATTCTGATACAATGAAGAACGAAGCAACAGGGCTCACCGAGCGACAGACTGCACGGCGCGCCTATGATATAGCCAGAAGCTTTGTCAAAAATTTTGACACCTCCTTTGAGAATCTCTTTCTCTACGGGGATACGGGAGTTGGCAAAACATTTCTTTCCCACTGCATTGCCCATGAGCTTCTGGAATCTGCACATTGTGTTATGTATTTCTCTGCATTCGACCTTTTCGATCTCCTTGCAGGGTCTGCATTTTCCCGAAAGGAAGACACAAGCGCAGAGGAATTTGTTTTTGACAGCGATCTTCTGATTATTGACGACCTGGGAACTGAACTCACCAACAGTTTTGTCTCTTCCCAGTTGTTTTTGTGCATTAATGAGAGGATTATGCGCAGAAAGCCAACAATTATTTCTACAAACCTGAAACTTGAAAACTTTTCGGAAACCTATTCCGAGAGAACTTTTTCCCGAATCGCCAGCAATTACCATATGGTAAAATTAGTCGGGAAGGATATCCGAATACAGAAAATTTTTTTAGGAGGAAAATAACGCATGGCACAGGTAACTACAAAAGATTTAACTACACTCCCGGTTGGAAGACTTGGTCTGATACCATTAGTAAGCTGCAAGGATCTTGGTGACAAGGTAAACGACTGGCTTGTAAAGTGGCGTCATGAACGTCAGCATAAAGAATTGGAATCCTTTGCGTTTGAAGGATATCAGCGAGATTCTTATGAAATCCAGGTTCAGAACGCCCGTTTCGGTTCCGGTGAAGCGAAATGCTCCATTTCCGAATCCGTTCGCGGCGACGATATCTATATCATGGTAGATGTATGCAACTACAGCATCACCTACTCCATCGGACAGTACACAAATCTGATGTCCCCTGATGACCATTTTCAGGATCTGAAACGTGTAATCGGCGCCATCAGCGGAAAGGCAAGAAGAATCAACGTAATCATGCCTTACCTCTACGAGAGCCGCCAGAGCATTCGTCAGGGAAGAGAATCTCTTGACTGCGCTACCGCTCTTCAGGAACTGGTAAACATGGGTGTTGAGAACATCATTACTTTCGACGCACACGATGCACGTATTCAGAATGCCACACCTCTCCACGGCTTCGAAACTGTTCAGCCTTCCTATCAGTTTATCAAGGCTCTTCTCAAAAATGAAGAAGGTCTTCATATTGACAACGACCATTTTATGGTTGTCAGCCCTGATGAAGGAAGCATGAGCCGTGCCATTTATCTTGCAAATATTCTCGGCGTCGATATGGGTATGTACTATAAACGTCTTGATTACTCCAAGCTGGTAAACGGACGTCATCCTATCGCAGCTTACGAGTTCCTTGGCCCTAACCTCAAAGGAAAGGACGTTATGCTTGTAGATGATATGATTTCCTCAGGCTCTACCATCCTTAAAATCGCCTCTCTTCTGAAAGAAAGAGGAGCCGGCAGAATTTATATCTGCTCAACTTTTGGTCTGTTTACAAACGGTCTGGAAAAATTCGATGAGGCACAGAAAAACGGCATATTTGACAAGCTCCTTACCACAAACCTGATTTATCAGGCTCCGGAGCTTCTTGCACGTGACTACTATATCACCTGTGATATGAGCAAATATATCGCTCTGATCATTGACACTCTGAACCACGACTTATCTGTCAGCCATCTTCTCAATCCTGTTGACAGAATTAAACGCTGCGTAAACAACTACATGGCACAGTATGAAAAATAAGACTTGATAAAGAACAGACGGCTTCCATTGGAAGCCGTCTGTTCTTTATTACTTTTATTCTTTTGTCAACAGAAGTTTATTATAGGGAATCCCTTCTTTTTCCAGAATTTCCATTTCCCGCTTATGGCAGGTACTGATAATAATCTGTTTCTGCTCTTTATGCAGCCATCTGAGAACTGCTGCCAGGCGCTCCTCATCGTACATGCCAAAAACATCGTCGAGGATTACAGGAAATGGCTCTGAGCCGCACAGAAGCTCTCCTGCTGCCATTCTCAGGGCAAAATAAATCTGTTCCATAGTACCACGGCTCAAGCGCTCCAGCGGCACTGTACGGTCACTGGTATTTACCGTCATATGAAAGTTCCTGTCCATCAGAACTTCCTGATATTTACCACCTGTAATTTCACTGAGAATCTGAGATGTCCGTTTCTTCAGGCGGATCCCAACCTGATCATGGATATTTCCCGAAAGAGCCGCGATTGTATCCATAGCCATATTAATCGCCCGAATTTCCATTTCCTCCAAGCTGGGCAGATATGCATTTTCCACATATTCCTTATATTCCGCCTGGAGATTTCGAAATGCTGTTTCTTTCTCATTACAGGCTTCTCCAAGCGTTTCTTTATTCCATTTAATTTTTTCCTGCTTGGAAAGCCATCTTGCTTTCAGTCGTGTCCTGCGCTCCAGTTCCTCACCCAGCCGGATATTATACACAAATCCCGCTGCCGAAAGAACGATTCCTGCTGCAATACACAAAATTCCCGGAATCAGCATGTCCATAGCCGCAATAAGCGCAGCTCCGCTTCCTGCCCCTGCAAAAAGAGCAAGAACGGTTCCCATTCCCACAACTGCTTTTTTTCCGCGAATTTTGTCAATCCTCTCATCAAGGATCGCCTCTCCGTCATCCTCTCCCGGTTTCATACGGAGAGATTCCTCTTTCTTTTCCACCTGAGCGCTTTTTTCCCGAAGCTCCTCCAGTTCTCCCCGAAGGTACTCTATTTTTGTCCCGATTTTCTCTTGCTCTTTTTCCAGTTCCTTTTTCTTACGGTCTTCCTGAACCTGAAAGCCTTTTCTGGACATTTTCAACATCTGCATGGCCCGCCCCAGATCAATAGAATTATCTCCTGTCCCCTGATAACTAGCCATATAATTCTGAAGCTCACGCACAAGATCCTGACCTGTAACACTCTTTAACTGCGCCACAGAAACAGTATTGTCATATACCGCCTCGCTGACGCCCAATATTCCCTCTACTGTCCCCTGCTCAGGGTCCAGCAGACTTCCGTCATCCTCGCACAGAAGCTCTCCCTGCACATTCGCTCTGGAAAAATTCCTCATAAGTCGGAAATTTCTGCCTTTGTGCGAAAACCACATGATCCCGCCGTATACGGAAGGATTTTCCCACGGCTCATAACTGGAATACGCATCGTTTCTCGCTGCTTTTCCCCTCATTCTAGTCATCCCGTACAGCATTCCCTTAATAAAAGTATGCACCGTAGTCTTTCCGCTTTCATTTTCACCGTAAAGCACGTTTATTCCCGGAGAAAACGAAAGTGTCCGGTCGTGGATTTTACCGAAATTCTTAATAACCAATTGTCTGATAATCATATTTTCCTAATCACCTGTCTGTTATCTGCTTGTCTCAAGCAACGCCTGAAGCCCGTAATACAGAGCCTTTTCTTCCACCACATTCCTGTCACGAGCAAGAAAAAAGCTGATGTAATCGCCAATCAGCGTACCGCTGTACTGCTTACCCAGCTCCTCCAGGTTATAAGACGGTCTGGACTCATCCAGAATCTCTGTCACATTCCCCAGAGACTTTAGCTTTTCCGGAATCAGAAGAAGTTCCGGCGCGCGGTCACCTTTCAGAATTACGCGAAAAATATTACATCTGCCTCTTTTGCCCATCTCAGCGTCAAGCGCATCTTCAAGAGACGCCTGTGTAGAATCCTCATTCAGCGTCAGAATAATCTGTTCATAGGAACTTGATGCAAAAGGCACGAAGTTTGTACGAAGTCTTCCGTTCTCCAGATGCCCCTCAACATAGCCGTGCGCTCCCAGGTCATTTCTGTCAATAGGCTCCAGAGCCCCTGAATATGCTGCCTTATCTCTCAAAATAATCTGAGGCTTATGAATATGCCCCATAGCAATATAATCAAAGCCTGATGCAGATATGCCCTTTACATTCATAGGTATGTGCTGTGCATCTCCTCCATGCGCCAGAAGAATATGAAGCCCTTCTCCGTCTTTAGGACGCAGATCGTCATAAAGAGGCGCCGTAATCTCCTGATGCTCATAGCTCAGACCGTACACATACACATCAAGCTTTTCATCCTTTACACAAACCGGTTTCTCTTCTTTAAAAAAGGTTACATTACTCTCCCACTGAAAGTCTCTGTAAAAAGATCCCGGCTTTATATAATCATGGTTTCCGGCCATCAGATAGACTCTCGTCTCAGGAATGGTGGAAAACAAATAATTTACTTCTTTTAATTCCCTTAAAAGAGGCTGACGGTGAAACAAATCTCCCGCTATAAACAGCAAATCCACCGGATTCTCACGGATAACCGCAATAACCCGGCGGAAAGTTTCCCAGATTTGTCCCTCCCGCCAACTGCTCCAGGTACAGCCCCTGTCAGGGACTGCACCCAAATGTACATCTGCAAGATGAATAAATCTCATGCCAATCTCTCTTTCTTATTCAAACCTGATTATAAATCACAGTTCTTAACTGTTCTTGGGAACGGAACAACGTCACGGATATTGCCCATACCTGTCAGATACATCACGCAGCGTTCAAATCCAAGTCCAAAGCCTGCATGACGGGTAGAACCGTATTTACGCAGGTCAAGATAGAACTGATAATCTTCTGCTTTCAGTCCAAGCTCGTCCATACGGTTTTTCAGCTTGTCGTAATCGTCCTCTCTCTGGCTTCCGCCGATGATTTCTCCAATTCCCGGAACAAGACAGTCCATAGCGGCAACTGTCTTTCCATCCTCATTAAGCTTCATATAGAAAGCCTTGATTTCCTTCGGGTAGTCTGTTACAAAAACAGGTTTCTTGAAAATCTCCTCTGTCAGATAACGCTCATGCTCTGTCTGCAGATCGCAGCCCCAGAATACCTTGTAGTCAAATTTATCGTTATTTTTCTCAAGAAGTTCCACTGCCTCTGTGTATGTCACACGCGCAAAATCAGATGTCATAACATGGTTCAGTCTGTCAAGAAGCCCTTTATCTACAAAAGAGTTGAAGAAGTTCATCTCCTCCGGAGCATTCTCAAGAACATAACGAATCACATATTTCAGCATAGATTCTGCCAGATCCATGTTATCTTCCAGATCTGCAAAAGCGATTTCCGGCTCAATCATCCAGAACTCTGCTGCATGACGTGTTGTATTGGAGTTTTCAGCACGGAATGTCGGTCCAAATGTATAAACATTACGGAATGCCTGAGCGAATGTCTCACAGTTAAGCTGACCGCTTACAGTAAGGTTTGTCTCCTTGCCGAAAAAGTCCTGTGTATAATCAATATTTCCATCCTCTGTCATTGGAATGTTCTTCATATCCATAGTTGTAACCTGGAACATCTCTCCTGCGCCCTCACAGTCGCTTCCTGTGATAAGCGGAGTATGGACATAAACGAATCCTCTCTCCTGGAAGAACTGGTGGATTGCATATGCGCAGAGGGAACGCACACGAAAAACAGCCTGGAATGTATTGGTTCTCTGGCGAAGATGTGTCATTGTCCTCAGAAACTCAAGGCTGTGACGTTTCTTCTGCAGCGGATAATCGGATGCGGAAGCACCTTCTACAGTTACCTCTGTCGCCTGAATCTCGAACGGCTGCTTCGCCTGAGGAGTTGCCACCAGAGTACCCTTTACGATAATCGCAGCGCCAACATTTAATTTACAGATTTCTGCGAAATTCTCCATGCTGTCATGGTAAACAATCTGTAATGTTTCAAAGAAAGTACCATCGTGAAGTACGATAAATCCGAAAGTCTTGGAATCACGGACACTGCGTACCCATCCTCCTACGGTCACTTCTTTGTCCAGGAATTTCTCCCGTTCTCTGTAAATCTCTTTTACTGTAGTCAACTTCATATCTATTCCTCTTTCCTCATAAAAATTATATTTTATCACGCCCCTGCGAGGCTGTTTATTAACTGTTTTACTGATAAGAACAAAAGGCGAAACGGTGTTCCAATAACAACCGTTTCGCCTATTATAGACTATTCCAGAGTATCATGCAAGGAGTATCCGGCGATTTTTACAGATTGTTGCTGTTTACTCCGTTCACAATAACTTCAGATTTATCCAAGAGTTTTCATGCAGTAGGTGAAAATTCTCTTATATGTTTTCGCCGTATAATGAAGCCCGTCGTCGTTTCCTCCCGTGCCAGTGCTGCTGCTGTCAAAACCGTATCCCTCTTTTTTCAGTTTAGAATACGTATCAATATAACTGTACTGCGCCCCCAGCGCACTGCGCAGGGCATTGTTGAACAGACGAACCTTTGCCTCGCTCCTGTCTTTTTTTCCTGCTCCCTTCAGCATGGAACGGTTAACCGGATTCAGCGACATGAAAAACAGTTCACAGTTGTGTTTTTTCAGTTCTTTTGCAATGGAATTCATATACAGTACATACCCATTCTGATTTTCCAAATCGTTGATTCCAAGATTAATGACAACTGCCGTAGGCTTCGCAAGGATACTGGCTGTTTCGTTTTTCACTATACTGTAAAGCTTCGGGTAGGCAACTGTCTTAAACCAGTCCAATCCTCCCCCTACTTTACTAATAAACTCGATTCCCTCTGTACGGGCTCCGGCATTTTTCAGCACATTTTCCATGTAAGCCGTTCTGGAATCGCCGACAAATACAACTCTCTTATACTTGTAGTTATTCCACTGGGGGAGCTTGTCTGCAGGCAAATCCGGCTCATCTGACTTTCGAAATACTGCTGCATATAAATCCATGTCTTCTTCCACCGTAATTTCCATCTCCGGCTCATACTGAGGATTTACTGACTGTTTTGGTTTGTCCGACCATCCCATAAACGTATATCCGGCAGCGTTCCTTACACAGGGCAGGGTATAAACGGATCCCTTCGCCATAGTCGTAGACCTGTAGAAATCTCCCGACTCTTTATACAGAGTCACCTTTACTGCCTTCACCTGCACAGAATAAAATTTCACATTCCTGCGCACTGTGTAAGTCTTTCTGCTTGTTGCCACAACCGGATTTTTTCTGGTTGACCAGCCCTTGTTAATGTAGCCGTTTCTTGCCGGAACAAGAGGAAGTTTGATTTCTGTCCCCTCCTCCACGCGCATCTTCAGCTTCTTATATGCAGAATTGCTCTTTCCGTTTCCATAGAAAAATTCCACATTATAATAATTGCTCTTCCTGCGCACTGTATAGAACTTCATGTTCTTTGTTACTTTCACTTTGGAACCGGCTTTATAAACAGGAGTTGTTTTCCCCTTGGCAGTTGTCCATCCTACATTCTGATATCCCTTTGCATTCGGAAGCTCCGGAAGAGTTATCGTCTGATTCTTAGCCGCATACATTTTAAGATCCGCATAGGTCTTGCTTGTACTTGTTCCGCTGTTATTATTGAACGATATACTGTAAGGAAGCTTTGACTGTACTGCATAAAGCGTCATATTTCCGGATATCGTAATGGTCTGTCCCTGTTTATAGGAAACGCTTCCTTTGTTCTTCGTTTTTGACCATCCTTTCCCCGTATATCCTGTTCTCTGCGGAATCTCCGGCAATTTTACTTTATCGCCTTTTACTGCGGTAATCGTCAGTCCGGAATATGCGCTGTTGGAAGAACCATTCAGCAGGCGGAATTCCACTTTAAGAGCTGTATAACGAATCATATACAGGTCAAGATCGTCCAGAATGCGGTACCGGGAATTCAGCTCAAATTCTACTTCCCTTCCGCCCTTTACGCTTGTCCATCCGTAATTTACATATTTGCTTCCCGGCATATCAGGCAAAACAACAGTCTGACCTTCATAAGCCTCCAGAATTCCTCCATCATATATACTTGTACCGGAATTATTATAAAGGGTGACTCTGCACTTCTTCGCAGCATAGAAAGTCAGGACTCTGTCTTCCATGTAATCGCCCCAGGGTTCGTCCCTCCTGATAGGCACCTTTGTACCGGCATCTTCGCAGAGTATACTGTTATCCAGATTTTTGTCCTCCTCCAGTTTCCAGAAGTTTCCTTCCGTACCTGCTCTTCCTGGAACATCCGGCAATTCTACTTCCTCATCCCAACGGATCATTTTATCCAGACCTTCATAATAATTGTCTTTCGATTCCGCAAAACGCACTAGAATATATCCTTCAGGAACAGGCGTAGGGGTTACGGTCGGAGTCGGCGTAATCTCCGGTGTCGGGGTCACATCTGTCTCATCCGTGACACCCGGTGTCGGAGTCAAACTTACTTCAGGTGTAACATCCGGTGTCAGAGTCGCGTCTGGTTCCGGCGTAACACTCAACTGTGGCTTTTCTGACGGGGTCTCATCCGGCGTTCCCGTGGGAAACGGCGTTACCGTTGTCTCCGTATCCCCTGCATTATCTGTGAAGATATCTTCTGTTTCTCCAGCAGAAAAGATGTCCTCAACATCGGAATATGCTTGCGCATTCCCTTCGAAATCCGCCGCCTGAACAGGAATTCCTCCTGTCAATAGTACCGCCACGAGAATCCATGCCAGTACTCTCGTTCCTCTAATATTTATTCTGCCTTTATTCATATGTCATTCTACCTCCAAATGCCAGGTTCCTCTGAGCCTTACAGGCAGTTTTACAGTGTTTCAATAAATCTCATAAATGCATTTCTGCCTTCTTCTGTACATTTATACACACCTGCATCTTCAAGCACATGTACAAAAACATTTCCAACCTCAAGTCTGAGAATATCCTGAATATTTTCTTTATCAATCTTCTCATATTTCGGCAGAAATTCTGCCACCCACGCGGCATGCTTCTCAATCTTTTCATTGGAAGAAATATCCTTACCCTCAAGAATATACTCTTCCAGAATTTCCAGCTCTTCTTTTAATCTTGCCGGAAGAACCGCCAGTCCCATAACTTCAATCAGACCTATATTCTCTTTCTTAATGTTATGATACTGCGCATGGGGATGATAAACTCCCAAAGGATTCTCCTCTGTTGTAATATTATTTCTGAGTGTAAGATCAAGCTCAAAAAGTTCTCCTGACTTACGTGCAATTGGTGTTATCGTGTTATGAGGCTCCCCGTCTGTCTCTGCATAAATAAATGCAGCTTCATCGGTATAGCCTCTCCAGCATTCCAACACATGAGTTGCCAGCTCAATCAGTCTCTTTTCATCCTTATGGCGGATTCTAAGCACAGAGAGAGGCCATTTCACGATTCCCGCTTCCACATCTTCATATCCCGGAATCGTTACGTGTTTCTCAATCTCAGCCTTTTCCATAGCGAAGGTATAATGTCCGCCCTGGAAATGGTCATGACTTAAAATAGAACCTCCTACAATCGGCAGGTCTGCATTTGAGCCAAGGAAATAGTGAGGGAAAAGCTTCACAAAGTCGAACAGTTTCACAAACGTGTTTCTCTCAATCTTCATCGGCGTATGCTGGCTGTTAAATACAATACAGTGTTCATTATAGTACACATATGGAGAATACTGGAATCCCCACGGGCTGTCATTAACCGTAATCGGGATGATTCTGTGATTCTCTCTTGCCGGATGATTTGCTCTCCCTGCATATCCTTCGTTCTCCGGACAGAGAAGACATTTTGGATAGCTGCTCGCCTTCGCAAGCTTCGCAGCAGCAATCGCCTTCGGGTCCTTCTCCGGCTTGGAAAGATTAATCGTAATATCAATTTTTCCAAATTCACTGTCCACAGACCATTTCTGATCTCTGCATACGCGGTAACGGCGGATATAGTCGCTGTCCTGACTTAATTTATAAAAATAATCGGTTGCATCCTCCGGGCTCTTTTCATATCTGTCCCAGAACTCTTTCTGAACCTGCGCCGGACGCGGCATCAGACAGTTCATCAATCTTGTATCAAACAAATCCCTATATACAATACTATCCTCTATAAGGCCTCTTTCCACCGCCTCATCAAGAAGTTCTCCAAGAACCTCTTCCAGATTGATATCACTGTATTCCTCCTCTGTCTCAACATATTCGTCTTCCTTAAATACATCGAGAAGAAGGTTAATGGTATAATTTTTTTCACAGGCAGGTGTAAGCCCTGTCTCAATTCCATACTGTACAAGTTTCTTGATATTTTCGCTTAACATTACTGAATCCCCCTGTTTTTTATGCTAGTACATGAGCGCCGTCACCAATCTCAACTACATAAAATTCCGCTTCATGTCCAACTTTTTCTTTATATTTTTTTCCGATACTTTCAATAAAATTATCTACTGCATCATTCTCCACAATACTCACTGTACATCCACCGAAACCGCCGCCTGTAATACGGGATCCAATCACTCCCGGAGTTTCCCATGCCAGATTTACCAGAACATCGATTTCTTCACAGGATACCTCATAATCATCGCGAAGAGAGACGTGAGATGCATTCATCAATCTTCCAAATTCTTCAATATTATTATTTTTCAAAGCCTGAACTGCTTTTACCGCTCTCTGATTTTCATAAACCGCATGTTTCGCGCGTTTACGGCATATATCGCTTTTAATAACTGCTTTATTAGATTCAAATTCCTCTTCCGTCAGCTCCCCAAGCGATTTAATGTCAAGAACCGTCTGCAAATCTTTCAATGCTGTTTCACATTCGTTTCGTCTGTCATTGTATGCAGAACTAACCAGACTATGTTTTACTTTACTGTTTGTGATCACGATTTTGGCAGTCGGAAGCTTCACCGGTGCATATTCAAAATTAAGGGTACTTGTATCAAGGAAGATTGCACAGTCCTTTTTTCCCATCGCACTTGCAAACTGATCCATGATACCGCAGTTCATTCCATTGAAATTATTTTCAGAATACTGTCCTATAATTGCAAGATCCTGCATAGTGAGAGCATCAAATCCATATTCTTCTCTCAGCATCAGTCCTGTAAGAACCTCCAGAGACGCAGAGGAGGAAAGCCCTGATCCATTTGGAATATTTCCATATATAAGGAAATCTACACCACATGGCATCTTGAAACCTCTCTTTTCAAACGCCCACATAACTCCTTTCGGATAATTTGTCCATCCCGCACTTTCGGATGGAATTAAATCCTCAAGAGATGTTTCGATAACCCCAAGTCTCTCGAAATTAACAGAATAGAAACGAAGTTTATTATCCTGCCTCTTACGAGCCAGTCCGTAAGTACCGATGGACAGCGCGCATGGAAAAACATGCCCACCGTTATAATCGGTGTGTTCTCCGATCAGATTCACCCGCCCCGGTGCAAAATAGCTGTGAACTTCGCCTTCTCCACCAAAAATGTCATTAAACTTTTTTAATAACTTATTCTGCATTTCTCTTCCTCCCAAATTATATTACAGCACGTTCCCGCTTTTATCTCTTTCCATATTTCCACCGAGATAGAAAACCACCTGTTTCTTAACTTTAAACGATTATTTCTGAAAAGTAAATAAGTTCCATGGAAAATTTTTCATGGTGTGTTTAATAGGCAAAATTTTCTATATAGCTTATAAAAATATTACCCGCCTTTTCAAAAAGCGCTGTACTGTCATTCATTCCATATGGATAAACTTCTTTTTTATTCGGGTCATAAAGATAAGTATTGTATTCATCGTATCCCACAATAACAACACTTGTCTTTTTACCTGTCTTTGCAACTACCGGTCTCTGAGCGCTTACCTCATAGAGAACACTGTCCAATGTACAGCCGGAAAGATCAATAACTGTTCCTTCTCCTTCAAGCTCCTTCTGTATCTTCTGAGCTTTCCAGACTCCTTCTTTCATAACCTTGGGAACATCATCAATGTTAAGCTGTATCTTTGTCTTTTTATTTCCCCTCTCCCACACATACTGCTGGTTGCGGTTTAATACAACTCCCATCTTTTTGTCTGCACACTTAACTGCTTCTCCCGGATTCGTATAAATACTGTCAAGTCCTCCTTGTGCGTATACATAATAAATATCGTCCTTTGGAATCTGAGTATCAAGAACAATCTCTCTCTCTTCCATACTGCGCATTTTTGCACGCACTACAAGAGGCTCTTCTGTCTCCGGTTTCTCATCAAGAGCAAGACGAACCACAACACCGGTTCCTGATGCATTAACAAGCTCTACGGACACACGGTTTGATGCCGCCTTTTTGTTATTCATAATATTATCTTTTTTCTGCGGAACATAAGCACTGTCGCCCGACTTTGCCGAAAGCTCAAACTCCATAAGAGTATTTCCTACCGTAACATCTGTTACGTATAATCCATCTTTATGGTATTCTTTTTTAATTTCCCCGTCAAAACCTTCTATGCGTAAAGTATGAAATCCCTCTTTTATATATCCGTTGTGGTCGGTAAGAATATCTCCTTCGTTAAGAAGTCCATAGATGATATCTTCATTCATAAATCCTACAGTTCGAAGCTGCTGTCCCTGCTGAGGAGATAGTGTTCTCGTCTGCAGCGTATCGAAATCAATCTCTTTAATCTCTCCATTGCCTTTTTCGCCAGTCAGCAGCCACGCCGCATGAGCGTTTGTTTCAGATACTATAAATGTTTCCTCATCAATTCCCTCTTCCAGAACCTGATAAGTTCTCTCATTGATATCTATCTGATAAAGTTTCTGGGCAAACAGAAGGAACAGTTTATTCTCTTTATTGACAAACGAGAGGGTTCCAAGATCTTTTTTCAGAAACTCATATGATTCTGTTGTCGGAATAAAAACCTTCTCCTCAACTACATTCTGATCATTGCTGTAATGGTATACACACACACCACAGTGCCCCTCATGGATTCCCCTGTTCATATAACCATAAAGAACAAAATCAATATCTCCTTGATCTCCGACACGGATAATTTTTATATCATGTTCCACTCTGGAATCTCTGAAATCTCCATTTTCCTCCTTACGGAAACTGAAAATCTTGGAAATTTTTCCATTAACAGGAGAATACGACCACAAATCGCCCTGCTGAACAAAAACAATCAGCGTCCCTTCTTCATTCATCATATAACTGACTGCCTTATCTCTGATTCCCAAAAGTAATCCCTCGTCAGATACCACAGATGCCTCAGGATTAAACACACGATTTGCCGAACGTTTAAAATCCAGAAGGCGAATTCTTGCCTCCGTATATCGCATTCTGTAGAATTCCGTAACATCATAAATTCCCGTATCTCCACTGCTGTCCTTCGCGGATATCTGATATTCCATAGCAACGCTCGCAGTTGTTTCATTTATATCTTTAATAACAGGAATTCCTTTTCTGTAAATCTTAGGACTTAATTCTCCCCAGCTCACCTCCGACAAAGACGAGTGAATCGTTATATTTGAAAAGTTTGTCGGATTCCCGCTACTGTCAGGTTCCAAATAATCTGCCAGATCATCCGCAGTGGCCTTATCCATACATTTTTCATAAAATCCTTTTACAAATGTCAGATAATGTTCTGTATTAAGCTGTGCTCTGGAAATCACTCTTGTATAATAGTAGACAGTTCCCTTGTCCGTATCCAGCGAAATCTGCATGGAATACTCCTGATTCATTCTGAGGTCATTGTCAATCGCTATGATTGCCTTCAGATAGCTGTCAGCCTCTCTCAGTTTCTTTATCTTTTTATTTTCAATAACCTTACTCCCATCCGAAGTTCGGATTTCATAAGAAAGACTCTTAACTTTTGTATCATATGGCTGAATCACAAAGGCAAGCTTCTTCGACGTATCCAGCGGAGTGATGCTGTCCCTGGTAAAATCAGCCTGCATAGGCTGTGCATATCCATACATCCGGTTGGCATAATTCCCGCCTATATCCACCATCAGTTCCGGAAATGTCGAATCATTCATGTCTGAACGGTCATCTGTCGTCTCACTGTTCAGCAACAGCGCAGTTCCTGCCACCCCAAGCACAAACACCAACAGAAGAACCACGATTCTCCCCAGGATTCTCTTCATCTTATTCCCCTTTCTCAAGTACGTTTTCTTCCGGATAAAGCAATCTTTCCAGAGTCGGCCTAATCTGCAGGGCATTCATCATTTCCACAGTTTTTTCAGCGCTTCGGTATTTCCCCGTTTTTACTGCCCGAATCAGGATATTTTTAGGTGTATGCTCCATATCAATAAATTCCAGAAGCTGAGTATCATAGCCTTTACTTTCCAGAAGATTCGCACGCACACCATCTGTAATCAGCGCAGACATTCTTTCTTTAAGAATACCATATTTGAGCAGAGGTTCCAGTAATTCGCTCTTTACCTGCCGGTTTACCTCATGCTGACAGCATGGTACAGACAATATCACCTGCGCTCCCCACTCGACAGCCTTCGCCAGTGCGAAATCTGTTGCCGTATCGCAGGCGTGAAGTGTTACTACCATATCTACAGATGTAACTCCCTCATACTCTGCAATATCCCCTTGATAAAAATGCAGCTTCTCATATCCGTATTTCACAGCCAGCTTGCTGCACTTCTCAATGACATCTGTTTTCAGATCAAGCCCTATAATATTGACATCATATCCTCTCAGTTCTCTGAGATAATAGTACATGGCAAAGGTCAGATAAGATTTCCCGCATCCAAAATCAAGGATTGTAACCTCCCTGTCTTTCGCCAGTTTAGGCAGAATATCCTCGATAAATTCCAAAAAACGGTTAATCTGTCTGAATTTATCATATCTGGAAGTAATGACTTTCCCTTTATCGTTCATAACCCCCAAATCAATAAGAAACGGAACCGGAATCCCCTCCTTCAGGATATACTGCTTCACCCGATTATGAGCCATAATCTGAACGGGAGCCTTTACAGGATGACGTTTCGCCTTAATCGTCACTTTGCCTTTTTTGCTTACAAGTACAGTGCCGTCCATCGCAGCCCCGACTGCCTGCATTTGCCCGAAATCTTCTCTCAGGGCTGTCTTGAGATACTCAATCAATTCTGTTCTCGTATAATTTTTATGAAAAACCTTTGTTCCCTCTGTAGCAGAGGTCTGGTAAACAATTTCATTTTTTAGCTTCACAGGGCGGATTTTAACCTTTGAAGGCCCATTCCCTCTCGAAGCACTCAGCACTGCCTGCTGCAGTTGCTCGTTAATCTGTTCTTCTAAATATTCTTTTAATTTTTCCATCTGTTTTCTCTATATTCAATCGCTGTGAATCTCTCTTTTAATTTTCTCCCGCCTGTCAGAACAATCTTCTGCAGCGCTGTCTTCTGCACCTTCTTCTGGAAATTTCCTGATATAAAAGCACCTGAATCAGTTCATCCAACCATCCGCTTTTCATAGCTTCCTGTATTTCCATTTCCGGTTCTGCCTCTTCTCTTATTTTCCGGCACAGATGATACAGCATATACTTATCCGGATGCTCATCGTACAGTCTGCTTCCCTCATAGTCCAGGCGGCTGCATTCTTCCTCCACCCGTTCCTGAATTCTTCTTACCGCATCCGGATAATAGGATTTCATCAGTTCAAATTCCTCATCCTGTATTTTTTCCCCATCGTATAACAGGGGATTTATATACGCTGCATGAAATGGGAAGTATTCATCATAATACATAAAAAATCCTGCATTTCTTTTATCATCTATTTCAGTATATGCATAGCTGTATATTTTGTCTCTGTGCCATACATTTCTTCTAATTTCCGCAGGAATCCGCCTAAATCAATGCAAACAAGTTTATAATTCCCTAATCATTCCCAGCGTCAGGTTCACGCTGTGTTCAATCGCTGCCTTTTCAAAAGTCGGATAATCCACAGTTGCACTTCCATCTGCTTTATCAGAAATCGCGCGAATAATCAGAAATGGAATCTCATTAAGATAAGCAGCCTGCCCAATCGCTGCCCCCTCCATCTCTACTGCAAATCCACCAAATTCAGAAATAATAGCATCTTTTACCGCATTATCCGAAATAAACTGGTCCCCGGATGCAATTCTTCCCTCATGCACGTCAATCTCCGGATTCACTTCTTTACATACTTTCCATGCAAGTTTACGAAGCTTCTCATCCGCTTCAAAAGAAAATGCGTCCATACGCGGAATCTGACCCTTTCTGTATCCAAATCCCGTCGCATCCATATCATGATGGAGTACATCTGTAGAAAGCACAATGTCTCCAATATTCACCTCATTGTTCAGACTTCCGGCAATTCCTGTATTAATTACTGCATCTACATGAAAAATATCTGCAAGAATCTGTGTACACATACCTGCATTTACCTTTCCAATTCCTGAACGCACAACCACTGCTTTTTTCCCCTCCAGTGTTCCTTCATAAAAATCCATGGAGGCTTTTTTCGTTATAACCACATCTTTCATCTTTTCTTTTAATCTGGAAATTTCCTCTTCCATAGCTCCAATAATTCCGATACAATTCATTTCCGGCACCTCTTTCTTTTTTTTGCTATTATAACATAGATATGGCAGATATGCTGTGTTTTTTTACTCTGGAAAAATTTTTTCGTTTCTGATATAATTAAATCCATTGAAAAATTAATTGGAGGAATCATAATGATATACAAGACAAAGGGAACCTGTTCTCAGGCTATCGAATTTGAAATTGATGAAAATAAGGTGCTTCACAACGTGAAATTCATAGGCGGATGTTCAGGAAATACACAGGGTATCGCAAAACTGGTAGAAGGAATGGATACTGACGAAGTAATCAGACGTCTGGAAGGAATTAACTGCGGCGGAAGAGGTACTTCCTGCCCGGATCAGCTGAGCCTTGCCCTGAAAGCTGCTTTAACCGAATAAGAAGAATTATAAAAGACTTCCGGGAACAATGTTCCCGGAAGTTTTTCGGTTATCTCCATACACCGTTACGGCATATCTGTACGATCCCATTTATCACAAAGCGCTTGAATTTCCCTTGAAAATCTTTCCAAATCTTTATTAGGTGTTCCTTCATTCTTCCTGATAACAGTAAGAAGGCGATGACCAAGACCAAGAAGTTTCTCGAATGCCCGCCGCGCTTTCGCAGTTCTCGGCGAAACAGACGCTTTCACAATTTTAATTCCTTTTGCTTCATATTCACACACATCCGCAACAAGATCATAAACCGTTCCGCTGAACGGAGCCATTGTGTCCAGCCCCAATTCCTCTTTAAGACGTCCGGCAAAAATTTCTGTCACTGTGTCTTCACCATGTGTAACAAAAACCTTCCGAGGTTTCTCCCTAAAAGCTTTCACCCAGTCAATAAGTCCATTGACGTCTGCATGTCCGCTGATTCCCGGCATCTGGCATATATGAGCCGCTACATATACCGGCTCTCCAAAAAGTTTTACTTCTTTTGCTCCTTCCAGAAGTGTTCGACCAAGCGTTCCGACTGCCTGATATCCTACAAAAAGAATTGTATTGTTTTCTCCCCACAAATTATGTTTCAGATGGTGTTTAATTCGTCCTGCGTCACACATACCACTGGCAGAGATAATAACTTTACATTCCTCATCAAAGTTAATCGCTCTGGAATCATCGCTTGTAACAGAAACACGAAGTCCCGGAAAACTTAACGGGTTAATCCCCTTCTGCGTCAGTGCAATCGCTTCCTCATCATAACAGTCATAATTGTGTTCCGCAAAAATAGTTGTTGCTTCATTGGCAAGAGGACTGTCCACATAAACCTTAAAGCCATCATGACCATGTACCAGTCCATCCGCTTTAATCTGACGGATAAAATAAAGCATTTCCTGAGTTCTTCCTACTGCAAAAGAAGGAATTACCAGATTTCCGCCTCTGTCAAATGTTTCCTGAATAGTCCGAGCCAGACACTGTACATAATCTGGACGTTCTCCATGACTTCTGTCACCGTAGGTAGATTCCATAATCACATAATCCGCCTCATGAAGATAGGTTGGATCTTTGATAAGAGGCTGATTCAGATTTCCAATATCTCCGGAAAATACAAGTTTTTTGGATATATCGCCTTCTGTAATCCTCACTTCTATGCTCGCAGAACCAAGAAGATGTCCTGCATCAATAAAGCGCACCTCTATCCCCGGAGCAGGCATTATTTTTTTCTCGTACGGACAGTTCACAAAGTTTTGCAGTACCCCCATCGCATCCTGCATGGTATAAGCTGGTACATAATCCGGTTTTCCCTGACGTCTGGCTTTTCGTGTCCGCCATTCTGCCTCAAACATCTGAATATGCGCACTGTCACGGAGCATAATATCACACAGATGGCAAGTTGCATCCGTCGCGTAAATAGGTCCTTGAAATCCTTTGGCATAAATCGCGGGCAGATTTCCGGAATGATCCATATGTGCATGTGTCAGAAGAACAAAATCCAAATCTTTGCAGGGAACCGGAATCTCCATATTTTCATAATAATTAGGTCCCTGTTCCATACCGCAGTCTACAAGGAATTTCTTTCCGGCAGCTTCCAGATAATAACAGCTTCCGGTTACCTCATGGGTTGCCCCGATAAACGTAATTTTCATATGCTGACCCCCTTTGCCAAGCGAATCTTTTCATTCGCCGCATTCATATTAACCAGACAACCATATTTCTGTGTCCTGAATCCCCCCGTAGTTTCTACTTTTTATTATACACTACAATAGGCTGATTTAACAGCATTTTTCTGACAAATTACATAATTATTTTTCTGCTGCAGGAATCCTGCTTTTCATTTATATTTTCTTCCATCAACCTACCCATACACCGTTAGTCAGGGATGAAAGAGATTCTAAACCACCGTCTTCCACAGCATGATAGCCTCGTACTCTGTAATAATATCCTTTCGGAACAATAATATTCATACTCCGCGTTATATTATCAGCATTTTCTCTGGATAAATCCCAGTTCCTGTAAGTATAATAGCTACCGTTATCTTTTTGTTCCAGATAAAGCTTCAAATATATTTTTTCACAAGTATGATTCCCCTGAGTAATTCCGGTTATATTTATTTCATTACTGGATAGTACCCTGATATTCCCGGAACCATAATTCAGATCTTCCCCAAGAGATCTGTTACATTTCATGTTGTAGGAACGCTTCTCTTCGACTTTAGCCGAATGTGTTTCTCCCCAAGTTCCATACGGCACTGCAGACATTATTATTTCCAGAAATACTATTCCTGTAACAACAAATATCAGGAATTTCTTATTCATTTTTTACTTTATTTCTCCTTCATTTGCAAAAACTCCCTTTGCATTCTTTGTATTTATCCTTAAAACAGAATATTTTCTACAATTTTTACAAACTCCTGCCTGGGCATTTTTCCCGAAAACAGATAAAACACATCATTTCTATTCCACTGGGCAATAAAGCTCGATTGTCTATTGTCCTCACCTTCAATTTCATAAACCTCCATTGGAATCTGTGTTTTGTCCAAACGAAGCTCCTTTGCCTTTTCACCATGGAAATCAAAATACAGACTGTCCTGAACATCATCTTTACGCTGTACATACAGTGTTGTAAGCATATCCTGATATTCATATTCTACAAAGGCAAAGTTACCGAATTCTCCGACTTCGCAGCTAATAAAATCAAATCCTCTTGGACGATAATGAATCGTCGGCATCTCTATTCCCAACTTTGTCTCAATTTCCTCTAAAGCTTTATCCTCTGTTTCTTCATGTCTGTCATTATTCTCTACATTATCAACAATCATCCTGACATCGTCTCCAGCCAGATATTTCATACTGTTAATAAAATACTGCCTGTTTGCTTTGCTGGTCATACTTGCGGCAAACACACTAATCAGACAAACTGCTGCCACACCTGCTATTTTCATGCCCCTGTGGAAACACCTGCTGTCCAGGATACATGATTTCTCTTTACATTTCTGTATTTTTTTCTTTGGTGATTCTTTCTCGCATTTTCCCCTATCCGGAATAGAAACAACCTTTTCGTCCTCTTCCCGATATTCTCCCCTTTCTTTAAGACGAGATACCAGTTCTTCGTAAGCCGCATCCACTTCCTCTTCCGTTTCTTCTTCATATTCCTCGAAATCGTCAGAGAAAATTGCGTCCTCAATTGCGTCGGCTTCGTTCAGGAATTGCTCTTCCAGCAGCCTGTCCAATTCTTCATCACTTATTTTTTTCTCCATTTTCTCTCCCATTATTCTTATCTTTCCTTGACAATTTCTTCACGTGGGTTCATATTTATGATTAATGATATAATTAATATCAAAAAGAAATCCTTAGGAGGAACCCCTATGAAACATATCGTACTTACCGGCGGCGGTACTGCCGGACATGTTACTCCAAATATAGCCTTAATTCCCAGACTTAAAGAGCTCGGCTATCAGATTTCCTATATCGGTTCTTATGACGGAATCGAAAAAAAACTCATTGAAGAACTTGGAATCCCCTATTACGGAATCTCTTCCGGTAAATTAAGACGTTATTTTGACCTGAAAAATTTCTCTGATCCGTTCAGAGTTCTTAAAGGTTTCCATCAAGCCAGAAAACTTTTAAAAGAATTAAAGCCTGATGTAATTTTCTCTAAAGGCGGTTTCGTTACTGTACCTGTTGTTATCGCAGCAAAAAAATGCAGGATTCCGGCAATCATTCACGAATCTGATATGACTCCCGGACTCGCAAACAAACTCTGCCTTTCCTCTGCCGCAAAAATCTGCTGCAATTTCCCGGAAACAGTCAGCAGTCTTCCCAAAGACAAAGCAGTTCTTACCGGTACTCCTATCCGCCGCGAACTGATGGATGGCGATAAGGAAACCGCCAGAGAATTCTGCGGTTTCACTGACGAAAAACCAGTTCTTATGGTAATCGGAGGAAGCCTTGGCGCTGCGTCTGTTAACGAAAACATCCGCAAAATTCTTCCTGAACTTCTGAAAGACTTTCAGGTTATTCATCTTTGCGGAAAAGGCAAAACCGATGAAAGTCTCAAATCAACAGAAGGCTATGTCCAGTTTGAATACATCAAAGATGAACTTCCTGATTTATTTGCCCTTGCAGATATCGTTATTTCCCGCGCAGGCGCTAATGCAATCTGCGAACTTAATGCATTAAAAAAACCAAATCTGTTAATCCCGCTTTCTGCAAACGCAAGCCGAGGAGACCAGATTCTCAACGCTCGCTCCTTTGAGCGCCAGGGCTTCAGTATGGTTATGGAAGAAGAAGAGATTACCGCGCAGTCTCTTTTGGATGCTGTTCACAAATTATATGCAAACCGAAAAACATATATCAGCGCCATGTCTGCCAATAAACATATGGACTCTATCCAGCAAATAACTTCCATTATAGAGGAACTCGTTCGAAAATAGTCATTCTTATCCGGTAATCAATCCGCAATTTTCTGATACTCCTCTTTCAGCCAGCGCTTCGTTCTCATAATTCTGTTATTCACATTACTGACTGTGATATTGAATTGTTCCGCAACGAAGCCTGGCAAAATATCAAAGATTTTAACTCTGATATAAATCTCGTAATTCAATTCATTTTTCTTTCGTAATTCCTGAAAAAGCAACTTAATTTTATGATGAGTTTCCAGTCCCATGATCATATCATCAATCTCATAGCTCAATTCCTTAAAACTCTTATCATCTGTGATTTCTCCCACATTATACTCATGCTTCTTATGAGCTCTTCTGTAGTAGTCGCTCACTTTATTAAACGTAATTGTTTTCACCAATCCATAAATTTTTCTTTCGTTTGACAAATCCAGACCTTCGCCCATATTATAAATACTGGCGAAAACCTCCTGACAGATATCATCAGCTATGTATTCATCGCGTACAAGCTTCTTTGCCATTTTTCTTGAGAAACCACGGTATTTTTTGTAGAATAGCATAAAATCCGCGTTTGTCATCATTTGTATCTCCTTGTCAGCAAAACCCTCAAGCTTTTACTTTCGCAAGAATTTCCTCTTTTTCCTCTTCTGTCAGTTTACCGGGTGTCCAGGTAATTCCAACTCCGTCATTTTTATATCTCGGAATCAGATGCATATGAAAATGGAAAACAGTCTGACCAGCCGGCTCTCCATTATTCTGAACAATATTAAGTCCATCACATTTCAAAGTTTCCGTCATCACTGTTGCCATCTTCTTTGCGAGAACCATCGCTTTCGCCGCCAACTCATCAGACATCTCATAAATATTTGCCGCATGAGTTTTAGGGAGAATCAGTGCATGTCCCTTGCTTGCGGGTCCCAAATCCAGAATAACGCGGAAATCTTCATCCTCATACAGTGTAGCTGCCGGGATTTCCCCATTTGCGATTTTACAAAAAATACAATTTTCCATGTTTATTTCCCTCTCCTTTTTCAATTTCATTATTATTTTATATGATAAAAAACAGAAACCCGCAATCCCTTATATTTTATGCGTTTTCCTGTTATTATCCCTTTATGATTTGTCGTTTTTATGCGAATTTTTCAGTACGGATTTTGTTGATATTAAAAAACCTAAGTGATACACTTTTTCATGAGGTGATGATATGCAGGTTAATACCACAGCAGAACAATTAAAAAATGAGTTTCAAATTACATTATCAAAATTCGCCCATGAAATCCGCAATCCACTGGCGCTGATCAACAGTGAACTCCAATTAATGGCCTCCTCCCATCCGGAGCTCATTAATGATCCGCAATGGGAAGATTTACAGGACAATCTGGACTATGTAAAAGAACTGCTTAATGAATTCTCAAATTACAACAATGCCGACAAACTGTCTTTACATCCTGTTGCTCCCGATGAATTCCTCCGCAATATTTTATCCAGTGAACAAGCAACACTGGACTATCTGGGAATTGCTCTGGACACAGATATTTCAGACAGCACACGTTCTTTCCCTATAGACAGACTCAAAATGCGTCAGGCTCTTTTAAATCTGCTCCGAAATGCGACCGAATCTATTACACATACTCACGGTCGGATTAAAGTCTGTCTCAGAAACACAGGACAAGGTATCTGTATCTCTATCGAAGATAACGGATGCGGCATGACTCAGGAACAAATGAACCACATTTTCTCCCCCTTCGTTACCTCCAAACCAACGGGAACCGGACTGGGTCTTGCCATAACTGAGCAGATTATTCAGGCACATGGTGGTCATATTGAAGTAACAAGCCAACCTGATCAAGGCTCTGTTTTCAAACTTTTTCTGGGATGATACAAAAGCACGGCTAATACAAACCCGCCGAACAATCCTCCAACGTGTGCGGCATTATCCACACCGCTGCTGGCAAAACCAAAGTAAAGCGATAAGGCAGCCATGATTACCATTTGTCTGACAGAAAGGTCTCCCACCCTGCCCCTATGTCGAAGCAGTGCATAAATCATGGCTCCCATCACCGCAAACACTGCTCCTGAAGCGCCAGCTGACACTGCAAACTCATTTTTTTTCAGTTCTATATACAGAGAAAGGAGATTTCCTCCGATTCCTCCGAACAGATAAATGATCAAAAATCTGATTTTTCCGGCAATCTGTTCCAGTCTTCCGCCCAATACAAAAAGCACCAGCATATTATTAACAAGATGCCGAGATCCAAAGTGCAGAAACATACTGGTAAATATCCTGTATACACCGCCGTTCAGAATTTCCGGTGCATATGCAGCTCCGCATTCTACCATATGCATGGTATCATCTGTCCCGCCAGTCAGTTCCACAAACAGAAAAACCAACACATTTATAAGAATCAATGCAACTGTCACTGGTTCTTTTTTTAATTCTTCCACTGTTAACCTCTTTTCTGCTTTTTCAATTTCACAGAAACATTTTATCAGACCTGGCTGATTTTTTCAAAGTATTTCTTGATAAAATCCATTTCATCCTTATAAAATTCTATTTTCAAGATTTGTCCTTCTTTCATTCCAAAAAAACGTATCTTGCCTGGGCAAATGCAACCTCATCTTCGTTTTGCAGACAATACTCTTCCTCTGCTTTCAAAAGCCTTCCGTTTACTGTTGTTCCGTTTCTGGAATTTAAATCTGTCAGATAATATCCCTCTTCTTTCTTTTTTATTTTCGCATGGACACGACTCACTGTAGGAAGATCAATGACTGCATCTGACGCAGTCTGAAGCTTTCCGATAACCACCAGTTCTTTTTCAATATAAATTGTTGCAAGCTCTCCCGGTTCTCTGCTTACCAGGCTGGGCGGTCCATTTGTATTGTTCATAGAAAGAACTACTGTTTCTCCGACGTTTTTCGTCGACTTATTCTCCTGTATTGTTCCTGCCCGAAACTGCAACGGCATTCGCCCCAAACCTTCCGTATCCCTTTCTGTTTTTTCCCTAAAAACATTCTTTTCTTCCTGTTCTTTCCTTTCCGCTTTCGCATGTGCTCTTCTCAAATCCCTCTCCGAATCCTGTTTTCTTTCTTCTTCTTTTTTCTTTTTTAATTTTTTTGCAACTGTATAAGCAAGCATTCCTGCCCCCATTACCGTAATTAAAATCCCAAGAATTACTGAAAGTTCTATTCCTGACAGATATCCCAACATCTTCGCAGCCAGAATCATACTCAAAACCAGACTTCCCCCCGCAATACCTGCAATTTTTTTCAAAATCCCGTAACTGTTCTTTTTATTTCTGAATTTTTCATTCTTATCATCCATGCTTTGCCTGCAACTATCTCTCCAGAACTGTTCACTTTTAATATCAGTTGCCCCTGTTCCAAATATAGCTGTCTCTTCTGTCTGTATCTTCTGCTCCTCTCTTTCTTTTTCGTGCGGTCTCAATGCTATGTCCTCATCCTTGTCCGCTTCTCTGTCACGTCCTCTGTACAGTTCTTCCTTTATATGCTCCAGATGAAAACTGTCTTCCATTGCTCTTCTGTATATTCCATATCCAATCCTGACCGCCATATCGTCCTCATGGTTTATTTTAGGAAGAATATATTCTGTAAGTTCCTGAAATTGTTCTCTCAGATCTTTCTTATATCCCGGAAGAAAACAAAAACCTATTTCTCTTTTTTCCACTTCCAGAAACATATACTCCGGCATGAGCACAAGCTGTTCAGGATTCATCAGATATTCCGCCATATCTTCCATAACCCGGATAAATTCCCCAAAAATCAATTTCACTTCATCCTGTCCTAGCTTTCTGTTCTCATAAAAAGAAGCAAGCGCCTGGCGTGATGTAATATCGTAATATACAGAAAAATCCCCATTCACCCCCTGAATCCTGCATTTTATCAGAGACGGGACAACATTCCCAACCATCATTCTGACCTGATAAGAAGAAGTATCAATTTCTTTTTCACCATGAAGCACAAGATAATTATGATTCATATCCCGTTTATATTCTGTATACATCACTGCCCCCCAAATTCACCCAGAACTGCTTTTGCAGAGCGGATTTTACGTATCCAGCCTACAGGGCGTATAACCTGTGATGTTCCCTCGGTACGTAAGTGCCAGTTAAAAATCCCATATCCGGAAATCGTATCCAAATCATAGGTTACCTGAACTTCTCCCCCGACATTCGTCTGTGTACTCAGATTTTCTGCTCCGAAAAATCCCTGATTCCCAAGAACTTCACTTCTCATTCTTGCATTTTCATATATCTGACCCTGCTTTTTTATTCCCTCCATACTTCCGCTGACTGCAGACTCATATGCCGCTGCAGTCAGCCATGCTCTGTTATGTACGAAAAAGCACAAATAAATAAGCCCCATGAGAACAAGAAGAATCAAAGGCATCAGACATGCTGTTTCTACCGTCATACTTCCTTTCTTTATTTCCACAAAAGCACACCTCCTATATACCCAAGAAAAAGGAACGGCACGAAAGGAATCTCGGCTTTTCTCTCTTTATGCAATATCACCAGAAGAATTCCTGCCCATATGGCACTACCTCCCAGACCAATCAGCAGCATTACAAGAAACTCTTCTGTTTCCATCGCTATCCCAAGAGCCATCATCAGCCATCCATCTCCCATTCCGAGAGCTCCTTTTGTCACAATGCTTACTACCAGAAAAAAAGCACTGATTCCCACAGGGATAAAAAAACTCGTAGATATCCTGCCAGTGCAAGCCGTCCAGATCAGACTGCCCGCCGCAAATACCGCCGCTGCAACAAGGGAAATCTCCTTTCTCCTTATATCTGTCCATGTATTCAATCCCAGAAATCCCAGTATACATATTTCTTTCAGCATAATTCTCCTTCTTTCTACTCATCCACACCTGCTACAGGCACACACATCCCCAGCTTCTGATTCCTTTACCATACGTACGGAGCGTTTCAACCCGCTGCAGGTACCAAGGTTATGATAGCGGTTTCCCTGTTTCGTGATGTAAACACTGCCTCCAGGTTTCTGATTCCGACTGCAGGCTTCGCAGGCTGTATACTTTTCACCATACATATTTTTCGTTCCCAGGACTGAGTTCCCGGGAATTTGCCTAACAGAAAGATTCAGATAGCTGCATCCCAGCTTCTTGTGATACACGCTTCCGTTTTCTGTCATATACACCATATTTTCAGGCTCCCTCTGCTCTAGTTCTTCGCTTTCTGTCCCATATTCCTTTCCCGTCCACGCATGGACCTTTACTGTATTATGCATTCGCACGGTCGGAAGAGGTATCACTCCCCCTATTGGTTTATAACTGTACATATCCGGCAAAGTAATATCTTCCGGTCCCTCCCCCTCAAGTACATAGGCATACATTCCCGCTTGCTTCGCCCTTTCACATAGCTTAGTCAGATGTTCCGTCTGAAGCCGGTAAATATCCATAAAGGAAATCAACGTTACCATTCCCATAAAAAACAAGGGCAGGACAAGAGCAGTTTCAACAGCCAGACTTGCTTTCGCCATTGTTATCCTGCCACAGGCTCTCCCCGAAGAGGTGCAAAAAGATACCTTTCCAGAAAGCATTCTTCTGCATTTCGGGGGACGCAGAAAAAACCGACATCTTAAAGAGCGTTTCCTTTCTCTTTTTTCTGTTTCCTTACTATTTATGTTACTCTTTCTATTATTTTTCCCACATCTGTTTATCTGTATTTTTTTCATCGTATCTCTCTGAAAAAGCATCTTTTCGCACCCCTTTCTATAACAATTTTCATGTCATTCATAGCAATACTGTCTGGTCACTGTAAACGTCTTCATTTTATTAACCTCCACATCCGCAGATGCCTCAATAGACGTAATACAGGAATCCAGTTTAAAATCCGGTTTTCCCCCTATAGTTCTAACCGACAGTTCTACCATATCCATCGCTCGCATAACCTTTTTTTCTTTTCCAACAGTCATAAGAAATATCTGCAGATAATCTTCATATGACATGCCATTTTCACTGCTTCTTCGTACAGAATCCAGCCCTTCCAGGAGATGAGGCAGATTTTCCAGTGAAAGTTGCCAATCTGTGCCGTTCTTCACCAGTGGTACTTTCCCTCCGTCAAAAAGCTCTCTGACATCCAGAATACTCTCTGCAAATGACCAGCAAAACAAAAGCGCCGCAGTTATGGCTGATGCCGCCGGAGGAATCAGAAACCCTGAGGCAATAGCAAGAGCCAGCGCCTCTGCCTGCGCACGTTTTGTACTGTCCGCAGCCAGACATGCAAAATTCACTCCCTCCCTTACAAGTAAAAGCTTCTTTGCCACAGCTTTCAAGTTGTCCGTATCTGCAGATTTCCCACCCAGAATATATTCCACCTGATATGAGAGTCCACCGCCGGATGGCTTTCTGAAATTCCCCAGTCTGCTCATAAGATACTGCTGAAATAAAAGCTTCGCCGCATAGGAATCATCATTCTCCAGACCATCAGGAATAGGAAGTCCTGTTTGTAACACCCTTCCACTGACCAGACTACGCGCATCTGTCTCCTTAGAAGAAATCTCATTTCCTGACGGTATCACAAGCTCCAGAAGCCCCATTTTCATAATTCTCCGTATCACAGCTATGGGATTCTCTGCCGGCTGTGCCACCGGAGGCTGTGCCGGAACTTCTCCTGAATTTTCTTTTTCAGCAGCAGCCTCTTTGGAAGCCTGTTCAGCCTGATTTACAACCGTATCATAGGATTCCAGAGCACCTCCTGATTCTGCACGCCGCCCTTCCTCTTCTGCATCCTTAACTTTATTTTCTCTTTCCTGCATTTTTCCAAGAAGGAGCTGTATCCCCTGACTTCCCAGTGTTTCTTTCATATAGTTTACAATCTGCTGATAAAATGCCATTCCGCTCTCATCTGTTAACAGCCTGTACCCTGTAAACCCTCCTCCTTTCAAGGACAGCTTCTGACTGTTTTGTTTTAAAACAGGCTCCATATAAGAAATCAGATTATCATAGACCGTCGCCAGCTTCACTTCCCCTCCTCCTCCGGAACCGTCTAATGCAAACAAATCATACTCTTCCAGAAGTTTTCTGTCATACTGCCCAAACAGGGAATAAAGCCCAATGTCCATTCCATTTAAAATCTGGACTCTTGCAGCCGCTATTCTGACAGATGTAATACCGGCACAAACCAGAGACACCATAAGACTGAGTATCAGCGATAAAAAAACTGTAATACTTCCGCGTCTCGCCATATGAGAATACACCTCCTCCTGATCCATAGTTTAAATAGAATTACTCTGTTTTGTTATCTTAGAAAGAATCTTCTCAACAAGGGCAGTAAGCTGGTCTTTAAAAATGATAACAAGTCCGATAAGCACCACCAGAATCAGAATAATCTCAACAACACCTACCGCGTCTTCTTCTCTTGCAAACTCTTCTGCAATTTCCCGAAATTTCTCCATATTATTTCCTCCTTCTCTTTATATCCCGCCATAAAACGAAAGAAATGCGGGTATCATAATCAATGCCATAACTACCAAAAGCATCATAATCATCGGTACAAGAAGTTTTGTTGCTGCCGCTTCTCCCAACACTCGTGCCTTTCTTTTCCTCTCTTCCCATGCTTCTACAGACTCTTTTTCCAACATGTCAGACAAGTGCCTGCTCCCTTTCTGAAGATTTTGTATAAGCAGAGTTGCCAGCGTCTTGTACTTCACCTGTCCGCATCGCTCACCGAATCTTCGATATGCCTCCATCTCCGAAACACCGCTGTCCATTTCATAACAAACGCTTAGAATCTGATCATAAGCAAAACGGGGTCTAACTTTTTTCTTTCTTTTATAGTCCAGAGAAATTTTCTCAAAAGCCTTTCGTGCTGTCATACCTGCCTGAACAAGCAGAGTAAACTTCATAATAAGCCCCGGATAATCCATAAGCAGTTCTTCATATCGTTTCTGAATCTTCACCTCCTCCTCACGTCCTTTCATAATCAGAATAAGCAGTGCAGAAAGAAAGAACAAACCTGAAATCAAAGCTCCTGTTGTATCTTTCGGTTTTTCCCATTCAAGCCTCTTGCCATCCCATGATTCCGGCAGGTAATAGTAATCCGGATCGTTTTTTTTCTGATTGTATCTGGCTATGGCATCTTTTAATTCCAGTTGCCTTTTCTCTTCTTCTGTCAACTTTCTGCTTTCCTGCGGTTCTTTGGATTCTTCCAGTTCCTTTTCTGGTATCTGCACATATAAAGTTCCTGCCTTCTCTCCATCTACAGACACCAAAAATTCCTGCTCATAAGCTCCTGTTTCCTCCTTTTTCAGTCTGTACCCCTGCGTATAGACTTTTCCATTTTCACTGCCTGCGCTGAGGAGCAGGCCCAGAATATTCCCTAAAGCTGCCACCAGAAGGAACAATTTCATTCCTTCTTTTCCACCGATTCCTTCTTTTGGTATCCAGCCTCTTTTCCACCCTGCATAAATTGCCAGAATTATAACAAAAACAACAATATGTATCCACATTCTCAGCTCACACCTCGATATCCACAATTTTTCTGCCAAGCCAATATGCAGTCCCATAAATTCCAAGACACACTGTCATCGCAATAACCCCAAACGGATTTCCGTATAAAACACTCAGAAATCCAGGGGATGTCATTTGCAGATAACAAATAATTCCGGCAGGCATCAGACTCATAACCATTTGCTCGGATTTTTTCGCTCCCAGAGTCGCCTCTATTTCTTTCTTTACATCAATCTTATCCCCCAGCATTCGCGCAGTTTTCTGAATTACCTTATTCATATCACCTCCTGTACGTTTCGCTGTGTAAAAAACTGCAGCGAAGTTTTCAATGTCTTCTACCTGACATCGATCTCCGAAATCCAGAAACAACTCCTCCAGAGGAACACTGATATGCTGCTGGCTCTCAATATAATGGAATTCTTCCAAAATATCCGTTCCCTTTTCATATAACCGTTCCAAATCGCGGACACAGGCGCTCACCGCGCTTTCTGCAGAATATCCCGCCTGCACAGCCACACTCAAGGAGGTAAGAGCATCTTTAAACTGATAATTTAAGTCTTTTTTCCTCTTCTTTATCAATTGCTTCCTTCTCCATCTAAGATAAAAGAAAACTGCAGGCGCCATCAACAGCAACGCCCAGAGGCTCTGATAAAACAAATAATCTGCCAAGAGACACAGCGCCGCTCCCTGTCCTGTATATTTCAGAATTTCTTTTGCAGAAAATTGATAATGTTCATAGTCTCTTTTTCCATAGTTTTTTTCTTTCTCTTTCCCATTTTTCATAATTCAATCCCCGCCCGTTCCAATTTTTCCCGGTGAAGAAGGGGCGCTGATTCTACCAAACCTCTCCCTTCCTGCCACCGGTATAGCGGCTGAGTCTGTATCTCTCCCTTTTCAAAGCCGCATACTTCAGTTATTTCCAAAACCTTTCTGGATTTATCCCGCATTCTTCCAAGGTGAACAAGTATATCTACTCCGGAAGCAATCTGTCTGCGTATCGCTTCCAACGGCAGTTCAACTCCCATCAAAGTCATCGTTTCCAGACGGGAAAGCATATCTCTGCTGCTGTTGGCATGAGCAGTACTCAGACTTCCTTCATGCCCTGTATTCAACGCCTGCAGCATATCCATTGCTTCTCCTCCGCGTACTTCTCCTACTATGATTCTGTCCGGCCTCATTCGAAGAGCCGTTCTGATCAACTCACGAATCGTTACAGATGCACCACCGTCCACATTTGCCATCTTCGCTTCCAGTCGTACCAGATTCTCAATTCCCTGTATTCTCAATTCCGCATTATCCTCTACTGTGATAATCCTCTCGTCGCAGGGAATAAATTCTGACAAAGCCGCCAGAAAGGTGGTCTTACCGCTTCCAGTGCCTCCGCCAATAACCATAGAATATCTGGCCTGCACAAGCTTGCGAAGAAACTGTGCACATTCCTGAGAAAGACTTCCCAGTTCAATCAGCTTTTCCATAGTGATAGGATGTTCCGGAAAACGCCGGATTGTAAGAATAGGACCATTTAATGCTACCGGATAAATCACGGCATTGACTCTGGCTCCGTTCTCAAGCCTCGCGTCCACAATCGGCATCGATTCATTTACAACACGATTGCATTTGCCCACAATCTGCTGAATAACATCCTCCAATTTTTCTCTGGATGTAAAACTCTTATGCCATTTGGACAGTTTCCCGCCACGCTCTACAAAAATTGTATCCGGTCCGTTAACCATAATTTCCGTCACTGATTCATCCTCAATCAATTCCTGAAGAACGTCCAGCTTACGCACCGAATAGAAAAGCTCCTGTCTAAGCTGTACCTTTTCTTTCAAAGGCATGCATGACTCCCGCATCTGATTCAAAATCAATTCATCTATAGCATCCAGAATCTCTCCATCTGATAACTCTCTGGAAAGATCCAATTGTTCCATCAACATTCCTCGAAGCATCCGAAACGATTCTCTGCTCATTCTCACCTCATTCTCTTTCTGCCCTTAAAATTTCCCGGACATAATCCCCAAGTTCACTCCATACCAGTTGCTCTATGTAATTTTGATCTGAATCCGTCCCTACATGAAAAGGAGGTCTGATTTTTACTGTTTTTTCCAATATCTGAGGAAAATCCCATATCCGCACAAAATTCTCAAACTGCGCGATTTTACAGGCAGACATAGTGTCTGACAGTACCGGCATATAAATACGTCTGCACATGTCGAGAAGTTGAAGATTCTCATCAATTCCATTTCCAATGTCCAGAATAATCACTTCATAGGAACTTCCCATGACGATCATCTCTATCAGTTTCTCCCAGTCCTTCCAGGGAGTACCTCTGACATCCGCAGGAGTCTGCACCGGCGGAATAAAATCCAGATTATTGACAGTCTGCACCATTCCATTCATCTTATGAATTAAATTCTGATTATCCTGACGCACATAATAAAGAAGATCACTCAAATTATGTGCAAATCCTTTCCCTATAAGTTCCTCAAATCCGGAATACTCCTCCAGATTCAAATATAAGACAGCCTTTTCCCGTGCCAAGATCTGTCCAAGTGCCAGCGCAAAGGAAGTTTTCAGACAGCGTCCTATAGGAGAATAAACTCCCAGGATCTCTGTTGTCTTTTTCAATACTGCGAACTGTTGCGGAAGCGCCTTCTTCTCTTCGCCATAACATGCCATAACCTCACGGATCACATCAGAAGATGACTGGTATTTATACACACTTGGATATGAATCCAATTCCGGAGGATGTACTCCTTCCGAAAGGATAATCATTTTACCAATATCCAGTTCCCGTACTTCCCGACACATTGCCTTCCCGGAAATAAGCAGCAACTCTATGTGTGTTTTTCTCCCATATGCAATGAGGCTTTCCACTGTTGTAAAAGCCTGGATTTCAAATGGAATATTCTTCTTCTGGTTCAGATAATCCATAAAATTCAGTGCATAATCCACTTCCAGATCACATACTGCAAAAATATTCCTTCTCACTGTTCAATAGACACCTCCTGCGTATAACGCGGTACTTAAAAATACCGGTACCGTAAAATGGAAACTCTCCGGAGATAAAATATTGAGTCCACTGTAAGGCATGATTTCTCCTGTCTTTACGCTTTCCTCAATATACCGGATAAAATAGTGGAATCTTTGGCTGAAATTGCCCTCAGAAATCAAGATTGCGGCAGATATGCCCGCTCCAAGAAACAAAGACATAAGAATACATTTCCATACTGTTCGCGGTCCCCAGACGCTGCCCAGAGCACAAAACAGTTTAATATCTCCGGCTCCTATCATATGAAAAAAGAAAAGTCCTCCAAGAACCAGAATCGGCAGACTGCTCCCTGCTGCAAAATCCCATATTCCTGCAGCCCCTTTCTTCCATATCTGGATGCCAAAACCTATAGCCATGGAAAAGCAGATCCATCCATTGTCAACTTTCGCAGAGCGCAAATCCATAAGAAGCGCCACTGCAGATACCACTACCGGAAAAAGGGTACAAAAAAACATAACTTCACCTCACTTCTCATATGTACTCTTTTCATACTCTAACGGATGGTGCAGTTAAATACTGTTTTTATCTTTCGTACTTTAGTGTAAAAAATAGTGGAAATTCCCGTCTGAATTGACGGATTATGATTACCAGAAGATTTCTGGTGAGTTTTATTATAGAGCAGAGATATACTTTTGTCCAGAGGGCTTTTTTGTCGAATATCTAAAAAAACTATAAACTAAATACTATTGCGCCTTTTGCTTTACTGCTGTATAATGATGCATGATTAAATTCAAAATTCAGATAAGGATACTATTATGAACGAGAAATCAATTGTAAAGGAAACAATAATAAAACAGATTGAAGATATGTCACTGAATGCATGGCCTTCTCATAAAATGGAACTTTACGACGGCTGGATTTTACGCTTTTCTTATTTTTATACACACAGAACAAACAGTGTCGAGCAGTTTGGAAATTCTGCCCTGCCCTGGAGAGAAAAAATCCCCTTTTGTGAACAGGAATACAAGCGGCTCGGTTCTCCTGCCGTCTTTAAAATCAGTCCTCTCGTTTCTCCTGATTTCGACTATGTATTGGAAAACCGCGGGTATTCCATTCAGCATACTACCAACGTTATGGCTGTGAATCTTTCTTCTGCACATTTGAACATTCCTTATCCCCGTGTAGAATTTAGACATAACGAAATTCCCTCACTGTGGATTACCAGTCTTTTTGATCTGAAAAGAACTACAAACCCGATTCACAGAAAAGTAGTCCCTTCCATGTATCAGGCGATCCTGAAAGAGACTATATGTGCCTGCGTAAAAAAAGACGGCAAAATCATAGCCACTGGACTCGGCATTCTCGACCGTGACTACATCGGCATCTATGCCATTCACGTAAAAGAATCCTGCCGCGGACAGGGTCTTGCCCGCCAAATCTGCACCGGACTTTTAAAGGAAGGTTTGAAAAAAGGCGTACAGAAAGCCTACCTTCAGGTTGTAGAGGGAAATACTCCTGCCAGAACTCTTTACGAATCTCTGGGATTTCAGAAAATATACACTTACTGGTTCCGCGTTCAGCCCGGATACCAGTTCAGGGAGATACAACAATGAACCATCTGATCTGTTTCGGCGACAGCATTACTGACTGCGGACGTTTCTTCGACGCCACTCCTCTTGGAAACGGTTATGTCAAAATGACAGCTCTTTCTTTCCCTTCACAGCACGCTTAACCGGCTCGCCTCCCAAAGCGGCTTTGAAGCAGTTACTGCAGACGGCATCCACCTCACTGCTTTGGGACATCGCATCATATCAGACGAATTGATGAAATTGTTATAAATACACTCAAAAACTCCGCCAGATATCTGACGGAGTTTATCTTTGGGGAATCATTTTTTATCAATACTGTTTTAAATCATACGGTTTTCTTTTCAAGAACCGACGGTGTGACATTCCCCACTACCATAGCAGTCAGGGGACTGAAATAGAGAAGACAAGTCAGCACACAGTAAATAGGAATCAGGATTGCAAACTGAATAAGACGCCCTGGCATAATCGTATAGAAGTTATAGCCAAGGAAAATTACAAGTCCTGCTGTTGTAAGAATCAAGGAGCTTAAAACTGCTGTGAATACAATTGACACACAGATTCCCACTGTTTTGCCTGTTTTCTTTTTATTCACAAAGAAGGGCTTCGCAAGAGCAGGAATCACTCCCCATAAAATTGCTGCAACAGTGATAAACGGGTTAACTGCATATCCTTTCATCATACAACCAATAAGGTCTGCACAGAGACCGCAGACACCGCCTGCAACAGGACCAAGCCAGAGACCTGCAAGAATCGTGGTCACACTACCCACAGAAATACGATACGCGCCTAGTTCAATAACAAAAACACGTGTAAGAATCAGGTGAAGGGCAATGAGAAGAGCCATATACACCAGGGTTTTTACGTTCCAATATTGTTTTTTCTGCATAATAAAAACACCTCCATAATGTTTTAAAAATAGAGTTACAGATAAATAATAATCCCTCCACATTATGAGATGTTCTCACATGTAGCAACGGGTGCGGAAAATATATCGTAAGCAACTATCTGCTTTTCGTTCCACGGCGACTCCCCAGCCAGTGAACACTTGACGCATAAATTCCTACTTCGCTATTATTTATTTAAGCCGATTATATCACATATCATCAGAATTACAATATAATATATGATAATTTTTTCACAAATTTTTCATGCATTTTTTATACATTTCCTCCAAAAACTTCTGTTCGGCAACTTATTTGAAATATTTTCACTTCAATTTATCCGAAGAAACCAAAAAAGATTATTTTCCCCTGTTTTTTATTGAAAATCCACCACCGTTTTTGTACAATATAATTTAGGCGGATTTTTAATCCCCCTCTGTTACCTAAAATGCCAAATTCTGCCGTTCTATCTGCGAAATGCATATACTTATCTTTTTTTCATATAATAACCCTGAAACCAATATGTTATCTTAAACACACAGGGAGAAAAAAATGAGACAATTTCCGCATAATTCCCCGGCAGATTCCTACAATGTTCATTATGACAACTATATGGATACTGCCGCAGATACAGAGTGTACGGGACTTATATACCGGGCTGCAGAAAATCTGGAGGAATGGGAAAATTACAAGGATATCCTTAATTTCATTCCCGCCTCTCCCGGCAGTTATTCCTTTGCTATATCGGAGGAAAAAGATTGAAAATAAAAAAATTACTGGCCGTGTGCATTTGTGCCGGCATGACTGCAGCTCTTTGCGGCTGCAGTCTTGGAAATATGCTTGAGAAATTCACCTCTACCGGAGACCTGTCAGCCGAAGCCCCCACTTCAGAAGAAACTCCCACAGCACCCGGAGAACGTGTCTATATAGACGAACTTACTGGCAAACTTGATAATTTTACCGGAAGTGCCCTCACTTTATCAGTTGACGATGCCTCCTATATATTCGATGTATCTCAGGCTGCTCTTGAATGTAAGGCAGGCATGATTGCCGGAGATGAGATCAGCGTCATCTACGAAGGCAAGCTGGAAACTACCGATACCAGTATGGTAAAAGCTCTGAAAGTTGTAGATAACTTTCATAAAAAGGCAAAACTGAAAACACATAAACTCTATGGAATGGTACAAAAGCTGACCCCAAACACCATAACTGTTAAATCTGATAAAGGCATCACTGCCACATATCCCATCACCGGAACAGCCCAATATTATCAGGGCGGACTAAAAAAAGGCAACTGGGTTTATCTTAAATTCAGAGGAAACGCTCCCTCCGAAAAGGTTAACGCATCTTCTGATTTAAATACCAGCCCTCTGAAAGTATTAAGCATTTCAGATTCTGAAGATTTCAGCGCCAAAAAAGGGATTCCTTCGCCCACTCCGTCAGCAGACGAAAATATCAAGGAATTTCGAGCCGAAATACAGACTGTAGACACTAATGTCCTGCAGATTATCCCAAATGGAAAAAGCGCAATCATGAACCTTGATCTGGCATCCTCCCCTGTATATTTCAGTGGCGGAATCTCTCCTGGCGCCAGCATTACCGTTACATATACAGGCGAACTTAAAGAAGATACACTGGCTGGAATCACTATCCTCTCAGTCACAGGAGATAATCCAAAAAATCTGAGCAAACGTCATATTTCTTTCTCAGTTACCGGAACTGTAATCGGAACCACTGCAAATACTGTGACTACCCGAACATCCGATGGAGTCATGGCAATTTTCCGTACAGACAATGCTTCTGATATTTCCACCGGAGGTCTGGCAGAAGGATCCGGCGTACGCATCACATTTGACCCCTCTAAATCTGTCACTTCCAATATCTATGAAGCCCTACAGATCACAGACGCCTGACGCGCTCCAGATTCACTCCGTTACTGTCGGCGCATAAAAGACATCCGCCGGATGTCTTGCGCCCTCTTGGAGCGTATATCAGATGAGGATTGAGCTTCTGCTGAAATCAGCAAATGCATATCAGCTATGTTTAAATCGTTTTTTTATTTCTGTTTCACCATTTTTCAGCCATTCACGAACCTCTTCGTTATCCCCAAGAATATTGAGAAACGCCTGATATTCGTCCTGAATCCCTTTTCCATGAGGTACCATATAAGCGCCGCCATCGCTCCCAAGGGCAACTTTTGCGCCCATTTTGTAGGCAAGCTTTACATTTTCTTCTCCCTTTTTAATAATGGGAAGAAGCGTTTCATCCTCAAATCTTCCGCATCCCTTCAGATTACGCACTGTAACAAGGGTGGGAACCCAGACTGTATCACTGTCCGCAAGCATGGAAACTGTTTCCGCATCCATGTAATTGCCATGCTCCACACTGTCTGCGCCTGCCTCTATCGCAGCTCGTACCCCGTAAACGCCATTGGTGTGACTCATTACTGCGAATCCCTCCTCATGGGCAATATGAACCATTTCTTTTACTTCTGTCCCATCAAGAGGCGTTCCGGTAATTGACCCATGATTTGAAAAATCCAGCAGACCGGTTGTCATAATCTTTATAAAATCTGCGCCTTCTTCCTTCGCCTCCTGCACTCTGATATGAAATTCCTTTAAATCTGTAAAACTTTTCCCTACAATTGAGCCATAACAGCCTTCTTTATGAATCGCAAACACAGGAGTTCTGTAATCAATCCCATATTCAGGAGCAATTTCCTTCGCCCGCGCAGAAACACCAAGCGCATCTCCTCCGTCACGGACAAATTTCACACCGCTGTCTGCATATCGCTGAAAACATCTGTGTATTGCTTCTTCATTTACATTCTCTCTGTGAAGGTCTACCGCATGACGGTAATTAATTCCATCCATGATTATATGCGCATGACACTCACCAAACATTTTTGATAAACTCCCGGATTTCTTCCTCTGACGCCTGCACGGAACCCTGGACAAAAAATGGCTTTCCGCCGCCTCTTCCATTTAATGCAGCATTCATTTCTTTTGTAAAGGAACGCAAATCACCGTCGCACTCGCCAATTGCATATTTGTAGCTTCCGTCTGCATTTTTGGAAAATACCGCGCATCTTCCCTTACATGTATTCATAACTGCATCTGTCAGTTTGCGGACACTGTCCGCCTCCATTCCTTCTTTGAAAAGAAGCACATTTCCCGCATTCTCCCATTTTTTTGCCTCTGCAGCATACATTTCTTCTTCATACCGCAGAACGATCCCCTTTAATCTGAAATTCTCCTCCTGCATTCTTGCCACTGCCTCTGCAGTCCTGTCCGGCTTTGCAGAAAGCTGCACAGACACCTTATGATTCTGTTCACCGACCATATTCAGATAGTCGAGAACTCTTTTTCCACAAAGCATTTCCATACGGACACCTTCCCTGAATTTCATCACAGAAAGGAGTTTTACCATGCCTATTTCTCCTGTGTGAGATACGTGTGTTCCGCAGCAGGCGCAGAGATCCGCTCCCGGAAAACGCACAATACGCACCTTTCCGGTAAGTTCTTTTTTACTTCTATATGGCAGCTCTTCCAGTTCCTCAGCCGTGGGATACGTAATTTCCACTTCACTGTTTTCCCATATTTTTTGATTCACTTTCTGCTCGATTTCCTCCATCTGAACTTCTGTCAGAGGCCCGTTAAAATCTATCGTAATCACATCGCTTCCCATATGAAAGCCCACATTGTCATAGCCATATTTCTCATGAATCAGACCACTTACAATATGCTCTCCCGAATGCTGCTGCATCAGATCGAAGCGGTGTTCCCAGTTAATCTTTCCGACAACTGTCTCACCCGTTTTCAGCGGTTTGTCTGTATAGTGAAGGAGCTCTCCATCTTTTTCATGAACTTCACTGACTCTCGCATCTCCCAGTGTCCCGTAATCGCTCGGCTGACCGCCGCCTTCCGGATAAAAAGCGCTCTCGTCAAGAATCACACGATATCCCTTTTTCTCTTCTCTGCATTCCATAACAGTAGCCGTAAATTCTTTTGTATATACATCCTCGTAATATAAACGTCTTGTTTCAATCATTGTCTTTTCCTCTTTCTTTTCACTGAAAAGCTTTGCAAACACCTATTCTTTTTCTTCACAAAGCAGTCTCTACGGGACAGTATAGAACAAACACCACTCATACGCAATACAGAAAACCGCTTATCTGTTTCTGCTTTAGACAAGAAATATAAATACTTTTTTAATTTTTGAAGACATCTGTTCATAAGATACGTTATAATAAGTGAGCAGGAATGGAAAGGGGCTGATAACATTACACAGAAAGAATATCTGGAATATTTAATAGACCAATACCAAAATTTAATATTTTCCATATGCCAGAAATCCGTCGGCAATCCCTTTGATGCCGAGGATCTGACCCAGGAAGTATTCCTGTCAGCCTACAAAAATCTTTCCCGCTTCGATGGCAAATACGAAAAAGCATGGCTAAGCAAGATTGCTGTCCGGAAATGTCTGGATTTCCTGAAAGCAGCGGGCAGGCGCACTGTTCCCACGGAAGACGTTTACTTCTCACAGCTCCCGGATACACACGGTTCCCCGGAAGATACCTATCTTCTCACAGCCTCAGACGAGCGTGTACATTTCCTGTGTGAACAATTAAAAACCCCTTACAGGGAAGTTGCTCTGGCTCATTTCTGTGAAGAATTATCCGTCCCGGAAATTGCAGGAAAAACAAACAAAAATCCCAAAACCATTCAAACACAACTCTATCGAGCCCGGTCTATGTTAAAAAAAATGCTGGAAAGGAGCGATTAGATGCACATACATAAAGAAGAACTGGATTCTTTCGAAAACAACTCTTTAAATAGTCAGGACATGATTGCTTTTCTGGAACATCTTGATACCTGCGATTTCTGTCTGGAACAACTTATTCAGGAAGAAAGTGTTAACAGCATCCAGGCTCCTGCATATTTAAAGAAACAAATTATGAAAAAAGCGGCATCTCCAGAAATACAGGCATCAAAAGCTGCTTCTGCCGCATCCTGTAGAATGCGGCTGTTTTATCACGGACTTCAAACAGCCTTCGGAATAATGGCTGCTTTGTTCCTTTTATTATGCAGTGGGAATATTGATTTATCAATCCGGCATCAGAATCCCCCTGTACCAATAGAATGTGTCCGGGAGCCGGAAACTCCGGAACACAGAAATCAGCTCTATGATTTCACACGCAGCATTGGAATTGAAATCTCAAAGAGCACAGATGCATTCACAAAATATCTGAATGAAATTTCAAATAAAATATTAAACGGAGGCAAGTAATATGCAAAAACAGAAAAAAGGATTTTGGCTTTTCATTTTTTCACTGATTCCCGGTGCCGGAGAAATGTACATGGGATTTAAAAAACAGGGATTGAGTATCATGCTTCTTTTTTATTCCCTTTTCGCCATTGGCGCAAGTACAGGAATGGACTGGATTATTATGTTTTTCCCAATCGTATGGTTCTATAGCTTCTTTAATGTACACAACCTGAAATCACTGTCAGAAGAAGAATTCTATTCCGTTGAAGACAATTATATCCTTCATCTGGATGAATTCCTTGGAAACACAAGCGTAATTCTCACTAAATACCGCCTTGTTGCCGCAATCCTTATGATTACTTTCGGAGCATCCATTCTGTGGAGCGGGCTTTCCGATGCTCTGTACTGGGTTCTCCCTCACGGACTGGCAAATCTGCTGAACAGTATCGGATATATGCTTCCACAGCTTGTACTTGCAGTGTGCATCATCCTCGGAGGAGTTTATCTTCTGAAACACAAAAAAGAAACAGAAACTTCACAGGCAGACGACCTCAAGGACGAACATTTCTGGCAGCCGTATCGCCCTCATGCAGAAGTAGAAGAAGCAGCTTCCAAAATTACGCCTGCGGTTGAAGCAGAAACTATTGTTGAAGCCAATACCACAGTAACTGAACCTGAGGAGTCTCAGGAAAACAAAGAAAATTAAATTCATTCATATAAAGACAGCTCCCCTGCCAAAATCATCTGCGGGAAGCTGTCTTTTTTATTTCTTTTATTTGTCTTTTATAATCTTTATATCGAGATACTGACTTCGCCAAAAGACAGTACCGATTCTTTTCCATTTGTTTCTTTCACAAGTAATCTTCCATCCGGACATATAGACATGGCAAATGCCCTGCGCGTACGTGTTCCATCTTCAATGGTAATCGTATGCCCGGGAATTATATTATTTTCCACATATTCGCTGGACAGCTTAAGATCCTCTGTCTCTGCAAGCAATTCATTCACAACAGATGCGATCAGTTGATTTCTGTCCACTGTCTCTGCCTCTTTCTCTGAAGCAAACAATCCTCCTGCAATCTCCTCCAGCTCTTCCGGAAAATTCTCTGAATTTCTGTAGAGATTCATTCCAATCCCCACAACTGCAAATTCAATTTCTCCGCTCTCAAAATCTGTAACTGCTTCCGTAAGAATCCCGCAAACCTTTTTGCCTCTGTAAAACAGGTCGTTCACCCATTTAATATCCAGAGAAATACCACAAAGCCTGCTTACTGCTCTGTAAACGGCCGTAGCCGCCGCCGTAGTAAGCAAAAGATTATCTTTCAGAGTTCCCTTCGGTTCCAGCACTACGCTGAAATAGAGTCCTGAATCCGCAGGCGAATAAAATTTCCTTCCTCTGCGCCCACGCCCCTCACTCTGACTTCTTGCCACCACAAAAGAGCCGTGCCCTGCCAGACCTCCTATTGCCATTTTCTTCGCAGCCTGATTCGTAGACCCGACTTCATTATAAACCTGCACTACCGCTTTCTGATTGTCCAGATACGGTCGAATTCCTTCTGCCGATATTCTGTTTGTATCCCTCGCAAGAGTGTATCCCCTGTTCGGTCCGGCTTCAATACGGTATCCTTCTTCCCGAAGAGATTTCACAGCCTTCCACACCGCAGCTCTGGTACAGCCCAGCTGTCCTGCAATCGCCTCTCCAGATATCACTTCTCCCTTATGCTGTTCAAACAGTTCTAAAATCTTTGATTTAACCGTCATTTCTTACTTTCATCTCCAAACCTGACACATATCACTCACTTATATTTTTTCAGCGCGTTCTCCAAAAACATCTGGTATTCCTTCCTGACACCTGACGGCGAAATAATTTCCGCCCCATCTCCAAGCCCTGCAAGCCAGCCAAAGAACTGACTGCTCACGCTTACACGCACCAGAGTTGTAAAATGTCGGTCATCTTTCTTATAAATCATCACCTCTGTTCCAAAATGATCAATAATAACTCCCACATAGCGATTCTCAAACTCCAGGCACAGGGTCTCTTCCTTTCCTCCAAACATTCCAAATGTTCTTGCCGAAAACTGAGCTGCATCAAAATTACGGAACAGCTCTTCTCCGTTTCTGGAGTTCTTCTCCACATTAATTTTCAGCATCTTATCTACCCGGTAATGTTTTACAACTCCTGTCTTCTCATCCAGACCTACCAGATAATAATTCTCATCTTTCCAAAGCATTTCCCATGGACTTACCACGTATCTTGCTCCGTTCCTTCGAAGACGCATCTCTTTGGAAACTGTCCATTCATAATACTGAAAGCTAATCTGCCGGTTATCTGAAAGAGCCTCATAAATCTTATCAATATTGTAATAAATACTCTCATTGGCAGTTTTAATGCGATTTCCTGCACTCATCTGTTTCTGAAGCCGCCTCGCATCATGGACGCTGACAAGCCTCTCCAGCTTGCGGATAAGCTGACTGGATTTCCGACTGGTTATGAATCTCGAAGACTGCACCGCGTCTATGAGAATCTTAAGTTCTGCAACTTCAAATTCTCTTCCTGCCAGATAAAATCCTGACGGCCTCTCTCTTCGATTCACAATATCCATTCCGAAAATCCTCAGTGTTTCAATATCATCATAAACTGTTTTTCGTTCCACACTGATGCCGAATTCTCCCAGATATTCTATGATTCCCTTTACTGTTATGGGGTTTCTTTCATCCGTTTTTTCCGTAAACATCTGCATCAGGTATAGAATTTTCATTTTTTGTCCAAAAGACTTTGCCACATCTGCCCCTTCTTTTTCTGCCGCCCCACTGACGGAGGATTACTTATCTGTCAAACCTGCTACTACTCCAAAATATAATACCATAAAGGCAAAGAGAAGGGCAATACCATCCATACTATGAAAATCAATATTAAAAATCATAGCGCCGACAATCATGATCTCTATTGTAACTGCAACCCCCAGAATTACGGCCATAGTACGGGACAACTTCCTGCTTCCTCCCGAAATCTTCGTAGTCTTACCATGGCAATCGGAATAATCTGTAAGTACAATCACCTTATCATTTCTCATATTTCCTTCTGTATTCCACATCTTTCTTTCCTCCCACAGTGAATATTGAATCGAACATATTTTCCGAACACATTTTCTGTATAGTGCTATCATACCTCATATATAGTACAATAAAACGGGATAAATCAAGATTTACAGAACATTTGTTTATAAAAAAATCTCCCGTATGCATATTATACATACGAGAGACTTCCAATTATCAACTTCACATAAACTGTGAAAATACAGATGCTGCAATCACTGTCAAAAGACCTGCAACAGCAATGGCAAGGCTGCTCATTGCGCCCTCAACCTGTCCAAGTTCCATTGCCTTCGCAGTTCCCACCGCATGAGCAGACGTTCCTATTGCAAGACCTCTGGCAACCGGATCTTCTATATGTGCCATTTTGAGAACTGCCTCTGCAATCATATTTCCAAGAACACCTGTAATAATAATTACAGCCACAGTAATTGTCACGATACCGCCGAGTTCCTCTGAAATTCCCATTCCGATAGCTGTTGTAATCGATTTAGGCAAAAGCGTTACATATTCCTCATGGGACAGTCCGAAGAGCTTTGCCAGAAGAAATACACTGACTCCGCTTGCAAGAACCCCTGAAACAATACCTGCCGCAACTGCTTTTATGTTCTTTTTCAGCAAAGCAAGCTGCTGATATAAGGGAACAGCCAGACAGACTGTTGCCGGAGTCATAAGATAACTTATGTATTTTCCACCTTCATTGTAAGTATCATAATCCACATCCATTACCACCAGTACCCCCATTACACAGAGTATGGCAATCAGAAGCGGATTAAAAATTGCAAGTCTGAATTTTCTCTTGAGAATCAGTCCCAGTTCATATGCAAGAAGACTGATTACCGCACCGAAAAACACAGAATTCTCTATTAATTTAGCCATGATTTTCTCCCTTCTTATTCTTGCGTATCACAGCCTGCGTTACCCATCCCGTCACAACCATAACGAACACAGTAGTAACCGCAATAATCACTGAAATCGGCATCCAGACCGGCTTCAAATCTCCCCATGCGGTCAAAAGTCCGACGCCTGCCGGAATAAACATAACAGGCATGATTTCTATTAAAAAATCTGCGGTTTCTTTCACCTGCTCCAACTTCAGAATACCGCTTATCAAAGCTGCCAGCATCAAAATCACTCCATAAACACTTGCCGGAATCGGCAGCGGAAGAATGGCATACAGCCCTTCTCCCAGCGCCGAAATCAGCAAAATAATCAAAAACTGTTTTACATATTTCATTTTATTTCTTTCATGTCCTCCCTGTTCCTCAGGCTCAGTCGCCTGTGCCATATCTTTCTTCTGCCAAATCCAGATATTCCTGTGTTTCTTCCAGATCAGCCCGCCGTACTCTCTGCATCTTTGTCACATCTGTATACTGTCCCGGATCAGCCCTTGTCATAATTCCGCTTCCGTATATTTTGACAACATCTCCTATCTCAAGTACATCGCCCTCAATCAGCTTTCCGTTTCTGTTGTAAATTCCTTCTTCCGGTATCTCCGCTGTAAAAAAAGCGCCATTTTCAATATCAGCAAACAGCGGCATTTTCAGAAATTCCCCTGTTTCCAGATAAATTGCCGTAAGCGCCTCTGCCTCTGCGCGGGCTTCCTCTTCCTTCACTTTCTCCGCATCCTTTCCCACCATTCTCCAGAAAGAACCGCCGACAACAGCAAAAATAAGAATAAAAAGCGCCATGCCAATAATCATTTTCCAGTCTGGTTTTTCTTCTTTTTTATTTTCCAAACATGAATACCTTCTTTCTGTTTTTATTCTTCAAAATCAAAGCCTTCTCTCTTCTTCAACGACAATTTTCTCAACAGAATATTTCCCGTTATCCACTGTCATAATCACCATAGATGTCTCTCCTCCGAATCGCTGATAACCGCAGCTTCCGGGATTTAACCACAGTCTTTCATCTATAATCTCATTAAAATACCTGTGTGTATGACCAAAAATCACTACGTCTGTATCTCCAAGATTTCTTGCCACATCCGCCTTATCGTGAACCAGAAAAAACTTCACGCCTTCTATGGCAAAAGTAAGACTTCTCTGAAGTTTTCTTGCCCAGAAATCATTATTTCCCTTCACTGCATAAATAGTAGCCAGCGGCTGAATCGCCTCAAGAATTTCTTCCCTGTCAAAATCTCCTGCATGAATAATACAGTCACAGGTTTCCAGAATCTCCATTACATTTAAGCGCAAAAGACCATGTGTATCTGATATAATACCAATTTTTTTGCTCATATTTTCCTCCCGGTATATCTGAATTTAATACGTGATTTTTCCGTATTCTCCATCATATCCTGCTGTTTTTTTCACTTCTCCTGCCCTTATTTTTCCGATTGCGCCGGCAATATCTTCGCCAAATGATACCGCAATATCTTCCACAGGAACCTGACGCAGAATTTCAAATTCTGCCCCCAGCTTTTTCAGCATTTCTTCGTAACAGCTCTGTACTTTTTTGCTCGCAGTTCCATATCCCATACAGGATGAAATCACTTCCGACAAAGGGACAAGACTTTCAAACTTCTTCGCCCTTTCTTTCACGTATCCTGCCTTACGGTCTGCAAGCTGTTCAATTCTGTGCCCGACTCCCATTGTCAGCTTTTTACCGCACACAGGACAGATTCCATCACACGCTTCAGCCTCCTCAGGACTTAGGCACACACCGCATTTACGATGCCCGTCATAATGATACTTTCCTTCTTCCGGAAAAAATTCCACCGTTCCAAGAAGCCCTTCTCCCTTCTGTATCGCATTATAAAGTCCCGCGTATGACAAATCCGTATCCAGAAGATTTGCTTCTCTCCCAAGCTTAGGAGGCGAATGCGCGTCCGAATTGGACACGAGCTGATATCTGTCAAGGGCTGAAACCCTCCAGTTCATAGGAGGATCCGAAGACAGTCCTGTTTCCAGAGCATGTATATAAGGGGTCAGATCTTCGAAACACTCTTCTATGGAATCAAATCCTGATTTCTCTCCAAGTACGGAAAAGTGAGGCGTCCATATATGAGCCGGAATAAAGATACCTTCCGGAGCAATATCCAGCATCATTTCAAGCAAATCCCTGCTGTCAAGTCCAAGAATCGGTCTTCCGTCCGAATGTATATTTCCGATTTTCTCCAATCCGGACGCAAACCTTTCTGCAGCCTCAAACCCGGGCAGAATAATCACATGATGCGCCTTTCTTGTTTTTCCATTCTTCTTATAAATACAGCTTATCTCTCCGGAAACCACAAATCTTACAGTGGATTCCCCCATATGAAAGGCTTCCGGAGCAATCCTTTCATCTTTAAGCTTATAAAATCCATCCCCTGTAGAAATCAGACTTTCCTTTAATTCTTCTCTCCATTTTTTATGGGTAAAATCTCCTGTTCCCAGAATAGAAATTCCCTTTTTTCTCGCCCACGAATCCAGATTTTCAGGCGTTCCGTCTTTGCTTGTCGCCATAGAATATCTGGAATGGATATGCAGATCTGCAATTGCCTTCACCCGATATCACCTCATATTTTCATCCAGCATTTTTACCAGAATCTCTACTTTCTGCGCAGTATCTTTATTCTCATAAGGTATTCTGTCCGCAATACGGCGATTATAATTATTTTCTTTGATAATCTCATAGGTTTCCCTGAAATTCACATCAAAATACTGCGCCAGATAAGAAATCCAGTAATCCATTTTTGTCTTTCTGTCTGCAGATAGAACTGACTCCCTGTTTAAACAGTATTCCCATACTTTCGGAGAAATTTTCTCTCTTCCCACTTCTTCGGCAGTTTCTCCCAGAAGAATCTCCAAAGATTCCTCCAGTTTCACACGACAGTTATCCAGCTTATCTGCATCCCGTATCAGCCGGGCATGAAGAAGTGTTCTTTCATCTGTTACTCCCTCCAGCCTGAAATCACTGTGCTTTGCAATTGCCTCGCAAATCAGACTGTCGTAAGTATCTTCTTTTAAAAATTTCCGAATCATTTTCTTCTTTCCGAAGAGTAGCCCTGCCCCAAAAGCCGCATGATTCATCGTTTCCGGCTGAAAACTGTCGTACCTTTTTAATTGCTCAAAACGCCCTATATCGTGAAGCAGAGCAATAAGCTGTGCAAGCTCTCTGTCCTCTCCGGAAAGCTTCATTCGCTCTGTTATTTGTCTCGCTGCCTCTACAACTCCATAGGTGTGTATTATTTTTAACTGTATCTTTGGCTGAGTTCTGTCGAATTCATCCAGATACTCCTCAAATGCCTTTTTCGCCTGTTCGAAATTATAAATCACTCTGTCTCACTCCTTATCCTGCAGCCGGATACCAGTTTATTTCTTTAAATATCCTTATAGTAAGCCGGCGATATAATGTCACATTCCTTGCAGCTGCAGCCATCCTGATATCCGTCACAGCAGTCGCAATTAGAACAGTACATATGCGTATCATTGATATAAAACAGCCCTCCATATTGTGGTGAAGTCCGAAGCTCCTTTGACTGCTTCTTGCTGTTCGCAAAGTGGATTCCATTAGAAATAAGCATATTTTCCGGTGTATATTCCGAGAAATCAAAGTAGTATTTCTGTGTTCCATGATAAGGCACTTTTATACACCAGTAATGTTCAAATAACGGCAGCTTACCATCATAGTTTGATGCAATCATTTTCATATGTTCCGGCTGTACGTCACCTGTAAAAAGCAGATTCAGTTCTCCGTCTCTTGCATTCTGAAACACAACGCTTATCTTATGCTTAAACCTGCGCAGCTTCACCTTATTTTCATCAAGATAATTCAGTAATTCCGCAAATTCCAATGTATTTCTCACAGCGCGGAACTCCCTGTCAAAAGCCCGCATTTTCGTTTCTGTTATTTCTGTTTTTTCTTTGCATTCTTCCGTCATGGAATATACAATTTTACGAAGCTTTTCTGCAAATATCCAAAGAGTCTCCATAATTTCTTTATGGTTTTCTGCAATTTTCCCATAAACTTCCTCTGTCTCCGAAGAAATAACCGTATTGTCTGGCCAAAGAGCCTGATATTTATCTTCAAATATTTTTCCGCGACTTAAAAGTTCTATTTTCTGAGGCTTTTTCGCCAGCGCTTCCACCAGCGCAAAAAGGCTGACCTGACGGCTGGGGAGACAGGAATCTTTCAAAAGGTCTGCCAGAAGAAGAAGTACCAGTGTCCCTGTCATTTTTTCTGACGAAAAAACATCCGGCAGATATATTTTCCCAAACTCATAAGAACTGCTTCTGTGCTTCATCATATAAAGAAGCCCTGACAGATGATCCAGATGAAAATGCGTCAGGAGAAGATTCTTGCGTTCAATCGTAGTAAAATCTGAAATTATTACATCAAAAGCCTCTTTTCTCGGTCGCCCCTCTATTCTGCTGTTGCTTGTCCCAAAATCCACAAGCAGGCTCTTTTTGCGGTCGCGGAGACAAAAACAGTCTCCGAACCCCACATTATACATTCGTATCTTCATACTTCCCCTCCATCAGAACCACTGCTGCATATCATACCATACAGCTCCGCCGTGATCTGAATCTGCAATTCCCTGCTTCTTATAACCAAGGCTTTCATAAAACGTAATCTTCTGTTCTTTGCAGGTAAGAATCACCGCTTTTTTGCCATGAGTACGTGCATGTTCAATATACGCTCTCATAAGCTGATGGCCGATTCCTCTATGCTGATACTGAGGAAGTACATCCAGTCCAAACACTGTCTGTATTTCTCCATTCGGTTTGTGAAGCGTCGCATCATGGTATAATTCATCTCCAAGAATCGGCTTATCTGTATTACACCCATTGATAAATCCTACAATCGAATCACCGTCCACAGCTACAAGGAAATTCTCAGGAAACGCCTTCATTCTCTCCTTAAAGTCCGCAAGCCCTGCTGCCTCCGCTTCCGGAAAACAGCTTGCTTCAATTTCCGCGATTCTTTCCACTTCCTCTTCCCTGGCAGCCCTTATCTTAATTTTATTTATTCCCATCTATTCATCCCCGCCTTTTCTTAAGTATCCGGCAGACAGAGGTGTCCGTCTTCAACAACATACATTTTAATATACCGCAACATCAAATGCAAGGTCTGCCGTATCTTTCTCTTGCCAAAATCTCCGGAAACCATTAAGATAACAGATGTAGGTTTTTCTGCAAAAATAACAATTTTCAACAAATCAGACGAAAGTCTTAGAAAGGATAGATTATGACAAAAAAACAACGCGCTCTGGAAGCAATCCGGAGACTGAAAGAAGAATATCCCGATGCCGGCTGCACTCTGGATTATGATGATGCGTGGAAACTTCTCGTAAGCGTCCGGCTGGCTGCCCAGTGTACTGATGCCAGAGTAAATATTGTAGTACAGGATTTATATGCCAAATACCCCACCGTAGAAGCTATGGCAGCCGCTGAACCGGAAGAAATTGAAGCCATTGTAAAACCCTGCGGTCTGGGAAAAAGCAAGGCAAGAGACATCAGCGCCTGCATGAGAATCCTTCATGAGCAGTATGATGATAAGATTCCCGAGGACTTTGATGCTCTTCTGAAACTCCCCGGAGTCGGAAGAAAAAGCGCAAACCTCATCATGGGGGATGTTTTTGGAAAACCCGCCATTGTAACAGACACTCACTGTATCCGTCTTACAAACCGCATTGGTCTTGTAGACGACATAAAAGAACCAAAAAAAGTAGAAATGGCGCTGTGGAAAATCGTCCCTCCAGAAGAAGGAAGCGATTTTTGTCACAGACTTGTTTATCACGGACGAGACGTTTGCACCGCCCGCACAAAACCACACTGCGACAAGTGCTGTCTCGAAGATATTTGTAAAAAAAATGGAGTAAAATAAAAGATTTATCATGAGCAAAACAAAGACACTTGACCTTACATCTGGTCCTATTTTAAAAACCCTAACCTCTCTTGCAGTTCCTATCATGGCCTCTGCTTTTCTGGGAACTGCCTACAATATTACAGATATGGCATGGATTGGTCTCCTTGGCTCAAAAGCAGTTGCCGGCGTTGGAATCGGAGGTATGTATACCTGGCTTTCCCAGGGACTTGTATCACTGGCTCGTATGGGCGGACAGGTAAATGTCGCTCAGAGCTGCGGCAAAAACGAACGTGAAGAAGCAAAAAAATATGCATCTGCCTCCCTGCAGCTTACCATTCTTTTCGGTATTTTATTTGCCGCTGTATGCGTAATATTTGTCCATCCCCTGATACGTTTCTTTAACATCAACGACACGCAGACATATGAATGTGCCAAAAATTATATGCTGATTACCTGCGGACTGATTATTTTTTCGTATCTGAATTTCACACTTACCGGACTTTTTACAGCTCAGGGAGACTCAAAAACTCCTTTCCTTGCGAATCTGGCAGGTCTTGTAACCAATATGATTCTTGATCCTCTCCTCATTATGGGATATGGTCCGTTTCCAAGACTTGAAGTGGCCGGTGCTGCCATTGCTACGGTTTCCGCTCAGGCTCTTGTGCTTGCCGTATTAATCTGGGGAGCGCTTCGCGCCAAACCGGAAAACAATGTTCTTCACACCTCCCGTCTTTTTAAGCCTGTGTCAGGATACCATTATCGCTCTATCTGCAAAATCGGTATTCCTACTGCTTTACAGGGAAGTGTTTACTGTATGATTTCCATGGCTCTTACAAGAATGGTAGGCGTATTTGGTCCGGGCGCTGTCGCTGTACAACGTGTGGGCGGCCAGATTGAGTCTCTGTGCTGGAACACTGCAGACGGTTTCGGAGCTGCGCTGAACGCCTTTGTCGGTCAAAACTATGGCGCCGGCAAAAAAGACCGAATCCGGAAGGGATATCACATTTCTTTCCGTGTTCTGGTGACATGGGGACTTTTCATAACGGCTGCTTTTATATTGTTTCCTGAACCTATTTCCCGCCTCTTCTTCTATGAGACAGACGTTATCCAGATATCCATAGGCTATCTGGTAATCATCGGCATTGGAGAAGCCTTCATGAGTGTGGAGCTTATGACTGTAGGTGCTCTTTCCGGTCTTGGAAAAACAAAAATCTGCAGTATTATAAGCATTATCCTTACCGGTGCACGTATCCCTCTGGCTCTTCTTCTCACTGAGGCTGGATTTGGTATCAACGGTATCTGGTGGGCCCTTACCCTCTCTTCCATTGCCAAGGGAATTGTATTTTATCTTACTTTCCAGCGCGTCAGCCGTAAACTTTAAGTCACATAAAAAATTCCTTCCGACAGATTTATACTTCTGCCCGGAAGGAATTTTTTTATTTTTCTCTGTCTGGTTTTATGCCAATAAGCTCCCTGTAAAAAATATACTGCTGCATTATCCCCTGACAATTTTTATATCGTCTGTGAGGAAATCCTTTTCGGTAATGTACATTTAAAGCCTGACGAATATGAGTATCTACAGGAAACGCTTCCAGATGATGAAGCCCGAAAAGACAGATACAGTCCGCCACCTTTTCTCCGACTCCATATAACTTCATAAGTTCTTTTTTTGCGTCTCTATACTTCATGTTTTCTATACTCTCCAGAGAAACTGTCCCTGCCGCCACCTCTCCTGAAACCTTTTTTACATATTTGGCACGATATCCCAGATTACAGTTTTTAAGCTGTTCTTCCGTTGCAAGCGCCAAAGCTTCAGGCGTTGGAAAGGCATAGTATTCAGCACCTTCCGATGTTATTTTTTTCTCCCCGAATTCTACAGAAATGCTCTCTATACAGCGTCGAATTCTCTTAATATTATTTCTTTGAGAAATAAGAAAAGAAACAATCATCTCCCACAAATCCTGACGCAAAATACGAATTCCTTTCCCCATTTCAGCCGCCTCTGTAAGATATCTGTCCCGGGGATTAATTCCTTTTATGTACTCTCCATAATCATTGTCTAAATCAAAATAAGAAATCCAGAAAAAAAGAAATTCTTCCTCCGGGCAGAAAAAATTGACAATTCCATTTTCTTGTGTAAGCTCCAGATATTTATCTCCCGCGATTACATTCCAACGGTTTTCCCCGATTTTTTTCATCCGAAAGCACTGTCCGGATTCACAGATCTGCCCCAGATCAAAGTAATCCATCTCTATTGTCAACATAAACCATGTCTCCTTTATCCATTGCATATTTTTTTATTATAGCCTATAAAATCTGTAATTCCAATTCCTATCTTGATGAAATTTTTGAAGTAGTATATACTTAAGATAATTTTTATTATCAAGGAGGTTTTTTCAATGAAATTTATATATCCTGCGGTTTTCCATAAAACTGAAGATGGCAAATATAAGGGTTATTTCCCTGATCTGGAATGCTGCTATGCAGAAGGCGATACCCTTGACGAAGCGATGGACAATGCAGGGGATGCCGCTTACAACTGGATTTACGCAGAACTCACAGAAGACGAAATGGAGCTTCCCGCCATTTCAGACGAATGCGACTTGTCGCTGCAGGAAGGTGATATTGTACGAAATATTCTTGTAAATATCCGCCTTTACGATGGATGGGACGAATAAATTTATCAGTTTTTGGCGAAATAATTTTCTTGTACGGGAATCGGATTCATGATATGATGATATCAATAATCTCGAAATTACAACAGGCATTTTCCAATCTGTTATAATTAAAGAAAAAAAGCCTGACTATAACTGAGAAAGGGGGCAAAACTATATGAAGAAATTCAAAAAATTATTAGTAAGCCTGGGATTAGGTGCATTGCTCGCATTAGGAACAGCAGCAACTGTTTCCGCTGCATCAGATGGAGAACTTGAAGGGGCATTCATATCTGAAGCTTCAGAGGATATTATTCTGGAGGATTACAATCTGGATGCCGGCAGGGTTCTTCCAACTCCGCCTACAGATAATGTAAAGATGACTGCATCTTCCCTTACTTCCCTCTCCTTTAAATGGGGAGCTGCAAGCGGAGCTAACGGATACCGAGTTTATATCGGACCATACAAAGGTTCTCTGAAAGAGTCCAGGCTTCTCGGCATTGTTAAAAGTCCAAGCTGTAAGATTGCCAAGCTGGTTCCGGATACACCTTATTCCATCCGTATCCAATCTGTAAAACTCAACAGCAGCAATAAGGTTGTGGATCAGAGTGATAAGTATATTCTTTTCCATTCCGTAACAAAAGCACCCAAGGTAACACGTGTCACTTCCGATAGAAATAACAAGTTTACCATCCGTATGTACAATCCGGCGCCAAGTAATAAATCTGACGATATTGTGGGATACCGCGTTAGATATGAAAACGTAGCGAACCACTCAAAATCCACCCACTATTACAACAAAAGCAGAACCGGATTTTACTACAAACCTAAAGCAAATTATTTTTATAAACTAGTAATTACACCTTATATCGTTACTACAAAAGACGGAAAGCAGATACGCTCCTACAGCAAGACAAGCCTCACCCACTACATTGCACAGCAACCGAAGCTTTCCAAGAAAGGCCATACCAATACCAGTCAATCTATTGGCTGGAAACGAGTACAGGGAGCTACCAGCTACAGTGTTTATGTAAAATATCCGGGAACTAAGGAATACAGAAAAGTTAAACAGACAACCGGTTTAAGTTACACTCTCACCGGAATGAAAAAGGGACAGGACTACCTGATCAAGGTTGTTGCCAACAGGGGCAGATTTAGCTCTGTAAACTCTACTTTCTATCGTGTCAGATTATAAGCAGCTATAAAAGGGGCTGTGAAATAACAGCCTCTACGGAAAAAGAGGACTTTTCGTTCAAAA
>JAUNOY010000003.1 GCA_030536995.1 Eubacteriales bacterium
CCGCAACAAACAGGTGCTATGCACCCAGCCGGGAGCATAGCGCCGTTTGTTGTCAACAGCCCGTTTCACGGTCTGCGTGTAGTTCCTTGTAAACTGACCTAAATAATCTTTAAAATATTTTCCTTCTAAATTCCCCCAAAAAGTGATATATATTATTTTGCTCATTCCCATAATAATTAAATATGAAAACTCCCACAAATATGCCTGAAAAAACGAACATTTGTAAAAACAATATAAAAATAATACCGGAAAGATGTTACCGGATTTTGTCACGGGCATCGAAAAATACGACCCCCAATATTGCGCAGTAAGTGAGATAATCATTCCAACAAAGAACAAAACTTCCATATTAGGACACTTGTTCATCCTCCATGCCAGTACCATATATATTATAAGTCCAACAAAGTATATGAATATCACACTGTTCATGTACTGTATTTCATCTTTTAATTCCAAAAATGTCTTGGGAAATGTATAAACTGTTACCATCAGAAATGTATAAAATCCCCACTCAGTCAAATAATGTCTTCGCTCCATCCGCTCTCTCTTCGGGAACGTTTTTCCGAAAAACCAGATTCCGATTCCCGTCTCCAGAAATGTAGCAATAGAGTATAAAAGAATCTTCAGCATCTCATCACCCCCGGTATTCCAAATTTTTCTCACAACACATTGTTTATCAATATTTTCACTTCAAAAGTCTTATCATCGTACGCAAAATCCATCTCTCCGTTATATTGATTTACTATATGCTGTACACTTGCAATTCCCCATCCATGTTTTTCGCCCTTATCCGATATAAACCTTTCTTTTTTCATTACAGCTTTTTTTATACACGAATTTTTTATTTTTATAAGGAAAAAATCATTCCTATTTTTCATGGTAAGATTTACTATTCGTTTTCCTTCTTCACACTTCTGTGATGCTTCGATAGCATTATCCAGTAAATTCCCCATTACAATTACAAAATCTGTTTCTTTCAAAGGAATGGTATCAACATCCAAATCGCAGAAAAATTTTATATCTGCATCCTTCATAACTCGGAATTTAACATTTAAGATAAAATCCAGATTTTGAATCCCCGTCCATGTACACCCTTCCTGATCACTTAAAGTACACTGAACATCTTTCAAAAAGTCCAAAACATCATCTATTTTCCCATTTACTAAACACTCCGTTATATAGGAAATAAGATGTTTTTCATCATGTATCAAACATTTAATTTTTTTATATGTCCTGCTTAATTCTCTGTATTGAGATTCTACTGTGTCATTACGTATTTCTAACAACTGCTTCTCTGTTTCCACAAGTTTACCATAAATTTTCACGCCCAAAATTAATCCCACTGTCATAACAATAACAACTAAAAGAAGTGAAAATATTATATCAATTTTTTCAATCTTGCCTCTTCCAAATTTAACAGCAGATCCCATAATTCTCCAAACAATTATATTCATAAGTAAAAATATTTTACTATTTTTAATCAACAATTCTCTCAAAATATGTTTGGTTGATAAAAATTTCAATATATAATATAAAAGAACATTTAACAATAGCCAATATACAATTTCACTATATGTATGCAGTCTGGGATATAAAAAATATTCTTTAAAATACCCTTTTCTTATTGTGCCCGATAAAGTAATATAGACAACTTTAGCAGTTCCTGTAATCACCAATATAAACAAATTCCATAAATATGCCTGAAAAAACGAACACTCATAAAATATAAACAGAAATAAAACCGGAATAACTCCTCCCAATATAATATACGGTATTGATATATAAGAATCCCAATACTGTCCTATTATCAAAACAATCATCCAATAAAAAAACACACGCCCTTTCCAAAATTCTTTCCATATAAAATTAAAAAGAAAATCTATTAGTATCAATAGCAAATATATAACCCCTGATAACCAGCCATGTATTTTTTTATTTTCAGGTAATATATACAGATTAAGCACAGCACATGAAGACACAAACATATAAGTATATAATCCCCACTCCGCAAAATAATGCCTTCTCTCCATCCTTTCTCTCTTCGGGAACATTTTTCCGAAAAACCAGATTCCGATTCCAGTCTCCAGAAATGTAGCAACACCGTATAAAAGTATCTTCAGCATCTCATCACCCCCGGTATTCCAAATTTTTCTCACAATACATTGTTTATCAATATTTTCACTTCAAAAGTCTTATCATCGTACTCAAAATCCATCTCTCCGTTATATTGATTTACTATGTACTGCGCGCTTGCAATTCCAAGCCCATGTTTTTCCTTTTCCTCTTTATCTGTTACAAACCTCATTTTATCTCTGGACGCTTTTTTCATACATGAATTTTTAATTTTCAGCATAAACATTTGATTCATATTTTTCATATTTAACTCAATAAATCTTTCTCCCTCCGGACATTTCTCAGACGCTTCAATGGCATTATCCAGTAAATTTCCCATGAGAATTACAAAATCTGACTCTTCCATTGGTATGTATTCAACATTTAGATTACATAGAAACTTTATCTTTGCCTCTTCCATTTTTCGATATTTAATGTTTAAAATAAGATTCAGGCTTTTAATCCTGCTCCAGATTTTTCCCTCTCTTGCAACTAATGTGTCCTGAAAGTTTTGTAAAAACTCAGCCGCAGTTTTGTTTTCCCCTTTTCTTAAACATTCCGCAACATAAGAAACCATATGTTTTTCATCGTGAACCAGCTGTCTGTATTTTTCGTATGAAAGACTCATCTCCTCATATTGAGCCTGTACCGCATGATTTCTTGCATTGAGAAGAAATTTTTCCTTTTCTATAACCTTACCATAAACTTTTGCAAAAATTATAATCAGGAATAAAATCATTCCTACAAATAATATCATAATAAAGGATAAGTTATCATTCTCAATTTTCCCAAGACCATAATCAACTAATATATGTATAATCAAAACTATTGCCACATTAGCAATTAATAACATTTTCTTATGTAATAATAAAAGTTTTTCAATTACTATTTTGCTTAATTTAAATCTAAGTAAAAAACACATTATCAGACAAATAAGAATCCACCAAACCACCTCACTATATGTATGATTTCTCGGAGGCAAAAAGTAATCATAAAAATAATTCCCTTTGAATACTCCACAAAAAGTGATATAGACTACCTTAATTATTCCAATAATAACCGAATAAGAAACTTCCCATAAATATGCCTGAAAAAATGAACATTCCCAAAAACAGTATAGAAATAAAACAGGAAAAACATTTCCCGTTAATACCATTGGTGTTGAAAAATATGATGCCCAATTTTGTACAGTTAGAGATATAATCATACCTGAAAATAATAATAATTGTATATCGGGATGCTTTTTCTTTTTCCATGCCGCATATAAATATAGTATAAGCAGAACACAATATATAATTATCACCATATTCATGTAACCTTTTTTATTTTTTAACTCCAAAAATGAACTTGGAAATGAATATGCTGTCACCATCAGAAATGTATAAAATCCCCACTCAGTCAAATAATGTCTTCGCTCCATCCGCTCTCTCTTCGGGAACATTTTTCCGAAAAACCAGATTCCGATTCCAGTCTCCAGAAATGTCGCAATACCATATAAAAGAACCTTCAGCATCTCATCACCCCCAATATTCCAAAAGCGCCTCTCTCACAGCAGTTATACCTCTCTTTCGAATGGGAAGAATCATTCCATCACGCATATATACTTCCCCCTCTTTCAGTTTCATAACATGCTTAATGTTTATGATAAATCCTTTTTCTATCATCATAAACTCATCTGATTTTAACTCCTCTATCATTTCATCCAGTGATTTTCGCATTTTGCACTCGCCATACATATGTATGATAACAGTGTATTTCCCCTCCTTCCGCATGTACATAATATCCGAATAGTTTAATTTTTCTATCTCTCCTCTCTTTTGTACTACCAGATAACTTTTTTCCCTTTCCTGCAGAATCGGAATCAGAGCATCATATGCTTTCTCCAGTTTTTCTTCCAGCATTTGTTTGGGAATGTATCGCCAGGTATTCACCTCAAAGGCTTCCATCATATAGTTCATATAATTGGTAATAAAAATAATAATCGGATCCGGATATCTGATTCTGATAGCCTGTGCAGCTTCCAGTCCTTTTACCTTCGGCATCTCCATATCCAATATATATACATCAAAGGTTTCCTCCTGTATTCCTGCCACAAACCACTCCGCACTCTGGTAAACCGTCACTTTACATTCAACGCCTTTTCCTGCAAAATAATCCTCTGTAATTTGCCTTTCCTTTTGCAGATAATATTCCTCATCATCTACAATCGCAATTCTGATCATCCTTTTTCTCCTTCTCAAACATATAAAATCTGAATGTTCTTACATCCCAAAAATAACTTTCTTATTCATTGACTTTCTGTTTCCTGATTACCGATACCATCCCAGAAGATTTCCCAGACTTTGGGATACCGTATTTTTTATAAGAATTCCTTTATAATGCTGACTCTGCATAGTAAACATCATAACATATAATTCCTGTTTTTTCTCATATATCATGCTCTTTTTAGACTTCCTTTTATTTTTCTCTATTTTCGCCTATCTGATAGGCATAATACGCGTTTTACTTTTCTTATCAGTATTGATAAAATACCAGATAAGAGATTATTGTCATTTACAGGTTCTCTAATCAGGATTAATTTTATTTCATTTTTTATTTTTTTGCAGCAAATGTCCGTTAAAATACAGTTAAGTGTCCGTTAAATACCCTATTTGAGCAAATCTGCCGATATGGGGTATGCTGGCTTCCGGAGCCGGATGGATTTCTCTGAATTATGCCAGATTTGTTTCTGACAGTAATTTCTGAGTTCTCTGTTTTTCTTATCTCTTTTCATAAAAAAACAGGGGCTGTCGGTTTTCCCGACATCCCCTGTTTCCATGTGACTGAAGCGTCTTATTTGATGGTTATTTTTATTGTTTTTGAATATGCGCCTTTTGTGGTGTGCTCACCGTTTTCATCACGGACGATACTGCGCATACGGAAATAATAACTGTTATTTTTCTTTAAAGCTTTTGTGGTGTAACTTCCTTTCGTATCGGGAAGCCTTGTCAGTTGCTGATAGCTTTTATCTTTGGCATTGCGGTAGTAGATTATATATTCGCATTTCCCGTTCCGATAAGCAGCGGGAGTTGGTTTCCAGGTAAGTTTTGCTTTATAGCCTGAAACAGCCTGCACTTTCAGCGAAGGAGTTTTTGGAATGGTAAATGCTATAATCTGACTTTCATTATAGGCTGAATAGTAATTTTTACCGTTCACTTTATTATAAGCCCGTACAATAACTTTATAACGCTGACCTGCTTCCAGTCCTTTAATGGTTACAGAACCAATCGTTTTTTTAACTGATACACGCTTAATGGTTTTTCCTGTATCACTATCCTTGACATAGACAATATATCCGTCAGGGGATATTTTCGCATGATTCCAGCTGCAGGTAAGAGAATCCTTTGTCCTGCCGGACAGCTTTACCCCTGTTACCGCTGCCGGACGGTAAACCTGTACCTTCTGTATCTCGGAAGGAAGACTGAAGAATTTTTTCTTTCCATCTTTGGCATATCCCCGTACACTGAGATAATAAGTTCCTTTCTTTACATTTTTGAAGGTAACCTTTGTAGTGTTTTTGTCTTTAAGAGTATATTTCTCAACACTGGGAACCGTCTGAGTTACCTCTTTATCACTCCGATCACGATAAAGAAATGTTTTTTCCGGTTTGATTCCAAGCACATAATCGTATGCATCTGCATATTTGTCCCTGTTTTCCAAAGTCACCGTTACTGTTGAACCATTTACAGTAACTTTACCGATTTTCGGCTGAACCGGTGTATTTATTTTAACCGTTGCTTTTTTCGGCGGACTCCATATTGTCCATGTTTTATCTTTTTTCAAACCACGGACACTGATATAATAATCTACGGCTTCAGATACGTATTGAAATTTCACTTGATTCTTCTTATTGTCAACCTTTTGTTCAGTAAAAACTTCCGCCAGAATTAATTCATTCGGGTAGGACATATCAGGTTCCTCTGGTTCGTATTCAATAATCTGAGACAGTACATATTCATATTTCACAATATCAGGATGCTCTCCCTCAATAGAAACATCGATGACATTTCCAGACACGACTGGTTTATTCAATTTAAGCACGGGGGTTTCTGCTGTTTTCCCGTTACTTCTAAATTTAATCCCCATGGAAGAAGCATAAGCCTCTGCATAAGAACCTGTCTCTCCAATAATCGTTATACTGTCTTCAATTCCCCAGAAAGCGGTTGCAGATATCTCTTTCACATTGGAAGGAATATAAAGTTCTTTTAAACTGTAACAATTCTTAAATGCACCGTCATCAATCGCTTCCACGCTTGTTCCTATATCCACTTTTTTTAAATTAATGCAGTCACTATACTCACTGGTTTTTATACGACGATAACCATTTCCCGTATGTACATATTCCAGCATTTTACATTCGCTTGCTATAAATTCTCCATAAATCATTGAAATATGATCCGGAATAATAATCTCGCGGATGTTAGATTCTGCAAACATACAGGTTTCGTAATAACCATCCCCTATCTCTCGAATGGTATCTGGGAATTTTACCCTTTCAACCTCATTGTACATCCATGGAAACTCAGTTACCGGTGTACCATATAACCCGCTCTTTATAGAAATATCTCCTCTCAGACCTGCTGCACTATACCAAGTTCTCTCGTTTCCTGAATACCGAACGCCGTCAATCTCTACCTTATCCTCTCCTTTGCCATTTACAGGACGTTCTCTTACTATCAGATTTATTTTTTCATTATCCTTAAGGTCATTATAAAGATAAGTGTAGCGATAACACTCAACGGTAAGCCCCTCACAGCCATCGAAGATATTTTTCCCTACCTCAAAGAAGGCTGATTCAACGGTTACTTTTTTCAGTTTTGTACAATTCTGAAAAGCTTTGTCTGCTATGGAGTATACAAACAAGTCTTTCGTTCCGTCACTGACGTATTCTTTCAGAGTAAGATTCTCAGGCACGTCCTCTGTGTAGCCTACGATTCCACAGGTATCCCTTCCGGTATCTTTGCGGTATATCACTCGTAAACAAACTGATCGGAAGACAGCTCTGTCTCTGTAAAAACAGCGGATTCTGACAATACATCCGGTGTCTCAAACATGACTTCCGTTCCATCATCAAAGACGTTCTCAGTCAATTCACTTGAGGGAAGCTCTTCTGTCTGCCCTACAGTTCCGCCATCTGTAAACACATCCTTCTCCGACGCATACACCGATACCGAGAGCAGCGTTAACGTAATTGCAGCTGTCAACATAACATTTTTCAACTTTTTCATAAGCATTCCATGCCTCCTTTACATGATAATTGGAATATATTTTATGTCTTATTGTACCACAGGAGAAAATCATATTTGTAATATGACCTTTATCAGCCTTGAAATGACCTTGAAATGCTGTTGAGACTTGTTTCATAATAAATTTTCACCAGATTAGTAAAAATGATTCGTCCACTGCACTTTAATACAGTGGACGAATCATTGATTTATGACTTAGTTTAAATAAATGTTAAAGTATTTAAGGAATGATACATATCCTGACCGGAATTATCTTTACCCCTGTAACAGTTACCACACATAGTCATTTTTTTAGTTTTTTTGTTAATATCCATTGATTCTACTTCATAACTGTCGTATCCATCTAATGTAACTGAAATTACAAAATCAGGTGTTAAATTTCTGTCAGCAGAACCTTCCATTACCCTTTCAATATCTTCTTTTGCTACATGATATATAATGCTGGTATTCTTCGTTTCTCCGTTTTTATCATATGCCGGTATAAACAAACCATAGCTTCTATGATAATATACATCCTGAAGTGTTACATCATCTTTAGTTGCATTGATATCAACCAAAAACGGTTCCTGTTCTGTCATATTCCTTCCATCATAGACAGCTTTATTAAAAGCAATTTTGCTGAAATCAACACGCTCCCTATTCATAATAATAAACTCGGACTCACCAGAATTATTACCATAATAAGCAATTCCATACTGTTTTTTCGTCAGACTTAACCGCCTGATTTCGTTTCCGTCAGGCGTTAAAATTGCCACATGACCTTTTTCTTCAGCTCCAGTTGCGTTGTCAAATGCATAGTAAGTAACATATAAATTATTATCATCCGGGTTGTAGGTCATTCCATTGCAATGATAAAGTCCGGTATTTTCTGTTTCACCAAATGTTGCAATCACATCCGGCACAATGCTTTCCGGGTCCGGTGTCTTATGCAGTGTTGCGTATAAATTGTTTTTATCGCATTTCAAGCAGTAAGCTGTATCATTTGCATCCATAGCCATGCTCTGGACATTTGGAACAGGAATACCATTCATATTGACTGATGGGATTTTTGCACCGATTTTTACCGAGCCGTTAAATGTAAAATAACCGTTTCCAACTTTATTAAGATCCGCATGCCATTTTTGGAATTCGATTCCCGGCTGATATACAACACGATCTTTCAGGCTTTTATCGGTGAGGCCAATCACATTGGCAAAAACATACATGTTATTATTATATAAGGTAATACCTTCAAAATTAAACTGTTTGTATTTTTTGCTGTCCATATCTGCCTGAAAAACGGCAAACGGATGATAAGTTCCACCTTCTGCGTATGTTGCTGCCTTTACCAGCAGAATCCGGTTTTTACAGGAACTGTAATCATTTATATAATGGTTCGTCAGAATAAACAGTCCATAGTTTCTGTCATAATAAATTCCGTTCGCTTTTTTATAATCTGTTGCTTCATTTGCCACAACACGGAAATGTATTCCTTTATTTACATTCACGTCCAAATTTTCCATTGAACCGATTACTAAATTAAACTCTGACGGATTATTCCTGTTAAGATATTCCATCAGAATAAATTCATCCGTTCTATAGCTTGCGATTCCCACATAAGTCTTAGCGAGTCTGACTTTTCCCAAAATAGTGCCGTCTAAGCCTAATTTAAGCAGATATGGAATGTTGCCGCTGTCTTTACACGTTAAATAAAGAATCTGGTTTTTAGCTGTCATTCCATAAACAAAATAGTCGAGTGTCGCAAAAACAGAAGACGAAGTGATTGTCCCTGATTTAAAATCGGTAGATTTTAATATCTTACTCTTACCATTGCTGTTCACTTTAGCAAAATACATAGTGCCGCCTATTCTTGCCATAGCAGCTGCATTTGAAAATCCTGAAGATGGATTATCAACTTCTGCTGCAAGTTTTGAACTGCAACTGATACGCAATTCTTTATCTGATATTGTTCCTGCCATAATTTTTTCTCCTTTTTCTTTTTAATGTTATTTTATATATTCACCGGTGATACATTTTATAAAGAGTCATAAAAACTGAATTTGTAAACAAAAAATTATATTTTTTATTTTTACAGTTTCAAGTTTACAAACAGATATCCCAACTTAACAAAAAAAGCAGAAAGCATTCTTTTTACAGAAAACTTCCTGCCATATTACTTATTCTTTATTTGGTTTTATAATTTGTATCTGCTTATACTCTTCCAGTTTTCAGGAAAGCCCATTGTTTTGAGAAATAAATCCTGACTTAGATTGCTCGTCTTTTTCATATACTGGTTAATTATATGATTCAAAGATTTTTTAAACTCAGAAAAATCATCTTTTGCGAGCAACATTCGAAACGCAATCACAATAGAAAACAAATCGTTTTTTCTACATTCATATTTATTTCCATTCTGTGGAATTTTCATTTTTTTATGTAATGCAGTATCTGGAATATCAAACCTGCTCCTATATGAAAACAGTCTTTCATTATGGGCACAAACGTTTCTGTACAAAGTAAGCACTTTCATATACTGGATCAATTCTTTTTCACTTACATGCTCAAAATGTATACTGATTTTCGTTTTCATGCTGGTTGTCAAAAATGAATACAGCTTTGACATTTGTCCAAATGTCAGGGTTTTCATAATGACCCACATCGGAACATTTCCATATGTTTTTCTTTGATAAACCACATATGCGTGATCCGTGTTTTTCTTTGCTTCTCTATCCAGTATGGCTATTAAACCAGCAATTTTCTTTTTATTTGCTCCTGAATTATTATAATGTGCAGCATCCAGATAATCCTCTTGTTTTTCTGAATAAGTATTACAAAAATGATAGGAAATCAGCGATCTCATTTTTTGCTCGAAATGACAGAGATACTGGAAAATCAATGCACGAAGCTTTTCATCAAATTCATATAAAGCAACAATATCCTCAAAGGTTGTTCCTCTCCTGTATTTTCTTGTCATGGGGTTATAAAATAGATTTTTGTACCCATCTATCAGGGCAAAATAACTGATGTCTTCTAACTTAGATGCTGCGAACTTACGGTCAGTAATAACCATCCCTTTTCGCTCAACGAGATTCTGGATTTGTTCTTCATAGTTCAAAAATGGTTTTATCGGTTTTAATGCTTTTTCTATCATTTTTCACCTGCTATAAAAATCTGCTATATAGAAAAACGGAGGGCCCTCAGGTCCTCCGTCCGGTCGCAGGCATCGCAAGTTTCTGCAACCTGATCACTGACAGATATTCTAACACGAACCTTTATAAAAGGCAAGTGCTTTTTGCGAACATTTGTCAGTATCTATTATATGCTTATTTTTATATCACATTCCCATCTTTCCCCCTTGTGTGCACCTATGTGAAGGACAACTTTATTAACAAACATTTGTAAACAAAAAATTATATTTTTTATTTTTACAGTTTCAAGTTTACAAACAGATATCCCAATGACTCCTTTTACAATGAAACAATCTATTTAGAAAGGAGGCGCCGTACATGGAGTCAACAATCCTCGATGCTGCTTTGTCTCAGGGAATATGGGCTGTGCTTGCAATCTTTCTTCTTATTTATATTGTTAAAGCAAACGAGAAACGTGACCAGAAACAGGAAGAAAGAGAAAAGAACTATCAGACTGTAATCGAAAAGCTTACAGAAAGTTTTCGCATACTGAATGAAGTACAAAAAGACTTACAAGAAATTAAGGACTGTATTTTGACAACAGAGAAAAAAGAATAGTCCCCAAACGCAATTCCAGACATTTCAGTCTCAGGAAAATCTAAATTACAAATCGGTTTCAGCCCTGTGTTATCATGCAAATATGAAAAATGAATCACAGCCAAACTCACTGCATATCGGAGCATATTCAAACATGCTTCGGGCTGTGATTCATTTTTCTACACCGTATCATATCTTTTGCGCCGGATGAAGACACACTTCCCCCCAATTTCTCCGGCGCAATCAAAAAGAGCGCCTACCAGCTCTGATAGATGCTCTCTTACCTATTGCTATTTACTTGTCTTCTGTCAATCCTTTTCCCCTATAAAAGTCAAATTACAACCCCACTTTATTTCTATACTATAATATAAGTGTAAAATTTTTATACCGGATGGACGACACACTTCCCCAGAGTCCTCCGATATAGCTATAGAAGGAGCGATTATTTATGATGAGAAAAAATTTATGGTTGATTTGTGCCGCAGCCGCAGTTATGGCAGCAGGCAGCACCGTCTATGCCGCGGATTTCTCCGACGGTGAAACGCCGGTTATCAGCGCTGAAGAATCACAGCTTATGGATTCCGCAGAAATTTTTGACGATGGAAACCTTGAAGAACAGGAACCGGTTTTCGGCGATACTGTTTCTGAAACGGAACTTCCGGCAGCAGAAGCTTCTGCCTCCTCTGTTCCTCTTGACGAGGCTCATTTTCCGAATAAGAAGTTTCGGGAATATTTAGCTACAAAGGATGAAAATAAGAATCAGATTCTTGACTGCAATGAAATCCAGCAAATCACCAGTTTGAACGCAGGAGATATCGGTACTTATCAAGATAACATTTCTATGGAAGGATATCAATATCTCACTTCTCTGGAGGATTTAACTCTTCTTATGGAGGGGAAGCATGATGTCTCTCTTACCCTTGATTTCTCATCCCTGCCAAATTTAAAAAAATTAAAGGTTAATCTGTTTTGCGACGATCCCTGGGAGGACGGTATCGCGTGGTCCACACCTGCAATCCTTTCTCTGACCTCCAACAGCCAGTTGGAAGACCTTACCGTTGACTGTGATGTGAGAGATATCCTCCTTCCGACAGACTGCAATATCCGGAAATACAGCATCAGTTGCTGGGATAGCGGCTACGATGACTGGGCAAATCATTCCCATGACAAAAATACCCCCAACCGCCTTGTCGATTTGATTCCGCAGATGCCGGAGCTTGAAGAAATCTTTATTTCTAACTTTGGTTCCATTGCTCTGGACACCAGCAGAAACCCTCATTTAAGGATTTTAGATCTTGATGGCACAGGTGACTGGGGTCTTTCTTCCCTTTTTGATTTCAGCAAAAATCCGGAACTCGAGGTTCTTCGTTTACACAATATGCCCCTGCTTCAGGATAAGTTGGATCTTTCAAACTGTACCAGACTGCAGACAGTTGATTTTACAAATCTGCGTACCAAGAAATCTGCATATGGCTCGAGTATTGAGGAGACTTTTTCAATGATCGATCTGGGCAACTGCCATCCCAAGACTGTCCACGTAGTCTACGATGAATTGCACCATTCCGTTTCTTCCAGCGGTTATATTGATTTTTCCTCTACAGATAACTGGAATCCGGATCGTCTCTGCCCAAATAATAATCGTGAAAATTTTGTTTTTCACGATTCCAAACTGTTCCCTGTCAATCTGGCAAACGACCAGCTCATACAGGGAGGCAAATTCTATTACTATCTGAATGATGCAAAAACTGCCGTTGCAGAAGTTCCGTTCACCATGACAGACATCTACAACCCGGAAATGGCCACCGGACTTACCGTAACAAAGAAATCCGGCACTTCCCTTACCTGTAAATGGAATCCTGTAAAAAGGCCCCATGACCGCTATGTTGTTTATCTTCAGGATTCAAAAACAGATAAAACTATCAAACGGGTAACCTTAAAGAAAAACGTAACTTCCACAACCTTTAAGGGACTGAAATCCGGACAGAGATACAAGCTTGTAGTCCGCGCCTACCGAACCCAAAATAATAAAAATTACTACTCTCCACACTACGACGGCAATATTTACGACTTTACCATACCGAAAACTCCTTCAGTGAAGGCAAAACAGGTTTCTGACCGTAAGGTTAAGCTTTACTGGAAAAAGAATCCGGCGCCTTACCGTGACGGCATCAGCCAGTATGGAATCTACTGCCGTAAGGAAGGCGAGAAGTCGTATCAGAGAATAGCGAAACTTTCCGACACAAAGGACAGCTTTACTACGGGAAAATTAAAGAAAAATACCACTTATTATTTCCGTATCCGAAGCTTTATCAGAGAAGACCGACACGACAGCCCTACCTCCGGATCATACTCCAAAACCATTAAGATAACCATTAAATAGCAATATTCAACCCGAATTACTACAGATTTTCTGTAAATAATTCGGGTTGATTTTAATTTTGCAATTTCAATGTCACTTAAGCGCCGATAAAAGACAAATTACAACCCCACTTTATTTCTATACTATAATGCAAATGTAAAATTTTTACACCGGATGGACGACACACTTCCCCAAAGTCCTCCGGTATAGCTATAGAAAGGAGCGATTATTTATGAAGAAAAAAAATTTATGGATGATTTGTGCCGCAGCCGCAGTTATGGCAGCAGGCAGCACCGTCTATGCCGCGGATTTCTCCGACGGTGAAACGCCGGTTATCAGCGCTGAAGAATCACAGCTTATGGATTCCGCAGAAATTTTTGACGATGGAAACCTTGAAGAACAGGAACCGGTTTTCGGCGATACTGTTTCTGAAACGGAACTTCCGGCAGCAGAAGCTTCTGCCTCCTCTGTTCCTCTTGACGAGGCTCATTTCCCGAATAAGCTTTTCCGGGAATACTTATCTGCAAGAGACGAAAACAAAAACAATATTCTTGACAGAACTGAAATTGAAAAAATCACCAGTTTGAACGCGAAAGATATCGGTACATTGTATGATAGTTTCTCTATGGACGGCTATCAATACCTGACTGCTCTGGAAGATCTGACCCTTCTGATAAAAGGAAATGATAACTCCAATCAGACAATCACTCTGGACTTCTCAACCTTGCCATCCCTGAAAAAGCTGGATGTAGACTTATATTCCATGAATCTTGAAGATGAGGTAAATAAATCGACCCCAGCCGTCCTCTCCCTCGTATCCAACAGGCAATTAACAGACCTCTCTGTTTCCTGCGACGTCAGAGGACTCCTTCTCCCGACAGACTGCGGTATTACAAATTACTCCGTAAAGTGCTGGAGTCCGTCTGGTGAACAGGAATGGTTCGACCACTCCCATGACAGTGATAAAAACCAGTTTCTTGAGCCTATCGCCCAAATGCCTCACCTTGATACTCTGTACATTTCCGGTTTCGATAATTTCACTTTAAGCCCTGTCCACAACCCGGAACTCAGAATTGTAGATGTATACAACGGCGACCCTGATTTCATCCAGATATCTGCGGCCTTTGATTTCTCCCATAATCCTAATCTGGAGATACTTCGTCTCAGAAGCGTACAGCTCATGCAGGACAAGCTGGATCTTTCCAACTGTACCAAACTTCAGACCATTGACTTTACAGACTTTACCACACAGCATAATAATCTTGACTTCACAGTGGAAGACTTCGCAATGATCGACCTTGGAAACTGCCATCCTCAGACAGCCCGCGTGGTTTATGAAAAGCTTTCTCTTCCTGTTTCAAAGAGCGGATATATTGACTTCTCAAATACCCCCTGCTGGAATCCCGGCCGTATCCGGGAATATGGCAACGACGGCTTTGAATTCCATGATTCCAAGATGTTTCCATCCGAACTTGGACGTGAGCAGGATCTGGTATCCGGATCGTTTAAATACTACCTGAACGATGCCCGCACAATTCTTGCGGAAGTTCCGTTCACCATGACAGACATCTACAATCCGGAAATGATCACCAGCCTTAAGGTAACAGAAAAAACAGAATCCTCCCTCACCTGTAAATGGAATCCTGCAAAGAGAGCTCATGACCGCTATGTTGTTTACCTTCAGAATTCTGACACAGAGGAAACCATTAAACGTGTTACCTTAAAGAGTTCCGCAACTTCTACAACCTTCAAAGGACTCAAAGCCGGTCAGCGTTATAAACTGGTTGTCCGCGCTTATCGCACGGTAAACGGCGTAAATTACTATTCTCCTCATTACGACGGCAATGTCATCTGCTTCACCACTCCTAAGTCTCCGACTTTAAAAGCAGACCTTAAGTCCAACCGTAAAGTGAAGTTTACCTGGAAAAAAACTCCGGCGGCTTACCGTGACGGCGAATGCCAGTACGTCCTCTATTACCGCACTTCTAAAGACAAGCACTATCAGCAGCTTGCCAAGCTTGCAGATACGAAACAGCAGTTTACTACAAAGAAATTAAAGAAAAATACAACCTACTATTTCCGTATGCGCAGTATCATACGCGATGAGGATGGAAATTACACGACCAAGGGTAAATTCACAAATACCATTAAGATTACTGTTAAATAGTATTTTATGAACCGTAATTTAACGGTCACTTCCGAACCTATAAGGGACATTTTGAAGAAAGCGTATTCGCCCATGCTATAATAGGTTATGGAAAAATAATTCCGGTTCATTCACTGCTTATTACATCAACCGCAATTATTTTTCAATCGTATCATATCATTCGCATCGGCAGACAGCACACTTCCCCCAGTCTGCCGATGCGATTCAGAAAAGGAGCGATTATTTATGAAGAAAAAAAATTTATGGATGATTTGTGCCACAGCCGTATCTATGGCAGCAGGCAGCACCGTATACGCCGCGGATTTCTCCGACGGTGAAGCGCCGGTTATAAGCGCTGAAGAACCACAGCTTATGGATTCCGCAGAAATTTTTGACGATGGAAGCCTTAAAGAACAGGAACCGGTTTTCGGCGATACTGTTTCTGAAACGGAGCTTCCTCCCGCAGAAGTTACGGCTTCGGACGTTCCTCTTGACGAAACCCATTTTCCTAATAACAATTTCCGGCAAATGCTTTCTCAGAAAGCTTTCGACCAGAACGAAAACGGTATTCTGGAAGCATCCGAAATTAAGTCTATAACAAAAATAACCTCTGATACTCTAAAGGAATTCGGAGCGCCACTTTTCGAAACCTCTATGTACGGCTACCAGTATCTCACTGCTCTGGAAGAACTTGACCTTCAATTCCCGGATGAGAATCTGCTCCCGGAATATGCAGTCCTTGACTTTTCCATGCTTCCCAATCTCCGGACTCTCAGTATCAGCACCTACTGGCAGGATTTCAGTACCGGGGACAGACAAGGCTCCTCCCCTGTAGCTATAAATCTTTCCGGAAATGCACGGCTGACAGATTTAACAGTTTCCTGTGATGTATCCATTAAGGTCTTGCCTGCTGAATGTAATATCCGCACATACCGTCTGGAATGTTGGGCAAACGAATACTCCTTCAACCATACAGCCCATCCGGACAACACGGCTCACCTGTTGGATACAGTCCGTCATATCCCTTCTCTGGAAGAGCTTCGTATTGCCGCTTTCCCTAAGGTAATACCTGATACCTCAGGAAATCCTGCGCTGAAAAAACTTATTATCAGCGGACAAACGGAAACTCCTGCCGATGTAACTCTCGATCTTACTTCCAATGGGAATCTGACAGAACTCAGGTTGAGCAACTGCGCTTTGAATCAGTATACGCTGGATCTTTCCAATTGTACCAGAATGGAGAATCTGGAGCTGACAGACCTTCTTGTAAAGCCTACCTCCTCTGAGAATGGGCTTTCTTTCCTTGATCTGGGAAGCTGCAGTGCAAAAAATGTAACCATTTCCCAAATTGAAGCCTCCGTTAAAATCGGCACGGCAGGCTATCTGAACCTTCGCGATATCCAGAACTGGAATCCTGACCGTTTCAAAGACAGTTCCGGTTTTTACGTAAATAATTCCAAATTATATCCTGAAATGGACTCTGAACCGGTAGATACTATTACCTGTTATCTTAACGACGAAAAAACAATTGAAGCTAATTATCGCCTGTTTACAGGGCGCCTTCACAACCCGGATATGGTTTCCGGTCTTAAGATAAAAGATAAAACTACCTCTTCTCTTACCTGTCAGTGGAATCCGGTAAAACGTGAGCACGACGGCTATGTGGTATATGTTCAGGACAGCGATACAAATGAAACTGTCAAACGCATAAAGGTAAAGAAATCTGCTACCTCTCTGAAGGTCAGTGGTCTGGAAGCAGGTCAGCTCTATAAGGTAGTTGTCCGCGCCTATAACAAACATGATGGAAAAAATTATTATTCCACTCACTACAAGGGCAGCATTCTCTGCTTCACCGCCCCGAAAACTCCCTCGCTAAAAGCGGAGGTAACGGATAACCGCAAGGTAAAACTCACATGGAAAAAAACTCCGTCTGCCTATCGTGACGGCTACAGCGAATATGTCATCTATTATCGCAATGCCAAAGACAAGAATTTCAAGAAGCTTGCTGAGCTTCCTGATACCAAACAGAAATTTACTACAAAGAAATTAAAGAAAGGCAATACCTACTATTTCCGTATGCGCAGCGTCATCTGCGACGAAGACGGAAATTACACCACTAAAGGCTCATACTCAGAAACAATCAAAGTAACCATTAAATAGTTTTCAGGAATCTTTTTTAAATATACTTCAAAGCAGGCCGGGATAATTTTCCCCGGTCTGTTTTTTAAGCAAAATGAACAAAATATGTGGAAATTCAGTCATTTTTGTATTATTATGTTACTATAAAGAATAAACAAGGAAGTACACAACATATGAAAAGAAAAACATTTATTCTCCCACTTGCAGCAGCTGCGCTGCTGACAGCAGCCATGTTTTCGGATTCCGGAATTGAGGTTTCCGCAGCCTCCCCTGAATCTGTTTCTATTGATGAAGCTCATTTCCCGGACAGTAATTTTCGGGACTATCTCTCCATGCCGGAGAGAGACCTTAACCAGAATGGCTCTCTGGAGGCCGTCGAGCTTGCACAGATAACGACTCTGACTTCCGATACAGTCGAGAACAGCGGCTTATACTACGATGACATCTCCATGAACGGATACCAGTACCTGACTTCCCTAAAAAATCTGGAGCTTCATATCATGATGGAAGACAATCCTGCCCAGCTTATGAAACTGGATTTTTCCTCTCTTCCGGATTTGAGGATTCTGAAAGTGGATACTGCTTTCCCTGACGATTTGTCCTCCCCTGTTTCTCTTGACCTGACGCGAAATTCCAGTCTTAAAGAGCTGTCTGTAAGCTGTGACTGTTCTATTAGCGCTCTGCCTGAAAAATGCAGCATCCTGAAATACTCCATAGCCTGCTGGTACTATGAGGAATGCACAGTTTCCCACAATCACCCCGAAAATGAGGACAACCTTCTGGGAATCATAAAACATATTCCTACGCTTCAGGAGCTTGATATCACCAATATCCAGAAGCTTTCCCCTGATACCTCCCATAATCCGGAACTTAAGAAACTGACTGTTTCAGGAATTGACAACGATCCTCTGCTTTCTCTTGACCTGACTTCCAACTATAAGCTCACTGACCTGACTCTGTATTCCTGTAAGCTGAACCAGTACACCCTTGACTTATCCGCCTGTACAGAACTTAATAATCTGACTCTGGAATTGCTGCAGGTAAAAAGAGCCTCCTCCGAAAACGGTCTTTCCTTCCTCGATCTGGGTAAATGCCATGCCAGAAATGCAAAAATTGACGAGTTATTTACAGATGCCGTATGCGGTGGCAGCGGATATCTGAATCTTAAAGATATCCCAAACTGGAATCCTGACCGTCTCAAGGAAACCGGACGTTTCTATGAAGAAGATTCCAAGCTGTTTCCGGTTATCGACACAGATGAGAACGACTCAAGAGAATCCGGAACCATCGTATATTATCTGGACGAAGACAAAACTCTTCCTGTCATCTGCCACATTTATATGGCAAATGTATACAGCCCCGAAATGGTCACAGGTCTGGAAGTCACAGCAAGTACGGATACTACTCTGACCTGTAAATGGAATCCGGTAAAAAGGCCTCACGACGGCTATGTCCTCTACGCCTATGACAGCGAAACAGATGAAAAGCTGCAGCGCGTTCCGCTTCCCAAAGAACAGACCTCAGCCACTCTCGAAGGTCTGACCCCCGGCAAACGCTATAAAATCGTTATCCGCGCCTTTAAAAGACAGGGCAAACAAAATTACTACTCTGCCCATTATATCGGAAACATTGTCTGTGAAACACAGCCCGGAACCTCTGTTCCGGCTCAATAAGCACCACATACAATAAGGAGCATTCCCTTCACATACTGCATGTGAAAGGAACGCTCCTTATTTTTATTCCACACTCTTTAAGGATTCTACCATATGAATCTTTTTCAGTTTAAAATGCATAAAAAGATTTACGATTACAGAAAATCCAACGGTAAACAATCCGCTGTAAAGGAAGCTCACCGGCTTGATATTCCGTCCGAACATCACCGCATCCACCTCAACTGTAGTTATGATATAACGATGGAGGAAGATACCGAATACTGCTCCTGCAAGAACCCCGATAAAGGTCAGCAGAACATTTTCACGGAATACGTAAGCCGAAACCTCTTTGTCATAAAATCCCAGAACTTTAAGTGTTGCAAGCTCTCTCTGGCGTTCTGTAATGTTAATATTGTTAAGATTATAAAGCACTACGAAAGCAAGCATTCCCGCTGAAACGATCAGAACTACAATAACCATTCCAAGGGTGCTCAGCATACGCTCCAACTGTGCGGAAAGACTGCTGGTATAACTGATACTTAAGGCTGCCGGATATTTCAGAACTTCATTTCCCGTATCTGTCATCTTATCCTTATACTCTTCCTTCATGGTAAAAACAGTATTCAGATATTCCGGCTTTTCCCCAAAGGCCTCCTCATACACCTTCTGCGTCATATATACATAGTGTCCCATGTAATTCTCTGTAATGAGCGCAACCTTCACCTGATATTGCGTATTCTCTTTCGTAAGTGTAATCTCATCTCCGACCTCAAGTCCCAAAAGGCTCGCCGTCTTTTCACAGATTACAGCTCCTTCATCTGTCAGTTCATATTCTTCGCGGGTAATTCTGTTTCTAAGTGTCACATCCCTGCCAAATCCTTCCAAATCTTCGGGAACATATACATAAACGCTTAAATTGGATCTGCCTCTTGGCGCATCCATCTTGGTAAGCTGAATATGGGTGTAATGGTCAAGCTGCGTATTGCTTTCCAGATAAGCCTCCAGCTCCTCTTTCTCTTTATCAGATGCGTCTTCGTCTCCGATAATCGTTCCGTCATAATGCTGAAGCTTCGTGTACTGCTTCGCCGCGATATCCATAATGGAATCCTGAATTCCGAATCCTACAAGCATCAGCGCCATACTTCCCGCTATGCCGAAAATCGTCATAAACAGACGCTTTTTATAGCGGAAAAGATTTCGAAGCGTAGACTTCCATGTGAAGCTTAAATGCTTCCAGATAAATGTCAGACGCTCTGCCAGAACACGCTTGCCCTCCTTCGGAGCCGGAGGTCTCATCAGCGATGCAGGCGTTTCCACCAGCGCTCTGTAACAGGAAAACAGGGTAGCTCCGATGGTACAGAATATCGCAGCTCCTGACGCGATCATGGCAAACTGGAATTCATAGTGAATCTGCAGATTGCTTGCCATATTGTGATACATGATTCCGTATGCCGTTATAATGATATAGGGAAGTATTTTTTCCCCGATCAGAATCCCCAGAATACTTCCGCCTACAGTCGCGAGCAGGGCGTAATTGATATATTTGGATGCTATGGCATATTTCCCGTATCCGAGAGCCTTCAAAGTTCCAATCTGGGTACGCTGTTCTTCTACCATTCGCGTCATGGTCGTCAGACTCACAAGGGCGGCTACCAGGAAGAAAATCACCGGGAAAACCTGCCCAATGTTTCGAATCCTGTCTGCATTGTCCCCGTAATCAGAGTACTCCGGCAGGTCGTGCCTGTCTGTAACAATCCACTCCGGCTGTTCCAGTTCGTCAATTTCTTTCTGGGCGTCTTCTATTTCTTTTTCGCCGTCTGCAATTTCCTTTTCTGCATCCGCCTTTGCCTCTTCGTATTCCTTCTGACCGTCTGCAAGCTCTTTTTCGCCGTCTTTAATCTCTTTCCTTGCGTCCGCAAGCTCTTTTTCACCGTCTGCAATTTCCTTTTCGCCGTCTGCAAGCTCTTTTTCACTGTCGCGGATTTCCTTCTCTCCGTCTGAGAGCTTCTTCTCATTTGTCCGAATCTGTTCCTCCGCAGATACAAGCTGCCCTTCACTTGCATCAATTTCAGCCTGTCCCTGAAGAAGTTCCTGCTTTCCTGCGTCCAACTGCTGCTTTGCAGCCTTGATTTCCTTTTCTTTTTCCTTGATTTCCTGCTTTGCAGGTTCAAGCTTCGCTTCCTGAGCTCTAAGCTCTTCCCAGCCCCTGTCTATTTCTTCCTGGGCTTTCGGAAGTCCTGCCTCCTTTTCCAGAAGAAGCTGTTCCTGAGCATCAAGCTCTGCATACCCCTTCTCAATTGCCGCAAGCCCTGCCTCCAGCTCGCTTCTTGAAGCGGCAAGCTGTGCACGGTTTGCCTCTATTTCTGCTTTCCGGCTGTCTACAGTCTGCTGGAATGCCTCAATCTGTACTGCCATCTGTGCAAGCTGCTCTTCTGTATACTGTCCGGAAGCTGCCGCCTGCTCATACTGCGCTTTCATCGCTTCAAGCTGTGCAATTGCCTCTGCAAGAGCAGCCTCTCCCTGTGCAAGCGCTGCTTCTCCCTGAACTACCTGCTCAAGACCTGCCTCACACTGGGCTTTTTTGTTTCCAAGCTCCGCTCTTCCTGCTGCAATCTGTTTTTTGCCTTCCTCTATCTGGATTTTTCCAGAGTCAAGCTCTGCCTGTGCATCCTGAAGCTTTTGCTTTCCCTGCTCAATCTGGGCAATTCCTTTTTCCAGTTCTTTCTTGCCTGCATCAAACTGCTTTTTGCCTTCGTCATATTTCTTTTTATTTACATTATACTCTTCCCAGCCGGCAGCAATCGTATTCTTCGCATCTGTAAGCTGATTCCAGCCGTCTGCTGTCTTAGCTTTTGCATCTGCAAGCTGTACCCTGCCGTCTGCAATTTCTTTTTTTGCATCTGCAAGCTGTACACGACCGTCTTCCAGTTCTTTCCTTGCATCCTCAAGCTCTTTTTTGCCTTTATTATACTCTTTTTTGCCATTCTTTAATTCTTTTTCGGCTTCTTTTATTTCTTTCGCCGCCTTGTCCAGTTCCTCTTCGGCTTCTTTCTTACCATCCTCCAGTTCTTTTCTGGCATCGTCAAGTTCTGCCTGCGCGTCTGCGACAACTGAATTATAACGATATTCACATCGCTCCTTCTCAATGCCCTCCACACGCTCCATAATCTTGTCTATCAGATTGTCATAGCCGTCTGTATAGCTTGTCTGCTCTCTTGCGCCATGAACCTGAATATAAATCTGCGTAAAAATCTCCTGGTCGAAATCTTCCGGAAGTACATAGGCAAAACCGTTGACCTCTCCGGAACCAATGGTACTGTTGCCTCTGTTAAAAGATATGTAAAGAGGAGAGCTTCCAATTCCTGTAACTGTGAATTCCTCCCTGAGAAGAAGCTCGCTGTCTTCCTCCTGTGTCAGAGAAATCTTGTCTCCCACCTGATATCCCTGAGCCTCTGCAAAGGCGCTGTCCAGAAAAATCTCACCGCTTTTTTCCGGAATCCTGCCTTCCTTTGCTTTGAGGGCATTCATGCGTTCATTGACAGACTCGATATGCAGAACTCTCACACTTTCTCCGTCTTCACAAACTACATCTGTGGAATAGGCGCCTTCCGCATCTTCCACACCGCTGACACTTTTTACGGCGTCTACATCCTCCTGTGTAAGCCCCATAGTTCCCATAACCTTCAGATCCATCAGCTTCGCTTCGTCATAGTAGGCGTCTCCGGAAAAACGCATATCAGGAGAGGATGCCTGAATGCCTGAGAAAAATGCAACTCCAAGCGCAACAATAAAAAAGATTGAAATAAATCTTGCCTTATTCCTTCGAATTTCCATCCAGAAATCCTTATGTAGTGCTTTCATCCCACATCACCTACCATTCTATTTCCTCCACTGGGGTAGGATGTTCATTTAATGTCATTTTTGATACTTTTCCGTTTTTAATTTTAATCACCCTGTCAGCCATGGGCGTCAGGGCAGAGTTGTGGGTGATTACGATAACGGTCATTCCCTTTTCTCTGCACATATCCTGCAAAAGCTTCAAAATCGCTTTGCCTGTCTGGTAATCCAGAGCGCCTGTCGGTTCGTCGCACAGCAAAAGCTTGGGATTTTTAGCAAGGGCACGGGCAATGGAAACCCTCTGCTGCTCCCCGCCGGAAAGCTGCGCAGGAAAATTGGCAAGGCGGTCTTTTAACCCCACCTCCTCCAGAACCTGTCTGGCGTCCAGAGGATCGGAACAGATTTGCAGCGCAAGCTCTACATTCTCCAAAGCTGTCAGATTCGGCACCAGATTATAGAATTGAAATACAAATCCAATATCATCTCTTCGATAGGAGGTAAGCTGCTTATTGGAATACTTTGCAATATCCTTGCCGTCCACCCAAACCTTTCCGCTAGTTGCCTTATCCATTCCACCAAGAATATTCAGAACCGTAGTCTTGCCTGCACCGCTGGGACCTACTACTACCACAAATTCCCCCTCTGCGATCTGGAAGCTGATTTCATCTACAGCCACAATTTTAACCTCTTTTGTTCCGTATATTTTAGAAACATTTTCCAGTTTCACATAGTCTTCTTTCATTTGCATCTCTCCTGTCAGAATACTTTTTTTCAGTATAACATTACAGAAGTTTTTGTTCAATTCTTTCCCTGCTTTTCTTTCTTTTTTCTCCTGGTCATCAATCCTCCGATTCTTCCTGTTTCCTTAGCGGAAAGACTTTTCCAACCTGTTTCCAGAACCTTGTCCAGAATCCCCAGTTCCTGTGCGATTTCATATTTTATACTTTCTTCTTTCGAAAGACTTCCGTTTTTAAAAGCTTCTACTTCCTTGTCTCTGTTCATGCCTCTTCTCTCCTTTACACCATCCGGAAAATTCCTGCATCTCTTATTTTCAGTTAAATCTGCATATTTAATTATGAACAGACTCTTTTCCAAATATACGCCCTTTCCCGAATTTGTAAATTTTTGAATCTTTGAACAATTTGGACTCTTTTCTTTTACCCATTAAATTTTCTTGCGTTTACCAAAAAACCTTGTTATAATCAAACCACCAGATTAGCCTCTGGTGTTATTATATAAACAGTAGAAAGGAGATTTATTTATGGGACGTTTTACATTACCCAGAGATCTTTATCATGGAAAAGGCGCTCTGGAGGCGCTGAAAACTTTTACCGGAAAGAAAGCTGTAGTTGTAGTAGGCGGCGGTTCAATGAAACGCTTCGGTTTCCTTGACAAGGCTGTATCCTATCTCGAAGAAGCTGGCATGGAAGTAAAATTAATCGAAAATGTGGAACCCGATCCAAGTGTTGAAACCGTTATGCGCGGTGCAAAAGTTATGCAGGAATTTGAACCTGACTGGATTGTAGCAATGGGCGGCGGCTCTCCAATCGACGCAGCCAAAGCTATGTGGGCATTCTATGAATATCCGGAAACCACTTTTGAAGATCTGATTACTCCGTTCAGTTTTCCAACTCTTCGTACCAAAGCCCGCTTCTGCGCAATTTCTTCTACATCAGGAACTGCTACTGAAGTTACTGCTTTTGCAGTTATTACAGATTACCAGAAGGGCATTAAATATCCATTGGCAGATTTTAATATCACACCGGATGTTGCAATCGTTGACCCGACTCTTGCTGAGACAATGCCTCCGAAATTAACCGCACACACAGGTATGGATGCTATGACTCATGCAGTAGAGGCTTATGTGTCAACTCTCCACTGCGACTATACAGATCCTCTTGCTCTTCATGCAATCAAAATGATCCACAATGACTTAAAAGCATCCTATGACGGGGACTTGGAAGCAAGAGACAGAATGCACAATGCACAGTGTCTGGCAGGTATGGCATTCTCCAACGCTCTCCTTGGTATCGTTCACTCTATGGCGCATAAGACAGGCGCTGCTTATACAGGCGGTCACATTGTACATGGCTGCGCCAATGCAATGTATCTTCCGAGAGTCATCCAGTATAATGCGAAGGTTCCGGAAGCTGCCGTAAGATATGCTGAAATCGCAGATTTCATTAATCTCGGCGGAGAAACAACAGAAGAAAAAGTTGCTCTTCTTGTTGCAGAATTAAAGAAAATGAACGAAGCGCTCAATATTCCGAAAGGTATCTTCGAATACGAGGGCGGCATCATTGATGAAAAAGAATTCCTTGAGAAACTGCCTAATGTTGCAGAGCTTGCTATCGGCGATGCATGTACAGGCTCCAATCCAAGACAGCCATCACAGGAAGATATGGAAAAACTTCTGAAAGCCTGCTATTACGGCGAAGATATTGATTTCTGATTTACACAGAAATCCCCTGCAGAATTGTTTTCTCACAATCCTGCAGGGGATTTTTTCATTTCATTTATATCAGATTTTCAGTCTCAGCCCCGGGGTATGATAATGGCAGCTACAATATATGCCCAGATTCCTGCACCGCCGAAGCATGTGAGTACCACCCATGCCAAGCGCACCAGCGTCGGATCAATCTCAAAATATTCTGCAATACCACCACATACACCACAAAGCATACAATTGGCAGACGATTTATATAAACGTTTATTACTCATATGGACCCCTTCTTTCTAAACATCAATATTGTTATAAACAATTATCTTTTTTTATTCAAACTCCACGTTGATTGTGCCGATACCGCACTCAAGATCAATATATTTCTTAGCTCCGGGATTATCTATCTGCTTTTCCTGAGCCAGACCGCTGTACTCGTCGCCGTCAATCTGAATGCTTCCGATTCCACACTCCAGAGTATAGCTGTAATCGGATTTCTGACCGGAAATCTTCAAATCCATTGTTCCCATGCCACATTCACCGCTGATTTCCCTTGCATCCAAGCCTGTAAGATCCATAGTTCCAGCTCCTACTTCCAGATCTGTTTCAATAGCTGTAATACTGCCTGAATTTTTAAACTCTCCTGCACCAACAGAAATGTCAAGGCTGTTTGCTGCGAAATCACTCCTCAGATCCAGAATTCCGGAATCCACGGAAATCTCTGCATCACGGAAAGTCGTTTCCTTCGGGTAAGAAACCTTCACTGTTCTTTTGGACTCTTTCTGCCTGCGTGTGCTGACAATCTCAAGACTGCTGCCTTCTTCTCTTACACTTATGTCTCCATAGAGATCGTTAATCACCTCTACTGTGACAGTATCATCTTCGTTCTCTTCCAGAATCAGCTCATCGTAGCAAAGATCTATTTCCAGATTATCCATCTGATGGAAGCTGTATACCTCTCCCTCACCGCTGTTTCTTCCCGCATCTGCCCTCACTGTATTTTCATCCGATAAGGCAACTGTCGTTTTTTCTATATCCCCTGTCTCCCAGTCATCATCGTAATCGTAATCGTCGTCATAATCATCGTCGTAATCCCCCCAGAAGTCGAAATTGTCGTCGTCCCATTCAAGAGGATGACGCACGCGATGTCTGATTTCCTGCCAGACGCCGTCGCTTCCTGCGCCCATGACCACTCCCGCTGTGGTAAGTCCGATACCAACTACACACAATACAGCTGAAACAGTTACGATAACTTTCATAAATTTCTTCATAGGCTTACCTCACTTTCTTCTCCCGATGGAGCAAATCATAACAAAAATCAGTAAACTTTCTTAATAATTTCGGAAATACCTTCGCTGCTGCCCAGAAAAGAGCCGCTGCAAGGAGAATTCCAACTGCCAGCATGATACAGGCAATTCCAAGCGTCAGAATTGCAGAAGCTGCAGAGCCGGCAAACAGGCTGATGCCCCAGACTCCCATTCCCAGAGCTCCGATAATAAGCCCCAGAGAAAGAACTCCCGCTCCGAATACCAGAAGAAACGGAAGCAGAAGAATCGTTACCAGAACCCCAAGCACACCGCCTACTGCGCCTGTCAGAAACGGGGAAAGAAATACCAGCAGAATCAGGATTAAAGCAACTTTTCCGCTGCTTCTTGTCTTCCCTGCATGATACCCCCGCTCTGCGCGGTCCGCCTTTCTCTGCTCTCTCGAACTCCGAGAGTAGTCTCCTCTTTTCTCCGGCATTTGAGCATCATCTGCTGTTCTTGTATCCTCGTAGCCTTGCTCGGTATACTGTGCATATTCTTCACTGCTCTCCTTTAAATCTGCCTTGATAATCGCAGCTACCTTCCCCGGACTTCCAAGCTCACGGATGACCGCCGCCTCATTCTCCGGTCCTGCGTCGTCAAAGTAGCTCTCATAATAATCAAGGGCTTCGTCCCTTTCATCTTTCGGGATGTCAGCGAGCAATTTCTTCAATTGTTCCATAAATTGCACCCTGTTCATAATCAAATTCCTCCCTCAAACAGTTTCGTAATCTTAGATGAGTAATTCTTCCATTCCACTTTATAGAGATTGAGCTGCGCCGCTCCCTTCTCCGTCAGTTTATAATATCTCCTGTTTCTTCCTGCATAAGCCATATCGTAGACTTCCAGGCAATCGTCCTTCTGCAGTCTCCGCAATACGGGATAAAGAGTGGACTCGGAAACGTCGAGAACGCCCCGTACATCCTGCGTGATCTTATACCCGTAAGTTCCTTCTGCCTCGCTGGCAACAACCGCCAGAACAATCGCATCCAGAAGCGCGGCTCCTGTATTAAATACCATGGGCTCACTTCCTTCTGTTTTATATTATATAATTCTTTATATTGTTTTGATGATGATATTATACGTTGTATAATATAGTTTTGTCAATAGTATTTATGAAAAAAGTGTTTTCTATTATAATGAGTTAGAAAATTCGTTCCCATTCACAAAAACGAAATTTCCGAAACTATACGCCATTCTCAAAGAAAGGTAACACACTATGAGCGATAACAATAAAATCCATCTTCTTCCCCAGCCCTTCCTTGACCGGATGAAAACCATGCTAGGGGAGGAATACGATACATTTCTGGACAGCTTCCGTGCCCCCCGAACCTTCGGACTGCGGGTAAACACATCCAAAATTTCCTGTGAAGAATTTGAACGTCTCTGTCCTTTCCCCATTACAAGGATTCCCTGGACAGACAACGGCTACTTCTACAATGAGGAAAACCGTCCTTCCCGCTGCCCTTATTATCAGGCAGGGCTTTATTATCTTCAGGAACCAAGCGCTATGACGCCTGCTTCCCGCATCCCGATTGTTCCCGGAGATTTCGTCCTTGACCTCTGTGCTGCACCGGGAGGCAAAGCCACTGCTGCAGGCGCAGCCCTTAAAGGCGAAGGGCTTCTGGTTGCCAATGACATCAGCAATTCCCGGGCAAAGGCGCTTCTTCGTAATCTGGAGCTTTTCGGCATTCACAATGTATTTGCAGCAAATGAAACTCCTGCAAAACTTGAAAAAGCCTTCCCTGAATTTTTTGACAAAATCATCCTGGACGCTCCATGCTCAGGAGAAGGTATGTTCCGAAAAGAAGACGCCCTTGCCAGAGACTGGACGCCTGAGAAATCCCATGAGCTTGCCTCCATCCAGAAAGAGCTGATTCTGCAGGCTGCCAATATGCTCCGTCCGGGAGGACTGCTTCTCTATTCCACCTGCACTTTCGCGCCTGAAGAAGATGAAGGAACTGTGTCTTTCCTTCTGGAAGAAAGAAATGATATGAAGCTTCTTGATATGGAAGGCTATGAAGGCTTCTCCTGCGGAGTTCCCCAGTGGGGAAACGGCGATGAACAGCTTACGAAATGTGTCCGTATCTTCCCTCATAAAATGAACGGAGAAGGACATTTCCTTGCCCTGTTCCAAAAAGAGGGAACTGCAATCCGTCCGGTAAATCTTCCAAACGTGAAGCCAGACAAAAATGCATTCTCTTTACTGGAAGGATTTTTACACGAAATCGGACTTTCTTCTCTCGGCGGTCATCCTTTTGACTGGAATAGAGTAGAGGTCAGAGGAAATAAGGTGTATTATCTTCCTCCTGTTACAGCCCCTTTCCGCGGACTTACTTTCCTTCGAAACGGTCTCTATCTGGGCGATCTGAAAAAGAACCGTTTCGAACCGGCACAGCCTTTTGCCCTTGCACTTCGCAAGGGTGAAGCTCAGGCAGTTATCTCCCTCAAAGCAGACGACCCGAGAATTCCCCGCTATTTAAAAGGGGAAACCCTGAACATTGACCCCGGAGAAGCCTCCAATGAAAAAGGCTGGCACCTTCTCTGCGCCGACGGTTATCCCATAGGCTTCGGAAAGCTTGTCAACCATATCCTCAAAAATAAATATCCCGCAGGCTGGAGAGTTTAGCCTCTCCCCTGCGGGATATTTTATAACAGTATTGATTTTTTAAGAGTAAAGGAATAAATATATTTCTCTTTTACACACTTTCCTGTCATTCGTTCAAGCGCCTGAGCATAATCCGAAAGCTGGCTTTGATACATCTCGATCATCTTTCTCTCTCCGGCTTTATCTGTTTTATAATCCACAAGTACGATTCCATCTTCCTCATAGAAGTAGGCGTCTATAATTCCCTGTACCAGTACAGTCTCATTTCCCTTCCATTCTTCCTCGATCTCTGAAGCTTTTCTGGATATAACAAACGGCTGCTCTCTGCGAAGCTTCTTTCCGTCAAAAGCCTTCGCCATCCTCTTTCCCAGTTCCGATTCCAGAAATCCAAGTATATCTCTTACACGGATACACGATGCTTCTTCCTGACTGAGCTTCTTCTGTTCCTGAAGTTCTCCGATAAGCAGTCGGACGTTTTCCTCTGAGACAGGGCGGCTGTAATCGATACATTCCATAATCCTGTGATATGCCGTTCCTCTGGCTGCCCCTGTAAATTCCTCATCTTGTCCTTTCTGCACAAATCTCGGAATCACTGAAATGGTTTCTGTTTCTTTTGTTATGTTTTCTTCTCTGTCGTATTCTCCCTGCCAGCTTCTCTTTTTCAATTCCGAGACACTTACCTTCACAGGAATATCCTTCAGATAATCGTAGGGATAAACAAAGGAAAAGCGTTCCTCAATTTCTTTTCTTACTTCTTCATCGTAAACCTTTTCTGTATCCCAGTCTGTCAGCGCCTGTTTTTCCATCTGAGCTCCTGTCTGATGAAGGATTTCTTCCTGAGCCATCTGTGAAGCTGTTACTTTCACAATTTCAAATTCTGCTGGATCGTCATAAAATCCTCTTTTTCCCCTGTCAGAGATTCCATACTCTTCCAGTAGCGGATCAAAGCTTCTGTGTCTTGCAAGAGCAGGCAGAACAAAGTCCCAGTAATTTTTCGCCTTCATCCTTGTTTCCATAGAAAGCAGCTCTTCTTCTGAATCACGATACCTTGCCAGCTTGTACATCAGTTTTTCCATCTTATTTACTGTTCCTGTCAGAAGCAGCTTTTCTTTTGCCCTTGTCAGAGCCACATAAAGAACACGCAGTTCTTCTCCCAGACTTTCTTTTACAAGCTGACGCCTTATCATCTGTTTATTCAGGGAAGAAGCCACTATTCTTTTTCCGGGCAGGATAACGTCTGCTCCAAGTCCCAGTTCCGGATGAATGAGGAGAGCAGCATTCATATCCTGAAAATTAAACTGTTTCCCCATTCCTGCCACAAAGACAACAGGAAACTCAAGCCCCTTACTCTTATGAATGGTCATGATCTCTACTGTTTTGCTTCCTGCCCCTAAAAGGCTGACTTCCCCGTAATCCACTTCATATTTCTGAAGCTGTTCAATATAGCGGACAAAGTTAAACAATCCTCTGTAGCTTGTTTTTTCGTAATCCATTGCCTTTTCCACAAGCATGGACAAGTTTGCATATCTCTGTTCGCCTCCCGGCATGGCACGGGCATAATTTCCATATCCCGTTTCCTTCAGAATATACAGAATCAACTGGTGAACCGGCGTATAGGCTGCCATTTTTCGTACTCTTTCCAATAAGTCCAGAAATTTTTTCAGCTTTTCTCCAAGTTCATCTTCCCCCTGACAGGCGCAGACGCTCTCATATAAAAGCCCTTCCTGTGTCTTTGCTTTCATCTCTGCCAGTTCCTGCGAAGTACAGCCTACCATAGGAGAACGCAGCACCCCCGCAAGAGGAATATCCTGTAAAGGATTGTCACATACTTTCAGATAATTGAGAACAGTCACGACCTCAGATGCGGAGAAATATCCTGTTCTGGACGCACAGTATACAGGAATCCCCTGTACAGACAACACCTCACGGAAAGGCTCAGCCCATCCGTAAGCGCTTCGAAGAAGTATCACAATATCCCCGTATTCCACAGGGCGGTAATCTCCTGTCTCTTTATCCAGAATCTTCTCTTTTCCTACTATGGCTTTAATCTTCTGCGCGATGGCAAGGGCTTCCAGTTCCACCGCATTTTGTTCGCCCAATTCCTCCTCCAGTTCTTCGCCGTCTTTTTCTACCAGAAGAACCTCTGTTTTCAGGAAATCCTTATCTTCCCCTTCCGGAAAAACAGCGCCCGGATAAAGAGCGGCCGATTCATCGTATGTGATACCTCCCAAGTCTTCTCCCATCAACTGTCGGAAAATATAATTGACAGCTTCCAGAACTTCCTTTCTGCTCCGGAAATTTTTGTGAAGGTCTATTCTCTGTTCCTTGCTGTCTTCTGTAGAATATGTCTTATACTTTTCCATAAAGAGTTCCGGTCTTGCCAAACGGAAGCGGTAAATGCTCTGTTTCACATCTCCCACCATAAAGATGTTCTTTCTGCCATTTATCCAGCCTGACACACAGTTTGTAAGCATCTCCTGCACCAGATTGCTGTCCTGATACTCGTCCACCAGAACCTCGTCATATTTCTCAGACAACTCTCTTGCAGCCTGACTCATCTTTGCCTCGTCCCCGTCTTCTGCCATCAGTATTTCCAAAGCGAAATGCTCCATATCCGTAAAATCCAGAATGTTTTTATCACGCTTGGCAGCTCCGTAACGCTCCATAAAAGCAAGAGTCAATTCCACAAGAATCTCCATCGGCACTTTCGCAAGCTTTATAAATTCCAGAAGTTCCTCCTGTGTGTTATGGAAAAACCGGGATCCAAGCCCTTTTATAATATCTTTTGCCCCTTCCCGAAGCTCTTTTACATTTTCTTTTTTGCGAATATCCGCATCCATCTTTTTCGCCGAAAGTCTGGCAAAGGACGGCTTAACAAGAAGCGACGATATTTCGTCGTAATCCTTTTTTTCCGCAAGCTGCAAAAGCGTATGAAGCATTGTCAGATCGCTGTCCAGCGCATCCTCGTAAAGATACGGTCCGTCCGGCTCCTGACAGATTCTCTTCGCAGTTTCAATCAGTTCTTCTGCTCCGTCAAGTTCTTCCTTTGCAGTATCCCATAACAATTTCATCCATTTTGTCTCTTCTAATTCTTTATTGGATGATATTTCATAACTTTCAAGACATTCATCCAGCCATTTTTGCGGATACGGATTACTCATGGCAGATTCATAAAGCTTCAGGATTAATTCCTCAAGCCCTTCGTCTGTCTTTCCGGATGCATAACATTCCACGAACCTGGTATATCTTTCCTCTCCTGAGGCATACCATTCTTCCAGAATCTCTTTCAACACATCCTTTTTCAGAAGCTTAAGCTCCCCCTCATCTCCTGTGCGATATCCGGGGTCAAGACCGATAAGATGAAAATAATTCCGTATGATATACGCGCAGAAACCGTCAATAGTTGTAATCTGCGCCGTATGGATTAAATTTGACTGCTTCTGAAGATGTTCATTTTCCGGCTCCTCACAGATGGCTTTTTCCAGCGCTTTCGTAATTCGTTCTTTCATCTCCCCGGCAGCTGCCCTTGTAAAAGTCATGATCAAAAGCCTGTCTATGTCCACAGGATTCGTTTTGTCCATGATTTTACTCAGAATTCGCTCTACCAGAACTGCCGTCTTTCCGGAGCCGGCAGCTGCGCTAACTAAAATATTGCGGTTTCGCAGGGAAATTACCTTCTTTTGTTCTTCTGTCCATTTCGTAGCCATTTCACCATTCCTCCTGCCCGGAAATCTCTGTTTCCTCTTCTTTCATCAAAGCCTTCCATAGCTCATCGTCTGTGAAATTTTTCAGACGGCGGAATTCATATCCCGGAAGCTTTCGGTCGAAGCCGCATACTGTCCCGTACGGACAATAGGTACAAGCATTTTTCCTGTCAATTTCATAAGGTGCAACCATAGCATTTCCACTGAGGATAGACTCTTGAATGTCCGCGATTTTTTCTTTGACATAGCGGTTTAATGCCCGAAACTGCTCTCTTCCGGCCACTGCGGAGCCTTTGCGGAAGCTTCCGTCTTTGTTAAATGCAACCGGAATGGAGAGCAGACTTTTATCCATTTTCTGCACCATCTCAGGCTCCGCCTCCACAAGCCCGTTCATTTTCAGCTCTTTCTGTATTTTTCCACTGAGTTCTTCCACATCCGCGTCAATTTTTTCCTGAATCATCGGGTCTTTGATATTATAATAAAATACACCGGCAGGAAGGACTTCCTTATCCGGATATTTCTTCTTTTCTGCACGGAGAGCGCCGTCCAGATACACCATAAGCTGAAGCTGAAGCCCATGATAGAGATAAACTAAATCAAATGAGGTATTTCCGGTCTTATAATCAATCACACGAACCCATACTCTGTCCCCTTCTTCCATTACGTCTACACGGTCTATTCTTCCTCCCCCGATTTTCACTTCGAAACCTTCCGGACGGAATTCACTGTTTTCCAGCTGCTTCTGAAGCGCCCAGACTGTCCTTTTTAAAATACGTCTGGTCCGCTCTATCATATATTCATTTCTCGCACTGCTTTTCAACACTGTATTTCCGTAGTCGGCACATATTCTATCAAGACAGATATCTGCAATCTCCTCTCTCAGCTCATCGGTAAGCTGTGCCCAGTCAAGGCCTCTTTGCACCAGCTCTTTTGCGAAATCCTCCAGCGCCTGATGCATCACATTTCCCATATCCATAGCTTTAAATTCATATTCTGCTCTCTCACTCAGCCGCAGACCATACTGTAGAAAGTGGGCAAAAGCACAGGCGGAAAACCGCTCCAGCCTTGTGGCACTGTACGGAGAAATCTCACCGTAAAGTACCCTTGCCACACTTTTGCTTATAATGTCCACAGGTTTGCCTGAATAAGACGCTTCCACCAGACGCCTTACAAGAGACGCATATTCCGAACTTTTTAAATACCAGCTATAAAGCTCTGCAAATACGCTGTCAGACTGTCCCTCTGCCCCCTTAGAAAGCAATTCCAGAAAGTAATCGATTCCGATCTCCGGAAGCTCCGGAATCTGTTCTTGCTCTTCCTGAGCCCTTTTCACCTCAAGCCCCGGATACAGCGCCTTTACCGCATTCATCAAGTATGCCGGACTTACTGCCTCCCCTTTGCTGTTGGTTTCACTGCAGGACAAAAACAGCTTCTCCTGAGGCTTGGTCAGATTCAGATACAGATAAAATCTCTGCATATTCATAAGTTCCTTCGGGCCTGGGGCAAGTTCCATTCCTTCCCCTTCAAAAAACTCTCTGTCCATCTCTGTAAGGATTCCTCCTGACTGAGTGTTTTTCGGAATATTTCCTTCGTTTACACCTACGAAAAACAGGGCTCTGATATCTTTCAGACGGGTACGCTCCATATCTCCCACCATAACCTGATCCATGCTCGGAGGAATCAGAGCAACCTTTGCCTCCCCCAAACCTGTTTCCAGAAGCTGTCTGAACTCCTGACTGGTAACGCTTTCTTCTCCCAGTATCTCCACCATTTTATCAAGAAGTTCCATGACAATCGCATAAATCTGATTGTATTCTTTTTCCATTGCCTTGTTTCCCAGGGATGCAAACTCCTTCTCCTGAAGATGTATTTTCTCCTCCATGCGGCACTGTACAATATAGGTATAGAGAATGCGACAATAATCTTCTACTGTTTTTCTGCCGGAACCAAAACCTTCTGCCAGAATCTTTACTTCCTCAAGAAACAGTTCCCGAAGTTCATTTAATTCTTCAATTTCTTCCGGTTTCATTCCTCTGTAAATGCGCGTCCATTTCGATGACCATTTCTTAATCCCTCTAATTCCAAGAGCGATTACATAATTCTCCAGCCTGTCCGCTTCTTCTTTCTCAATCCCGGACATCCCGCTTCTGAGATAACGGAATACACTTTCATAAGTGAATCCTTTTACAGCCATCTCCAGAGCAGCTCTCAGAACCTCCACAAAAGGATTCATCAAAACACTGTGTTTCTCATCTATGAAATAGGGAATGTGCATCTCCTCGAAGACCTGCTTTGCCAGACTTCCGTAAGATTCCAGATTTCCGGTTATCACAGCCACTTCCCCGTACCTGTAACCGTTCCTGCGTACAAGGATAGCAATCTGCCTCGCTGTCTCTCTCATCTCCATCAGGGGACTGCCTGCGAGATAAAGACTGATTTCTTCCTGTTTCCGATCATAAACAGCCTTCCTATACCGGAATATATTCTGCTCCAGAAAATGCAGAGCCGGTGCCTTGGCAAATCTGGAATTTTCTCCCTGCCTTACGTAAACAGGCTCGTCCAAATCCTTTGTAAGAGAAGAAAGCGACCGGATCATTTTTCGGCTCATATAGAAAAGCTGATAGGGTTTTCCCGGTGAAAAAGCGTTCTCTGCAGCATCCATAGTCACAGTCACAGAAATCTTATCAGTCAGAATAAGAAGTTCCCGGATTACATTCATCTGGATAGGAGTAAATCCGGTAAATCCGTCAAAAAGCATTTCACTTCCTCTGATTTTTTCAGAAAAAGGAAGCGCCTTTAAAAGAACGTCCAACACCTCCTCCCCTGTCATATAATGTCCCTCCAGAAATTCGCAAAAGCCTCTGTAAAGCACTCCCACATCTCTGAGCTTCATCTGGAGAAGGGTTCTGTCACCTGTTCTTTCCAGCATTTCTTCCAGATCCTTTTCGTGGATATCATACTGCATAAACTCTGAGAGAAGGGACTTCACCTCATCAAGATATCCTGGCTTCTTCATCTGGCTTCCCAGATAGGAAAGGTCTTTCTGGTATCTCTGCACCATCTTTCGCAGCACCATGCTCTTTCCTGTATCCTCAAGAACCTTTCTGGTATCTCCTCCTGTTTCCTCGAAAACACGGTAGGCAAGACGCTCAAAACTCAAAATATCTATATTTAAAATTCCTTTTCCCGGATGCATCTCTACCAGAGTCTTTTGTGTCTGCATGGTAAACTGCTCCGGCACGATCACATAATAATTGCGCTCCGGATGTTTCATAGATTCTTCTATAATCCCCTGATATGCCAGATAAGATTTCCCCGCTCCGGAACTGCCGATGATAAACTGCAGTGACATATAATACCTCCTACTTTATCAAATAGCTTTATTGTATCATATTAATTCGCATAAATCCCGTACTTTTATAATAAGATATATAAAACCAGTTTGCAATCTTATAACTAAATTCACATGGGAGGGCAGCCATGAGTTCCAAAACAAAAATTGTTGTATTACATATGAAAGAAGTCGTCTATACCCTTGTCTTCCTGTTCCTTGCTATTGTTCTGGGCATCGTCCTGTTTTTTATGTTCGGTCCGGGACACTCCTCCAAATCCCCCGGAACAGAAAAAGAGCGCTATCATCCGGGAGTATACCGTTCCTCTATCACACTTAATGACAATACCTTTGATGTGGAGGTTACTGTGGATTCTTCTAAAATCACCTCTATCGACTTAGTAAATTTAAGCGAAACCACCTCTGCCATGTTCCCTCTGATGGAGCCTGTTCTGGAATCTATTTCCAGCCAGATTTATACATCCCAGTCTCTGGAAGAAATCTCCTGGTCGGAGGACAGCAAATACACTTCCATGGTTCTTCTCCATGCAATTGAAGATGCACTAGAAAAAGCGGAGAACGACTAAGGCTCTCCGCTTTTTATAACAATATTCTTTATAATTCTATTTTTTCCACCTGATCAAGCCATACTTTTGCGCTGGCATCACTTGGCATTCTCAAATCTCCTCTAGGAGAAACCGCAACACTTCCTACCTTAGGACCATCCGGCAAACAGGAACGCTTAAATTGCTGAGTAAAGAATCTCCAGTAAAATTTCTTCAGCCATTTATAAATTGTTTCTTTCCCGTAAACACCTTCAAATGTTTCACAGGCAATCCTGTAAATCTTGTCCGGATCGAATCCAAGACGAAGCATATAGTAAATATAGAAATCGTGAAGCTCATAAGGTCCTACCAGATCTTCTGTCTTCTGGGCAATCTCTCCATCTTTCGGAGGAAGCAGCTCCGGACTGACCGGTGTATCCAGTATATCAAGAAGAACTGCTGAAAGCTTCTCGTCCTTACAGGTGTCAGCATAATAACGCACCAGATGGCGCACCAGTGTTTTAGGCACAGATCCGTTTACTCCGTACATAGACATGTGATCTCCATTATAGGTTGCCCACCCCAGAGCAAGCTCCGATAAATCTCCGGTTCCCACCAGAATGGAGCCATCCTGATTAGACATATCCATCAGGACCTGAGTTCTCTCACGCGCCTGACTGTTTTCAAATGTCACATCATGCACCTCCGGATCGTGTCCGATATCTCTGAAGTGAAGATTCACTGCATCCTTAATATTCACTTCACTTAAAGATGCGCCAAGGCATCTGCTTAATTCGCAGGCATTCTGATAAGTTCTGTCTGTTGTTCCGAAGCAGGGCATTGTGACGCAGTGAATCTGCTTTCTCGGCAGCTCCATAAGGTCAAAGGTTCTTGCTATGACAAGAAGTGCCAAAGTGGAGTCCAGTCCTCCGGAAAGCCCTACCGTAGCTCCCGTGCAGTGAATATGCTCCATTCTCTGTTTCAGTCCCATCGCCTGAATATGAAGAATCTCGTCGCATCTCATCTCACGTTCCTCTTTTCTATCCGGAACAAACGGGAACTTCGAGAATTTACGGGTGAGAACTGTTTCTTCCACATCCAAATGAAACGCTACCTTCAAATGATCACTGTCATCTGATTCCTGGAAAGTTGTCATTCTCCTTCTTTCATCGTTAAGTTTCTGCACATCAATCTCACTGTAAACAATACCGTTTTTAAATCTCTCTCCCTCTGCAAGGATTTCTCCGTTTTCTGCAATCATGTTCTGACCACCGAACACGAGATCCTGAGTGGATTCTCCTTCTCCGGCATTTGCATAGACATAACCGCAGACAAGTCGCGCAGACTGCCCCTTCACCAGATTTCTCCTATAGGTATCTTTTCCTACCATCTCATTGCTGGCTGAAAGATTCACAATAAGGTTGGCTCCCGCCTGTGCATGAAGCACACTTGGAGGAAGTGTCACCCACAAATCCTCACAGATTTCCGCTGCTGTCACAAGCTCCGGTACTTCTTCACATACGAAGAGAAGTTCCGGCCCAAATGGAATCTTCATTCCATCAATAAGCGCATATTCCAGGCATCCCGCTCCGGAAGTGAAATGACGCTGCTCATAAAATTCACTGTAATTTGGAAGATGTATTTTAGGTACAAGTCCGATGATTTCACCTCTGTTTAGCACTGCTGCCGTGTTATAAAGCTTGCCGTGGTTTCTCACCGGTACACCGATAAAAATCAACCCATCCGTATTTTTTGTCTCTTCTGCAATCTTCAGCAGTGTTTCCCATGCACTGTCCAGAAGACGTCTGTGAAGAAATAAATCTCCGCATGTGTAACCTGTGATACAGAGTTCAGGAAACACCATCACCTTGGCGTGTTCTTTCTCCATTTCCCGGATCTTTTGTAAAATTTCTTCTCCGTTGGCTTTACAGTCTGCAACTGTGATATGAGGGGTTGCTGCTGCAATCTTGATAAACCCGTGTCTCATAGCTTTTCCCTTCCTTATTTGCTTCTGCGAAGAATCTCTTTTAATTCCTCCACGCTGAATGTATAGTTTGTATTACAGAAATGACAATTCATTTCCACTTCCTTGCCTTCCTGAATCAGTTCGTTCAGGTCTTTTCTTCCAATACTTACCAGAGCCTTTTCCACTCTCTCCTTACTGCAGTTACAATAAAATTCTGTAGGTACACGGTCATTAATCTCAATATCAAAACCATCTAACACCGCTTCCAGAAGGCTTTCTGCATTGTGTCCTTCCTCCAGAAGATTTGTAACAGAATTGATTTTTGCCACATTTTCTTCCAATTTGGAAATAACTTCCTCATCTGCAAATGGCATAAGCTGTACAATGAAACCGCCCGCCTGACGCACTGTGTTATCCCTGTTCATCAGTACTCCTAGACCTACTGCAGAAGGAACCTGTTCACTGGTTGCAAAGTAATATGTCAAATCCTCTGCAATCTCACTTGTCTGGAGCGCCACCTGTCCAAGATAAGGCTCTTTTAATCCCATATCTTTGATAACATTCATAAAGCCGACGCCCACAGCTCCTGCTACGTCGAGCTTACCCTTGCTGTTTGCGGGAATACATACATTTGGATTTCCTACGTACCCTTTTACACGTCCCTGGGAATCTGCTGTCACTGTGATTCCCTGAAGAGGACCGCCTGCGTGAATCTGAAGTGTGAGGATATCTTTCTCTCCCTTCATCATTACACCCATCATAGCGCCGCCTGTAAGAAGACGTCCCAGCGCCGCTGTTGCTACAGGGCTTGTGTTATGTGCTTTTCTTGCTGTTTCTACTGTTTCTGTTGTCACTGCTGCAAATGCGCGGATCTGGCTGTTTGCAGCAGTTGCTCTTATAATATAATCGCTCATTTATAAATTCTCCTGTTTCTCTCTCTTCGGAATATTTCCGTGATAATCGTTTCCGGCATTCTTTCCCTTTTCTCTGGCAATGAAAGTAAGTCTTCCGCTGTCCTTTCTCGCAGGCTCTTTCGTATAAGCGTCATAGACGGCTACAAGCTCCAGACCTGCTTTTACAAGAAGTTCCTGTATTTTTTCCACAGGGTAGGCTTTCTGATAATGCTCTTCTTCACATTTTTCGTAAAGTCCGTCCTCTCTTGGGAGGAAAATCGCCAGTTCGTAAATATTGATTCCTGTTTCCGGATCAAAGCTGTTTTCCCAGATAAAGCTTCCGTCCTCGCGATTCTCCGCGATTGTTGCGTCCCCGATCATAGTCTGGTATTTATATACTGTATTCATGTCAAAGATAAACAATCCGCCCGGATCCAGATAGTTATTTACCAGAGCAAAGACATATTCCAGATCTTCCTTCTCTGTCAGATAATTCAGACTGTCACAGACGCTGACTACAGCACGGACAGTTCCATAAAGTTCAAAATCCTGCATATCCTGCAGAAGATAGAGGATATCGTGACCGGATTCCATTTTTTTCTCCATAGCCTCTGCCAGCATTTCTCCGGAATTGTCAATTCCAATCATATCATATCCCGCATCTGCCAGAAGTTCCGTCATGGTTCCGGTGCCGCATCCGAGTTCCAGAACAAGCCCCTCTGTGATCCCGTCTTCTTTCAGAATGTCCACAAGGTAGTCTGCCCACTGGGTATAATTTATATTATCTTGAAACATATCGTATACTTTTGCAAATTTACCATATGATTCCATTTCTCATCCTCCGTCCCGAAGCATTTTTTCCATAGTATCATAACACAATTGACAGAGCACTGCAAACTCTTTGTTATCTTCCTACGGAAAAGGGCTATCGTCTCCGATAGCCCCTGAAACTTCTGTGTTCAATTATTCAACCGGCATATAATATACATCCGCAGCTTCGCCATGGTAGTAGAAATCCTTGCCGTCCTGATCATAAACGTCTTCATCTGTAAAAAATTGATAGCTGTTTCCATTATCATCGTACCAGCCGCCGTTACCGTCTGCATAAATGACGCGCGGTCTTCCGTCATCGTTGTCATAAATGGTTCTTGTCTGATTTGTATCACTCAGAGCCGCATCCCCTGTACTTCCGGATCCGCTTCCGTCAGAACCGCTGCCCTCAGAACTCTGGGACTCTGCCGGAGCCTCTGTATTTCCATCCGTGTTTGTATCACCCTTGTTTTCCTCATTCGCAGCCTTTTCCGGAGTTGCACTCTTCAGTGCCGAGTCTCCTTTGATCTTAAAGGAGGAAACTGCTTTTTTCACACTGTTGAGAATCTTCTCTGTCGCCTTATCGTCCTTGCCCTTCTTAACAGAGCCTGCGACACTGTAGAATTCGTTGTCGTTTGCAAAATATTTATTGACAACATAGGCATATCCGCCCTTGTCATTTAAATACTGTACCGTATAGCTATAAATTCCTACTCCGTCAACATTCTCTGCAGAATAATCAAGAATGTTAAAGTCTGTTCCAGGCTCAAGATCCGCCGCCTGCTCAAGGGCAGTTGCAATATCCTGGGAATCCGGGATAAGTGCTGCTGCCATCGCTTCGTCTCCCGCTCCGTGAAGAATGAGAATCTTACCCTGTTCCGGTGATTCAAAGCTTACCATTTTATCTGTATCATTCTTGTTTGCCCATGTGGCATCCGGAACCGTAATGGAAATACTCTTATCCTTGGAATTATATGTGGTGCTCTGTCCGTCTGCAGGTGCAGGAGTCGGAGTCGGCGCCTGAGTCGGTTTCGGAGTCGGAGTTGCCACTACTACCTGATCCGGTTCATCACTGCCAAACCCACATGCGCTCATTGCGCCGGAAGCTATAACTGTCATTGCCAGTAAGGCAAATATCTTTTTATTCTTCATAATATCCTCCTTAGGTATTCACTGATTCTAATCGTACAACTGTTCATAATTATCTTTTATTTTACTGTTTATTCCAGTGGATGTCAACGTCATTTCCCCTCCACTTTCTAAAATAAGTATGAACTTTTTTCTCTTCTTTATACCATATCAGCTTTCCGTCTCTGTAAAACAGGTTTTTCTCTGCACATTTCTTTATCCTGTCACTGCTCTACAGAATACATGTGCAGTTCATGAAGCGCTCTGGTTGCCGCAATATATCTTGCCTGCATGGCAAAAGCTGTTGTGTCTTCTGCCGGAAATACGCAGAAGACCTGGTCAAACTCCAGACCTTTTGCCAGATAAAACGTAGTGACTGTAAGCCCTTTCCTGAAACTTGTACTGTTTCTGTGCAGATAGGTAAAACGATTATCTGTATCAAATCCACACTCTGCCAGACGCTGTTTCAAAATAAGAGAAAGTTCTTCTGCCTCCTTCTCACAGCGTGCAATTACTGCTGCAGTCTCGTACTCTTCCTCACCAAGTTTTAGTTCGGAAAGAATGTTCTCTGCTGCGCGCTCCATATCCGGAAACGTCTCTTCCCTAACAGGTTCTCCGTGTCTTTCAAAAAGATCAATATCGGTGATTCCCGCAAGACGATTGGCATATGAAGCAATTTCCACTGTATTTCTGTAACTTTTATTCATCACAATGGTTTTTATATTTTTGCCGTATATCTTCGGAAGAAATAAAGTAACATCCTGTCTGTGGTCGTCCATTGTCTGCGCTCTGTCTCCGAGAATCGTCATCCTGCAGGAAAACATTCCTCTGAGAATTTCATACTGAAGTCTGGAGTAATCTTGCATCTCGTCCACAACCAGATGTTTAATCTCTCTTTGCTTTTTTGCACCTTTCAGACGATATTTCAGATACAGCATAGGATATACATCCTCATAGCGAAGCTTTCTCTTTTCGTAGGAAACTTTCGGAAGAAGCCTCATTCCTTCGGATTTCAGGAAGAGGTTGTAAATCACATACAAATCTGTCGTGTCGTACATTTTCCTAAATTTTTCCTTTACAAGCTCCCTCTCCTCCTCCGGAAGGTCACTGTCTCGCAGAGTTTCCATCTCGTCTATAAAATGTTCGGCAACTGCATCCATTCTGGAAAGCAGCGGAAACTCCTGAAATTTAAAATAGAAAAGTTCGATAATCTCACTCTCTGTCTTGGTAAATCCACGATACTCCACATCTTTAAAGTTCATCAGCTCATCTTCGAGCTGTACGGCAAAACCTTCCATATGGTCAATAAATTCTCTTGACTGTTTTTTCTCTGCCCATGATTTCATATTCGGAAACTGTATTCTCCATTCAAGTTCATCACAACGGTCTTCACAATCTGCCACCGTATCGAGCAACTCTTTGTAGGCAAAAAGATCAAAACTCATTTCTCTGATATTTTCTTCTCCAAGCTCCGGAAGAATATGAGAAATATAATCTGAAAAAATCCCGTTCGGAGACAGAACCAGTATATTGGAAGATTTCAGATTTTCCCTGTCATGGTACAGAAGATAAGCAATTCTGTGAAGCGCCACGGATGTTTTTCCGCTTCCTGCCGCGCCCTGAATCACCATGATTTTATCTTTTGTATTACGGATAATCGCATTCTGTTCCTTCTGAATCGTACGGATAATATTTTTAAGCTGCACTTCCCCGCAGCTTCCAAGCTCTGCTTTCAGAATATCATCGTCAATCTTTACATCACTTTCAAATTCATAAACCATCTTACCTCTGCGTATCTTATACTGCCATTTTGATGTTACTTCCCCACAAATGTTTCCCATAGGCGCCCGATAGGAAGCCGGTCCCTTGTCATAATCATAAAACAAACCGCTGACAGGGGCTCTCCAATCGTATACCAGCGGTATCTGACCTGTTTTTTCCGCAAAATTCCCGATTCCAATGTAAAAAGTCTCCGGCTCATCCTCATCCTCATAAAGGAAATCTACTCTGCCAAAAAAGGGCGAATCCAGCATTTTCCGGAAGCGGTATTTCAGTTTGAGCTGTTCTTCATTGGCGCTGATCTGCCCGAAAAGCGCCTGCTGATTATCAAAATTTTCGTAGCCGTACTGGTCCATCTCCGTATAATTTTCCCAGTAATACTCATGCATACCTTCAATTTCTTTCTGTCCTTCTTCAATGGAAAGATTAATCTGGTGAATCCTGTTTTCCAGTTTTTCCGTTACATAAGCAAGATATTCCCTGCCATTTTTCTTATCTGTCATGAAAGCATATCCCTCAATTTTATTATTTGTGTATAAACTATATTTTTTCATTATATCATACCGGCATCTCAGAAAAAAGAAAAAAATCAACCTGCCGGATGTTCTCTCCGACAGGCTGTAGGATATGCGTTATTCTGCAGATTATGCAGTCTCTGTTTTATCAAACTGACTGTTATAAAGATCGCAGTAAAATCCTTTCTTAGCAAGCAGTTCTTCATGATTTCCCTGCTCAATGATATCTCCGTCCTTCATAACAAGAATTAAATCTGCATCCCTGATCGTAGAAAGCCGATGTGCAATTACGAAGCTTGTTCTGCCTCTCATCAGATTGTCCATAGCTTTCTGGATACATACCTCTGTACGTGTGTCTACAGAGGATGTTGCCTCATCGAGAATCAGAATCTTATTATCTGCAAGGATTGCTCTTGCAATGGTAAGAAGCTGTTTCTGCCCCTGAGAAATATTGCTGGTTTCCTCATCAAGTACCATCTGATATCCTCCCGGCTGCTGCATGATGAAATGATGAATATGTGCTGCTTTTGCCGCTGCAATGACTTCCTCATCTGTGGCATCCAATCGTCCATAACGAATATTTTCCATAATGGTTCCAGAAAACAGCCAGGTGTCCTGAAGCACCATTCCAAACATCTCACGTAGTTTGCTTCTATCAAACTCTCTGATGTCGTGTCCGTCTACTTTGATACTTCCGCTGTTTACATCATAGAATCTCATAAGAAGTTTTACCATAGTTGTTTTGCCAGCTCCGGTCGGTCCCACAATTGCAATTTTCTGACCGTCCTTCACATCTGCTGAGAAATCATGAACAATGATCTTATCCGGATTATATCCGAATTCCACATGTTCAAACTGTACATTTCCGGAAAGTGTACTGATATCCGAGATCACCTGCGAAGGCTGTTCTTCCTCCGGTTCTTCCAGAAATTCAAAAACTCTTTCAGACGCTGCCGCCGAAGACTGAAGAAGATTTGTAACCTGCGCAATCTGCTGAATCGGCTGGGTAAAGTTTCGTATATACTGGAAGAAAGACTGAATATCTCCAACCTCAATACTTCCCCTGATAACAAAAACTCCTCCCAGAAGGGCAACCATCACATATCCCAGATTGCCTACAAACTGCATAATAGGCATCATCATTCCTGAGAAAAACTGGGATTTCCACGCAGATTCATAAAGTTTCCTGTTATCTTTTTCGAATTCTTCTACTACATCGTTTTCTTTATTAAATACTTTTACCACGTTGTGTCCGCTGAAATTTTCTTCAATCTGCCCGTTGACATTGCCCAAATATTCCTGCTGTTCACGGAAGTATTTCTGTGAATGCTTCATCACATTCTGGATAATGAACATGGATATCGGAAGAATCAGAACTGCCGCCAGCGTCATCCACCCGTTAATCGAAAGCATCATCACAAATACACCGATCAGGGTAGTAACAGAAGTAATCAGCTGCGTCATACTCTGATTCAAACTCATCTGAAGAGTATCCACATCATTGGTAATTCTGGAAAGGATTTCTCCGTTTGTACGACTTTCAAAATAATTTAAAGGAAGGCGATTAATCTTTTTTGAGATATCCTTTCTCAGACTATATGTCACGTCATTGGAAATCCCGGTCATGACAAATCCCTGAATCAGGGAAAAGAGGGAACTGATAAGATAAAGTCCCATAACCCAGAGAAGTATCGTACCGATTTTCGCAAAATTTATGCTGCCCGTGCCATTTACCTTTGCAATCAATCCGTTAAAAAGCTCTGTTGTTGCTTTACCAAGGATTTTCGGACCTACAATTGTAAATACCGTTCCTGCCACTGCAAACACAAACATCAGGATGAAACGGAATTTATACCGTTCCATATATTTAAAAAGTTTCGCCATGGAACCCTTGAAGTCCTTGGCTTTTTCACCTGTCATGGCTCCGCCGTGATGTCCCCCCATGGGACCGCGTCTTCTTTCACTCATGCCAATTCCTCCTCTGATAACTGAGACATTGCAATCTGACGGTAAACTTCACAACCTTCCATCAGTTCTTTATGCGTTCCTATACCTGCCATTTTTCCTTCGTCCAGTACAATAATCTGATCTGCATGTAAAATTGTACTGATACGCTGAGCCACAATTACGGTGGTAGCATCCTTTGTATATTCTTTCAAAGCTTTTCTCAATGCACTGTCGGTCTTAAAATCCAGCGCTGAAAAGCTATCGTCAAAGATAAAGATTTCCGGCTCCTTTGCAATTGCCCTCGCAATAGAAAGACGCTGTTTCTGACCACCGGAAACATTACTTCCGCCCTGTGCGATAGGAGACTCATACTGCTTTGGCTTCGCTTCAATAAACTCTGTTGCCTGAGCTACCTCTGCGGCTTTTTTCACCTTATCTTTACTGATTTCTTTCTTTCCGTAACGGATGTTAGAATCTACGGTTCCCGAAAACAAAACACCTTTCTGCGGCACATAACCAAGACGGTCACGAAGGTCTTTTTGTGTCATATCACGGACATCCACTCCATCTATTTTTACACATCCCTCTGTCACATCGTAGAACCTAGGAATGAGATTAACCAGAGTACTTTTTCCGCTTCCCGTACTTCCGATAACAGCAATCGTATCGCCTTTTTTTGCCTTAAATGTAATATCTGTGAGAACCTTTTCACCTGCATCCGGATAAGCGAAACTTACATGATCAAATTCGATTTCACCCCTTCTGCTTTCTGACGGAGAAACCGTATCTTCCTTATCCTGAATACTTACTTTTATCTCAAGAATCTCATGAATTCTAAGCGCAGCCACATTTGCTCTCGGCAGCATAATGGACATCATGGTGATCATTAAGAAAGACATGATAATCTGCATCGCATACTGGATAAACGCCATAACATTTCCCACCTGCATTGTTCCGTTATCTACCGCATGTGCACCTGTATAGATAATCAGAACAGAAATCCCATTCATGATCAGCATCATAACCGGCATCATAAAAGTCATACAGCGGTTCACAAAAAGATTGGTCTTTGTGAGCCTCTGATTCGCAGCTTCAAATCGCTCCTCTTCATGCTTCTCACGGCTGAATGCACGGATAACCGGAATGCCGGTAAGGATTTCACGTGAGACCAGATTCAGTCTGTCTATAAGCTTTTGCAGTACCGTAAATTTCGGCATTGCCACGGAAAAAAGTACTACAATTACAAGAAAAATAAGCACAACAGCAACTGCCAATATCCAGGTCATAGATGAATCTGTCTCCAACACCTTCAAAACACCTCCGATACCAAGGATCGGGGCATAAAGTACAATTCGAAACAGCATTGCCATTACCATCTGCACCTGCTGGACATCATTTGTACTTCTTGTGATAAGTGAGGCGGTAGAAAATTTGTTATATTCGTTACTGGAAAAACTCATAACCTTCCGGTAAATGCTGTTTCTCAAATCGTGTCCCAGCGAAGCTGCCACCCTTGCTGAAAGGAAGGTCACACAAATTGCCGCAAGCATGATCACCAATGCCATTCCCAGCATTCTTGCTCCGGAAACTGCAATGTAACGCATCTGGATTGCATCTGTATCCTCTCCCATCGCCTTGTACTCAGAATAGACGAAAGCAACAGATGCCTGAGTCATGATTGATTCCGGCATGTCTTTCAACTGCTCTCTCATATCTTCCGTCATATCTGAAACCGCTTCTTCCGGAAGCGCAGCCACAGCATGTACAGGATCTGTTCCTTCCGGAAGTCCCATTTTCTGTATCATGGCTTTTCCTGTTTCACTGTCTGAGGCAAATGCCCCCACCATCATCATCGGCATACTGAAAATATCATTTAATTCTTTTCTTTCTTCCTCGGAAATATCGTCCTTCAGGACATATGTTTCCTGTTTTGTTTCATATGCATCGGAAACTATCTGCACATCTTCCTCTGGCATAAAAATTTTCAGACTGTCCATCGTTTCTGTACGGATTTTTTCCGGAACTCCGTCTTCGATTCCGTGCTGCTGGATTCCCACATTAATGATCTTTGAAGTGTAATCCGGCAAAGACAGATCACAGTACGCCTGGAGAAACAGAAGTCCTACGATCAGAACCAGCGCTCCTGCTGATTTCTTAAGATATTTCATCAGTTTAATCATAATTCCAGTCCTTTCCTGCTGTTTTATTTTTTATCCTGCTTTTCCCCCTGCATCATAAAGCCACATTTGCCGGTAAATGTCTCCTGCATATCCTCTGTATTTTTCAGAATCTGTTCAAAAAATCTGCGCAAAAGGCAAAGCTCTGCTTCGGAAAAGTTTCCAAACATAATCTTCTCTGTTTCCTTTGCCTCTTCGAGGATTTTTTTCATAACATTTTTTCCTTTTTCGGTGATATAGATTCTGGCAATACGCTGGTCTGTCTCATCGCGCCTTCGCTCTACGATTCCCGACTTCTCCAGCCTCTGAATACTTACATTGACTGTCGGTGGCTTAATGTGCAGCCACTCTGCCATCTCTTTCTGACTGCACCCATTATTTCTGTGCAGCATGATCAAAAACGGCATCTGTGTAGGCTGAAGCCCCTTTTCCGTAATCTGGCGGTAGCATCTTGCCGCATACTGCCTGCTGATCTGCCACAGGAGAAACTGCATACTTTTTTCTAATGGATGTTCTCTTTCGTTAAGCATCCTTTCCCCTCCCTTTTATTTAGTCCGACTAAGTATATAATAATATTTTGCACAAAATATGCAAGTGTTTTTTGTGCAATTCACACTTTTTTCATATTTCAATTCTATAAATCGTTATGTAACACAGAGCTATTCTATTTGTCGGACTAAGTATTTTAACACAAAAAAGTTCCGCAGAACTCCTCCTTGAAGTCCTGCGGAACTTTCAGACAAACTGGTTTGTTTTTTCATCGTAGTAGTAGTCGATGGCTGCCATCTTCTCTACCAGTTCATTTTTCTTCATTCCCCTGCAGGTGCAAAGCGCCTCCAGAGATTCATAATAATCCCGAAGCTGAGTGTTTACATAGCTTAACAGCATCACCGGATCTTTAGGTATCATACTCTTCCATCCTTTGCTTTCTTTTCAGTAACACTATGGTACCAATCCTCCGATTTGTCAAGTACTGTTATTTGATTCTGACTGTAAATTCGTCGTTTTCCACATCAAGAACCAGAGTATCACCGGAATGCACATCACCGGAAAGAATTTTACGGGCTGCAAGAGTTTCCACATATTTCTGAAGATATCGTTTCAGCGGACGGGCTCCATATGCCGGATCATATCCGTTCTCAATCACCCTGTCTTTTGCTGCATCTGTAAGCTCCAGAGAAAGCTCCTGATCTGCCAGACGTTTGTTCAGCTCTCTTACCATCAGTTCGACAATCGCACCGATATTTTGTTTTGTCAGAGGCTTAAACATAATGATTTCATCAAGACGATTCAAAAATTCCGGACGGAAATGTCCTCTTAAATCGTTCATGACCAGTTCTTCAGCCTCAGGTTTCACCTCTCCGTCTTCTCCGATTCCGTCAAGAAGGTACGGGGAGCCGATATTAGAGGTCATAATGAGGATGGTATTTTTGAAATCTACAGTACGTCCCTGAGAGTCTGTGATTCTTCCATCGTCAAGCACCTGAAGAAGTACGTTAAATACGTCCGGATGGGCTTTTTCAATCTCATCAAAAAGGACAACGCTGTAAGGCTTTCTGCGCACTGCTTCTGTAAGCTGTCCGCCTTCCTCATATCCTACATATCCCGGAGGCGCTCCAATCAGTCTGGATACAGAATATTTCTCCATATATTCACTCATGTCAATACGAACCATATTCTGCTCATCGTCAAACAGATTTTCTGCAAGTGTTTTGGCAAGCTCTGTTTTACCTACTCCTGTTGGTCCAAGAAAGAGGAAAGAGCCGATTGGCTTGGACGGATCCTTGATTCCTGCTTTAGAGCGAAGAATGGCGTCTGTCACACGTTTCACACCTTCATCCTGACCAATCACTCGCTGATGAAGCTGGTCTTCCAGAGAAAGAAGTTTCGCTCTCTCACCCTCTGTCAGTCTTGTTACAGGGATTCCTGTCCAGCGGGAAATAATTCTTGCTATTTCATCGTCAGTCACTGCCTCATGCACAAGACGGCGGTCGCTTTCTTTTACATTTCTCTCCTCAATTTCAAGCATCTGCTGTAATTTCGGAAGTTCACCATACTGCAGTTCCGCCATTTTATCCAGATCGTATTTCTGCTGGGCAATCTGAATCTGTTTGTTTACCTCGTCTATCTGTTCACGGAGCTTCTGAAGTTTCTCCACGGAATGTTTCTCATTGTCCCACTGGGCTTTCTGTGTATTGAAACTGTCACGAAGCTCTGCAAGCTCTTTCTGCAGTGTTTCCAGACGTTCTTTGCTTAAATTGTCAGTTTCTTTTTTCAGCGCGGATTCTTCAATTTCAAGCTGCATGATCTTTCTGCGCTGTTCATCAAGCTCTGTCGGCATGGAATCCAGTTCTGTTTTTATCAAAGCACAGGCTTCATCTACCAGGTCGATTGCTTTATCCGGAAGAAACCTGTCTGTAATATAACGATGAGAAAGCGTCGCTGCTGCCACCAGAGCGCTGTCTGTAATCTTAACTCCGTGATAAACCTCGTAGCGTTCCTTTAAGCCACGGAGAATGGAAATGGTATCTTCCACAGTCGGTTCATCAACAAGAACCGGCTGAAAACGACGTTCCAGTGCTGCATCCTTTTCAATATATTTACGGTATTCATCAAGAGTAGTAGCTCCGATACAGTGAAGCTCACCTCTTGCCAGCATTGGTTTGAGCATATTTCCTGCATCCATAGCGCCGTCTGTCTTGCCTGCGCCTACGATTAAGTGAAGCTCGTCAATAAAGAGGATGATTTTGCCCTCACTCTTCTTTACTTCCTCGAGAACTGCTTTAAGACGTTCCTCGAATTCACCTCTGTATTTCGCGCCAGCTACCAGAGCTCCCATGTCAAGGGCAAAGATTTTTTTGTCCTTCAGTCCCTCCGGTACATCGCCGCGAACAATTCTCTGGGCAAGTCCTTCGATGGCTGCTGTTTTACCTACACCTGGTTCACCGATAAGCACAGGATTGTTTTTCGTCTTACGGGAAAGGATTCGGATAATATTTCGAATCTCCGCATCACGGCCGATTACAGGGTCTAGTTTCTGGCTTCTTGCCTTCTCCACCAGATCCTCGCCGTATTTATTTAAAGTATCATAGGTCGCTTCCGGATTATCGCTTACTACGCGCTGATTTCCTCTGACAGACTGCAGAGCCTGCAGGAACCGTTCTCTTGTAATTCCAAATTCTCCGAAAATTTTCCGCATGGACGGGCTTGCGTTTTTCAGCAGAGAAAGAAACAGATGCTCCACGGAAACATATTCGTCACCCATTGCACGGGCTTCATCTTCTGCACTTACCAGAGCTTTATTCAGATATTGTCCGAATCGAAGCTCTCCGCCGGATACCTTTACTTTGGCGTCCAATGCCTTCTTCACTGTATTGATAAAATATTCTTTATTTATTTCCATCTTCTCAATTAATTTGAGAATCAGGCTGTCTTCCTGACTTAATAATGTATAAAGCAGATGCTCCTGCTCTATTTCCTGATTGCCGTACTCATAGGCAACCTTCTCCAGATCCTGGACAGCCTGAATTGATTTCTGAGTAAATTTACTGATATTCATAGGCGTTCCTCCTTATATCAACAACACATATAAGACATTTTGTCTCATATGTTTCATTCCCTTGTTCTAGTCGAAATATAACACGTTTTGTTAGCACTGTCAATAGGTGAGTGCTAATTTTTTTCATAAAATCTATTGCGTCATTTTGTATATGCACATATCTTGCGATTTATGTTACAATCAACGCATACCTCCTGCCATTCTGCGAATAATCTATCATGAAAGGATGTGTTACTGTGCCATTATTACAAGAGAAACTTTACACTGTTGAAGATATTTACAATCTTCCGGAAGGCACCAGGGCTGAACTGATTGACGGTCAGATTTATTACATGGCGCCGCCAAGCCGCAAGCACCAGCGGATAACCGTAGAATTATCAACCATTATAAATAATTACATTAAAAACCAAAACGACTCTTGTGAAGTTGACATTGCCCCGTTTGCCGTATTTCTCGATGAAAACAGTAGGAACTATGTTGAACCGGATATTTCCGTAATCTGTGATCCAAATAAGCTAAATGATAAAGGCTGTAGCGGCGCACCAGACTGGATTATTGAAATTGTCTCCCCCGGCAGCAGGCGCATGGACTATTTCACCAAGCTTTTCAAATACCGTAATGCCGGTGTCCGGGAATACTGGATTGTGGATCCTGACAAAAATCGAATCATGGTTTATAATTTTGAAACCGAGGATACCGGAGATTATACGTTCTCTGATTCCGTGAAAGCCGGAATTTACAACGATTTCTTCATTAACTTCTCAGAAATCAGCTTATAACATTTTCAGACAATCCAGCCTTTTATTTAGAACGCTCCGTTCATTTGGTTTTGGAGCGTTCTAAGTTAGCAGGTCACTCCTCTCCTGCTGCCAGAAAATCATCACAAAATCGATTCCATTTTTCTTCATATTCACTATGGCAAACCATCACCATATCTTTTGGCGTAAAAATTTTCCGTTTTCTTGCTTCCTCTGCAAAGCGAATCGCCCATTCATCCAAAGCTTCTATCACTACTGCACGGACAACGCTCCACTCCTTCATAGCTGCATAATATAAACGAGTATGTCCATCAAGAGAAATATACCGTCCCTCAAAGCGAAGTACCTGAATAATGATATCCTGCGATTTTTGAATGAAAGTGCTGACAGCATCTATCTTGTCTTCATCTATAAAAAACTGTGACGGTTGAATCTCATCTAAACAAATATTCAGCAATTGTTCCTGCGGATATTCTCTGACCAACTGCCCGTCCATATTATAGAACTTTGTAATATGTGGTGTGAAAAATCGAAAATTTTCAATAATTTCCTGATATATGTGTTTATTCTCTCCACGGATTATTGCTTCATGATCAGATATGATTTCCACCTCATAGGGAATATCATCCGCCAAAAAGCATCCATGCTGCAAAAGAACTTTCTCTGAAAACCGTTTATCCACGTAAGAATTAATCCGTTGAATTTCCATCTATTAATTTATTTCCTCCACGTATGTCGCTTACCTTTTTTCAAAATTATATAATATAACCTTTGAAATTTCCAGTAAATAATGGTATACTCTTCTTATAAAAAAGACCTTTTTAATCAGTTTTCCAAAGAAAGTGAGGCGCATCTATGAACGAATATGAAGTTTTTGTTGAAGAAATCAATCCCTGCGGCGGTGAACAGCATCGCAAAAAATCCGTTCTCGAAGTAGAAGCCGAAAGTCCGGAGGCTTATGTAAAAGAAAACGGAAGGTTCCCCATTATGGAAAAAATTGATTCTCCCAATGGAGATGTAGTAATTACTACAGGTGACGGAAAAGGCTATCTTGTACGCTATACTTTTACCAAATAAGATTATCCCACAAATCTCCGGTTCCTGATTTTCAGGAATCGGAGATTTTTTGTAACATTATCACTGACTCTGCCCCTTTGTTTTTGATATACTAAATCTCAGGAAAACAGGAAAGTCCCTTGTACGTCACTCGAACGAATTAAAAAAACTTTCCCCGTACATATACAGGAGGTTTTATTTTGGAAACAAAAATCAGGAAAAAACGGAAAGCATTTGTAAACAGCCAGGACTGTGTTGCCTGTGGCTGCTGCGTAAAAGTCTGTCCCAAACAGGCAATCTCCATATGGAAAGGTATTTTGGCAAAGGTAAATCCGGAAACATGTATCGGATGCGGAAAATGCGCAAAAGAATGTCCTGCATCAGTAATCACCATAAAGGAGGTTCAGCCATGAAAAAACACTGGTATGATTATCTCTGGATTTTGTCCCTGACCTATCTGATTCTTGGATTTTTTAATATCCTTTTTGCCTGGCTGGGGCTGCTTTGTTTCTTTATTCCTCTTCTCATCTCCATAATCAAAGGAAGTAAAGGTTACTGTAACCGCTATTGTGGAAGAGGACAGTTATTCAGTCTTCTGGGCGGCCGTTTCGGTCTTTCCCGAAAAAAAGATATTCCTAAATGGATGAAAAGCAAATGGTTCCGCTACGGATTTTTGGTCTTCTTTTTTATCATGTTTTTCCAGATGCTCTGGAATACCTGGCTGGTATTTTCCGGCGCACAGAATCTCAAGCAGATTGTTACTCTTCTGTGGACTTTTAAAGTTCCGTGGCATTGGGCATATCACGGCACTCTGATCCATCCCGGTGTTGCTCAGTTTGCCTTTGGATTCTACAGCGTCATGCTCACCTCATCCATTCTTGGGTTTGTTACCATGATTCTTTTTAAACCCCGTAGCTGGTGTGTTTATTGTCCTATGGGCACCATGACTCAGCTTATCTGCAAAGCCAGACATCATTCCTTAAAATGATGTCTCCGGCTATACTTTTCTTAAGTGAACAGCAACTATTGGAGGATACTTTATGAAAAAAATCATTCCCCTTCTGCTTCTTTTGTTTCTTTTTGCCGGATGCGGCGTTTCCGCTGAAACAGGGAGCAGTTATAAACAGATTTCCATGGAAGAAGCTATTTCCATGATGGAAAAAGAGTCGGATTACATTCTTCTGGATGTACGTACTGCAGAGGAATTTGAGGAAAAGCACATTCCGGGCGCTATCAATATTCCCAACGAAACCATTTCCTCAGAAGAAATCCCGGAACTGCCTGACAAAGATCAGTTAATTCTGGTTTACTGCCGCAGCGGAAACCGGAGTAAACAGGCATCCCAGAAGCTTTCTGAGCAGGGCTATACCAACATTGTGGAATTTGGCGGTATTAACAACTGGCCTTTAGACACTGTTTCCGGATAAATTATTATAGTTGGAAAACTGTAGAATCCCCCTTATAATAAAAGTATAAAGGAATCCATGACACCAAAGAAGCATTAAACTCCCAGTACGGGTTTGCAATAAGTGATGATTTTGGAAAGGAGTTGAATTTAATGTGTAATTTATCCGAAGCATTGATTGAAAAGGGCATTAAACAGGGGCGCTCTGAAGGAGAAAACCGCCTGCAGCAACTCCTTAATTGTCTGTTAAAAGCAGGCAGACACGTAGAACTGGAGGAAATTCTTGCAGGCAATGAACAGCTCAAACAGCAGCTTTATAAAGAATTTAAGCTGTAAACCCGAATACTCTGCAGAATTTTTCATAAGAGTATACAAAAATCCCCAGACTCCCGATTTTGGGAAATCTGGGGAAAGATATTTTCCGGGCAAAATGATTCTTTTTCAGGAAAACACATAGCCCATAAACGTAGACATTACAATCATCACAACCGAAAACAGAAAAGAACTTACAGAAACAAGGGTTGCTCTTTGCTCTGAGGGAATCATTTCATTAAGGATTACTCCTGTTCTCACTTCCAGAAAATCATCTGCAAAGGCGCCAATGAAGCCGCCCGCTATCATAAGCCATGCTTTTCCTGAAAAAGTCAGGGCAAATGCGCATCCAACTCCGACCATACTGATTCCAAGGAGGTGTCCGTACCTGCTCCTTGGAAAACAAGAAACCATCTTCGCCCCAAGGGCAGCGCCAAGTTCCATTACAAATAATGCGGGCCCCAGTAACGATGATGGTAAATCCGCCATCGGAAGCTTTGCCTGCAGAAAAAACAGGACAAGCGTCGCAACGGAACCCACCAGCGAATTGACAATCATAATCATTCTTGCCTTTTTGTTCTTAATGAGAAAGCTCCAGCTTTCCCCGAATACCATCTTAAACCTTTTTGCCACAGGTTCTTTTTTCTCTTCCTTTTGCCTGTGAAAGCTCACTTCCGTAAGTCCAATGGCAGCCAACAGCGCTCCTGCGCAAAACATTATATCAATTGCATATGCTCTCTGATATCCCAGCAAAAGAGCCAGTCCCGCACATAAGGTTGCCGTTGATTTACTGAGCCTGTAAAGCACCATCTCCGTTGATGCAAAACGATTATATGCATCTTCCTGTCCCGCATATTTCAGGCTGTCATATGCCAATGCTTCTCTTGTCCCCGACGACAGATTATAACTCAAGGCGCTGAACCCGATTGCCAGCGCAACTGACCAGAAGCTCTTCGAAAAAATCATCAGAATATCTGACATAAACGAAACAATCCAGCTTATAATCAGCGTCTTTTTCCGTCCAAATACATCGGCTACAGCGCCCGATGGAATCTCAAAACACATACTGACAACGTGGAATATACTCTCCAAAATCCCGATTTCAAGAAGGGAAAATCCCCTTGCAGCAAGAAGCGCCACCCAGGATGCTCCCGCAATCTGAAAATATCCTATCGCTGTAATTCCATATAATTTTCTGATTTGTTTTTCTATATTAAATTTATGCATAAAAAATCTCCTTTTCAAACTTTTTAATCATTTGATAAAGGAGATAGCTGCTCAAATATGGATAAGTCCTAGGAACAAAGCGGACAAGTCCGCTTCGAACTCCCTAAATCCCTCAATCCTTGAGGGACTTGATTCGCTTTGTGCGCCAGATGCAGACTGCCATAGGCAGTCATATTCCATATGCATCTGGTCGCATCCTCGCGGAGCGTTTTTTGTTTACTAGGAAAGTCAGTACAGAATGTACTACTTTCCTAGTAAATAAAAAATCTGCTGTTTACTTCTTATCTTCTACCCTAAAAAAGAGCGCACTATCCCCGTAAACAGCCATTTTGCAACCATTATCAAGTTGAATTTCCGGTGTTTTCCAGTACATAGTCCGTTCCTTTCTTTGAGGATTCTAGTAAAAATTATGGTTTTATGATAACATAAACCTGTCTGTGACGCAAGCATTGATTTAAAAGTATAACAACTTCTAATCATAAAAAACGAAAAAGATATTGTTATAGTTGAAAAACAATAAAATCCTCCTTATAATAAAAGCATAAAGGAGGAACTGTATGGATACATTATCAGAAGCACTGCACTATACAGATAAAAAAGCGACTTTTGATACTAATGCGAAACGTATTCTGGCAAATAAACAGGTACTTGCCAGGATTCTTAAGAAAACAGTCTCTGAATTCAAAGAATTGTCTTTTCCAGAGATTATGACCTGTATTGAGGATGAACCTCAAATCAGCACTGTTCTGGTACATCCGGGGATGACCAGTCTTTCCTCCATCACAGGTATGGCTAACGAGGATAAGATTCCGGGAGAAGGCAATGTTTTCTTTGATATCCGTTTTTACGCAAGGGTTCCTTATCGTAACGATACGGTGAAAATTATCATTAATGTGGAAGCCCAGAAGAACTTTCACCCAGGCTATCATCTGGAAACCCGGGGTGTGTTCTACTGTGCAAGACTGATATCCGCACAGCTTAATACCGAATTTAAGGAACCGGACTACGATGAACTCAAAAAAGTGTATTCCATCTGGATATGCTTTGAAAGTACCAGAGAACAGGCCAATGCCATTTCTGAATATAAGATTACAAAACACGATATCCTAAAAGGAATCCGTGACAACAAAGACGCATATGACAAAATGTCGATTATCATGATCACACTCAATCCGGAGGCTTCTTCCGAAGATCACTTTATCGATATGTTAAACTGTTTGTTCCACGAAAACGACATCAAAACGAAAAAAGAAGCCTTAAGCTCCCAGTACGGGTTTGCAATAAGTGATGATTTTGGAAAGGAGTTGAATTTAATGTGTAATTTATCCGAAGCATTAATCGAGAGAGGGATTGAAAAGGGCATTAAACAGGGGCGCTCTGAGGGTCTTATGCAAGGGCGCTCTGAAGGAGAAAACCGCCTGCAGCAACTCCTTAATTGTCTGTTAAAAGCAGGCAGGCACGTAGAACTTGAGGAAATTCTTGCAGGCAATGAACAACTCAAACAACAGCTTTATAAAGAATTTAAGCTGTAAACCCAGCGCCCTGTAAACACAAATAAATACAGGGCGCTTACTATTTTTCACACCTCCACAACCCTCGCACCGATTTTCTCCCTGAATGCTACGTCGTGTTCAACCAGCAGCATGGTTGGGGAGAATTGTGTGATCATCTCTTCAATCTGTATTCTGGAGTATATATCAATATAGTTCAGCGGTTCATCCCATATGTATAAATGTGCCGGTTCGCAGAGACTTTTCGCAATAAGCACCTTTTTCTTCTGACCTGCCGAAAAATCTTTCATATCTTTTTCAAACTGTACCCGTTCGAAATCCAGCTTTCTCAGAATTGCTTTGAAAAGGCTTTCCTCAAGGTTATTTTTTTCTGCAAATTCCGTCAGAGTCCCCTGAAGGTGAGACGTATCCTGAGGCACATAAGAAATTACAAGTCCTGAACCAATGGTCACTGTTCCCGTATAGTCTATCGGAGCCTTCAACAGCAATTTCAAAAGACTGCTTTTCCCGCTTCCGTTTCTTCCGTTAAGAATCACCCTCTCTCCGCCCCTGACTTTAAATGTCAAAGGGCCGCATACCTGACACCCCTCATAAAAAACGGCTGTTTCCGAAAAAGATACAAGGGTATCGCTGTGATAAGCCAGAGGATTTATTTTTAACAGCTCTGCTGACTCTGCATTTCTAAGCAGCTTTGATTTTTCTTCCACAGCTTTTTGCTGTCTTGCTTCAACCGTCTTGGAACGCTTCATCATCTTTGCGGCTTTATGACCCACATATCCCTTGTCTGCGGCTCCTCTCTTTGATGCCTCTACACGGTCAGACCAGTTTTCTGTCTGTTTCGCAGATTCTTTTAAACGGCGGATATCTCTCCTCAACCGCTCATTCTTTGCTGTTTCAAATTTCTGCTGCCGGTCAAAATTCTCTTTCCAGGATGAAAAATTCCCGCTTTGAACCTCAATATCCGCCCTGTTCAGAGACAGGATATGGTCTACACATCTGTCCAGAAGCTGCCGGTCATGGGATACAAGAATAAATCCTTTTTTTCTGTTCAGATAATCTGCCACCTGCCTTCGGGCAGCTACATCCAGATGGTTCGTCGGTTCATCAATGAGCAGAAAATGCCCCTCATTCAGAAAAAGCGCTGCAAGCATCACCTTTGTCTGCTCTCCGTTTGAAAGCGTTTCAAAAGGACGCCACAATACTGTTTCCTCTACTTTGAGATAGGACAGTTCCCGAATCACCTCCCATTGTTTCGCAAACGGGCAGATTTCCCGTAAAACATCTTCAGTAAACTGTGTTTTATCCGAGACTTCAAATGGAAAATAATCAAATTTAACGGAACTGGTTATTCTTCCCCTGTATTCATACTCCCCCTGAAGAAGCTTAAGCAGGGTTGTCTTGCCTTTTCCATTTCTCCCAACAAATCCCAGTTTCCAGTCTGTATCAATCTGGAAATTCGCATTTTCAAAAACAGGATCAAAGCTCGATGGATATGAAAAAGTAAGGTTTTCAACACGAATCATTGACATAATTAATTCCTCCTTATTGCCAATTTCTTTATCGCTGTACAAAAAGAGACTTTTCTGCATACGCAAAAAAGCCTCTCATCATCTCAACCAATTATATACTTATCCAAATCAAAAACATTCGGAAAATTATATAAGGCAATAAATCTGACGGAAGATAATCTAATTTAAGCGTACACAAAAAAACTGTTTCCGGAGCATATAAAAATACTCTGACAGCAATTACTTCATAATTTTGCGTTCTACTTAAAATAAATTATCTAATAATCATTTCCTCACCTTACACAATCGTGCCCTCTCTGTTTATTGGGTTCATTCTAACATAAAATCCATATTTGTCAATAGCGAAAATTTACAGATTCCTGTGATGGAACTGTTTCTTTCCTGACGCATAATCCCCTACAATATGGCCGTTTCCAAACAGCTTATACTTGTAGGTAACCAGTCCTTCCAGCCCTACCGGACCTCTGGCGTGAATCTTTCCTGTACTGATTCCTACCTCCGCACCGAAACCGTAACGGAAACCATCTGCAAATCTTGTGGAGCAGTTCTGATATACTCCCGCAGAGTCCACCATCTGCATAAACTTATTCGCCTGTTCTGCATTTTCCGTTATAATACAGTCTGTATGATGAGATCCAAACCTGTTGATATGTGCAATCGCCTCATCCATATCCTCTACCAGCTTCACAGACACAATCAAATCAAGATACTCCCCAAACTCCTCTTCTCCAATTGTTTCAACCTCAATAAACCTGCTCACTTCTTCTGTTCCGCGCAGCCTGACACCATTTTCTTTCAGTGCAGCCGCCATTTTTGGAAGAAACTCCTTTGCTATAGTTCTATTTACAAGAAGAGTCTCTACTGCATTGCAGGCAGCAGTATACTGAGTTTTCGCATCAACGATAATCGGTATCGCCTTATCCTGATCCGCCTCTGCATCAACATAAATATGACAGATTCCATCTGCATGTCCCATAACAGGAATTTTTGTATTGTTCATAATATACTGTACAAATGCATTGGAACCTCTTGGAATCAGAAGATCGACGCTGTCATGGCAGGAAAGCAGCTCATCAATTTCATTGTGCTGCTCCGCCTGTAAAAGACAGTTTTTCGGAAGTCCTGCCTCCACCACGCTTTCATGAATATATCGGAATAAAATCCTGTTGGTGAAGGTCGTCTCTTTTCCCCCTTTGAGAATCGCGCAGTTTCCGCTTTTAATACAAAGGGTGGATATCTGTACCAGAGCATCCGGCCGCGCCTCAAAAATAACTCCGATCACACCAATCGGACAACTGATTCTGTATAAGGTCAGCCCCTCATCCAACTCCCTGGCAAGAGACACCTTCTCTAAAGGGTCTTCCAGTCCGATTAACTGCTCGATTCCCGAAAGAACATCACTGAGCTTCCCTTCATCAAATTTCAGTCTTTTGACAACTGCGGGAGAAATTCCGTTTTTCTCTGCTTCTTCCAGGTCTCTTTTATTTTCACAAAAAATTTCTTCTTTATGTGCTTTCAGGTTTTCTGCAATAAGTTCCAGTGCCTTATTTCTGGTATCTATGGAGGATGCAGCTAAAAAAGGCGCATCTTTTTTCATATTCCTTACTTCTTCTCTGATTTTCATCATGTCTGCCTCCTTTATATCTTGTCGCAATTTCACTTAAAATTTCATTTCTCCATTTTACCAGTTTTGCTCTGAAACTACAAATCTTTTTTCTCCTCTTCTTTTACCATATCTTTTTTTCGGAAACATCCGGCAAAAATGAAAATTCCGAAAAACAGCGCATTAACCACCAGCGCCATAAAAAGGTCTGACCATGTATATGTCTGATTCTGAAGCGCATCCGCACCTCCTCCGCTTAAAATTGCCGCCAGATTGTTGTTGAGGAAATGAAGAACCACAGGTACCCAGATATTCTTCGTTTTCATATAAGCATAGGCAAAGAAAATCCCAAGAGTGATACAGGTAATCTGCTGACCTATAACTGCAAGAAATCCCTGATCCGGCGTGGTATAATAAAAGAAATCAACGGGAAGATGCCAAAGTCCCCAGACAACTCCAAGAACAATCACTCCGCCCTTTAATCCGAATTTCTTCTGAAGCAGCGGCTGCAGATAGTAACGCCATCCATATTCCTCACCGAAAAATGCCGGAACAGAGAGGAAAAAGTTTACAAACAGAACAGCAATCATAATCCACGTAGAAGGCGTTGTCAATATGATTTCCAGTAATCCCAATTGTCCGGAAACAGCGCAGCTTAAAGCAGTACGTCCAAAGAAAAGAAGTACAAACAGCAAAATGCACCACCATGATTTCTCCCAGTTATCCCAGTTTAGACCATATGCCTTTCGCTTTTCCTTTCCTGCTATTAAAAGAAATATCCAGAACAGAATTCCTCCTATAATGATAACATTATTGATTATCTGCTCCCATACGGAAATCGTTATTCCGTTTACAGTGATGCTTTTCGGTGCAAAAACAGAAATCACAGACACTCCGATCATAACTGCCGTAAGCAGTAAAAATAAAATATACAAGCCTTTTGGCAGCGTCTTATCTCCTTTTTTCGTCAGAAGTAATCCAAGCATCACACCTGCTGCCGGATACATCATCTGCGCATTTGGAAAGGCTCCCACATCAGCTCCTCTTGCATTTCCGTACCACATCAAAAGTCCCATCAAAAAGGTGATTCCGTAAGCCACTGCAAGGTAAATCCACAATCTTTTTTTCTCTGTATTTCCCTTTTCCATAAATCTTTATCTCCTTTTAAAACTACGTCCCTGTGATTATTTGATCAGAAACTGAATCATCTCCATATTCTGGTCAAAGGCTACTGTAAATTGTATTTTGCCATCTTCGTAATCCCCGACCATAACGGCTCCTGCGTAATCAATTCCGGCATTTTTGTCTGTTCCCCCCATAACAACACTTTTACTGATTTCCTCAAAAGCGCCGCATTTATCAAGATAAGGGTCACATGCCTGTGCAAACTGTTCCACTGTAATGCTCTCCTTGAGTTCATCGGAACCCATTTCCCAAAGCGCCTCATAATCTCTGGCATTAAAAAGCTCTATGGACTGTTCCGCTTTCTCCTTTACTGCAGACTCTTCAAAACCTTCCGGAAGCTTTGCTTTGCCGCAGCCTGTCAGTATCACTGCTGCCAGAAGCGCTGCTGTTCCTCTTACCAGTACCCGTGTAATGTGTTCTCTTTTTTTCATCTCATTTTCCTCCTCTTCTCACCCCGGAAAAACAAGGGTGACTGAAAAAATATTTTCTTTATATTCAATTTTTATCTCACCGTTATAACGCTCCACCGCATGACGTACATTAGAAAGTCCGATTCCTTCATGTCCTTTCTTCTGAGAATGTCCGGGCTCATACTGCATCTTAGAGGGATTCCAGATTTTCACAACTGTGAAATCCTGAATCTGCTCTCCCCGCAGTTTTAACCAGAAATCTTCTTTTCCTTCTCCTTCTTCAATGGCATTATCCAGAAGATTTGCAAAAATCGTTGTCAGATCCATATCTGATATTTCATCAAAATTGATTCCTCCAAGATTGCATTCCACCTGATTTGGCGACAATCGTCTGAACTTGTCATTTAATATAATATTCAGCATACGGTTATCCGAATAAAACTTCATACCAAGACTATTCAGCATATTGTGAACATCCTGAAAATACTGGCTGTCATCCATTTTTGCAGACTCTTCCAAAACATGAAGATGATTTCTGATATCGTGAATGATCTTTCGGGAACGATTATAATTTTTTTCCATTTCCTCATAATACTGATGGGTGAGTTCATTCTGCTGTTCCATAAGCGCAAGCCTGTGCTTCAGTTCCCTGTTTGCCGCAACTTCATACCACACATAGATACAGTATCCGTTCAAAAAAAGGAATAACACACAGTAAAGAATAATCCATTCATAACCGTATCGTATAAAAAAGACGTCTCCTGCGCTTAAATACATAAAAATCAAAATAAAACTGAGTACAGGTACAAGTAGCATCCCCTTTATCTTCAGGTTTTTTCTGTCAAATACTCCTCTTTTTTGTACAAGTACCCGAAGCCCTGCTGTTGCAATTACAATACACAGACATTTCAGCAACTGAATGCTACAGCTTCTGACAACCAATTCCATGGAAATCCATCTCTCCGCCCATATTACAGCGGAAATCGCAATCAACTGAGCTGCATAGGTAACCGCATAAAAAATCATCTGGTATAAAAGCCAGTTTCTGCTCCTGTGATAAAAAATCCACCCGATCAGAAGATAGTATGCAGACAAAATCACCATGGTAATTACATCATTCAACCACAGATTCGGTATAATATAATTCAATGCGCCGTATATAATCCACACCGTCGTTCTCAGCCACTGGGGACCTTTCGGCTTAAACTCTCCAGCTTTTAAAAACCATATTGCGCTGAACGTATAAGTAAGAATTCCCAGCATCAGTGCAAAAAGAATCACAGCATTCATTTCTGTCACCTTCCTTCCAAACGCCCTGACAGATAGGTCATAAGCTCCTGTTTCCAGGTTTTCTGTTTCTTCTGGGATAAAGGAAGCTCCATTTTATTATCCATGATAATCTGCTGACTTTTTACGTTTTTCACATGGAGCATATTTACTACAAAGCTCTGATGGGGCATGGAAAACCCGTAAACCTCCATTCTTTTTGCCACATTTGTAATTCTCTCCACCATATAATATTCTTCGCTTTCTGTCACAATACGGACTCGCCTGTTCTCGTATTCAAAGAAATAAATATCCGAAACCGGCAGGCATACAACGCCGTCTACTGTATGAAAATCCACAATTATTCTTTTTTCTCTATTTCTCATATAGCGAAAAATTTCTTCCAACACTCCTGTGACTGCCTTTTTGTTTACAGGCTTTAAGAGATACTGAAAAGCATGGACGCCAAAAGCTCCTGCCACATAATCGCGGTACGCTGTAAGGTACACAATCTTCGTGTCCTTATCAAGACGCCGGATTGCCTTTCCCGTCTCAATCCCATTCATTCCTTTCATGTCTATATCAAGAAAAACAGCCTCATAGCCTTCGTAGTTTTCCACAAGCTTCTCTCCGGAAGAAAAACATACCACTTCAATGGAGGAGTCCCATTCTTCAATGATATTTTTCACTTCTGAGACAATTCTTTCTTCGTCGTCACAAACTGCAATCTTATACATGTTTCCTTCCCTTTCTTACTTCTACAATATACGTATTTTATTTTAAATTGTAAATACATCATACACAAGAGACAAAATTCATGTATTAAAAGACGAAATTGTAAAGCTTTGTGATTTTCGCCTTTACAAACAGACAGGAACATACTATAGTAGTCTAAATGAAACAACGAAAGGAAATCACCATGAAAAAAACAAAACTTTTTCTCATCCTCTGCGCCACAGCCCTTCTCTGCGGCTGCTCCAAGCCTGCTCCTGAAGAACCCTATGTGCCTGAAGATGGGATTGCCCGCCTTGGAAGCCGTATTACCGTAGAGCCCTTCGACCAGCTTACCCTTCTGGAGGTAAACGATTCCCTTAGCAAAAAAGGACTGTATTATGCCACATGGAAAGACGGCGAAGCCTCTCCTTATGAGAACCGACAGGGCGATACCGTAGACCTTTACGATGCACAGCTTACTTTTCTGGCAAGTGAAGCAGTAGATGAACTGGAAGCCAAAGAAAATTATAATTTCTGGATTTCTACAGCAGAAGAAAACTACGATGTATACGAAACAGAAACCATCACCTGTAATGAGCAGGAATATACGCTTATGTCCTATAACCGTAACGATGAAGACTCTCCTCATCCCCACGGAATGTCTGCTTTCGCAATCAATGGCAAGACCGGAGTTTGTATTGAGTTTACCTGTTCTGAAGATTACAACAAAGACTTAAAACCAATCTTGACAGATTTTTTGGAACACTGTAAGATCGGATAAAAAAATACGGCAATTTCCTTCTTTTAAAAGGAAATTGCCGTTTATGAACTGCACTGTTAGATTCTTGGCGCAGAATATTCCTCCATCCACGCTCCGCTAAGTATTGTGTATTCTTCCTGCAGCTTTCAATTTTCATCCTGCTCTTAGTCTGTATCTTTATCCAAAAGAGCTTTTTTCGCAAGCTGATCTGCCTCTTCATTGTAATAGTCACCTGTATGAGCAGCTACTTTGCGAAAAGCAATTCTTATTTTCCCTGCGCAGTTCTGCATATAGGCTGCATATTTCTGTGTAAGCTCCATCTTTGCCCGCCATGCGCCTGTAACCCATTTCTCGATTCCCTCATAGTCGTAGCGGATTTCAATGGAGGCATATCCCTGTTCCAACGCCCACCTGACGGCTGTCATTGCCCCCAGCATTTCTCCTGCTACATTTCGGATTTTAACCCCCTGTGAATCAGTTCCGCTTCCCGATTTCTCTGTTACTTTCCCATCCGGTGTGAGAAAAACACAGCCATAGGAATATTTTCCCAGAGAAACCTCGAAGCTTCCGTCCACATAGGCAATCATGCCGTCATCCGGCATTTCATAAACCGGTCTTCCTTTTGCGTCAAATTTTACTTCCTTTCTGTCTGAAGAAGTCTTTGTTTCCACAGAGGTTCCAAAGGGCATTCCATCCAGTTCCCCTTTTAAATATGCCTGCGCGCCGTTTCTGGTGGGAAAACTCATAAATTCTGCTCCAGAATATCCGGACGTTGCCTTCTGACACTCTGCCCATGTTTCAAAAATTCCTGTTTTATATCCTTTTCTTACTGCATAAAATTTTTTCTTAGCCATAAAATACCTCTTTTATCTTCAACCCTTAATTTTTTTCTAATCTTTAGTTAATCATTTTTATTGCAACATTGCAAGACGGGTCTTATAATATTTTAGTAAAAATTCTAGGAGGTTCCCATATGCAGATTACAAAACCTGATTATTATAAAGAATTTTCCTGCATTGCAGGAGACTGTCCGGATACCTGCTGCGCAGGCTGGCAGATTATGATCGATGAAAAAAGTCTCGGCAAATACCGTCGCCTGACAGGAGATTTCCGCGCCCGTCTCCACAATGGTATTGACTGGAAAGACAAGACCTTTCGCCAGTACAGACGACGCTGTGAGTTTCTTAACGAAGACAATCTCTGCGACATCTACAGCGAAGCCGGTAAAGATATGCTCTGTCATACCTGCCGTACCTATCCCAGACATATCGAAGAGTTCGATGGCTTACGGGAAATCTCACTCTCCCTTTCCTGTCCTGAGGCTGCACGAATCCTTCTTGGTATGAAACACAAGGTGAAGTTTCTCACTACAGAAAAAAATTTTCCTGAAGAAACCTACGAAGAATTTGATTACCTTCTTTTCACAGCCTTAATGGATACCCGCGATTACTTTCTTGAAATTATTCAGAACCGCAGCACTCCGATGTCTCTGCGACTCTGTAAGCTATTGGCATGTGCCCATGATTTCCAACTTTGCTATGACAAAAATGAGCTGTACAAATGGGAGGACTTCCGAAACCGTCATATCTCCTCCGGTTTCGGAGAAATCTTTCTCTCCAGAGTTCAAAAATGGAAAAATCATGAGGATAATCGTCATTCCCTTATTACCCGTATGTGGAAAACTATCCTTCCTGAAATGGAAATACTAAGCCCCGGATGGCACGAATTTCTTGGAGAAAGGCTACTCTATCTGTATACCGGCGGAGAAATTGCATATTACCAGCGCCTCAACGCATTCAGTCACGCAAATCCGGATTGGGAAATCCAGATGGAACAGCTTCTTGTATACTGGATTTTCACTTATTTCTGCGGCGCTGTCTATGACGGCGAAATCTTTGCCAAGGTAAAAATGGCAGTCGTATCCACCCTTTTTATCCGTGACCTGGCAGCCGGACGCTTTACGGAAAACGAGGAAAATTTAAGCTTTACAGAGCTTGTGACTATCTGTTACCGTTTTTCCAGAGAGCTGGAACATTCCGATCCAAATCTCAACAAGCTGGAAGAAATTCTCTCCAAAGATGAACTTTTTTCTCTGGCTGATTTACTGAAAATCTGTGAAACACCCTGAAAATAAAAACGGAAAGATTACACTGCATCTCTGTTGTAATCTCTCCGTTTTATGATTATTTATATTATTACCGGAATATAGCCCTGCACTTATCGTTCTGCCAAAAAATGTTTCAGTCGCATTTCTTCCTCAATACCATCCAGGTCTTCCTCTGATTCCGCCGTGACCGTATGGTAATGATATCCATGGGTTACCCTGTTTAAAGGGCTGCAGGTACCTTCTGATATGTTTTTCACAAAGGCTGCCGCTTTTTTGCGGGAATCCACATTCAGTTCCGCGCGAAGCTCTCCATAAAGCTCATGCTTCACAAAAATATCCTTCACGCAGCCGCCACAGTCCGCAACAAGATTCAGTTCCTCCTGAATCCTGTCGTCACCGTGCTGTACATAGAATACTCTGGACGCCTTATCGCTTCTCTGACAGAGATACCCTCTGTTTGTAGATAAAATATCATATCCTTCTGCACGGAGAAGGGCAATATCCTGAACAATCACCTGTCTGCTTACATGAAATTTCTCTGCAAGCAGGGTTCCGGATGCCGCTTTTCCGTTTCCGGTAATGAAGTTTATAATTTCCTGTCTGCGTTCTTCTCCGCTCATGAATATCCAATCCTTTCGATAATTCCCCAAGTGAAGCAGATTTTTCTTATCCGCTTTTCTCTTTTTTATTCTGTCGCGTGAAGATTTTTCATGGAAATATCGAGGATTGGAGAAGAATGTGTAAGAGCACCGCTGCTGATATAATCAACTCCGATTTCCACAAGTCTGTCTACGTTTTCCCTTGTAACATTTCCGGAACACTCAGTCTCTGCACGGCCGTCAATCAGGGCAACCGCCTCTCGCATCATATCCGGCGTCATATTGTCCAGCATAATGATATCTGCCCCTGCTTCTACAGCCTCTTTTACCATCTCAAGATTCTCAACCTCAATTTCAATCTTGCGCACAAAAGGTGCATACTCTTTCGCCATCTCAATTGCCTTTGTTACACTTCCTGCTGCTCCGATATGGTTATCTTTCAGAAGTATTCCATCAGAAAGATTATATCTGTGATTGTAACCGCCGCCTACTTTTACCGCATATTTCTCAAATACTCTCATATTCGGAGTTGTTTTACGCGTATCCAGAAGCTTTGTTTTGCTGCCTTTGAGAAGATCTGCGATCTGTCTTGTATATGTTGCGATCCCGCTCATTCTCTGAAGATAATTGAGGGCTACGCGCTCGCCGGAAAGAAGAACACGGATATCACCTCTTACCTTCCCCATAAGCTGACCTTTTTTTACAAAATCGCCGTCTTTTACATAAAGCTCTGTCTGGGTTTCACAGTCAAGAAGCTCAAAAACACGGGCATACACCTGAAGTCCGGCAATAACTCCGTCCTCTTTACAGATTAAATCAACTTCTCCTGCTTTCGCTTCGCGCATCACTGCATTTGTTGTGATATCTTCGCTTGTGATATCTTCCTGTAACGCCTGAAGGAGAAGGTTATCCACATTTAATCCCATTGTAATTTCATTCATGTTCTTTTTCTATCCTTTCGATTTCTTTTTTTACTCTATCTGCATAAGTCTCTTCCAAAGCTTTTTTGTCAAGAAGAAGCTCTGTTTTCCCTGATTCTTCTATTATAGCAATTAATTCCAGCGCTGTCTTCTCATTTTTCAAAACATCTGCTTCTTTTTCAAACTCTGCTGAAATTTTCAGAGCTGCTCTTTTGGCAAAAACAAGACTTTCCAGAAGGGAATTGCTTGCAAGACGATTGGCTCCATGAACCCCGTTACAGCTTGTTTCTCCCGCTGCATACAAATGACTCATAGTTGTCATGCTGTCTCTGTCTACCTTAACGCCTCCCATGAAATAATGCTGGGCAGGCACTACGGGAATACACTCTTTCGTTGCATCATAGCCTTCTTCTAGACATCTCTTATAAATATTCGGAAAATGTCTCCTTATCTCTTTTTCACCCAGAGGACGCATATCCAGCCATACATGCTCAGTGCCGTCAAGCTCCATCTGTTTATGAATTTCCCTGGTCAGAATATCTCGCGGAAAAACTTCATTTGTAAACCGTTCCATATTTTTATTGTAAAGCTTGGCACCTTCTCCCCGTACAGATTCGGAAATCAGAAATCTTCTTCCTTTTTTTCTGCAAAAAAGAGTCGTCGGATGAATCTGCACATAATCCGGATGTTCCAGCTCGATTTCATGATTCAGGGCAATCGCCAGAGCGTCTCCGGTCAGATGCGGAAAGTTAGTTGAATTTTCGTAAAGACCACCGATTCCACCGCATGCCCAGATTGTATACGGAGCAATCACGGCTTCCAGCCCCTCTTCATCACGAAGCAGGATTCCACAGCATCTGTTATTTTTTTCCAGAATATCCACCATGGTCCTGTGTTCCAGTATCGTCACATTCGAAAGTGTCTCTACTTTTTTCAGAAGTTTACTGGTAATCTCCTCTCCTGTAATATCCTTGTGATAAAGAATCCTTGGACGGGAATGAGCTCCTTCTCTTGTATAACGGAGTTCCCCGTTTTCCGTGGCAAAATCAACTCCTGCTGCAATCAGCTCGTTTATCACTTCTCTGGAGGAACGGATCATAATATCTACAGACTCTTTTCTGTTCTCATAATGTCCCGCCTTCATAGTATCTTCCATAAACGCCTCGTAATCATCCTCATCATGAAGAACACAGATTCCGCCCTGCGCCAGATAAGAATCACTATCCCGTACTCCTTCTTTGGAAATAATCAGTATCTTTTTGTCAGAAGGGAGATGGAGCGCTGCAAAAAGACCTGCAACTCCTGTTCCCACGATCACGACATCTGCCTGTATTGTTCTCATAATTTTTCCTGCCTTATTTACTTCCTGCCTCCAGCATTCTGCCCAGGGGTACTTTGGATTCTTCCCGAAGTTTGTCCTCTACGAAAACTTCCCCTGTCTCATACTTCAGGCAGTCCCTTACTTTTTCCAACGTGATACTCTTCATACCCGGACAAACCTGTCCGCCTGATACCGGATAAAATATTTTGTCCGGATTCTTTTCTTTCAGTTCATAGAAAACACCGTTTTCTGTTCCGATGATAAATTCTGTTTTTTTGCTCTCTGTAGCATATTTAATAATACCTGATGTACTGCCTGCATAATCTGCAAGAGCCACAACTTCCTCACAACACTCCGGATGTACCAGGAATTCTGCGTCAGGATGCTGTTTTTTTACTGCCAGCACCTGTTCCGTAGTTACATCCTTGTGTACCGGACAATAACCGTCATTGAGAATGACATTTTTCTCCGGAACCTGCTGTGCCACATAACGACCAAGGTTTACATCTGGAATAAAAAAGATATTTTTATTCGGAAGTCCCTTCACAATTTTTACTGCATTGGCTGAGGTTACACAGATATCTGAACATGTCTTAAGCTCTCCGGTAGAATTAATATAACAGACAACAGCCAGATCGTCGTATTTCTCTCTCATTTCCTGAATTTTCTCTTTTGTCGCCATATGCGCCATAGGACAGTCCGCTGTCGGCTCAGGCATCAGCACTTTTTTATCAGGACTTAAAATCTTTGCGCTCTCTCCCATAAAGGACACGCCTGCAAATACCAGAACTTTTGCATCCAGCCCTGCAGCCAGCTTGCTCAGATAAAAGGAATCTCCTATGTAATCGGCACATGCCTGTACTTCCTCCGGCACATAATAATGTGCAAGGACAACTGCATTTCGTTCTTTTTTCAGTGCTTCAATTTCATGATAGATAGAATCCACGGATTTCTCCTCCTTGTAAATGATTCGTAAAATTTACTGCGGCTATTATACACCTTTATTTTACAACTGACAAGACAGTTGTAAAATTTTGTTGTCCTGTATAATTTCAGCAAAAAAAAGACAGCGATTTTGTAAAAACCGTTGCCTTTTCTCTCCTGTTTCTTCTTAATTTTCTTTCTTTTTTAGTTCTTTGCCAACTCCAGAACACTTCCTGCTGCAAGATACTGCATTCGTTCTCCCATTTCTCTGTGAAGAAGCTGATATGGTTCCTCTCCTGTACAATGGCAGGTATAATATCTGCAGGATTTCTTCATTAACCGACCTGCCAGCCTGCTACAGAATTTCTCACATTCCTGTGTATTTCCATAAGCCTTACGAAGATGCATTCCGCCCAGCACATAATCAATTCCTTCCGGCGCAAGGTGCTCCGCCTTATTCAAAATATTTACAATTCCGTTATGGGCGCAACCTGCAATAAGAACTAAAAGCTTTCCCTCTTTTATGATGAGATTCTGCTCATGCATAAAAAGATCCTGAACATGATGTCCGTTCATCTCCATGAAAAGACTGTCATTTGCAGGAGAATAACACTCCCGTCCTGTAACTCCGGCAAATACCTGGAGCTCCGCACCTAATTTATAATCCCCTGTATGGCAGACAATTCTCGGATTGCCCTCCAGCCCTTTCGGAAGCCCGATATATCGCAGGCTGCCGTCCGGATCATGCGCCCAGAAAGAGCCTAACGCTTTCTTCTGTATATGTACCGAAGCCCTCTGATTCGCCTCCAGAAAAGCCTTCAGTCCTCCACCGTGGTCATAATGGCCATGTGACAGTATTGCAAAATCCACTCCGGAAATATCTATGCCAAGCTTTTTCGCATTTTCCAGAAAACTGCCATCCGGTCCCATGTCAAAAAGTATTCTGTGATTCTTCGTCTCAATGTAAAAGCTAAGTCCATGGCTGCTGGTAAATTCTTCTGATACAGCCGTGTTTTCCATTAATGTACAGATTTTCATATGAATTGCTCCCCTTTCACAATGATACACAGCATAAGTGTAATGGTATCCTGCAAAATTTACAATACATATTTGATATTTTTTTCCATTCGATATATAATGGTTGTAATTTCGTATGGAACGCAGGAGGGGGGGTGTTCCCGGATAAAATTGGAGGTTATCTTATGGAAAATAATACAGAACAGCAGTGGCTGAATACACCGGATCCACAGATTTTTGTCAAAAATGCCGCGAAATACAACGACCTGATGATGATGTACCGCTGTACCATCCGCGAAATACAGACAAAGCTTGAGGTTCTCAACGATGAGTTTTCTGTAGAATATAAACGTAATCCTATCTCATTTATTAAAACACGAATCAAGTCCCCTGAGAGCATCTACAGAAAGCTTCAGAAAAACGGCTATGAACTCACTCCCGAAAACATTCAGGACAAGCTCAACGATGTAGCCGGAGTCCGTGTAGTATGTGCATTTATCGATGATATTTATACCGTGGCAGATCTTCTTGCCAATCAGGATGATATTACCGTTCTCCAGGTGAAGGATTATATTAAGAATCCCAAGCCAAACGGTTACAGAAGTTATCATATGATTGTCGAAATTCCTGTCTTCTTTTCCAAGGGCAAAACGCCAATGCGTGCAGAGGTTCAGATCCGCACCAACGGAATGGATTTCTGGGCGACTCTTGAACACCAGCTTCGCTATAAAAAAGGAATTGAAGAAATGGAGGGCTACGACAAAATCAGTGAAGAACTGACCCATTCTGCCTACCAGCTCATAGAAATGGATAATGAAATGCAACGAATTAAAAATAAAATAGGACGTTTCCACGATATCTGAAACAGATATCCGAAAACGTCCATCATCTTAAAACGGAGGGATTTTCCCTCCGTTTTTGTTATCTCTCCTCTCGGAAATAGGATAAGCCAAGACTTTCCGGAGGCTGATTTTCTTTTTTCTTGCGGAAGCTTACTACAACAAGAACCACAATTGTTACTACATACGGCACCATCTGAACCAGATCCGTAATATAGCTTGCTACCTTGATTCCCAGAATACTTGGCAGGAACTGGTAGAGCCAGTAGAGCATACCGAAAAGATAAGCGCCCCAAATGGCATTTAACGGCTTCCACGTTGTAAAGATTACAAGAGCTACAGCAAGCCAGCCAAGAGCTTCAATCTGCCCTGTAGTAGCCCAGATACCCTGATTGTAATCAAGTACATAGTAAAGACCGCCGATACCGGAAAGGCCTGCTCCCAGACAGGTTGCAAGATATTTATATTTGGTTACATTAATACCTGCCGCATCTGCTGTTCCCGGATTCTCTCCCACTGCACGAAGATTCAGACCCACACGTGTTTTATTCAGTATGAAATAAAGTACAATAGCTATAATAATTGCCGCATATACAAGAAAACCATAGCTGAAAACAGTTTTTCCGAGAATTCCCATTTTTGACAGATATGGGATTTTTTTCGTGAATGTCGCATTTGCAAGAGGCGCTGCACTGTAGCTGGAACCGTCAAGGATAAATACGCCAAAGAAGTTCGCAACACCCATACCAAAGGTGGTAAGTGCAAGACCCGTTACATTCTGATTCGCACGAAGAGTAATTGTCAGGAAGCTGAAGATCAGCCCTCCAAACATGGAAGCCAGAATTGCCGCAGTAAGCGCTATGATTACGCAGACCACACCACTTGGATTCGCTGCATTTTTTTCATAAAAGTACGAACTTGCAAATCCGGCAAAACCACCAAGATACATAATTCCCGGAACCCCCAGATTCAGGTTTCCGGATTTCTCTGTCACGATTTCTCCCATGGAACCAAACATGATAATTGTTCCGAAAGGAATTGCTCTGATAATCCATGCAATCAAACTGTTCATCTACTGCACCTCCTTATGTCCGCGGAAAATCATCTTGTAATTGATGAAGAATTCGCTGCCCAGGATACAGAACAGGATAATACCTTCAATAATACTTGCTGCAAAATCATTTAGGCTGTACGCTGAGGCAATTTCTGCCGCTCCTCTTGACAGGAAAACAAGAAGAAAAGAGATAAGAGCCATATAAAAGGTATTAAACTTTGCAAGCCATGCCACAATAATCGCTGTAAATCCCTGTCCGCCTGCTGAGGTTGTAGAAATAGTCTGATCCTTTCCTGCTACAATGAGGAAGCCTGCAAGACCACAGATTGCGCCTGAAATCAGCATAGTACGAATCGCAACACGCTTTACATTAATTCCTGCATAGCGGGCTGTATTCTCAGATTCACCTACAACTGTAATTTCGTATCCCTGCTTGGAATATTTCAGATAAAGAAACATTACAATCGTAAGAACTGCAACAACAAGGATATTAATATTATATCTCTGTCCCATAAACTGCGGAAACCATCCTGCCTGGGTAGACATGTTCAGCTTGCCGAGACTGGTTGCTTTTCCTCGCATGATATTGGTCATACATGCTACAATACTGGTGGCGATATAGTTCATCATCAGGGTAAAAAGTGTCTCATTCGTATTCCAGTGAGCCTTGAAAAATGCCGGAATAAATCCCCATAACGCGCCTGCAGCCACACTTGTCACAAACATGGTAAGGAATAATAACGGAGTAGACATACTCTGTCCGAATTTTACCATCACAAGAGCAGTTGCAAGACCTCCCATCAGTACCTGTCCTTCTGCACCGATGTTCCAAAAACGCATTTTAAATGCAGGTGCAAGCGCAATTCCAATACACAGAAGAGTTACCAGATCACGAAGCGCCCATGAAAAACGCACGGAGTTCATAAATGTACCGTTAAACATTACTCCATAAACTGCAAGCGGATTCAGCCCTGTCACAGAAAAAATAAATACCGCATCAATAATAAGCGCAAGCAGGATAGCTGCTGCCCGCACATATATTTTTCTTCCCATTGTGGTGCCGTCACGTTTCACGATACGCACAAAAGGTTCTTTTGCCTTCGTATTCCCATTACTCATTTTCGGCACCTCCCATCTTAAGATTCGTCATCAGAAGTCCTACTTCTTCTTTTGTTGTCTTTCTTCCATCTACGATTCCGTTCACCTGTCCGTCGCACAGAACAAGGATTCTGTCGCAAAGATCAATGAGAACGTCCAGATCCTCACCTACATAGATAACTGCGGATCCCTGCTTCTTCTGCTCATTGAACAAATTATAGATTGTGTAGGAAGTGTTGATATCAAGTCCGCGCACCGCATATGCTGTCATCAAGACGGTAGGTTCTTCCGCAATCTCACGTCCTACCAGAACTTTCTGTACGTTTCCCCCTGAAAGACGTGATACAGGAGTATTGATACTCGGAGTAACAACTTCAAGCTCATCCTTTACTTTTTCTGCAAGCTTCTTCGGCGCCTTCACATCTGTGAGAATAGAATGACCATTTCCGTAACTCTTAAGAAGCATATTTCCTGTCATTCCCATAGAGCCTACAAGCCCCATTCCAAGGCGGTCCTCCGGAACGAAAGCCAGATGTACGCCTGCGTCGCGGATTTTCTTCGGTGTTTTTCCAATCAGTTCTATGGGCTTGTCTTCTTTTCCTTTTTCATAGAAAGTTACACTGCTTCCTGCCGCTGTAATCTGAAGTCCGGCAATTGCCTCCAGAAGCTCCTTCTGACCGTTTCCGGAAATTCCTGCAATTCCCAGAATTTCGCCGCCATAGGCATCAAAGCTGACGTTTTTAAGCACCTGTACATTTTCTTTATTGTAAACAGAGAGATTCTTCACTTCAAGACGTTTCACCGGATTTACCGGCTGGGAGCGTTCGATGTTCAGAGCAACCTTTTTGCCCACCATCATCTCTGTGAGAGAACTTGTTGTCGCATCCTTTGTCTCAACACTTCCTACATATTCTCCTTTGCGGAGAATTGCCACACGGTCTGAGATTGCAAGCACCTCATGAAGCTTATGTGTGATAATAATAACAGACTTATTATCTGCTTTCATATTTCGGATTACTTCAAAGAGACGGTCTGTCTCCTGAGGGGTAAGAACTGCGGTAGGTTCATCCAGAATCAGAATGTCCGCGCCGCGATAAAGCACTTTTACGATTTCCAGCGTCTGTTTCTGGGAAACACTCATCTCATAAACTTTTTGTTCCAGATTCAAATCAAAGTGATATTTCTCACAGATTTCCTTTGTCCTTGCCTCAATCGCCTTCATATCGAATTTTTCTTTCTTATCAAGACCAAGGGCAATATTTTCTACTGCTGTAAAAACATCAATCAGTTTAAAATGCTGATGAATCATACCGATTTTCAGATTATACGCATCTCTTGGAGAGCGGATTTCCTCCGCTTTACCATTGATGAGAATTTCTCCTTCATCCGGATAATAGATTCCGGCAATCATATTCATCAGCGTTGTCTTGCCGCTTCCGTTTTCTCCAAGAAGCGACAGAATTTCACCTTTTCTGATGTCCAGCGACACATTTTTATTTGCAACAACTTTTCCAAATGTTTTTGTTACATTTTTAAGCTGTACTGCATATTCCATAAATCTTGTGCCTCCTTCCTTTCTGCGTTGTTATAAACGGCTGTCCCGGACAGCCGCATCATCAAACAAAGGGAAGCATTAAGCTTCCCTTTATTAATAGAAAAACATTTCTCAATTATTCAACAGCTTCTTCATCCTCTGTGATTCCGTCGATACGAAGAGTAAAGTACGGAGCGCTTCTAAATTCAGATTCTGCGAAATAACCGTCTTTGATTGCTTCTACTGTTTCACCTTCATAAACTGCTGTCGGAGGATTGGTTGTGAAATCCATAAAGGACAGATCACAAGGCGCTGTTGTCACTTCTTCGCCTCCTACTGTAAAGGTGCTTGTATCAAATACATGAAGTGTACCGTCTTTTAATTTCGCTTCTACATCTGCGATGTATTCTGCTGTGCCTTCTGCACAGGATTCACCAAATGGTGTAATGCCTACTGCGTCTTCACTGTAGCCTTTTGCCCAATCAGCTTCAAGCTCGCCACCATTCATAACAGTCTCAAAAGCATGTTTGTAATATGCTGCCCAGTTGTTTGTAGCAGATGTAAGAGCTGCTGTAGGAGCAGTCTCAAGCATGTCGATGTTATAACCTACAGAGTAGCAGATTTTGCCGGAATCCAGAAGCTTCTGAGTAGCTGCCGGAGCACCTGTAGAGTCTGCGTGCTGACCGATAATAACAGCACCGTTGGCAATAAGCGCCTCTGCTGCCGCACCCTCTTTGTCAATATCGAACCAGGAATTTGTATATTTTACTTCCATAACGGTATTCGGAACTACACTGCGGATTCCAAGGAAGAATGCTGTATATCCGGAAACAACCTCTGCGTAGCTGAACGCACCTACATAACCGACTTTAACATTCCCGTCTTTATCAAAGCTCTCTGGCTGTGTCTCTGCTGTCAGTGTTCCGGATTCCATAAGCTCTTTTAATTTAAGGCCTGCAACAACACCGGATACGTAACGGGATTCATAAATACCTGTAAAAGCATTTTTAAAATTCGGACATCCGCTGATTGCCGCAAAATCACCTGTCATGGAAACAAACGTTGTATCCGGATAGTCCATTGCCGCCTGTACCATGTATGTCTGATGTCCATAGCTGTTTGAGATAACAAGCTGACATCCCTGACCTACAAGGTCGATTGCTGAGTCATATGCTGTGGAATCTTCCGGAACTTTATACTTCCAGATGATATTTCCTTCATCAATACCTAATTCTTTCGCTGCTTCTTTAATACCATTGATGTGAGCGGTGGAATAACCTTCTGTCTCATCACCGATAAGAATCACACCAATTTTAAAATCAGGGTCTGCATCTGCAAATACAACTGTGTTGAATGCAAATACGGATACGACCATGACTGCCGCCAGTAAAAGGCTGACAAATTTTTTCATGCTCTTCTTCATAACTAAATCCTCCTTTTATTAAGTTTTTATTTTTTCACGCAATCCTGCATGATGTAGAATACCTTTATTTTAGGTAAATAAAAGGTGATTGTCAACCGTTTTTCGAAATTATTCTATATTTTTTCTTTCTTTGATATGATTCGATAAATTTTCTAATTTTTATTATGGTACCTAAAAATCTTTTTATTCCTTTTGCTAGTCCAGAGTTGTCATGCTCTTCATCCTGTGGAGCATATTTACAAAAAAGTCTTCCAGCGCCTTATTGCTTCCTGCCATAGAATACGCCACATCGAAAAATTCCGGAAGAACCATGAAATTAATGGCAATGTCACTTTCTCCGGATTCCTGAATCTCGTGGCGGGTAAACTGAACCAAAAAAGAATTCGAAGCTGCAGTTTACATTGCAGCTTCGAATTCTTTTAGTTTCTTCAGTGCTTCGGGGGGAAGTGTCCGGGGTACTTCAATCTGTACAACTGCATATTGATCACCTCGCACATGAGGAGTTTTCATGGATACAATTCCTTTTCCCTGAAGACGGATTTTGGTTCCGGATTGTGTACCCGGACGTATTTTACACAGCACCTTTCCATCAAGAGTAGGAACAATGACCTCTCCGCCAAAAACAGCTGTAGTAAAGGGGATTTTCACTGTGCTGTAGACATCCGTATCCTTTCTTTCAAATCCCTGCCGTTCTTTTACAGTGACGCGCAGCAGCAAATCTCCCTGCCTGCCGCCGTTTCTTCCCGGCATTCCCTTTCCTCTCAGACGTATGCTTTTTCCTGTATCAATCCCTGCAGGAATCCGTACTTTCAATGATTTTGAAGTTCCGTCAGCTTCCGTGAGACGAATCGTTTTTTCACATCCGTTGACTGCCTCCATAAATTCTACGTCTATATCTGCGTGAACATCCTGTCCATCCTCGGCAGGCATACGGTATCCGTAGCTGTGGAAACCGTCAGAGGTAAATCCGTCTGTACGAAAACCGCCGAAGCCTCCTCCAAAGATATTCTTTAATATGTCGTCCATATCTCCCTCATCAAAGTGGAATTCCTGCCATTCTCCATTCTGTCCGCCTTCTCCTGAACCGAACTGGTCATACTGTTTTCTCTTTTCAGGATCACTCAGAACAGCATAGGCTTCCGTTGCTTCTTTAAATTTTTCTTCTGCCTGAGGATTTCCCTTATTTGTATCCGGATGGTATTGTTTTGCCAGTTTACGATAAGCTTTTTTTATGGTATTTTCATCTGCTGTTCGCTCTATGCCCAGAATTTCGTAATAATCTCTTTTTGTACTCATCTTCTTTTTTCACCTCCTGCCATAACTCAAAAGTACCCAGCAGGAATCCTGCTGGGCTTATTACATTTCCCTGAAGGATTATCCTTCAATGGAGATATAGTGTTTTTTCTCTTCTACTGCTTTCTGCTCTTCTTTAGGAACTGTAAATCTTAAGATTCCATCTTCGTACTTCGGATGAATATCTTTTTCAGTTACATGCTCTCCCACATAAAAGCTTCGGCTCATGCTGCCTGCATAACGCTCTCGTCTGATATATCTGCCATCCTTATCTTGCTCATCCTTATCCAGCCCTTTGGCTGCGCTGACTGTAAGACAGCCATTTTCAAGCTGCATCTGGATTTCGTCTTTCTTAAATCCAGGAAGATCAATATCTACTTCAAATTCCTTATCAGTTTCTTTCACATCAGTCTTCATCATGTTCTTAGCATGTTTACCATACAACTCTTTGTCCACATCCGGAAATGCCGGGAAGGATGGGAATCTGAAATCATTCATAAAGTTATCAAATAAATCTTCTCCAAAAATACTAGGTCTTAACATAAGTCATTCTCCTTTCATGAGATGAAATAAATATATATTAGCACTATTGGGAAAATCCAAAGTGTCGAGTTTTTAAGAACTATGGGAATTGGATTTTTCCTCTTCCTTTGTTCTACTTGTGTTATAACACTTTATTTAGCACTCGTCAAGAGGGAGCGCTAATATTTTTGTGAAGATTTTGTGACCAGATGATACTCCCCCAGCATTGTCTCATGATATGCCGCGCGCTTTCTAAGAAGCATGAGTTTTTTTATTTCCTGTAATTCATCTGTTTTGATTTTTTCAAGTTTTTTGAGACGGCTTTCATCCAAAACAATCTCCGACACATATTTCTCGTACAACTCAGATTTGGAATTCCACAGGACTGCTTTTTCCCCGTAACGTATCTTTATATCACGAGCTATTAAAAGTCCTTCCGGATCGAAATCCCCTGAATAGTACAGGATATGATCTTCTGCCTTTACGCTGCTCAGTTCTCTCATATAGTCCTGATAATTCTGGTTCAGACGAATATAATCGTTATTCAGGTCGTTCCACCAGGTATATATTTTTTCTCTGTCTTTATTCTGCATTTCCGGGATTTTTCCAGGATTAATCCGTATACGCTCCAAAAGCGTGGGTTCAAGAGAAGAACTCTCTATAAAAAGATTTTCCACCCGGATAACCATTCGTTCAATTTCCACCGTGGCTTCCGAGAGCTGATAACGAAATTTTTTATTCTTAAACTCTTCTATTGTGGATACCTTGCGGGTATCCTGCATCGTAATCAGGTTTCCCCAGGATACCAGAGCATTCAGATCCTGCTGACATTGTTCCGGTGTGTAATCCCGAAAATAAGAATCTTCTTTCAATTCCTCATATATTTCTTCCTAATAAATCCAGTATTTCAGTTTCTCTGACTTTAAATAAAAAAGCCTGATGATGGGGCTGTATCTGTCCGTATTTTCTACGTTCAAATACTTCGCTTCCAACATCGGCTTTCTAAGAGTTTCATTTGTTTGCATTCTATTTACACAGACCTTTCTTTTTTTGTAAAACTGCCCTTTATCGTACTATATTCGGTATACGGTTTTGCCTGTGCTTATTATAACTTTTTCCTGACAGTAAATCAATTGTAATTATAAGATAGACCTTACTCCCTGAGTTGTAAGCAGAACCTTTTTCACCGGGGGGAGCCCTTCTGTAAGGGCTGACGTCTGAGTGATGGGGATATAAATCCCATCTGAAGGACTGATAAGATCCCCCACAGCAATGCATGGGCGCCAAAGCCATATTTCTGAATCATTCCCTCTGCTTCCCTGCGCTGTAGATGCCTGTGCTCCTGCTCCGACTCCTGCTGCGCTTTCTTCCTGCAGGCAGTATTCCAGTTCTTCGGAAGATGCTTTGAGTTTCTTCAATCCATTCTGCGAAATTGTGTGACCATAGCTGTCCGCGAGTCCGTTCAGAGCATCTTTTCCGATAAAAAGTACCGGTGTATTTCCAAGAGAAATTTCTTCGGGCGCATTTCCCGTCATCTGAAATTCTTTCATATCCACTGCTGTAAAGGTTGCGTCCATTGTATAATCCTTCCATCTAAGCTTTACCGGAATTTCATAAACAGGACTGACGGACAGAAAGCCTTCTGCCTTGGAGATTTCCTCCAGAAAGGCTTCGTCATAGGAAAGCTCCCCTAACTCTACAATTTCCTGATGTACCTTCCTGCTCTGTATTTCTCCGTATATCAGCTGTCCTCCCAGATACAGCACACTCACCGCCATCCCCAAAAGCAGGATCCAAAACGGGAAAAAATGTCTCTTTGGCTTTTTACTCATATACTGCCTCCATACATTTTTTTCATTTCTTCTATCCGCACCTTCTGCCTGCGAAGCCGTCCCAGAAGAAGCACGATTACAGCCAGCATCCCTGCGCCTCCTGCTGCAATCACAGAAAACCACCATGAATTAGCCTTTTTCGGCTTCTCCACCTTGAGAGTCTGAATCTTCGGTTTGGTAATTTCCAGCTTAAACTTCTTTTCTTCTTTATGGGTATTTCCCCTCGAATCCTCATAGGCAAGCACAAGCTTTCCCTTCACATTCCCAAACATTTCACTTTCAGACGTTCCGGAATCCACACCCGGCTTCTCCATCGTTCTGGTGCCCACATACACCCGCATCACACCTTCTCCCTGAGTCCCTGCCTCCATATTTCCTACGAAGACCTTCTCCTTTGGAAAAAGTCCCTTTCCTTTCAGAGAAACACGTACATTATTCACCGGAGTGCGGCTCAGATTCTGTACCTTCACGGAAAGCATCAGCGTATCTGTTGAGGCTGCTTCTGCCGGAATATCCCCGCATTCCAGATGCACCTTTGAGGGCTGTACCACATGAAATTCCAGTCTCTCTGTTCCTGTACACGCAGTTCCTTTTTTATCCTCATATTCAAAAGAAGCCGTCACCGGCACAAAACCCTCTTCTGCACCAGGCATCACCTTTACCATACTGTTCAGATAAATTTTCTCTTTTGCACCCACTCTGCCAAAATAAAAGGATTTTTCAGAAAGAAAAACGTCCTTCGCTTCCACTGACAGGGTTACTTTTAGATTATAAATTCGATCCTGCGCACCTTTGTTAACCAACACAGCTTCCAGAGCAGTCTCGCTTCCTGCCTTCACCTCTGCCCCTGACAGATTGCAGCTTTCCAGCATAAGCTTTGGCTGACGAATGATTTTTTCAGATGTGCCGGAGGGACTTCCGCTGCTGTAGCCTCCCATATAGCCTCCGCCCACAGAGCCCATATCCGCCCCGTCACCTATATTGTTGTCTGCGCCGTTACCATCGCCGCCATTTCCATCTGTATGATCCTGCAGTCCGTTTCCATCTGTAAAAATATCCTCCCCCGTTATTTCTGTTTCCGTATCCGGAACCTCCTCCAGAACAACATTTGACACAAAATCCGAACCATAGACGTTTACTTCCAGCATTCCGGTTCCAAGCAAAAGCGCCATTACAGCCGCTCCTGCTGTCACGCTCCATCTCTTACCCTTCCTCATAATTCTTCCCCTCCTTGTGTTCTTTCGCTCAACACTCCGCCGTCCATCTCAAAAACCCTGTCGCACAGAATCCGGATATCCTCTGCATTGTGACTTGCCAGAAGAATCGTCTTTCCTCTGTCCTTTAAGTCAAGAAGAATCTGCCTGATTTCTTCTACTCCATGTTTATCAAGACCATTAAATGGCTCGTCCAGAATGAGAAGCTTTGGGTCCTCCATAATCGCCTGAGCTATGCCCAGACGCTGGCGCATACCCAGAGAATACTTTGCCACTGCTTTTTTCATATCCGGATTAAGCCCCACTTTTTTCATAACAAGACGGATATCTGCCGCAGATATGAGTTTCTTCATCCCTGCCAGAATTTCCAGATTTCGAAATCCTGACATATTTGTAAGAAATCCCGGAGATTCAATAATGACTCCCAGACTGGAAGGGAAGTCTGTATCCTTTCCAATCTCCTGCCCCAGAACACGAATCCGCCCTGTTGTAACAGGGTAAAAACCACAGATACACTTCATAAGAACCGTTTTTCCGGAACCGTTATTTCCCACGATTCCGCAAACCTCGCCCGGATAAAGAGTCAGGTTTGCCTCCTTTAAAACAAGGTCTTCTCCAAAGCATTTCGTCACCTTTGAAACCTCAATAACTGCATCCTGTTCTCTTATCTTACAGGTCTTCCAGCTTTTCATATAAAATTCCTCCATGTACTACCATTAAAAATCCAAGAAACAGAAGCAGAAACATCCACAAACCAAGCCCGTTTTCTCCCCATTTGGCGCTGCCCTCCACCCACTGGGGCGGATAGAGCCACAAAGCTTTTTTGAAATACCGGTCCCGAAGAATCACACAAAAATAATAACTGACAAAGGGAAGTCCAAGAGCCAGATAAACCGAGTTTCCCAGCGCCCCGCAGATTCCTCCAAAGGATGCCAGAATCCCTCCCAGAAGAGAACTTCGAAGGATGAGAAACAGTAAAGATACGAAACTGTCTGCAGCAATTTTCCCCTGCGCCTCTCTGGGAAAAAACACAGTAAAAAATGCAAAACAGACAAATATTCCTGCGAACAGAACAGCCAGAAAACCGCCCAACGAGGTAGTAAACACCTTGCTTTCCACATAGTATCGCCGCCCTGTTCTGGGTAATGCTGACTTTAAAAATCCTCCCTGTTTTTCCAACAGGAAGGAATCACTCCAGGGCAGAACTGCCGCAATGGGAAGAAGAAGGAGAAAGGGACGGGAGGAAAATGCTTTTGCTTCCATTTCAAGGAAATGTCCTGCTTCCAGCAACTTTTTCAGCGCCTCTCCATCAGGATAGGAAGCTCCGAAAAACAATCCGCATGACGCGATTACAATACCCAAAAAGAAATTTTTAGCCCTGAAAAGTCTTCGGATTTCCATCTTTTTTTCTCCTTTCCCAAATCTGTTTCAATACCCCAGTGAACGGTTGATCACGCTTCCGTCAATGGCGTTAATGGTAAGATAACTCTTGCTCTTCGAGCTATTTGTATAATCTTCTGTTCCCTGAGCTTTCTCTTCCTCTGTGCTCTTTGCAGTATAGCTTCCAAAGAAATCCCAGGCAGGAACAAGAATGCCGTTCTTGCTGTCTGTAGATGGCTCGTAAATTCTTGTATAACCAAAAACAATTCTGTCAATATCGTATCTTTGTTCCCTTTCATCTTCCGTCCACTGTGCATTCTGAATCAGCATCATTTTTTCATAAGTCTTTATAATCTCATCAAAGGATTTCAGCTTTACCTCCTGGGTTTTCGTCTCTTTGACATCATAGTAATTGTTGAAATCCACCAGACTGATACCGTCAGAGCCAATATAGAACGTCAGCTCCTCATATCCCCATGTTGGCATATCGCCCGACAAATCTTCTGCTTCCCCTCCCGGATCAGAGGTATAAGTAACCGGAATCCCGTCAATCTTTCTGGAATAGTGAAAGATATATCCCACATCAAAAATGCTGTTCTCTTTCTCCCCCGGTATTTCCCCCAGGTAAAGACCGTAATCCCAGGCAGTCAGCTCCATATTCGGAATTTCCAGAAGCTTCACTTTTTCATCCGAAATTCTTTTCGCTTCCTCAAAGGTCAGCTTCTGGCGCTTCTTCAGTTCCTCCTCATCCGGAAAGTCTTTGATATGATTTCCTTCTCTGTACCCGCTGTATTCCTCCCAGCTTATATACATGGACGTATCCAGTTTTTCATCTGATGTGAGATCGCGGATACTCATCTCAAAAGGTCTGTAATCCCCTTTTTGAAGATGATAGGTGTAATGTTTTCCCTCCGGAGTTTCCGCCACTCCGCTAAATTGATCCTCACTGATCCAACTGCCGCCTGTTCCTTCATAGTCCACCTGTTCCAGCCCGAACTGAGGTTTTACTTCTTCCGGTGTAACCTCTTCCGGCGCAGTTTCATATTCTGCTTCCAGCTCTTCTATAATCTGATAAATATCAACATTATAATTTCCGTTTTCATCCTTTCCCCATCCATTAGGATCCAGTTCCCCTGCTGCCAGATATGCTTTCCAGCGATTCAGTTCTTTCAGAATCTGTGGTTTTGTTCTTCTGTGCCAGGTGTTTCCTGAATATATTTTTGCATCCGGGAAAAATATCTCCGTCAGCTTATCAATGGTCTCCTGGTCAAAGGGATGCTGACTGACTGAAATTACAGAAGCTTTTTCTACATCCGGAATTTCAACCTCTGCATCTGTGTGAATGGTCAAAAGTCCTGTCTCGTCCTTTTCTTCACTTTGATATGTCTTTGGCGCCCCTAGGATTTCTCTTATTGTCTTCCCCTTTTTTTCTCCGTCTGAGTCCCCTTTTTTATCAGCCTCCTCGTAATTTTTTTCCGCTTCTTTTCCTTTCATTTTTACAAGTGATTCCTCTGGTGTCCGGGCGCATCCCGTCAAAATGCCTGCTGCCAGAAATATACTCCCTGCCAAAATCACAGCCTGTTTTTTCATATTTTTGTCCTTCCTTTCCCCTGATATTTATTCATTGGCTCCTCCAAGAAATCCAAAATGATATTTTTTTATCAGCCATCCGCACAGCAGTCCCAGACCGAGAATCAGCCCTGTAAAAACAAGGCAGGACTGCCCCACTGTGGGAAGCTTATCGTAACCGAAATTATGTCTGGCATATGCTGCATGACTCAGGGGGCTTATCCACCCTATGAGAACATTTACCTTATACATTTCATATTCCTCATATCCCAGAAGCACACGGAGAACTCTGGGGTCAAGGAGAAATCCGTAAAGACAGAACAGCATTCCTGCCAAAAGCCCCTTTCCCTTCCCCGGCAGCAGATTCCCTGCCAGAATAACGAGACTGAGCGTCAGACAAAAAAGAAATAAAAGCAATATTACCCCAAAGGTACATCCGTAAGGGAGAATTCCTTCCATCACTTTCACAGTCGAAGGCACGCTTAATTCCTCCCCCAGTTTCGAATAAGCAAGCCTTGCCGCCGTATCGCTCCACACATTCCCCGGATAAGCATTCTCCATGCACAGAACCATAGTGGATGCCATCATAAACACCACATAGAGCGCAGATACCACCAGTACATAGACAAGCTGTCCCATCAGCCATTTCCTTTTTGTGGTACGGTACAGGTAATAAGGCGTTATCGCGCTTAAACAGGGCAGATCCGAAAACAAAAGGAGCAGAAGAACTGCGCTCAGCAAAATCGCCGTGGCGTCTCCAAAAGTCCACAAAAAGGGTTCCGTCACCTGTACTGGAGATTTATAAGTTTCTATTACAGGAATCACCCTTCCGCTCAGAAGAAAGCAAAGAACAAATCCCAGAAGGAAGGTAAGGATTACCTTGGGTTTACGCCAGAATCCCAGAAAATTAAAACGAATTACCGAAAAAATCCCGCCCACTTCTCTCACCTGTCCTTCTGTTCTTTAATATCCAAGCCCTCGGTCAATCACGCTGCCGTCAATGGCATTGATGGTAAGATAGCTCTGGTATTTCAAATCGTTTGTGTACGTTTCCCCTGTTGTGTATTCTGATGTGAAGCTTCCGAAAAAATCCCATACAGGTACAAGAATCCCACTTGTGCTGTCTGTGGAAGGCTCATAAATCCGGCTGTACCCAAAGGTAATTCTGTCAATATGAAACACTTCACTTTTCAGGTCTTCCCCCATATTTGCATTCTGAATCAACATCATTTTTTCATAAATATCCATAATCTCATCAAAGGATTTCAGATTTACTTGCTGGGTTTTTGTCTCTCCGATGTCATAGAGATTGTTAAACTCCACCTTACCGATTCCATCAGAGCCCACATAAATATTAAGCCCCTCATATCCCCAGGTCTCCATATCACTGTCCATATCCTCAAGAGCTCCGCCCCGCTCCATAGTGTAAGTAATGGGGATATTTCCCAGTTTTCTTGTATAATGGAACACATATCCAAAATCCTGAGCTGTTCTTTTATATTCATCTCCGCTCTGAGCGAAATCTTCAGCCCATGCAACGGCATATTCCCATTCTGTCATCTCCATATTTGGAATTTCCAGAAGCTCTACCTTTTCCTGCGCAATTGCCAGAGCATCCTCAGGACTAAGCTTTATCTTCTTTTCCATTTCTTCCTTTGACGGACTATCCGGTGCGTCCCCCATATATTCATACCAGTTTACACTTGTATTTTCTCCTTTGACCTCCTTGTAAATCCTTTCGATGGCAACCTCCATAGGCATAGAATTATAGCGTTTAAATTGATACTTGTACTCTTTTCCATCTGCATCTTCCACATAAGAGTCAAAATAATCGTTCATTTCTTCTTCCTCTCCGGCTCCGAAAGCAGGCTTTACTTCCTCAAGAACACGTTTTTCCGGTGCACTTTCGTATTCTGTTTCCAGCTCTTCTATGTAGCTGTTAATATCAAAAAGAAGATTTCCATTTTCGTCTGTTCCCATATCATAGGGGTCAAGATTCCCTTCTGACAGATACCCTTTCATTTCTGTGATATCCTTCCTCACATCCTCTTTCGTTCTCTGATAGTAGCTGGAAGCAGAATAAATTTTTGCATCCGGGAAAAAGGCACTTGTAATTTTATCCATCATTTCCTGATTAAATTCGTGCTGACTTACCTGAATAGCCGACGCCTTGTCTGCATTTGGGATTTCCACCTTTGCATCTGTAAGAATCTTAATCTTTCCGGTTTCGTCAGTCGCTTCACTTTTAATGGTTTCCGGAGCATTCACAGTCTTACGGATGCCGGATACGTTCCCGTCCTGATTTTTATGATCTTCTTTATTTTCCTGCTTTTTCTCTTCTTCTGTATTTTCCTCTGTATCGGCAGCTTCCTCATAATTCTTTTCGCTGGATTTTCCTTTCATTTTCACCAGTGAATCTTTTGGGGTTTCTGCGCAGCCCGCCAGAGTTCCCGTTCCGAGGAAAACACAGAGCAACAATGAAACGATTCTTTTTTTCATAATCGAACTCTCCTCCGTTTTATCTTTATTTTCTATTCTTATTCTATCACAGGACAGAGCACCGGATATTCCCCGAAATGTAACCGGAATGTAACTGCCTTCGAGTCAAATCAGACAAGGTCCGGTTTACGCACCAAAAACGCCTGACCGCACAGCGTTCAGGCATTTTCCCAGGCGACAATCACTCTTGTCCCCATTCCTTCTTCACTTTCCAGTACAAGCTTCCCTCCGTGAAGCTCTGCTATCTCCTTGCACAGAGCAAGTCCCAGACCTACGCTTCCCGCACTTCTGCCTCTTGATTTATCCACCATATAAAAGGCTTCCGTCACTCGCTCTAACTCCTCTTCGGGAATTCCTTTGCCATTATCCTCCACGAAGATGCCTGTTTCGTCTGCATGAAGAAGGATTTTTCCACCTTCCTTCAACGCTTTGCAGGCATTATCCACCAGATTCAGAAGAAGACTTGTCATCGTATCCACGTCCATATCCCGCATAAGGTCTGACGGCTCACAGGATACCTCCATTACTGCATTTTTTTCCTCAAGCTTAAATTTCACCAGATGCCCCACAGTTTCCAGAAGCTCTGACACCGGATAGGGCTTTCTCTCCAAATTTTGTCCGCCTTCTTCATAAAGCCCGGTAAGCTCCAGCATTTTTACAGAAAGCCGTGAAAGGCGGCGGCATTCTTTTTCAATATAAGTGAGTGCCTTTTCTCTTCTCTCCTCACTGAGACGCACTGTGAGGAGGGTATCTGCATAGCCGATAATCGCTGTCATAGGCGTTTTTAATTCATGGGCAAGACTTCCGATGAGTCTTCTCTGCGCATGGTTTACCTGCTTCAATTCCTCAATACGGAATTGTATCTCCGAAGACATATGATTAAAGCTTTTCCCAAGAAGAGCTATCTCATCCTTCCCCTTCACCGGAACCAGAGCCCCGTAGTTTCCTCCTGCTATATCCAACGCCGCTTTTTTCAAAGCAACAAGGGGCCGGATGCTGCGGTAAATTCCCCAGTACAGAAGCGCTCCCACAAGCAGAAGAAGCCCCAGTGTCATTGTAAGCCCCTTCAGATAAAGACGTTCTGTCCTCTGATAAATACCAGATACGTCTACACAGTAGATAACACCGTAGTTGGTTTCATTAATGGTGTTCCATTCTTTAAACAGAAGCAGGTGACGACCTTCCGCTTCTGTTGCCCATGCTCCTCCGTATAATAGATTCTCTGAAATTTTTTTGTAATCAAATTCATAAGGACTGCTGTTGTAAAGCTCCCTGTTCTCCTGCGGCAGATAAAGGGCAGCCTTGCTCCCAAAAACATTTCGAAAGGAATATATTGCTTCCAGATGCTGTTTCTCTGCATCTGTCCCATATTTGTCCGTATAACCTGGGGTCTCCAGATTCCTGCGAAATTTATCCATACTGTTATAAAGTACCTGTTGCTCATATTTCTCTGTATCCTTCAGTGTCTGACGCCGTGATTCCCATAGTGTGTAGCCCAACGTCACCTGAGATACCAGAAGGATTCCAAGCATAACCTGGATAAAAATTCTGCGAAACAGCCTCACTCATCCACCTCCAGTCTGTATCCCACCGTTGGTATCGTCCGGATTACATTTCCCCAGTCAAGCTTCTTGCGGATTCTTCCCACATGGGCATCCACTGTCCTTGTCTCCCCGTCAAACTCCATTCCCCATAAAGCCCCCAGAATCTGCTTTCTGGTAAGTGCCTTGTTTTTGTGGCGGGCAAACATCAGGAGACATTCATATTCCATTGGTTTGAGATAAATCTCTTCTCCCGCTTTGGTGACCAGCCGTTTCTCTGTATCAATTTCCACATCAAGAATTTTCATCACATGGTCGCAGGCTCCGTGACGTTCCAGAACTTTTTCAATACGCACCATCAGTTCCAACATTTCAAAGGGCTTCACAATATAATCCTCCGCCCCTTCCTTCAGACCTCTGACCTTATCCTGAACAGCTCCTTTGGCTGTGAGAAATATTACAGGGATTCCCTGATTCTTCAATTCAGGAAGCAGTTCAAACCCGTTTTTTCCGGGGAGCATCACATCCACCAGAGCGCAGGCATAATTGCTGTCTTCTGTCAGACTTTGGCTCACATTCTCCCCGTCCAGAAAGGGGACCGGCTGATATCCTGCCACCTCGAGATTCATACATATTAAATCATTAATTGCTTCTTCATCTTCAATTACAAGAATTCTTACACTCATTTGTCCTCTCCCTATTTTGCATCTCTTATCTTCGGTAATTTATGATTTTGTCTATAAGTCTGTTTTTATTTTACACCATCCTGCTCCTCATGTTGTAACGGCTTTGTAACTGTCCTCTTTTTTACACAAAAGAAGCTGTGCTCTATCTTTATGACAGAACACAACTTCTTCTTATTTTTTCCTTTGAAATCCAAAATCAGGAGTGCTTAAGCACTCCTGAAATAAATACGATTTACGCTTCGTATGTTTTGATATTGAAAGATTCGTGGATGCAGGTACGTGCTTCCGGAACAGATTTAAACTCACCTGTCTTAATCATCTGCGCAGTGATATTACCGATTGCAGTAGCCTCACCCGGGCCTGCCTCAACACGCTTGCCGCATGCTTTTGCTGTAAGCTCATTTAAGTATCCTGCATTGGAACCTCCGCCTACCACACAGATTCTGCTGTAAGTACGTCCTGTCATTTCTTCCATTTCTTTAGCTGTTTTTGCATAGCATTCAGCAAGACTGGTGTAAATAACAGTTGCAATTTCCCCTAATGTTTCCGGAACTTTCTGTCCTGTTCTGCGGCAGTAGTCTTTTACTTCCTCTGTCATGTTTGCAGGAGAAAGGAAACAGTCATCGTTTACATCTACTCTGGATGGGAAATCTTTTGCCTCTTCAGCCTGAGCACAGATTTCCGCAAAACTGTAGGCATCTCCTGTCTCATGACGTACAGACTGAATCATCCACAGTCCCATGATATTCTTGATATAACGGAAACGTCCATTGTAACCACCTTCATTTGTGAAGTTCATTTCACAACTCTTAGCGGAGCAATCCGCTTCTGTTCTCTCAATTCCCATAAGAGACCATGTACCGGAGCTGATATAGATGAAATCATCATCGTTTGCAGGTACAGCAAGAACTGCAGATCCTGTATCGTGTGTTGCAGGTGCAACAACCTCACAGTCAAATCCAACTTCTTCACGAACCTTATCACTGAAATGTCCGATGCTTGTTCCAGGCATAACCAGTTTCTGGAAGATTTTTTTCGGATATCCCAACTTCTCAATCAGTTCAAAATCCCAGTCTTTTGTAGTTGGACTTACAAGCTGACCTGTCGTAGCTTCTGTATACTCATTTGTCTTCTGACCTGTAAGAAGATAATGGAAATAGTCCGGAACATGAAGAAGAGTCTCTGCATTTTCCAGATATTCCGGATGTTTTTTCTTAACAGCCATAAGCTGATAAATGGTATTGTAGATTGCTTTCTGGATACCGGTTCTTTCATATAATTCATCCTGTGGAATAATCTTATAAACCTCTTCATCCATGCCTTCTGTACGGTGATCACGATAACCAACTGTATTTCCTAATACCTGTCCGTCTTTATCAAGAAGTACGAAGTCAACTCCCCATGTATCTACACCCATGCTTACAGGAATCTTTCCGATTTCTTTGCATTTCTTTAATCCTGCGATTACTTCTTTAAAAATACGGTCAAACTCCCAGCAGAGCTCTCCGTCTTTTTTTACCATACCATTTTCGAAGCGGTATACTTCCTCCAGAACCATTTTTCCGTTTTCCATGTGTCCCAGAATGTGACGTCCACTGGACGCACCCATATCAATTGCAAGATAATAAGTTGCCATGATAAATCCTCCTCTGTTTCTGTTTTATTATTGCACATCTCTTATCAGAAAGAGGGCGCCGCACAATGTGCGGCACCCTCCGTTCCTTCGCCGTTATAACTTTATTAAATTAAATCCGAGCGTTTAAAATTAGTCGTAAAGGTTAGGAGCGATGGACTCGTCTTCCATGTTCTCTGCGTTGTACCAGTAACCTGCTGTTGGAACGTCTTCTACTTCGTCGCCGTTAGCTGCTGCTGTCAGAGCGTAGATTGCGTAGTAACCCATCATAAGTGGAGACTGTGTAACAGCACCAAGGAATGTGCCATCAGCTACAGCTGCTTTGATGATAGAACCAGCGTCGAAACCAACACCGATAACGTCACCATTTGCTGCGTCAGAACCAAGAACGTTTAAGTTAGAGTTTGCTGCAATAACACCTTCTGCTGCAACCTGGTTAGAACCGAATACTGCGATACAGTTTTCTTTAGAAAGAATAGCCTGAGCCTCTGTGGAGCAAAGCTCTACAGTTGTCTGTGCCGGAACAGCTACCTGAATAAGAACGTCTGCGTCTTTTTCTTCTGCGTCTGCACCTTCTGCTGCGTTTACATAGAACTCGTTACCTGTAACTGCAACTGTTTTGCCGTCAGCTTTAACAAGCTCGATCATTTTGTTGATGAATCCAGCGCCACGAAGCTGAATGTTCTGAGCTGTAGCATCCTGGTTGATCTCACCGATGATAACCTGTCCTTCAGCGTTAGCAATAACGTCTTTGATTGCAGGATACATATTCTCAGCTGCTACTGCACCAGCCTGAGCATTATCTGTAACAACTTCTGCTACTACAGATCCTTCTGGAGCATCTGCAACACCAGTATCAAATGTTACTACCGGAATTCCGTCTGCTACACATTTCTCAAGAGCTTCTGTTACGGAAGAAGTATCACAAGCTGCAAGACCCATACCAACTGGTTTAGCTGCGATAGCTGTGTTGATCATGTTAACCTGGTCAGCGATATCAGACTCACTGTTTGGTCCCTGAGCTTTGAATGTAACACCAAGCTCATCAGCAGCTTTCTGCATACCTTCTACAGCTGCCTGCCAGTATGTTGACTGGAAAGATTTAACCATCATAGGGAATTCATAAGCTTCGTTAGCTTTCAGTCCCTCGAACTGTGCTGCAGGATCCTCTGCTGCCAGAACAGGTGTAACTGTCATTCCTGCTACCATTGCTGCACTAAGTCCCAGTGCGATCACTTTTTTGATTGTCATTTTTGTTTCCTCCTTTTAATTATACACGTTTATTTTATGAAAACGTTTTCCGTTTTACATACACCATAAGATAGATTTCATTGCTTTTTTATTACAGACTATTTGCTTTTTTCTCTTTAACGATATCAATAAGTACCGCTACAATAAGAACAATACCTGTAATAATCTGCTGCCAGTTAGCCTGAAGTCCGATATACGGAAGACCGGTCTTCAGAAGCATGATTACATAAATACCTACGAAGGTTCCAAGAATAGAACCATATCCACCAGATGCTGCAACACCACCTACGAATGCACCACCGATGGCATCCATTTCAAGACCTGCACCTGTACCAGGCTGTACAGTAGGAGTAACTGCTGCATATGCAATTGCTGCAAGACCTACGAAAAGGCCGCAAACAACGTATACCATTACATGGTAGAATTTAACATTGATTCCGGAAAGAGCTGCTGCTTCTTTGTTGGAACCGATTGCAATAGTGTATCGTCCGAATTTTGTATGATTCAGAACATATTCCATTAAAAGAACTAACAGAATCATCCACAGGAAACCGATAGGATAACGATCGGCACTTCTTCCTGTTCCGACAGTAAGTTTAAAGATTGAATGGAACCATCCGCCTTCCTGTGTAAGTCCCGGCCATGGAGTTGCGCTGTAAAGAGAGCCAAGACCACGGGTAATCATACAAGTACAAAGTGTAGCCAGGAACGGAGGCAGATTCATTACACCAATAAGAACACCGTTAACTGCACCAATGATAAGACCAAGTACAACACAGATAAGCATTGCAACAACAACCGGCACATTGTGATTTCTGATCATGGAACCGCCGATAAGAGCGTAACAAACCATTCCAGTTCCGATTGACAGGTCTACACCACCTGTAATAATTGGGAAAGTAACACCGATTGCCATCAGAAGGTCATAGTAGGAAAAATCCAGCAAGCTCAGCATGGTGTTGTACTGTCTGAACTCTTTACTCATTGCTGAGAATACTGCAGTCAGCGCAATTACAACCAGTAATACAATAAATCTCTGATCACTTAAAATACTTTTTTTCTTCTTAGTCATGACTGTCCTCCTTAATCGATACTACGTGTAGCCTTGTTCATAATGTTTTCCTGGGTTGCTTCGGAAATATCAATATTTCCTGTTACTTTACCCTCGCACATGATGATGATACGGTCACTCATACGGAGAACTTCTGTCATTTCGGAAGAAATCATGATAATTGATTTACCTTCTGCTGCCAGTTTGTTCATCAGTTTATAAATTTCGTTTTTAGCACCAACGTCGATACCTCTTGTAGGCTCGTCGAAAATCAGGATATCACTGTCTCTTGTCAGCCATTTTGCGATAACGACTTTCTGCTGGTTACCACCGGAAAGATTAACAACAAGCTGTTCTGCATTTGGAGTTTTTGTTGCAAGCTCTTTGATATACTTTTCAGTTACTTCTTTTTCTTTCGCTGAATCGATCAGAAGACCTTTCGAAAACTGCTCCATTGTTGCCAGTGTTGTATTTTCAATACAGGATTTCTGAACAACACATCCATATCTTCTTCTGTCTTCTGACAGATATCCAATACCGTATTTAACAGCATCCTGAGGACTGTTGATGGTAACTTCACGAAGCTGTCCGCTCTTATCCATAATGGAAATCTTACCACTCTGTTTCGGGTCAGCCCCAAACAGCGCTCTGGCAGTCTCGGTACGTCCAGCACCCATAAGTCCGGAGAAACCAAGAATCTCACCTTTACGAAGTTCAAAGCTTACATCCTGCACCATTCTTCCTGCATTAAGATGTTCTACTTTAAGAACTACAGGAGCATCAGGTGCAACCATACTGTGCTGCTTCGGATCTTCATAAATAACACGACCAACCATCATGTTGATAATGTCTTCTTTTGTACTGTCTTTTGTAATAAGAGTTCCTACATAACCACCGTCACGCATGACAGTTACACGGTCTGTAATAACTTTAATCTCATCCATACGATGGGAAATGTAAACAATTCCCAGTCCCTTCTCACGAAGGTCACGAATGATAACAAATAAGTCTGCAATTTCTTTTTCAGTCAGCGCTGCAGAAGGCTCATCGAAGATGATAACTTTTGCTTTATGGGAAATCGCTTTTGCAATCTCACACATCTGCTGTTTTCCGACTGTAAGATTATGCATTTTTTCTTTCGGATTAATATCAATATTTAAATCCTGGAAAAGCTTCTTGGAATCCTCAATCATCTTCTTGTCATCGATACGGAAACCTTTTTTCGGCTCACGACCGATAAAAATATTCTGAGCAACAGTAAGGTCACCCACCATATTTAATTCCTGATGTACAATTACAACACCTGCATCCTGTGCCTCTTTTGTATTGTGGAATTCCACTTCTTTTCCTTCATATGTAATGGAACCGGAGTCTTTCTGGTAAATACCGGTAAGCACCTTCATCAATGTGGACTTTCCGGCACCGTTTTCACCCATAAGAGCATGTACTTCGCCGCGTCTTACTTCGAAATTAACATGATCCAGAGCATGAACTCCAGGAAAGGACTTGTCGATGTCCTTCATAGTTAAAATAACTTCACCCATTGTTACATCCTCCCTTCACATTAATTCTTTCTGCGTCTTGCAGAAACATCGGCATAAACTGCTGCGATAACGATGATACCAGTAATAATCATCTGCTGACCTTTACCAAGACCAAAGGCCATGATACCCTGCTGCAGAAGAGAAATAATACATACACCGATAACTGTACCGCCGATGGATGCAAGTCCGCCGACCATTGATGTACCACCCATTACACAACCAGCGATTGCTTCGTTGTTGTACTGGTCACCATATCCCGGCTGAACCGTTGTATAAGTTGCTACAAAGAAGATTGCTGCGATACCTGCCATTAATCCGCAGATAACGTAAGCAAGCATACGCCATTTTTTTGTGTTAACACCTGAAAGGCGAACCGCCTCACTGTTAGAACCGAGGCAAAGGATGTAACGTCCTGGTTTTGTACGGTAAAGTACGATACCACAGATAACTGCTGCTCCAAGGAAGATTACAAGACCTACCGGGAAGCCCTTGTAGGAAACAAGGTTTCTGAACCAGCCATTTACAGGATCACTGCTTGCCGGCCAGCTGACAGACTGTGTTTTAGTGAATACAGATGCAAGACCTTTCGCAATATTCATGGATGCCATGGATACGATGAACGGCGGCACTGATAAATAGGATACTAACCATCCGTTAAAGATACCGAAGCACAGACCAACCAGAATACAGATTACGATTGCTAATGCGCAAGGTACTCCGTAGCTAGTCATGCAATAACCGGAAATCAATGCACAGCAGAACATAACCGGTCCGATGGAGAAATCAATTCCTCCTGTAGCGATTACGAAAGTAACGCCAAGTGACAAGAAGCCCAGGAAGTATACATAGTTCAGAGTAGACTTGATACTGTCCATTACAGGGAATTTTGTTCCCAGTGCGATTCTGAAGACTACGAACATGACGATGAGAATCCCCACAAGCAGGATTCTGTTAAGTCCGAGCTTTTTCACGATTGGATTTTGTTTCAGCTTTTCCAATTTTTTTCCCTCCCTATGTTTTTTCACATTTCTGTGTTTTTATATACTCCAATAATATCGTGAAACCTCAAAAATTGTAATGGAATATCTTCCAAAAAAAGGTTAAATATTTACGGTATCGTAAATATTTAACCTTTTTTATAAACAGACTCTATTTCAGATTAAAGGGAAAAATCAGTTTCTCAATTTCGCTGTCATACATATTTTCCGGAACTACCAGTTCACAGCCGGAATCGATGTTTTTTTCCGTCTTCTCTCCGTTGAGCATCCGCAGAGTCTCACGCACTCCGATATATCCCATTTTAAAGGCATTCTGCACTACAAATCCTCTGTATACGCCCTTTTCCATTAACTGAACAGCTTCCTGAGAGGAATCCACACCTACAACTGCAATCCTGTCCTCTGCTCCTGCATCGCGTACAGCGCGGGCTGCTCCCACAGCTGAATATTCATTCATTCCCGCAATCATAGTCAGCTTCGGATATTTTTCCATTAATTCTTTCGCCAGTTTATATGACTTGTCAAACAGGGAATCACAGTACAGTACTTCCCGGACATTTCCTTCCAGTTCACCAAGTCCCTCACGGAATCCCTGTTCACGCTCCATTGCCGTGGATACCCCTTTCACATGGCTGATTATAGCAATCTGTGAATCTTCCTTGACAAACGTTCCAGCAAATTCCCCAAGCTTTCTTCCTGCTTCCAGATTGTCCGTGGCAACTGTCAGATCAGGAACAGCATTTTCTGTATACGAATCAATAAAAATGATCCTGATCCCTTTTTTGCGAGCTTCCTCCAGAAGCGCATCACAGGCATCAAAACTGGACGGAGAAATGAGAATTGCATCTGGTTTTTTTTCGATTGCTTCTCCAAGAAGTTCTATCTGACGCTCCACATCCTGCTCCCTTCCAGGCGCAAGAATCTCCAGTTCCGCATTGTATTCCCTTGCCGCATTTCTTGTCCCCGCCAACAGAGATGTCCAGAAATCATTTGTTCCATCTTCCGTCTTTGGAATATAAATTAAAGACCACTTTTTTTCTCCACTGTTCTGCTGAAAAAAACAACTCCAGATTCCGACTGCTGCCACGGTCAGAAGGATAACAACTAACATAATCCATTTTTTATTCTTTTTCATGGCTGCCCTCCTGATTTCTGGGTATTATAATTGTCGCAGTTGTTCCAATTCCCGGTTCACTGCGATAAGTAATTCCATAATCTGCTCCATAATGAAGCTGAAGTCTTTTCTGCACATTGTAAACTCCGACTCCATTGGAATGATAATTTACTTTATGGCGTTCGAAAATATGCTTCAAAGTCTCCGCATCCATCCCCACACCGTTATCTGCAATTTCAATGAACGCATTTTCTCCTCTTGTATAACCGCGAACTATCAGAAGTCCTTTACTTTCTTTATATTTCAACCCGTGATAAATAGCATTTTCCACAATTGGCTGCAGCACAAGTTTTACAATCTTTATATATTTAATAGACGGATCCACATCAATTTCAAACTCCAGTTTATCCTTATACCGCATCTTTTGAATCGTAAGATAGCTTCTCACATATTCAATCTCATTTCCTATGGAAACCACTTCATCTTCGTTGCTGATGCTCTGACGGAGAAGACGTGCAAGAGACGCTGTCATCAGTACGACCTCCTCATTTTTCTTCCCCTCTGCCATCCAGATAATAGAATCCAGCGTATTATAAAGAAAATGAGGATTAATCTGTGACTGTAGCGCTTTCATCTCACTTTTTCTCTTCTGCTCCTGCTCATGGATATTCTGCTCCATCAACTCCTCAATTCGGTGGGTCATTACATTAAAAGATTTCGTAAGACTTCCGATTTCATTTTCAGAAAGTACCTCGATATCTGCTCCGTGAAAATCCCCCTCCTGTACACGTGCCATGGAATCACGCAGTTTCTGAATCGGAAGTGTAATATTCCGCGCAATGATATTTGACAAAAACAAAGCTACCGCCACAAGCCCTATTGCCATAACAAGATAAATACTCTGGGCTTTCTGGCTCTTTTTCAAAAGCTCTGCAGTATTCATACACCCCACGATTGTCCATCCTGTTTTATCAGAGCGTGCCATCGTATAAATCTTTTCATCACTGCCGCGCCCTGTTCTGATCGTATCTGACTCCGCATTCATCACAAGATCTATATTTTCAGTCTGAAGTTCATTATAAAGCTGCTGCTGCTGAGGATGATACACAATATTTCCATTTTCATCCAGAATAAAAATATATCCTCTCGAACCCATGCTGTTCTGGTCACACAGCTCACTGATCGCACTGTAATTCAAATCAATAAAAACAACGCCGTCATTTTCCCCTTTTCCGGAAAAATTCCTGATTCCCCTGCTTAAAGTAATCACCCAGGAACGTTCTCCGCGAATCGCATGCTGTACGTGAGATGATGTCAGAGAATACTGGTTATAATTTCCTTTGGCATTCAAAAACCACTGCTGCGTATTCAGGTTCAGATCAGGATTCAGAAACTGGCTCCCTGTATTAAAAAGCGCCGCCCCGTTTTCGCGGAGAATTCCGATATTCTTTATATCTGAACGGCCTTTTAAAATAGTTTCAAACTGCTCCACCAGACGCCCTCTTGGACCTGTCTTGTATTGCCCGCTGCTTCCTGTTCCCGGATATTTATCTTCTCTGTAAAGATAGTCATGGGCATCTCCGCTTTCAGAAATTACAGATGCAATATTATCCATATAGGTAATATATGAATCAATATTCTGATTCAGCTGATGAATAATCGTCTGCGTATATACAATTGAGTTTTCAAAAATCGCAGAATTGGTATATCGCACAGAAACAATCGTCACCACCAGCACTGCACAAAGTACAAGAACAGATACTCCCATAAAAATATTACTCTGTATACTTTTGAACTTTCTGGAAAATTTACTGATTGATTTCCCGCTGCTCATCGCCGTTTCTCCCTTGCGTATTCTGTCGGTGTTTTTCCTGTCATTTTTTTAAAGGAAATCCCGAAATAATGAGGGTCTGAAAATCCTACTTTTTCTGCAATCTCATAGTTTTTAAGCGTCGTATTTTCGAGAAGCTCCTTGGCTTTCTCCATCCTTGTCCGAGTCAGCGCCTCCACAAAGGTTTCTCCTGTAATATCTTTAAATATGGTACTGAAATAGCTGGTACTTATATTCAGATAAGAACAAATGCTGTTCAGACTCAGTTCTGTGTCCATGTAATTGTTCCTGATATAATCCATTGCCAAAGACGCCTGACGCTGCCCTGCTGAACTGTTGTAGTTCGTCAGTTCTTCAAACATCTTCTGCGCATAGGCCCGTACCAGATCTGTCGCTGCCTGAAAGCACTTCTGTTCTGTGACAGCCTTAAGGAGTTTTTCTCTTTCCATAATGATATCCGCCCCGTCTGAAACCATAGACTGAACAGAATTTCCAATCACACGAATCACCTGCTGAAGATACACGCACGCATAACTTTTATCTACAAGAGCGCCGCGTATCTCCGCTTCGATTTTATCCAGAATTCTGTCCATCTCTTCTTTTTTGCCAGTTTTTATGGCATTTTTCAGTTGTTCCAGATAATCCTGAATCGAAATCGCCTGATCCGTCTCGTCTTCCTCCATATCTATCAGAAGATTTCCTCCAAGAAGATAGCGTCTCTGAATTGCCTTTTCCGCCATCCTGTGTGAAAAAATAAGTTCTCCCGGACTGCGTACCCAGCTTCCGATTCCCATGGAAACCTCGATACCGATCACTTCTTTTACCTTATCCTTAATTTCCTGACAGGTTTCCCGTATCAGAGCAGAGCCCTCTTTTGTTTTATTTCCCATAAAAACTACACAGACTCTGTTGCTTCCTTCCTGATAGGCTACTCCCGCCTTTTTTTCATTTACGATTTCATCGCTGACATTATATAAAACAAACGCCATTAATGCACTTTCCTGGCGTTTCTCTGTATCAATCTGGTAAAGATCGGAGTACAAATCCATGTCAAAAACTGCAACACGGTAACTGGATGCTTCCATGTGGATTCCCATTTTATCCAGTTCCTCCAAACTTTCCTTCACATCTCTGGTACAGTTTACAAGAGCTTCTATTGTCTTGGAGCGAATCATGTTTGCATTCTTTTTATAACCCTGGGAGTCACGCATGAGAATCTGTATTTTATTTTTTTCTTTCTGACGGGCATCAGCCTTCTCCTTCATCCGCTCAATTACCTTTGTAAGTTCCATGGCAGTGATCGGCTTAAGCATATATTCACTTACATTATACTGAATCGCCCTTTTCGCATATTCAAATTCTCCAAATCCGCTGAAAATCACAATAATAATATCCGGATAATTATCATGGAGAAAATGGCTCAGCTCCATTCCATCCATATAAGGCATGCAGATATCTGTAAGTACAATATCCACTTCATGATTCTGAACAAATTCCGCAGCCTGTTGACCATTCTCGCAGTCCCCGACAAGCTCGCAATCCATTCCTTTCCAGTCAATATTTTCTCTGATGGCATCTCTCACCAGAATTTCATCATCTACCAGTAATATTTTATACATTTAGTCCCCCGTACTATGAAATGATTCTCTTTTTTGTTTAATCTTAATAATCAATGGTATCATATTTTAGATGTTTTTACAATTATTACAGGAAGATTCCGCAAAAAAAACATGTACAAAACAAACATCTCTTATTTTTTCTCTTTTTATTGTATAATTTCAACAATCCCAATCTTTTCCGGAGTTTTATTATACTGCATGTTTTTCAAGAAGCAGACCTCAAGGCAGCAAAAAAATTTTACTTTTCCGAGTAAAATTTTGCCTTGTCAGTTTTCTCTAAATACGCTATCCTATATTGTAGAAAATAATGTAAATCAGCAGTAAGGCTGCTGAATGAAAGGAGTCAATTATGTTAAAAGGTATTCCGGCAATCTTATCACCTGAATTATTAAAAGTTTTATGCGAAATGGGACACAGTGACCGTCTTGTCATTGCAGACGGAAACTTCCCGGTAGAATCCATGGGCAAAAACTGCATCACAATTCGTTGTGACGGACATGGAGTTCCGGAACTTCTGGATGCAATCCTGAAAGTTTTCCCTCTGGACACTTATGTAGAACATCCGGTAAACTTAATGGAAGTTATGCCAGGTGACACAGTAGAAACCCCAATCTGGGATACATACAAAGAAATCATCGCCAAACATGACCAGCGCGGTGCTGCTGCTGTCGGCAATATCGAACGTTTCGCATTCTACGATGAAGCGAAAACATCCTACTGCATCATCTCCACAGGAGAAAAAGCTCTGTATGCAAACATTATGCTGCAGAAAGGTGTCGTAGTTGACAACTAATGATAATAGCCAGGGAAGGCTGTGACTTCGGTCCGGCCTTCTTTTTTTCTCCTCACTCCAAATTGATTGAAAACAGAAAAGGAATCATATATAATATTTGCTGGATGTTCACATGATACAACTGAACAGAAATTGGAACCGGAGGCAAATTCATGGATAAATTATTTATAGTCATACCTGCCTATAACGAAAAAGATAACATCGAAAACACCATCAACGACTGGTATCCGATTGTAGAAAAATATAACGGAAACGGAGAGTCCAGACTTGTTGTTATAAATGACGGAAGCAAAGACAACACTTACGAAATCTTATGTAATCTTGCAAAGACAAGACCTTTTCTTCTTCCTCAGACAAAAGAAAACGGCGGGCACGGCTCCACTGTTCTTTACGGATACCGTTTCGCCATCGAGCACAATGCAGACTATGTATTCCAGACAGACGCAGACGGGCAGACGAATCCTGCTGAATTCGAAGCATTCTGGTCACAAAGAAAAGAGTACGACGCCCTTATCGGGAAAAGAACAGACCGTGGGGATGGAGAATCAAGGAAATTTGTAGAAAATGTAGTCTGCATCCTCCTTCGCCTTATTTTTGGCGTAAAGGTTTCAGACGCCAACGCCCCCTTTCGTCTGATGCGAACGGATGTCCTGAGCGAATTTCTCCCCAAGCTCCCCAAAGACTTCAACATTCCGAATATTATGCTCACCACTTATTTCGTATACTACAGAAAAAGAGTAAAATTCATCGAAATTTCCTTCAAACCCAGACAGGGAGGAGTAAATTCTCTTAATATCAAAAAAATCATTAAAATCGGCTGGAATGCCATTGGTGATTTCTATCGACTGAGAAGGGATATGCATCGATAAGAAAAGAGACAGCACTTTTTGCTGTCTCTTTTCTTATCAATTACAAATTTTTATTTTTCTTTCTCACAAAGAACACTGCCAGTCCGGCAGCAAGAAGAACAAGGATTACGATAATCCAAATTATATGATTTTTGCCGTTTTCTTCTTTCGCATTCTCTCCTGAAACCTCTTTCACTTCCTCTGTCAAAGATGCTTCCGTCTCCTCTGCCGGTTCTGCTGTCGCAGTCGGCTCTAACGTTTCGGTTGGTTTGGCTGTAATGGTCGGCTCTGCTGCAGCAGTCGGTTCTGGTGTGACAGTCGGTTCTGGTATGACAGTCAGTTCTGGAGTCACTGTTGGTTCGGGTACACTGGTCACTCCGGCTGCAATTCCTGTTTTTTCAACAAGAGATATAGCCGCTTTGTTTTCTGCGTAATCGGTATCTCTCGTCAGATCTATCCACCCCTGAACACCGTCCACTGATGTTTTGCCCCAGGCTATTCCAGGAGAAGTCTCCACATACTGTGTAATATGAGCAATTGTTCCATTCTCAAGACTCTGCCTGCGCTTACCGAACTGATCACCAGGCCCTTTCGACAAAGAAACCTGTCCGCCCTCTGCCCTGACTGTCACATCAAATTCCACATCAACCCCGTTGTAGGTACGGTATTCTGACGCAGCAGCCTCTCCAACAGTTACGGGCTTAAGATGGTCAGACGGCACATACCCATACATACTCCTGTGCTGTACATATACCCAGTGTGAGTTATCTTCTCCTGTCTTTTCCCCCGTAATATGAAGTGCAGTTCCATTAGGAATCAATTCCTCATTAAGCTTATTGGCTGAAAAATCTGCCCCATCGTAAATATCTACTCCGCCTTCTGCACATTCAACTATCATATAATAATCTGTCGCATAGTCCGGTTTCTGTCCGCATCCGTCATCTGCCCATACATTCACTGCAAGCAGAAAACAACACAAAAGCGCAACAAAAATCCCCATTCTTTTTTTCATAATCGCATTCCTTCACCTTTATTTCTATTATCTTTTCACAGCGGAAGAAGCCGTATATTTACTGTACACATTTCCGTAAGGCTCTTTCACATACGCTCTGACTGAATAATAGTATAATACACCCTTTGATGCAGATTTGTCCAGATATGCCGAAGTACTTCCTGAAGAAATTGTCTTAATCGCTGTCCATGAACCTGATTTCGTTTTTCTGTAAATTTTATATCCGTCACAACCTCTCTGTGTCTTCCATTTTATGCGGATTCCCGAGCTGCTTCTTGACACCGATGAAACCTTCTGACGATCAGGGGCAGCCTTTATCACCTCTCCTGCATTATATTTCCCCATGTAGGAACAGGAAGACATTTTTCTTATTCCTCTTACCGTATACTGAAAAGAAGCGCATGGAGTTACATTCTTATCTTTATACGAAGTAACGGAAGCCACCACTGAGGCAAGCATCTTCCACTTTCCGGAAGGAGTTTTCCTGTATATCCTGTATCCTGTCGCACCTGAAACTTTTTTCCAGGTTACAGTATTATATCCGCTGTTTGACACTTTCACCTGAAAAACAGGTTTTGCAAGAACAGGCGTTACAGATACCGCTTTTGATGAGCTTCCTTTTTTTATTTTTCCGGAAAGCTTCACATACGGTACAAGAGTATAAGTATATTTTATGCCTGTCTTCAGCTTATCGTCTGTATATGCTGTTTTTGAGGAGGTCAGGGATGCGATTCGCTTTTTACTCTTTCCCGCTTCACTTCTGTAAAGATAATATCCGGAAACACCGTCAATCTTCTCCCAGGTGAGATTCGCTCCTTCAAAGCCTTTTGCCGAAGCTTTCAATACAGGAGCCGGAATTTTATCAAGAGTTTTTGTATGTACCTTGATTCTCGGCGTTGCACCGGAATCTGCGAAATCCTTCCATTCTCCTGTTGTTGTGCCGAAAAATCCCTGTCCTTTTTCTATCTCTGCATGACCGACAAACCATCCGCTGTGCTCTGCATCTGCCTCCACACAAAATTTCAGAGACTGGCTTCCTGCATTTTTTATCACTGCAGAATACATAGAGCCGTATGTCACATTCACTTCCGGAATCCTGATAGTCTTTACCCCGGCTATTGGCTGGAATATGTCAACAGGCTTTTCATAAGCAGGCTTACCGCTGGTCGGGTCTTTCGGATTTTTTAAATCTGTATAAATCTGAAGGGTGTAATGCGCATTATCACTGTATGTAATGACATTGACATCTCCGATAGTTTCCATATAACCTTTCTTTGCCTTTGCCGAAAAAACATTCGCAACAGACTGACCGGTTTTTAAAGGAGTCGTCTTAAGTCCGCTGGAACCGTCATAAAAATAATTATTTCCATATTCTACTCTATTCGAAGCCTTCGCAGTTACTAATCCGCTGATTGAACTGTCCTCATAGGAGAGATAAAAATATCCTTCTTCCCCCCACTGTGCTCCCCAACTGTTTTTTACAATCCAGGCTCCGTCCGCCTTTACGCCGCACTCCGGTTTGAAATTCTCTTTCTGATACTTATCATCCCAGCCCACTACTGTGACAACATGGTTAATTTTACCTCCCTCAGGCCAACAGTAAGAAGCTGTATCAGGATTATAATATTTATCCTCCATGCGTATCGCAATTGCTGCAGAATCATTTTCATAGAGCAACTGTTTCATTCGATCCACAGAATAGTCCGAAAAAGTTGCATCTGTAAGATACGCAGCCGTTTCGTATGCCTTTGACGCCGGAATTTCCACGGAGTTATCCTCTATGTGATTCAGGTCTGTGGGAAGAGGAACGCTCTTTTCTGTTGTCATTCCTGACCATGAAGTGAGAAAAATAGAAGCAAGAGTATCATTTCCTCCATTATGGTAGCCCTGTATATTATAATTATAGTCTCCTGCAGTATGATTCAGAGGGTCATTCTCTCTGTTTGCAAAAAAATACGCCAAATGCTCTTCTGACAGGTCGAAGCTTCCCTTATTTTGAGCCAACAGCGATGTCTCAAGAATCGAAGCCATTCCAAACGCCCAGCAGATTCCAAAGGGATGCTGATTTTTCACACTGGTTATCACGCCTTTTGTTCGAGCATCAAATTTCTCAGGATAGCGGGAATACATTGCAGCGCCGGATTCCAGCTCACTGCCCACCCTTGGCATATCCTGAAGCTCTGTCAGGTTATCAAAGGGTTCCAGCTCCTGTGCACGTTCCTCATCTGTAAGAGGTCTTCCCTTGATATAATTTATCCCTTCTGTGGCAGCCTCTTCGTCTGAGAAGTCTGACTGCTGACCATCTGCAAATTCTTCCGGATCTTTATCTGTAAGTATCTCTCCTGTTAAATCGTCCTGTTCTTCGGATAAAATTGTCTCTCCTGCTATAAAATCTTCTACCTCTGTTCCATCTGAAAACTCCCCTGCGCCATAGACAGGAGCTCCTGATGAGAGCACAGAAACAGCAAGAAACAGGGAAAAACCTCGTTTGATTCTCTTCATTCTTTTTTTCATTCATTTCCTCCCTTTTCATATTAATACTGCATTTGCAGGCAGCCTCTTATCTCATTTGATATAATATGGTTTTATTATAACTTTCCCCGAAAAAAAAAGCAAGGCGGAATTTTTCCGCCTTGCCAATCATTCATAAGACTTATATTATTTGTATGGTTTGTACATTGGACCATAAGCTGCGCATGCTCTGTAGTCTGCGCCTTCTTTATCCATACCGAATGCGTTCCATGCTGCCGGACGGAAGATTTTTTCTTCCGGTACGTTGTGCATGCAAACCGGGATTCTTAAGATAGATGCCATTGTGATTAAGTCAGCACCGATATGTCCGTAAGAAATTGCACCGTGGTTAGCACCCCAGTTGTTCATTACATCATATGCAGACTTGAATGCACCTTCTTTACCATCACATCTTGGAACGAACCATGTGGATGGCCATGTGTAATCTGTACGTTTCCAAAGAGTTTCAGATACATCGTGTGGAAGATCCAGTGTCCAACCCTCTGCAATCTGAAGAACCGGTCCAAGACCTTTTACAAGGTTCAGACGGATCATAGTAGCAGGCATACGGTCTTTTGTCTCAAATCTAGAGGAGAATCCGCCGCCACGGAAGTATCCGTTGTCAGCTGCGTTCCATGTTGTAGCAGCCATAATACGCTCCTGATCTTCCTCAGTTACGTTCCACCATTCTTTCATAGTTGCATTGCCGTTCTCATCCTGAGCACCGCCGTTAGCATCAAGACAGCAAGCACCGGAGTTGATCAGATGGATGAAACCACCATTTTCTTTTGCAATACCTTCAAGCTCATATCCTGTAACTCTCTTAACAGCCTCTGGGCTCCAGTATGTACGAACATCTGCGAACATCTGTGCACGGTTTGTAAGAAGTTTCATAAAGAGCATTCCAAGACCATTGAGGATATCGTTCTCTGTTGCAAGGATGTATGGCTCTCTTGTGCCTTCCCAGTCGAAGGAAGAGTTCAGTACTGCCTCTGCAAAGTCACCGTTTGGATAGAAGTCTGTCCACTGTCTCTGTCCCTGGAAACCAGCTGCCAGAGCGTTGTGTCCAATTGCTTCCTCAGAGAACTGAGGATCAAGATTATCACAGCCATTCATGAGTTCTTTGATGATAACTGCCATCTTAACTACGAATTCAAACTGCTCTTCTTTCTTCTCTTCAGACATCTGTAATTCTTCTGGGTTCTTATCGAAGCCAATTGTACATGTCTTCTTAGCCCATGCTAAAGCTCTTTCGAACTCTTCATGATCGTAGATGCCTTCTGTCATACGACGGATAATTTCTACCTCATCAACAGACTCTACACGCATTCCAAGATAGGACTCAATGAAGTCAGAGTCGATGATAGATCCGCCAATACCCATACAGATAGAACCAATCTGTAACCAGGATTTACCTCTCATAGATGCAGCGGCAACTGCTGCACGACCAAATCTTAATAATTTCTCTTTAACGTCTTCTGGAACTGTTGTATCATCAGCATCCTGAACTTCATGTCCATAGATACCAAATGCTGGAAGACCTTTCTGTGCATGAGAAGCAAGAACGGATGCAAGGTAAACTGCACCTGGTCTTTCAGTTGCGTTGAATCCCCAAACACCTTTGATTGTTGTTGGATCCATATCCATTGTCTCAGAACCGTAGCACCAGCAAGGTGTTACTGTAAGAGTAATGTCAACGCCTTCTCTTCTAAATTTATCTGCACATGCAGCTGTCTCACCAACACGACCGATTGTTGTGTCAGCGATAACAACCTTTACAGGCTCGCCGTTGGAGTATCTTAAGTTTTCTTCGAAAAGCTTAGCTGCTGTCTTCGCCATATTCATGGTCTGCTCTTCAAGGGAACCTCTAACGTCCAGGGCTCCACGACGTCCATCAATAGTAGGACGAATACCGATTACAGGGTAGCTTCCGATTAATCTGCTTTTTGCCATAATTTTACTTACCTCCTGAAATGATTTCGTGTTTCTCTTTTCCGAGTTAATATCAGAAAATTCTTTTTCTTTTCTGAATACCACATATAACTATTATATATTTGCAATCTATAAAATACTTGTGTTATAATAGCAAAAAGTAGTATAATATTCACTTTTTTATGATTTCGTATAAAATTTTTTCTTATTTGAAAAAGGAGGGATTTTTTTGCATGATTTAAAGCGTAATGAAGATCGTCCCAGAGGTACTTATGAGTTTCCATTTGAGTTTCATCATATAGATTCCTCGCATCCCCGTTATCTGATGTCTTATCACTGGCATGTAGAATACGAGGTTATTCGTATTCTAAAAGGAACACTCACTGTCACTTTAGACGAAAAAAGCTTTACTGCCTGTGCTGATGATGTTATTTTTGTCAATAGCGGAATTCTTCACTCCGGAATTCCTGAAAATTGTGTCTATGAGTGTATTGTTTTTGACATGAATACATTTTTGAAATCCAACTCTGTATGTTTCAGATATATTCAGGAAATTTTACATCAGGAAGTCATGATTTATCACCACTTTACAGAAAAACAATCCGATATCATCTCCTGTGTAAATTCTTTATTCCATGCGATGAACGAAAAAGTTTCCGGATATGAGATGATTGTGTATGGACAATTTTACCACTTTTTCGGTCTCATTTTTAGTAATCATTACTATTTGGAAAATCAACCGAAAACAAGAAAGGATTATAAGCGTATCCTGCAATTAAAGCAGGTCGTTGATTTTATTGAAAAAAACTATACGTCGCAGATTACATTGAAACAGCTCTCCGCCTCTGTATCAATGTCTCCCAAATATTTCTGCCGTTTTTTTTCGGAAATGACTCATCAGACTCCTATGGATTATCTGAATCGCCAACGTATTGAACAGGCATGTTATCAGCTTTCCACAACAGATGATTCTATTACGGAGATTGCCTATCGAACCGGCTTCAATGATTTAAGTTACTTTATTCGTACTTTCAAAAAATATAAGGGAATTACGCCTGGGAAATATAAAAGACGCTGAGAAATGCCGCGGTGCGGGAGCTTCCGGATATCCTTTCTGTGTGGCTCCGGACTCCCGCATATATTTCCGGAACAAAAATATCCGGCAATGGCCACGCAGACGTTTGCGCGTTCTTAAGTGAAGAGACTTTATTATGTATGCTCTTCTTTTGTTTGTAATTTTATTCTAGCAAATACAGCCACTAAATGCAAACCTTTTTCATCTAAAAACTTCTCTGTAAATCGACAGACAAAGCTCTCTCTTTTCAAAGAAAAACCGTCTGTTCCCTAAGGAAAGACGGTTTTTCTTTTTATTATACTAAATTACATGATCTTATGATTTAAAAGATACAACGAAGCTCCATACTGTGCAAGAGCGTGGTCTTCCTCTCCGGTTCCTCCGCTTACGCCGATACCACCGATAATCCTGTTTCCATCCTTGATCGGAACACCTCCGCCGAAAGTAACCACATCTTTTAATTTATCTACCCCGTAAAACGTCTCACCTGGCTGTGCCATTTTCGCAAGTTCTATAGTCGGCATTTGTACTGCCACTGAAGTATACGCTTTTTTCATAGCAGCTTCAAAGCTTACCAGAAATGCTCCGTCCATTGCATGAACTGCAACAGGATTCCCTTCCGGTGTGCAGATTGCGATAACCGCTTTCGCTCCCCGGCGCTCTGCCTCCTTCTCAATATTGTCTATGAGCTGTTTGGCATTTTCAAGATTGATTCTGGTCTGCATCCCTACCCGTTTCATCACTTCCCGGATTAAAGCTTCACTGAGCTGTTCCTCAGGAATCTGATGTCCATCTATGTGCTGTATAGGGACAGGAGTGATCGGCTCTACAGAAACAGTTGGCTGCGGAACAGGCATTTTTGTTTCTTTCTTAACCTTGCCTTTTTCATCAGCATCCACATAACGAGCAAGTGCATAGAGATAATCGGAAAGTCGATTCATATATTTTTTTGTTCCGGTATCTGCACCAAACTTCACACTCACTGCTGCCAGCGCGCGTTCTGCTCTTCTTGCAACACTTCGTGCTAAATCTATTCCGGCCGAAAGGCTGCTTCCTCCCGGAAGTACAAATTTCTCATTGCTGTCAAACAATGTTTCCATTTTGCCAATCTCTGCTTCAAGAAGTTCCGTCTTATCATCACCGATATGATATTCTCTGTTATAAGGGTCATTGACTCCTGCCATAACAGTTTCCAGCGTAGCCTGGATTTTCTCCAGCGTATGCAGAATTTCTTTATTCTCCATCATGGTTTTGAGAAGTCCCAGATGGCTATTCAGCTCTTCTATGGCACCTACAAGTTGGATACGGTCGTCCGACTTGGAGACATTTTTTGTACGGAAAAGGTCTGTTGTACCCTTATCTCCGTTCTTTGTATATAAATCCATTTTCTATTCTCCTCATCAGAATCTTCCGGTTTAGAATGACCAGAGTTTTGTATAAATCTTCATAATATCTTCTTTGGTCGGTACTCTCGGATTGTTAGCTGTACATGCGTCTGCAAGTGCAGCGTCTGCCATCTTTTCAATGGCGGCAAAGTACGCATCCGGAGTAATTGTTCCCAGTTCCTGAATGGTGAGAGGAATATTCATTTCCTTCTGCATAAACTGAATCCAGTTTACAAGAGAACGAATCGTCATAACTTTATTGTAATTGCTCAGCCCCAGAATATGGGCAATATTAGAATAACGCTTCACAGCCGGCATATATTCTTTCTGGCTCTTGCTGTGTTTGTTAATGTTTGCGTTATACTCCACAATATGCGGAAGCAACATGGCATTTGCGCGGCCATGAGGAATGTGGAACATTGCTCCTAGCTGATGCGCCATACTGTGCGTAATTCCAAGACCCGCTGTGTTGAAGGAAAGACCTGCAAGACAGGAAGCCACGTGCATTTTTTTTCTTGCATGCATATCACTGCCGTCAAGATATGCTCGAAGAAGGAATACTCCGCAGATTTCTATTGCTTTCTCAGCAAGTGCAGAAGAAAATTCATTATGAGCGGTACTTACGTAAGATTCCAAGGCATGGGTAAATACATCCATTCCAGTGTCTGCTGTAATTGCAGGCGGAACACTTTTTACCAGCTCTGCATCCAGAATTGCCTCATCTGCTGTGAGGGAATCTGAAATCAGAGGATATTTTACATGTGACTCCGTATCGTTTACAACAGCGAAAGAAGTTACCTCAGAACCTGTACCACTGGTAGTCGGAATAGCAATCAGACCGACCTTTCCATAATTGTTTATTTTTAATGCAAATTCTCTGATTGCTTTTGAGGAATCAATTGCAGAACCTCCGCCGACTGCTACAATAGCCTCCGGCTGACACTCCAGGAATTTCTTAACTCCCACCGCAATTTTATTCACAGGTGCATCAGGAACTACATCGTGAAAAATATCATATTGGATTCCCGCACTCTCTAAAGGCGCAGTAATCAAATCAATCATCTTACTCTGAACAACAAATGGATCTGTAATAATCAGAACTCTCTTATATGGAATATTTTTAAGTCTTTCCAATGCGTTGTCGCCAAAATGGATGACTGTTTTCATCTCAAAGGTATTCATATATTATGCTCCTTTTATATTCTGACCGGAAGACGGATATTTGCAAACAATTGAGAATTTTTTGAAATAGTCCAACCATCTCTCGCTTGGTTCTTTGTCAGTTACTACAATGTCCACATCCCGCAGCTTTCCGGCTACGGAAAATGCCGTCTGATCAAATTTCGTGCTGTCAATCACCAGAATTTTTTCTTTCCCGGAAGACATCATTGCTTTTTTAGTAGAGCCAAAGGCTTCCTGAGATTCCATAATTCCCCAGTCTTTATCCAGTGCTTTACAGGAAAAAATAACTTTATCCACAAAGTAGGAGCGAATTGATTCCTCTGTTCTGGAACCAAGGAAAGCCAGATACCCTTCCTTCATCACTCCCCCTGTGGAAATAATATTCCATCCTGACACATCTGATAATTCAAGGAGAATCTCCATAGAATTCGTTATTACAGTCAGACGCTCTCTATCCTTAAGCGCTTTTGCCACAAACACTGCTGTAGTGCTGGCATCAAGAAAAATATGGTCACCGTCATGTACCATGGATGCCACAATCTCTGCCATTTTCTGTTTTCCGGAAACATTCTGATTTTTACGTACATTAAAGGGCAAATCTATACTTATATCCTCATTAATTACCGCTCCGCCGTAACTCTTGATTGCAAGACCTTCTTTTTCAAGTTTATCCAGATCACGTCGAATGGTCTCTTCAGAGACATTGTAAAGCTGGCTGAGTTCACTGACTACAACTCGTTTCTCCGCCTGCAGCTTCTCGAGAATCAGATTTCTTCTCTCTAATGCAAGCATAAACATCTGCCTCCTTTTTGAGGATTATTACAGAAGACTGTCAATCATACGTCTGTCAGGATGAGCAATTACGGAAGAATCAAGATACATTCCCTTTTCCGCAACAAGCTCTTTTGCCCTCTCGATAGAAGCTTCTACTGCTGAAACCTCTCCTGTAATCATCATATATGATTTTCCACACATACCTTTCGCAATACGCAGTTCGATCAGATCTACAATTGCGGTTTTTGCTGCCTGGTCTGCCGCTTCAATAATAGATGCGGCATCGTATGTTTCAAGAATTCCCAGAGCACTGATGTTTTCTACCTGAGTAGTTCCATAAATAGCCGGGAAAATAGATTCGTGAGGATTACCCAGTACAAAGCTGTCGATGCACTTCTCCTCATATGTTGTTACTGCTGTGTCAACAGCCGCTTTGACCGCGCTTAAATCACCGGTGATAATTGCAATATACTTGCCCGGACATACGGTCTGCGCCTCAACGATTTCAACTTCAGATGTTTTTACCATAGCATCTGCTGCTGTTACGCCGGTAGCTGTTGTTTTAAATTCAATCATTCCGATTGCTTTACTCATTTTCTGCACGTCCTTTCTACTTTGCTGCAATTATAATGTGGCGGTCTGTCACCTCTGTTACCTTACCGCAGATAGATGCATGGATTCCCACACTTAATCCCTGTGCAGGCTGTGCGATCATCTGACCTCTTGTCACTTCGTCTCCAACTTTGACAATTGCCTGAGCAGGAGCTCCGATGTGCTGGCTTAAAAGAACTTTAACTTTTTTAACCGGAACAAGAGTTTCATCCAGTGGTGCATCTTTATCGTACTTGGTCAGAGCAAGACGAGCCATCAGACGTTCTTCCGGTACTTTACGGTATTCTCTTGCAGAAGGAACCGGTTCCGGCTGTACACCCTGAGGCGGTCTGATTCCCGCATTACGCAGTCCTGTCTTCATATCTAAAAGAAGACTTCTCGGTGCAAGGCTCTGTGGGCATGCATACATCTCGCAGACACCGCATGAACAGCAGAAAGATGCATCAATATATGGGTTCAGATTTCTGAAATCCATATTAGATGCAGATCTCATAAACAGAGCCGGGTCGATCGGATGTCCCAGATTGTTTCTCGGACAAAGATCTGTACATGTGTTACATTGACAGCAGATAGATGCTGCTCTCTTTAAATCTATAGAAGAAGATCTCTGCTTCTTCGCTACGATTATATGGTCTTTTGGAAGAACCAAAATTGCATTCGTTGTCTTTGTTACAGGTTCGGAACCGCTTCCGATACGTCCCATCATAGGTCCGCCTACGAAATAAACGGGGTCCTTAACAGTAACATTTCCTGCCTGTGCCACAACCTCATCAAGTGTGCATCCCAGCGGTACTCTCACCGTTACAGGATTTGCTACTTCTGCTACTACAGACACATACTTGTCTGTTACAGGTTTTTTAGCTAAAGCACGGTATACATTGTAGACAGTTTCTACATTGAATACTGCAACTCCCTGCTCAATAGGAAGTCCTCCCGGACGTACTACACGTCCTGTCGCTTCATAAATCAGTACAACCTCATCTCCCATAGGATAAACCTCATCAAGAAGATGAATTCTCATTCCCGGGAATTCTTCTATATGCTGATTTAAAGCATTGATTGTCTGAACATATGATTTCTTAATTCCAATGATTGACTCTGTTGCTCCCACTGTTTCTGCAATCATGTGGAATGTTTTCATAATTTCATATGCGTGCTTCTCTAATAACTGTCTATGTAGCTTCAGTAAAGGTTCACACTCTGCACAGTTCATAAGAATGGTATTTGCTTTATCGCTAATTTTCATATATGTAGGGAATCCGGCTCCACCAGCTCCTACTACACCATTCTCCTGTATAATATTCTGTAATTCTTTGATTTCCATGGCGTTACTCCAATCCTGCACCGTCGTCAATGATTCCGACAATAGCCGCATCAACCGGTGCTGTTTCTACGCCGCAGCCAATTCTTGCTGCGCTTCCCTGTGCCACCAATACATATTCTCCGATTCCCGCGCCGATCATATCGACAGCGACAATCTGGCTGAGGCCCGCTTCCATATGATGCACAGGCTCAACAATCATAAATTTACTACCGATTAATTTTTCACATTTCCGTGTGGAAACCACACTTCCAACTACTTTGCCTACTATCATATGAGCCTCCAAAATTTTATTAGCAAGTTCAGCCATGCAGCAATTAAAGATGCATGGCTGATGTTATAATTATTTAATAATTGTTACTGTATTGCCAGTAGCAATCTGTGATGCATTTGCCTCATCTGTGTCAATATGCATTTCCAGTGTAAAGCTTTCATCTACACGAATTTTAACATGATTGAAGATTGTACCTCTCTCATTATCAGCTTTCACAGAAACGATATCGCCATCCTTGACGCCGGCTGCCTGTGCATCCTTCGGAGCCATATGAATGTGGCGCATAGCCACGATACATCCCTCTTTCAGATAAATAGCGCCTTTCGGCCCTACAATGGCAATCGGAGCACTTCCCTCAATGTTGCCGGATTCACGCACCGGAACTTTCATTCCCAGTTTAATAGCATCTGTAGCAGATACCTCAACCTGAGAAGCTTTACGAACCGGTCCAAGAATTCTCACATTTTCAATTGCGCGAAGCTTCAGTCCAACAATTGTAACTGTTTCGTTTGAAGCAAACTGACCGCCCATCAAATCTTTCTTTTTGGTAAGCTGATATCCCGGTCCAAATAATGCTTCTACGTGCTCCTGTGTCAGGTGGATGTGTCTTGCGGAAACTCCGATCGGGACAACATAGCCGTTGCCTTTCTCTTCATTCTGGTTAATTGCCTGAATGACCATTTTGGTAATTAATTCAATATTATTAGTTTCCAAGAATACACCTGCTTTCTGTACATAGATTTGTCATTTTACATTGAAATGACATTCATCCTGCGCTGATTATTTTAAAACCGGAAGGATTTTCTCTACGTCTGTGTGTGGTCTTGGAATTACATGTGTAGCTACTAACTCACCAAGGCGGGATGCTGCTGCACTTCCGCTCTCTACTGCAGATTTAACAGCGCCAACATCTCCACGTACCATAACTGTTACAAGACCGGAACCGATTTTCTCTGTTCCTACTAATGCAACATTAGCAGCCTTGCACATCTGGTCAGCTGCTTCGATTGCTGCTGTAAGTCCTCTGGTCTCAACCATTCCTAATGCTTCCTGTGTCATTCTTTTTTCCTCCTTATGGATTGGGGCTGTCTCAGCCTTCACTGTTTTTGTTTCAGTTGTCTTTGTTTCTGCTGCTTTAGCTGCAGCGGTGGTTCTTTTTCTGGGAGCAGCCGCTTTCTTTGGGGTTGCTTCCGTTTTCTTTTCTTCAGCCATATTTCATCCCCCTATTTTTCTTTCTTATTCCAACGGCTTGCACTTAATTCCACCAGTTTGACAATTTCTTCATGGGGACGGGCAATTACTGCATAGCATGCCGGTTTTTTGATTGCGCCTGCTGCCGCAGCTTCCACTGCTTCTGTAACAGCAGCCACATCACCTTCTACTATAATTGTAACCAGTCGTCCGCCCAACTTACGTTCCCATGATTTCAGTTCGACATCTGCAGTCTTACACATAATGTCCAGGGCGTCCAGGGCCGCTACGACACCTGTGATTTCAATAAAACCATATGATTTGCTCATGAGCGAACTCCTTAAAAATATTAATCATATATTATATGCCATGCGACGCATGGGCAGTCGAATGTTTCACCCTGCCATGCAACATCTCGATTACGCTCCGCTTTATGTCTTAGTCTGCGCATGGCTCATTGCTTATCAGATGCTTGGCAGAATTTTTTCTACATCGCCGTGTGGTCTTGGAATTACATGTGTAGCTACTAATTCACCAAGACGGGATGCTGCTGCGCTTCCGCTCTCTACTGCTGCTTTAACAGCACCTACATCTCCACGTACCATAACTGTTACAAGACCGGAACCGATTTTCTCTGTTCCTACTAATGCAACCTCTGCTGCTTTTGTCATTGCATCTGCTGCTTCGATTGCAGCGGTAAGTCCTCTGGTTTCTACCATTCCTAATGCTTCCTGTGCCATGTTCTATTCCTCCTGAATATTCAAACCTGATATTTAATCGTATTATGCGGATAAATAACCTAGTCTTTATCCAATGCGCTGATTTTCAGCATTTTCTCCGTTCCCTCTTCCGGGTTCGGGATGACATAGTGCTGTACCACGCCAGTCATTCTATTTGCTGCTTCCATGCCTGCTTCTACAGCTGCAGTTACATCTGTTACACTGCCTCTGAATTTGATACAGACAAGGAGCGGAACCGGCAGGCTGTCAGCATTGGCTGGTTTATTCTTATCGAATACCTCCAGGCGGACATTGGCAGCCTTGCATCCGGCATCGCCTGCTACAAAGGCTGTGGTCAGCCCAAATACCTCTAAAATTCCTACAGCTTCTGCCATTTTATTTCTCCTTTAGTTGTCAGGAAATTATTTATTAATTACAGCAATCTTAAGTCCTGTCATAGCAAGATTTGTCTGAAGAGCTTCATTAATCTGCTCTAACGGGAATTTATCTGTGATCAGTTCTGCCATTGGAAGACCGATTCCTTTTGCTCTCTTTAAGAAATCAAATGTTGTAACATAGTCTCTTAAGGTGTATACCCATGAACCTACTATTGTGATTTCTTTAGAACAGATATCAAAGTGCGGGTTAATTGTAGCATCTCCACCGTTGATGAAGAAACCTAACTCGCAAAGGCCGCCGCCGTTGCGAATGAATTTGTAGATATTTGCATGAGCAACAGGTGAACCTGTACACTGGAATGCAAAGTCTGCAAGATGTCCGCCAAATGCTGCTTCTACAGCACCTGCAAGAGCATCAATTCCCTGATGATCCTTGAAGTTTACAGTCTGTGTAGCGCCCATTCTCTTAGCGAATTCAAGACGTTTTTCTTCTCCGTCTACTGCACAGATATTCTCGATACCCATAGTACGGAGAACTGCGATACAGATCAGACCGATTGGTCCACATCCCTGTACAACTACTCTGCTGTTGAAACGAAGAATATTTGTGGATTTAGCTCTCTCAACTGCATGTACAAGAACTGCACATGGCTCGATGAGGATACGGGAATCCAGATCAAGGTCACTTACATTAAAGAATGTAGAACCGAAGTTTCCGCCTCTGATGAAGATGTAATCGGAAAACCATCCGTTGAAGTGAACATCATCTTCCGGAAGAAGTCCGTAAACATCAGCGCCTCCTACATTCTTTTTATTTAAGTCGAACATTGTGATGTCCGGTTCATCTTTGAAAATCATACAGGTAACAATTTTGTCGCCGACTTTAACAGGTTTACCTGCTGTGTCAACTTTAACATTTTTACCCATAGCCACGATTTCACCTGTTCCTTCATGTCCAAGTACAACAGGGATGAGCCCAAATGGGTCTCTCTTAAATTCGTGAGCATCTGTTCCGCAAACGCCACAGCCTTCAACTTTAACAAGAATATCATCATCTCCTACTGGAGGAAGCGGGAATTCTTTTAACTCAAAGTGTTCTTTTTCTGTAAGCATTGCTACTCTGGCTGTCTTCGGGATTCCTGCGGATGCTGCCGGTGCTGCTGCTGGAGCTGCTGCCGGTCCATTTCCGGTCATGCCGGAGAGAACCTGTTTAACGATTTCTTCTATATTAATATTGTTCATATCCATGTTCTTTCTCTCCTTTTACTTAGCGAATGCAAAGGCTGTCAGACATTACGCAGCGTCTTCTCTTGGTGAATGTGCTTGCGCTTGTAAGACCTTCTCCTGTACGGCTTGCGATTGTGAAGGTACAATAACCTTCTCCACCGAATCCAAGAGCTGCATAAGAAGGTGCATTTTTAACAAGGATTGCTGTGTCAATTGCTTTCGCGTATTTCGTGATATTATCAACATTCTTGGAATGAATGTGTGCGGAGTGGCGATTACCATGCTCAAGCCATACAGCCTGCTCTACAGCATCATCAAAGTCTTTCGCTCTTACCACACCAAGGATTGGCATCATAAGCTCTGTAGAAATAAGCGGATGCTCCTTTGGTCCCTCGAATACGATACAGCGGATATTTGCCGGAACTTCTACTCCAATCATGGAAAGAAGAGTTCTTGCATCACGTCCTACACATTTACGATTCAGCTTGCCACCTGCCAGAACAACATCAACAAGTTTCTGCTGTTCTTCTTCTGAAGCAAGATAACAGTCATTTTCTGTTACCAGATAGTGCATCAGTTCATCTACAATAGAATTAACCGCAACAATTTCTTTCTCTGCGATGCACGGAAGGTTATTGTCAAAAGTACATCCATTTACGATGTCCTGAGCTGCTTTACGGATATCTGCTGTTTCATCAACAAGTGCCGGCGGGTTTCCTGCACCTGCGCCGATTCCGCGCTTTCCGGAAGAAAGAACTGCGGTAACTACGCCAGGGCCGCCTGTTGCAGCGATCAGCGGAATATCTTTATGTTTCATCATAATATCACTTGTTTCAAGTGTCGGCTTCTCAACAGTTACTGCGATGTTATCCGGACCGCCGGCTTCAAGAGAAGCTTCGTTAACAAGATTAATCGCATAGATGGAAGTCTTGATAGCTGCCGGATGCGGGTTGAATACAACTGTATTTCCGCCTGCCAGCATACCCATTGTATTACATAAAACAGTTTCACTTGGGTTTGTACATGGTGTGATCGCACCAATAACGCCAAATGGTCCCATTTCGATCAGGGTCAGTCCTCTGTCCCCTGACCATGCGGTTGTTGTAATATCCTCTGTACCAGGTGTTTTGTCTGCTACAAGATGGTGTTTCAGGATCTTATCTCCCACATTCCCCATTCCTGTCTCATCAACGCCCATACGTGCAAGGATTTCCGCATTTTCTCTGATTTTTTTGCGGATGCAGGTAATAATTTTTTCTCTCTGGTCCATGGACATTTTCTTAACGATGAGTTCTGCTTTTTTCGCAGCCTCAATCGCGTCGTTCATATCCTTGAAAACTCCATGTTTTCCGGACGGAGCTTCTGCAATCTGCATTTTTGCCATTACTGCCTGTACAATTTCCTGTACCATATTTTCATTTACTGGCATGAGATTGTCCTCCTAATAAATTAATTACCGGATTATTTAAGTCCTAACTGAGCCATTACCTGTTTTGTGATGTTTGCTACTAATTCAGCATCAGCTTCCTTCGGAGCATCCTCGCATCCTGTTGTGTATGTGCAACGGCTTCCGCAGTTGTGGCAGTTTAAGCCGTCTTTGTTTACACAAAGGTTTGCCGGATGTTTGCCCGGAAGACCCATTTTTCTTCTGATTTCGTATAATTTCTCAATCTGCTCTTTGTCAAATTCCTTAGGTCCGCCAAGAACTTTGGATTTGTAAAGAAGTTCTGCGTAGAACTCAAGGGATTCCATCTTCATGTATGCAGCCATAAGGTCTGTAGACCATGTTAATGCGCCGTGGTTCTCAAGAAGAACTGCATCAAAGTATGGAAGGTATTTCTCAAGGTTGTCCGGAATTTCTACTGTAGATGGTGTACCATACTCAGCGATCGGAACGCATCCAAGAGCGATAACTGCTTCAGGCATGATTGGAGCGGAAAGCGGAATACCTGCAATTGCAAAGCTTGTTGCATATGTAGGATGAGCATGTACTACTGCGCCTACATCCGGTCTCTTCTCATATACTCTCATGTGCATCTTGATTTCAGAAGATGGACGGAATCCCGGGTTAGCCTGGATTACATTACCTTTCGCATCTACTTTACAGATGAACTCTGGTGTCATGAAACCTTTAGATACACCTGTTGGTGTGCAAAGGAATTCGTTGTCGCTGATTTTAACAGAAATATTTCCGTCATTTGCAGCTACCATGTTACGGTTGTAGATTCTTCTTCCTACTTCACAGATCATTTTTTTGATTTCGTACTCGTTTACCATGCTTTCTTCCTCCTTAAGGCATTTGGTTTCGCGACTTACAGCTTTTTTACGCAGATTTTGCTGAAAAGCCGCATTTTTTCTGACTTTCTGCGCTACTATTCTTATTCTACTATAACTCACAGAAAAAGTCAAGTGTAACCCGTTGTTTTATGTTGTTTTTGTGTGGTTTTATATGTTGTTTTTTTTGGGTTTCAAGTGATTCAGCCGCCTATCTGACAGTCAAGTCCACATACTGCATGAACCGCCTTTTTCAAAGTGATCATATGTTCCGGAGACGGTGGTTCGATCCCTTCCATAAGGTACTTTCTTCCCAATCCTTCATACTTGTCCTGGCCAAGTCTGTGGTACGGAAGAAGATGTATCTTTTCGACACCCGGAAGCGTTGCCGCAAAGCGGGCAATATTTTGAATCTCCTCAACCGTGTCATTGAAAGTCGGAATCACCGGAACCCGGATAACCAGCTTCGTCATTTTACTAAGAGCAACCTTACGGGCATTTTCCATCATGAGTTCGTTAGATTTCCCTGTAAACTCTTTATGTTTTATCGGATCCGTATGCTTAATGTCCATCAGATAAAGGTCAAGATACGGCAAAATCATCTCTATGTTTTCCCATGGCGCACATGCCATACTTTCGATTGCAGTATTGATTCCTCTTTCTTTCGCAGCACGCAAAAGATCTCTTGCGAACTCCGGCTGGCACAGACACTCTCCTCCGGAAAGTGTCATACCTCCGCCTGATCGGTAATAATACGGCCTGTCGCACTCCACCTCTTCAATCATCTCGCGGACTGTCACATCTCGCCCGATTACTTTATCCTCTCCCAGAACCTTCATCGTCTGGATCTTATATTCCTGAGATTCCGGGTTACAGCACCAGCGGCAGCGAAGAACGCAGCCTTTCAAAAATACAATGGTGCGGATTCCCGGTCCGTCATGGATAGAATACCTCTGGACATCGAATACTCTTCCTGTCCTTTCCAAATAATCCATGAGCTGCCCCTTTCTCAGCCAAAGGCTGTTTTCCCGTTTAGAATCCCTGCTCTGTACGACGGATGATATCATCCTGCAAAGAGCGGGAAAGTGTTGTGAACAGTGCGCTGTAACCAGCAACACGCACAACCAGATGTTTATATTTCTCCGGATGTTTCTGAGCATCCAGCAGTGTATCTCGGTCAACTACGTTAAACTGCATATGCATTCCCTTCTGATCAAAATAGGAACGAATAAGAGCTACGAATTTCTCCAGTCCTTCTCTTCCTGATAAAGCAGAAGGATGGAATTTCTGATTAAACAGTGTTCCGTTAGATACAATAAAGTGATCCAGTCTGGAAACAGATGTAGCGGCTGCTGTAGGCCCTTTCACATCCTTGCCTGCAGACGGGGAAACTCCGTCAGCCACAGGAGTATGCGCATATCGACCATCAGGTGTAGCCCCTGTCTGTCCGCCCAGAGGAACATTGGCTGATACCGGATATAAGCCAGCCTGATACATACCACCTCTCGGATTTTTATAATTTTGAAGCGGTTTCGTATACGTGTATGCTACATCTCTTGCGAAATAATCAACCTCCGGAATATCATTTCCGAATTTCGGAACTTCCTCAATCAGATTATGGATTTCTTCAAACCTTGCTGCCTTGGCAGGCTCAGGCTTCATTCCCACAAGTCCAGAAATCATAGAAGCTGCTGTCTGAGCATCTATCGTCTGTCCGGCTTTACTCATTTCTCTGAGTACTGTTTCCGCAACATCTGCTGCTGATTGCGCATCAAGCCCTTTTCCGTAATTCCATGCCAGAGCTTCTTTTAATTCTGCCATGGTAAACTTCTTCTCTTCATACACAAGTCTGCGCACTGCAAAAAGAGCGTCTGCCATATTTGCAATGCCAAAGCCCTGAGGACCTGTAAAGTTATAGACAGCTCCGCCTTCCTGTACCGACTTTCCTGATTTCATACAATCATCCACCATACAGGACAAGAACGGAAGCGGACATCTCTCCGCATGAGCAACATCTATTGCATTATCTGCATTTACAAGAAGAGAAATACAGTATTCCATCTGTTTCTTGTAGGCATCATAAAACTCATCAAATGTAGCCATATCGGTTACATCTCCTGTCTGAACACCTACCTGCACGCCTCTGTCCATTCCATTTGAAAAAACAAGCTCAAGCGGGCGGCACATATTGAAGAATGCTGCATCATGCCATCCGTCTGTCTTACCTGCTTTCTGAGGCTCTACACATCCGATAATATTGTATTCTCTGGCATCCGCAAGGCTCAAACCACGATTCTGAAGAGCCGGGATGATAACCTCATCATTGTAATATGCAGGAAGGCCGATTCCTGTTCTTGTTAGCTCTGCAGCCTTGATCAGGAATTCATGTGGTGTTCCGTTCCATACCCTCACTGACAGAGATGGCTGTGGAAGATGTACATGCACAGATGCCTGAATACTCATAAAGGACAAGTCATTTGTCACATCGTTCCCATCCTTGTCCTGACCGCCTGCGATCAGATTCTGGAACAGACTATAACCAGCAAATCCCTCTGCCGATGCAGCATCACGACATTTATTCAGATCATTTAATTTCACCCAGATGCAGTCCATCAGCTCCTGCGCATACTCCCGGCTGATATTTCCGTTATCCATATCCTTCCTATAATAAGGATACATATACTGGTCAAATCGTCCCGGAGAAATGGAATGTCCACTACTCTCCAGCTGGATCAGCTGCTGCACAAACCAGAAAGACTGGCAGGCCTCGTAAAATCCTGTTGCCCCTTTGGCAGGTACACGGCTGCAGTTTCTGGCAATAACCAGAAGTTCCTGTTTACGCGCCTGATCCTGACATCTGTCTGCCATCTCAAGAGCAAGCTCTGCATAGCGCTGCGCATATTCAATAACCGCCTGACAGCTCAGAATTACTGCATTGAGGAAATGGGATTTCTTTGCATAATTTTCATCTCCCACTTTGCATCCATCAAGTTCCTTCTGTGCTTTCGCAATAATCCCTTCATAACCGATTTCCAGAACCTCTTCATATTTAACAGTCACATGACCTACACCATTGTAAAAATAATTTCCCGGCGTAAAAATATTATGATCGATTGCAGCAATCGCTTCCGGAGCCATATATGCGGTCGCAAGCTCACTGGTCGTTTTACCCTTCCAGTATTTATGTACCTTTCTTAAATCCTCCTTCGTCTCTTCAGCAATATAGAACGGGTCTGCACTTCGTGTCTCCACTGTATCAAGCTCATCCTCCAGCCACTGAAACGAATACTCCGGGTATGTCTGGCATCCTCGCGGAGCAAGGGTACTACTGCCTACAATCAGTTCCTCGTCACGGATAATAATCGGAATATTGCGCAAAATGTGTGCAAAAGCCTTCGCCCTGCGGGTGATAATCGGCTCTCCTTCCGTCTCCATGTAAGACTCTGTAATGAGTTTGGCTCTGGCAGATTCAATGACAGGCATTTTCTCATACAGATGATCTACCAGCCTCGTAATTCTGGGACTTTTGGGTATATCTGACGTCTGAAACTTCTCCATAATTCTCCTTTCCCATAATGGGCAGATATATAAAAATGCCCTATTATGTCATTTTATGGTTCATAATTTTTATTATACTCCAGGAACCTGTTAACGTCAACAAAAACAACACCTTTTCTCTTCTTGTTATGTGGGTTTATGCATGGTATTGATGTGGAATTTGTTTGTTTTTATTTCAGGTCCCTCTTTCTCTATTGACAATCTTTTTCCCCTCTGTCATACTTATTATAATTACCTTCCGGTACAAATCTCATATTGAAAGGAGTTGACATCTGTGTATCTTTCAGATATGCACACCCATTCTATCGCAAGCGGTCATGGAACTTCCTGTACCATCTCCGAAATGGCAAAAACCGCCTCAAAGAAAGGTCTGAAGCTTCTCGGAATCACAGATCACGGCCCGGCAACTCTTGCAGCCGGTACCCCTTCTTATTTCCGCAGTCTCCGCTTTTCACCCAGAAAGCGCTTTGGGGTTGAGGTTTTTTATGGAATTGAGCTCAACATCCTGGATCAGGACGGACTCATTGACCTAGAAGAAGATCTTCTTCAACACTTAGATTATGCAATTGCCAGCATGCACACGCGTAATTTCAGACCCGGAACCGAGGAAGAAAACACAAGAGCATTTCTCAATGTAATGAAAAATCCTCACGTAAAAATCCTCGGTCACTGCGACAATCCTACATACCCTGTAGATTACGACGTCCTGGCTAAAGCTGCAAAAGAGAATCATGTCATCTTTGAAATCAACGAAGCCTCTCTTGAACCGGACAGCTACAGAGGGGACACACGCGCGAATTGTCTTTCCATCCTGCGTTGCTGCGCCAGATATCAGATTCCCGTACTCCTCTCCAGCGACAGCCACGGAAAGGAACATATCGGTGATTTCACATACAGCGCAGATTTCATTCATCAGGCAATGTTTCCCGAGTCACTGATTCTCAACAATCAGATCCCACGTCTGAAAGTATTTTTAACAACTCACGAATAGACTCTGGCTTTTCATTTTCAACACACAATCTACTTTTTTGGAGGAACTAATATGAATCAGAATCACGCTCCCGCCGGGAATCCTTTAGGAAACGCTCCCGTCGGGAGTCTTTTACGGAAATTTGCCATCCCGAGTATTATCAGCATGGTAGTAAATGCACTTTATAACATTGTAGACCAGATTTTTATAGGACAGGGTGTCGGTATGCTTGGAAACGCAGCTACAAATGTCGCCTTCCCCATGACAACCGTTGTCCTCGCGGTCTCCCTTCTGCTTGGAATAGGAGGCGCTTCAAACTTCAACCTCGCTCTTGGACGACAGCAAACAGAACGCGCACGGCAAATTGCCGGAACTGCTTTCGGAAGTCTTGCACTCTTTGGCATTTTGCTCTTTGTTGTCATCCGAGGTTTTCTGGAACCTATTGTCCTTGCATGCGGCGCCACTGAACAGACCCTTGAATATTCTCTTGCTTATGTGAGCATTACCTCCTTTGGTTTCCCTTTCGCAATGCTCACCACCGGAGGATGTCATCTGATTCGAGCAGACGGCAAGCCAACCTATTCCATGGTCGCAACACTGTCCGGTGCCATTATTAACACAATCCTTGACCCACTGTTTATTTTTGTTTTTGGCTGGGGCATCGAGGGTGCAGCCTGGGCAACTGTTGCAGGACAGTTCTTCTCTGCCTGTATGATTCTCAGATATCTTCCAAAATATCTGAACGGCTCTCTCAAAGTCAGAGATTTTATCCCAAGAATGGACAGTCTCAGAGCAATCATTTCACTGGGATGTGCTTCTTGTCTTAACCAACTTGCCCTTACCGTTGTTCAAATACTTATGAATAACATTCTGCGTCATTACGGCTCACTTTCTGTTTACGGAAGCGATATCCCTCTTGCGGTTGTGGGAATCGTCTCAAAAATCAACATGCTTTTCCTCGCCGTCGTCATTGGTCTGTCGCAAGGAGCACAGCCAATCATAAGTTTTAATTACGGCGCCAAAAATTACAGTCGAGTAAAGGAAGCTTATTTAAAAGCCGCCGGTCTTTCCACGATAATTGCTGTTACAGCAACTCTGATTTTTGAATTATTCCCTCATGCCATCATCAGCATCTTCGGAAACGGTGACGAGCTTTATTATAAATTTGCAGTCAAATTTATCCGGGTATTCCTCTTCTGTACATTTTTCAATGGAATCCAGCCGGTAACCGCCAATTTCTTTTCTTCCATCGGAAAAGCTGCAAAGGGCATCTTCCTCTCTATGACCAGACAGCTTCTTTTCCTGGTGCCTCTGGTCGTGCTGCTCCCCCTTCTTATGGGTGTGGAAGGCGTCATGTTTGCAGGCCCTGTCGCAGACGCTGCCGCAGGTATTCTCGGTATTCTTCTGATGTACAGAGAATTAAAAAATATGACCTCTCCAACCCAAGGATAAATCACCATATCCAGGTACAAAAAACCGGAAATCTGCTTCCTAAGCCGAAGCAAATTTCCGGTTTTATCTTTACCTCTGCTATTCTTCTGTTCTATTTCCACAATTTCTTTTCATAAGCTCTGCAAGCTCCTGATATTTCCCTGTCACATATCCATAATTCTGCTTTTTATGCGGAAGCTGACAATTCGTACAGTCTTTCAACCCCTTTTCCGTATAACGGAAATTTCCTCCACATTTGTCCCCCAGTGCATACAGAGGGCAGTAACAGAACAGACAGTTAAAATTATCCGGATCAGCGCCTTTATGGCAGGGAAAATATTCACACTTCTTATGGCTAAAAAAAGAATACTCTTTGTCTTCCCAATATTTCTTCTCCATATAACCTCCAAAAAAAAGAGGGAGCGATGCTGTTTCGGGGTAGAAGGTTTCGTTCATATATGCGCGGAGGGAACGAAAATCCGAAACAGTATCGCCTGCCATTTAATCTGTATAATTCTCACGAACAGGCGATTATTCCATAAAAAAATGCCTGCCTTACGATAAAGCAGACAACATCCCGGGGCTGCGGATTTCCCCGAAACTGGTCATTATACTTTACACGGAAGTCTAACCTCGCCATATTAAGCAGGTTTCCTGGCTCCAGTATCATCGCTCCTCTCTCCTTCTCGTGTTATACACAATGGACTTCTGAGATTCACTCCTCTGTCACAGTGACCGGATCGCTCAGGTTTTTCACCTGATTCCCTTTTCTGAACCACAAACTATAAAGATTCAGCACTTAATACGTTCAATATGGAATTATACTGACGTTATCATAGCATTATTTACTGTAATTGTCAAGAAAAAACACAAAACAAAAAAGCAGACAGAATGCCTGCTTTTTTATATATTAATTAGACCAGTCTTCTTACAGAGAGGATTGTTCTGTAAGTTGCATCATTGCTGATTTTAATACCATCACGAGAGTTGGATGCGTGTACAATCTTACCGCCGCCCATGTAAATCGCAACATGACCACCGTAGCAGATCAGATCTCCCGGCTGTGCCTCGGAATAGGACACCTCACGCCCTGCATTCTGCTGTTCATAGGATGTTCTTGGAATACTTACACCGAAGCTGTTATAAACAGCCTGTGTAAATCCGGAACAGTCTGCTCCGTTGGTAAGGCTTGTGCCACCCCATACATATGGATTCCCAACGAACTGCGTCGCATAATCAACAACAGAAGAACCTGTTCCTGAATAAGATCCTGCATCTGAATAACTCTGCTCCGCTTCATAATCATCATAAGATACTGTATTCTCACTGTCAATTACATTTCCGTATTCATCGTACTCTGTCTCAGAAGATTCTTCAGAAGCTTCCTCACTGCTTTCTTCTGCCTCCGCTGCTGCAGCTTCCTCAGCCGCCTGACGCTCTAATTCGGCCTGACGTCTTGCTTCTTCCTCTGCCGCGATTCTCTCAGCTTCCAGTCTTTCAAGCTCTGCAGTCTGCTCAACTAAAAGGTTCGCATACTCTGTAGCCTGCTGCTGCGCATATGCAATCTCATTCTCACAGTCTGCGGAAATTGCACGTTTCTCATCAAGCTGACACTGAAGAATGTAAGACTGCTCTTCCTGAGCCGCCTTCATCTCCTCGAGTTCCGCCTGCTCTGATTCATACTTATCTTTCAGAGAATTTACCTGTTCAACTGTCTTCGCATATTTCTCAAGGCTCTCTCTGTCCTGTGCATACATCTTCTGTGTATATTCTGCTCTTGTCAGAAGATCCGCAATATCTTCTGCTCCCATCATCATCTGGAACCATGCGTCCTTGCCGCCTTTTTCATATAAGAGCTTAATACGGCTCTTCATATTCTCATACTGGCTGTCGCGGGCATTCTGTGCATTTCCCAGTTTTTTCTTAGTTTTAATAATTTCAATTTCTTTCGCAGAAATATCATTGTTTAATACTTCAATGGAAACCATTACATCAACAAGATTGGCATCGAGTGTAGCAATTTCACTCTCCAGCTGGCTTTTAGCAGCCCACAACTCGTCGATTCTTGAATATGTAGCATCAAGCTGTGCATTGGTCCAAGCCTGCTCTTCTCTTAACTCTTCTTCTCTTGATGCGTTTACCGCAACTGCCTGTGACATACTTAAAATCAGTGCAAGTGTCAGACATACAATTCTTTTTTTCATGATTTCACCCTCACATCTTATTTCTTCTTAGTTTATTTCTATTTGTAATAATTTCGAAACATATTTTTAACTCTTCTACATACTATCACAAGTCTATTAGGATTGCAAGCCCCAAACATAAAAAATTTTAAAATTTTGTAACATTTAGTAACCTTTTCGATATAAAGACAACAAAAAAAGAGACATTCTATTATTCGAATGTCTCTTTTAAATCTCATTTCTTAATCTTAATAAAACAGATCAGCAAGAATCTCGTCTGCTGTCATATCACGATATCCATCCGGGTCGGACAGTGTCTTACTGTTCCATCTTAAATAATTACCCTGTCTGATGTAGTTACCGGAAGATGTATGATAATTATACTTGTTAAATCCCGCATATCTGGACATATATTTCTTAGCAAGCGCAATTGCCTGACTAGAATAATCTCCGCTTGGTGTCGGTGTACCGGAAATCTGGCATCCTGCATTCGGTGTAGAATGAACAATCACCGCACTCTTATCTTTACACTGCCCAAGAACGATCCATGTATGTCCGCTGTTATATCCGACATCACCAGGCTGAAGTTCCCAGTTATCCTTAGCGAGCTGTGTCTGATTAAGAATACTTCCCCATCCAAGAGATTTATAATAAGGACCAACCTCTGCCGCAACTACTGTATAACCTGAACCAATATTAGATTTAGACTGCATTACCTGATATGCACTCCAGCCAACAAAACCTGAACAGTCAAGTCCCTTCGCTCTGTTTGCTGTGCTCAAATCGTTGTAATCGTGATAATCATAATTACTGTTCTGACTGTCATACCACTTCTTCCAGGTCGGACTTACTCCCTTTCTGGTGGAATCATTCCAGCCACCGCCCCATACATAAAGGGCTTCTCCTACAGGCTGAAGCGCACCTGCAAGGTAATTCTTAATCGTTTTCTTTCCTGTGGAGCCGGTTGTCTGGCTTAAAACACCATTGCTGTTAAAGTGATATTTTTTTCCGTCAATTGTTACATCACCGACAGCCATAACTCCTGTCTCTTTATCAAAATAATACTTATAGCCTTTTGATTTGTTATTTACCCAGCCTGTTGCCATTTTACCACTTCCTTTATAGAAGTAGTATGTCTTTCCGTCAAGCTTGGTAAAATCTGTTGCCATTACACCATCTTCCGGTTCAAAATATCTCTTCTCACCTTTAGAATTCTGTGTCCAACCAGTAAGCATATAGCAGGCACTTGTAAAATATCTTGTATCTCCTTTACTGTCTGTAAGAAATACCTTCTGTGCAGCTACACCGCTTGGATTGTAGAAATAATATCTTTTTCCGCTGATGGTCGCCCATTTCACAGTCATGAAACCGGTTGATTTATTAAAGTATCTTTTATGTCCTTCCGGAAAAGTCACCCAGCCTTTCGCCATGGCACCGTTCTCTTTCGCATCGAAGTAACGTTTTCTTCCCTTACTGTCCTCTAACCAGCCATTTAACTGAACGCCGGTCTTGGTATCAAAGTAGTATTTTTCACCATTAAGCTCCAGCCAGCCTTTCTGTTTGGAACCGTCATTCTTAATGTAGTAAGTTTTACCACCGATTGTAGTAAATCCTTTACTAGCAGCCTGTACTTCCGCGGCATTGGTATAAGTTGCTACCCCAAACGCAAAAAACAGCATGAACAGGAACATCCCCAAAATTCCAAACTTCTTACTTACCTTTCGCATAAATACCTTCCTTTTCTTATTAAGAGTTCATTGCTTGAAAACATCTTTTTTACAATGTTGTTACATTTTTATGACCCTATTATAGTACATTTTGAGGAGTGAGTCAACACATAAGTAAATTTATGTTAAATATATACGAAAATCCTTCTTTGTTGCCCTGTAAAAAAAGAGACAAAGCACACAATATGCCCTGTCCCCTTTATAAACCTCTATATTTTTTAACAAATTTTAACAGTTTGTAATTTTACAGCAGGTGTTTTCGAAGCTCTGCAGCTTCCATAGCACTCAAATATGCAGGTGCAACATCAAAGACTGTTTTTGCACCGGACATTCCCTCTTTATTCATTCTATATGCAGCCCTTGCATAGGCTACGATAACAGAAGATGTAAATTCCGGATTTGAATCAAGCTTAAGACTGTATTCAATCACATGGCTGTTTTCGTTATTCCATCCGGTCTTTCCTGTTCTGATTACAAAACCTCCATGAGGAATTCCGCTATGCTCCTTTTTCAGTTCTTCTTCTGTTATAAAATGAACAGTTGTATCATAATCAGCAAAATAGTTTGGCATTGTTTTAATCTCTTTTTCAATACGGGCAAGGTCAGCACCTTCCTCAGCAACAACGAAACACTCTCTTGTATGTTTCTGTCTTGTAGTAAGCTCCGGATTCTCGCCGCTTCTTACTGCTTCCAAAGCTGATTCTACCGGAATCGTATACTGCTTTGCATCCTTTACCCCATCAATACGGCGAATAGCATCTGAATGTCCTTGACTTACACCTTTTCCCCAGAATGTATAATCGCTTCCATTGGTGAGAATTGCATTTCCCATCATACGGTTCAGCGAAAACATTCCCGGATCCCAGCCTACTGAGATAATTCCTACATGGCCGCCTGCTTTCGCTGTCTTATCTACATTATCAAAATGTTCCGGAATTTTTGCATGTGTATCAAAGCTGTCCACCACATTAAACCACTGTGCATACTTCGGTGTCTGTTCAGGTAAATCTGTAGCACTTCCTCCGCACAGAATGAGAACATCAATCTTATCTTTCATCTTCTCTGCTTCATCAACGGAATAAACCTCTGCTGTCTCTGTGAGAATCTTTACTGTTTTCGGGTCACGTCTTGTAAAAACTGCCGCAAGCTCCATATCCGGATTATGCTTAATGGCACATTCCACTCCGCGCCCCAGGTTTCCATATCCCAAAATACCAATACGAATACTCATTTCACATTTCCTCCTGTCATCCATGTAACACATCTGCCATATTCATTTTCGGCAGCAACGTGTGAACAGTTATTATTTCTTTAACACTTTAACATATTAATATCTGCGAAATAATTTGTCAATTCCCTATTTTATTTTTTTTAACAGCAGAGAAGACCTCCTCCGGGACAGCACAGATTACACGCAAGATTTGCAAGGCAGAGTTTCATACAGAAATCATTTCCCGCGGTTGGCATTCCTCCAAAAGGACTCTGTTGCTCCTGATACCAGGTTCCACCGCCCTCCATTCTCTGAAGCATCATACGATATTGTCCGTTATCCGGCTCCATCCGTACTGCTTCGCGCATATATTTTAGTGCATTTACATTATTCCCCATTCCCATATGTGCCATAGCCGCCAGATAATTCCACTGGGCATTACGCTGGGAAAGTGTATCAAGTACATGAAGTGCTTCTTTATAATGGCCACTCTGCACATAATTGGCTGCTGCCTGCCTGCGCATGGTTTCCTCATCCTGATAGGTACTGTTTTTCTGTCCGCTAAAGCCGCCAAAGGGATCGTAACTATCATAGCCGCTTCCCTGTTCACGCTCACGCATTATCTGCTCGTAAGCCTGCTGCACTTCTTTAAACTTTTCTTCTGCCTGTGCCTTATTAGGATTATTAATATTTGCATCGGGATGATACTGTCGGCTCAATTTTCGGTAAGCCTTCTTTATTTCCTCATCTGATGCATTTCTGGGTATCCCCAGTACGCTATATGGATCTAACATCTTCTTTTTTCTCCTGTGCTTCCTTCCTTTTTTTTCCTACTGTTTCAAATCGGCACCATACTCCTGAATATAGAATATTTCTGAGAATATCTGCGTACATTATAATAGGAAGTTTCTCAAATTCCCGACATGCTTCCGCCATCATCATCATGAGAAGATTTTTTACATGTTCATGGAACCATTCCATTTTATATTCTTCTGAAAAAGGATTGTAATTCCCGTTTTTCACATCATCTTCCACATCATCATAGGCGTCCAGAAGATAAATAAATTTTCCAAGGTAAAATCCCATTTTTCTGAGCGATTTTGCCCACATGTCTTCCTTCCATACAAATATTTCTTCCATAATATGGCCAAAACAGCCTGATATTTTATCAATATCCTTTTCTCCTGCTTTTTCCATGGCAGAAATTTCCTCCAGAAGCTCTATAATTCTTGCAGATTTCTCCGGATATTTCTCAAGAAGACGTTTATTTTTACCTGAAAGAAGCTTTGCATACCCTAATCTGGAGATTCTTTTTTCATCATTCCAGTCATCCATACACTTGTAGTACGTAAACAGTATGTTCATATCTGCCGCATATTCCGTAATCTCATTCTGTCTTATCTGCTGCTTTCGGGCAGGATGAACAATACATCTGCGAGCTCCCTGCTCTGTATCAGGTTCATAGAGCGCACTGAGAAGAAGCACTACAAACGTCATATCATAAGTAAGTGAAATCTGTCCGGAAAATCCGTATTTATCTTTCAGCACATGGCAGAGTCCACAGTAAAAGGTACGATATAAATCGTAGTCTTTAAACTTCATTTCCGGTTTATTCATCACTACATAACCAAACATCTTAACTCCTCTTGATAAACTTCACATGGCATTTCGGACATTCAATCTCAATCTTGCCTTTTCCTCTAGGGATTCTAATTTTCTGTCCACAACCGGGACAGGTATAAATATGATGCGTCTTTCTCTGCTCCATCATACTCTTTTCTTTACTGAATTGCGTACGAAGCTTCTGTGTCATAGACAGATACTTCTGATTTTCCGCATATCGTTTCGGAATATTTCTTGACAGCATACGGAAATATGTATAAATGATTGCAGCCAGTCCAAGGGTATCTAAAAGCCCTCCCATTGGCGATTTCCGTAAAAAAAGAGCCAGAACAATACATACCAGGGCAACTCCCATGGTAAATCTGGCAAACTGATCCGCACCGTAACGTCCCTGCATAAACTTATTCAACTTGTCTCTCATAAAATCTACCTCTTTTACAATGAAATTAAAACTCATTGTAACACAAAAAAACAATTACCACAATCCACCAGCCGCATTGTTCACAGAAAAAGCACGGATTTCCCTTTCAGAGTAAAAAATCCCCCGTTTCATGCCCAAAAGCAGAAACGGGGAACTTCCCTGACATATCAAATTTCTTTCAGAAGAATATAACGGGTAAGCCCTCCATAGCATTTTACCCTTTTTTTCACTTCATATCCGTGTCTTTGCATATTTCTGAGACTATAGATATTATCCGGATGAACGGTGCACATCAAAAAAGAAAAGTGTTCTCTGTCAAGAACTTCTTCTGCTTTCTCAATCATTTTTCCCTGAAGACCATTCCCTCTCCATGCGCTTCCTACAACTGCCGAGTCCATTACCGCAACCTTCCTCAGACTCTCTTCCTCAAAATCAAGAAATAATCCCAAATTCTCCGAAAGCTCCGGTTGCTTTACAAGAAAGAATCCTGCAATTTCATCACTGTCGGAAACTGCTGTGATTACAAATCCCTTTCCGCTTAAATGCTCTTTTACATAAGCTTCATCGTCTGCAACGAACCAGTCCGGATGTGCAGGATTATGAGAAGCTTCCTCCATCAGTCTCATAATCCCGTCTATATCCCGGATTTCTGCTTTTCTTATCGTAAAGTTCATCATCTCGAAAAACCTTCGGAATTATTCTTCAAGTTCTCCTTCCAATGCTCCTTCTGCTGAAGATGTGTCTTCAGCGTATTCTTCTTCTGTAGATGTCTCTCCGTAAAGCTTCTCAAAGAATTTCATAGTATCTTTATAAAGAGTCGTCTTATCCTCTTCTGTTATATCAGTAAGTGCCTCAATTGCTGCTGCACTCTCATCCTGACCGAAGATTTTCTTAAGTCCTTTATCCAGCATATTCAGCTCTGTTGTCATATACATCTCTGTTCCGTCTGCAACATAAGTATCTGTACCATTTACAAGAATATCCAGATAGAGCTTCTTAACCTCCTTTGTCAGAGCCTCCGCTGTCTTCTCATCAAGTACAGGAGCTGTCGCATCCTCACCCATTGCTGTGTGGAGAGCATCTGTATCTCCATAATACTCTCCGGTAAAGAATGTATCTGCCTGATTAAAATAGTACATCTGGTCTTCTGTCAATGAAGATGTATCAAACTCTGAAATCGCATCAGCAGAAGAGGAATCACCTTCTCCTACAGTTTCTCCATCTTCTGTCCATTCATCCTCTGTCCATTCATCTTCTTCCGGAGCGCTGCCTTCCACCATACCTGTTTCCTGTTCAAGTCCCGGATCTTCTGTAGAACTTGCCACGATATCATCGCCAAGAATGCTGTCATCCAGCCCTGCAACAATGCTGTCTCCGTCCACGATTTCACCTGCATCTACCGTAACGTCATCCTCATCGTCAAGTTCTCCGACTTCCTCACTGGACACATTTCCATCTACCATCTCCAGAGTTGCAGCCATATCTTCGTAATTGTAATCCTGCTGTGCGATTTCCACCAGAAGATCTACGATATCACCAATCTGTTCATCTGTTAACGAAACACCGTTCTCATTTGCAACATTAATTACAATATTATAGATAGAATCTACATCCTGGATACCATTCTTGATAACTTCCATCTTTGCCTTGTTGATAACAGTTGTGGCGTCATTTTTACCGACCTGATCAGCAAGGTTTCCAGTCACTACCATCTCTTCTGTAGCGATTTCTTTCTTTGTCTCATCAAGTTTCTCTCCTGTAGCTGTCTCGTATGCCATCTGAATTCCTGTAAGAGCACCTGTTCCTGATACCTCGAAAGGACACGCCGCCACAACTTCGCAATTCTTTACGCCGGAAGTAGAAAGCGTAGTCGCAATCATATTACAGGTTACCCAGTTAAGGTTCGCTGTACGAACTCTGATTCCTCCTGACTGGGTTGGTTTCACGTACGCGCTGCTGACAGTTCTTGTACCAATCTGCTCAAGAGGAACATAAGAGCTTAAATGTTCTCTCTCATCCTGGTTTGTGATGGTAAGAATCTGCACATCATTTTTGTTCACCTTGAAATATCTCAGCATAGTCTCTTTCTGTTCCTCTGTAAGGTCAGCTCCAAGAGTAACAACTTTAACGGAATCAGCCATTGCCGGCACTGCGCTTCCTGCAATAAGACACATACTGCAAAGTAAAATACCTGCTAATTTGCTTTTCTTCATATTATATTCCTCCCTGAATTATGATTCATTTTCATTAGATACGGCTATTATAACATACTTTTTCAGGTATCTGTAATTTATAATTACTTTTTCGACATTTTCTCAGCTTCCCTCTTCTTCGGATTACAGATAACCAAGCCCTTCCAGAAGAATCTTCAATCCGATGAGAATCAGAATGATTCCTCCGCAGCATTCCGCCTTCGATTTATATTTCATCCCGAAAATACTTCCAATCTTTACACCAAGAGCAGAACAGACAAAGGTCACAACTCCGATGAAAGAAACAGCCGGAAGAATCGATACCTTCAGAAAGGCCAGTGTCACGCCCACTGCAAGAGCATCGATACTCGTTGCAACTGCAAGCACCAACATGGAGCGAGCCGACATGGAGCAGTCTGTACACTCTTCCTCCCCGAACGCTTCCCGAATCATACTTCCACCAATGAATGCCAGAAGCAAAAACGCAATCCAGTGCGCATAGCCTGTTATCATATCTGTGAAAAAGCGGCCGCCGATATACCCCATAAGCGGCATTAGTGCCTGAAATCCACCGAACCAGGCACCAGCTGTACACATATGCTTACCATTTATTTTTCCCAGCGAAAGTCCCTTGCAAACAGATACGGCAAAGGCATCCATGGAGAGCCCTACAGCCAGGATAAAAAGTTCCAAAATACTCATTTTATCTCCTGTGCAATTTCTTTCTTATCTTACCAGATAAATAAAATATCCTGCATAAGCTACAAGAAAGAGGATTCCTCCCCATCTGCGGAGTTCTTTATTTTTCAGAACACAGAGCCACAAAAGAACTGCTGCTCCGATACATACAATTCCGTCCACAAGGAAACGTGCTGCATCATATGGAATCGGACAGACAAGGCTTGTTGTTCCAAGCACAAACAGAATATTAAAAATATTGCTGCCCACAATATTTCCAATTGCAATATCCGCCTGTCCCTTCTTCGCTGCCATTACAGATGTGACAAGTTCCGGAAGAGATGTTCCGAACGCCACAATAGTAAGACCGATCAATCTGTCGCTCATCCCCAGTTCTGAAGCGATGGCAGAGGCACTGTCTACTGTGATATCACTTCCAATGACAACAGCTGCAAGACCTGCAACCGTAACAAGCAGAAGCTTCCACATAGGCTGCATCTGATGAGGACAGGAATCCGGCTCTCCTTCTTTCCTTCCCTTATACGCTGTATAAAATAAATATGCAAGAAACAGCAAGAACAGAATCCACAGAACCACTCCTGTGACGCGGTTCAATTTTCCCATGGTATTTCCCAGAACGACCAGAACAACTGTGATAAAGATCGTAAAAGGAATTTCAATCATTACTGTATTCTTCTGCACCTTCAGGGCTGTGATGCAGGCTGTGATTCCAAGAATCAGCAGAATATTCAAGATATTGCTGCCCAGAATATTTCCAATGGAAATTCCCGTGGAGCCCTTAAAGCCCGCAGAAATACTGATTGCAGCCTCTGGCGCACTTGTGCCGAAAGCAACAATTGTAAGACCAATGACTATCTGGGGAATTCTGAATTTCTCAGCAATGCCGGATGCGCCTGCCACAAAAAAATCCGCTCCCTTGATCAGCAGTATGAAGCCGACGACTAATAATACAAGATTTAATATCATATTACCTTCCACTCTTTCTATATATTTTCTGCAGAATCCGGGTTTTCCCTATCCTGCGGCATATAGTTGAGTATATCATACTTTCTTTCTCTTCACTATACCTAAAATACAGAAACAGGTTTTCTTTTGCTCCTTTTTATTTTCTCTTAATTTCACTTTTGATATGGTAAAATCAGTCTGATGGTGTTATAATATCCGTATCTGAAAACGGCAGAAAATCTGGTTCCGTTTATATAAAAATGAGAGGATGGTGTAATTATGAATATTAAAATCGAGGAATTATTATCAGCATTAAAGAAAAAAGACGAAGAGAAACAGAAAAATACAGTCCTCTGGGCATTGGCAATTATCGGTGCAGTTGCTGCGGTGGCAGGTATTGCATTTGCAGTTTATCGTTTCTTTACCCCGGATTATCTGGAAGATTTTGAAGAAGACTTCGACGACGATTTCGATGACTACTTCGAGGATGACGAAGACTGATTTTTCCCATATTAATTAAAATAACAAGTAGCTCCGGCATGTTCCGGAGCTATTTTACTGAATGGAGGAAGTCCTATGAAAAAAGGCGAAATTTATGAAGGTACTATTGAAAAAGTAGATTTTCCAAATAAAGGACGGGTAATGGTCGGTGATGAAAAAGTCACCGTCAAAAACGGAATTCCGGGACAGAAAATCCGCTTTATGATCAATAAAAAGCGTTCCGGGCGTGCAGAAGGCCGCCTTATGGAAGTTCTGGAACACTCTCCGCTGGAAACACGCACTCCCGTCTGCAGCATTTTCCCGGATTGCGGGGGATGTATGTACCAAACTATGGATTATGAAGAACAGCTTCGAATGAAAGAGCGTCAGGTGCGCGATCTTCTGGATGCAGCTCTTAAAGAAGGCGGACAGTCTTCCTACACCTGGGAGGGAATCCACGGAAGCCCTATTGAATTTGGATACCGCAATAAAATGGAGTTTTCCTTCGGCGATGAGTATAAGGACGGTCCGCTTTCTCTCGGACTTCACAAAAAAGGAAGTACCTACGATGTACTGAACGCATATGACTGTAAACTGGTGCACGAAGATATGACAAAAATCCTTGCCTGTGTCCATAAATATTTCAAAGACAAAAATGTTTCTTATTATAAAAAGCTACAACATATCGGCTATCTTCGCCATCTTCTTCTCAGAAGAGGGATTACAAGCGGTGAAATTCTTGTTCATGTGATTACAACCAGTCAGGAAGAACATGACCTCTCCCCCTTAAAAGAAGAACTTCTCTCTCTTCCTCTTGAGGGCAAAATTGTCGGTATTATGCATATTATAAACGATTCTCTTTCTGATGTGGTTCAAAGTGACGAGACAAGAATCCTTTACGGACAGGACTATTTCTATGAAACCCTTCTCGGTCTTCGTTTCAAAATCAGTACCTTCTCCTTCTTCCAGCCCAACTCCCTGGCTGCGGAGATATTGTATTCTGTTGTAAGAAATTACATTGGAGATACGAAAGACAAGGTTGTTTTCGATCTTTACAGCGGTACGGGAACCATTGCTCAGCTTGCTGCTTCTGTTGCAGATAAAGTCATTGGTGTGGAGATTGTGGAAGACGCAGTAAAAGCTGCCAGAGAAAACGCCAGACTTAACGGTCTGTCCAACTGCCGCTTTATTGCAGGCGATGTTCTGAAAGTTCTTGACGATCTTACCGAAAAGCCTGATGTCATCATCCTTGATCCCCCTCGTGACGGCATCCATCCGAAAGCACTGCCGAAGATTCTCTCCTACGGCGTGGAACATATTGTCTATATTTCCTGCAAAGCTACCAGCCTCGCCCGTGATCTTCCTTTCTTTCTGGAAGCCGGATACCGCCTGGAAAAAGCCTGCTGTGTAGACCAGTTCTGCCAGACTGTACATGTGGAAACAGTCGCCCATTTAGTAAAGAAAAAATAATACAATTGCCGGCACACAATAAAGGTCAGGTGTAATCCCTATAGGTTACGCCTGACCTTTTCCTGTCATTTCTTATTCTTTTCTTTTGCTGATGCAAAGATACTCTGAAGCACAATGAAGAAACAGAGCATTGCCGCAATTGTAATTCTTGTCCACCAGGAAGATAAAGTTCCCTGGAAGGTAATAAATGCCTCGATAGTACCCTTGATCAGTACACCAAACAGACTTCCGAACACATTTCCCACACCGCCGGTCAAAAGAGTTCCTCCGATAACGGCTGATGCGATGGCATCCATCTCAAAGCCCTTCGCCTGCTCAACGAAACCGGAACAGGTGTTAAGGCAGAAAAGGAAACCGCCGACACTTGCAAGAAATCCTTCCAAAATATAAGCTTTCAGTTTCGTCTTCTTTACATTCAGCCCCATCATAAGAGCAGACTGCTCATTGCCGCCTATCGCATAGATACTGCGTCCGAATTTTGTATATTTCAGGAGAATAAAAATTGCTACCAGAATCACCAGCGCGATAATTACGCTTGGATAAATATAAGGCTCAATCAGTTTGCCTTTCTTATTCACGTAACCGCCGAAAGGAAGATGAATCTTACACTGTGCCCAGCTTAAGAACATTTCATTTTTAATACTGATCATTTCCTTACTGATTACTGCTGTCATACCTCTGGCAAAGAACATCCCCGCCAGAGTTACGATAAACGGCTGTATATTCAGATATGCCACAAGCCATCCCTGTACAAGACCGAACACAAGACCGATTGTAAGGACAAAGATTGCGGAAGGAATCGCTCCCCATCCTGCCTTCTCCATACACCATGCAAGAATCATACAAACCATAGCAACAACGGAACCTACGGAAATATCAATACCGCCTGTAATCATAACGATAGTCATACCTGCCGCTATAACGATCAATCCGGCGTTGGATATAAACAGGTTCAGGAAGTTCTGGGTTTTTGCAAACCCTTGATCCTTAAAAAGAATAACCCCTACAATATACATGACCACAAACAGCGCAATGGTGATCAACAACAGAAAAGAATTTCCGTCCAGTTTACGTCTGTCTTTCTTCATTATGCTGCTCCTTTCCCACTGGATGCCTGAGCTGCGCCTTTTCCCTTAAGACGGCGGAACATCTTACGAAGCTCAGGGGACTGCAATGATACGATAATTACGACTACGATTGCCTTATATACAGGAATCTGGTCAGAACTTACAGATACTGCATACAGAGTAGTTGTCAATGTCTGAATAGTATAGGCGCCGATCACACTTCCAATCAGGGAGAACTTACCGCCACCAAGGGAGTTTCCTCCAAGAGCAACAGCAAGGATAGCGTCCAACTCCAGATTCAGACCAATGTTATTGGCATCTGCAGAATAGATACGGGAAGAGTTGATAAGTCCCGCAATACTTGCGCAGAAACCGCAGAACGCGTATACGAGAAAAATGATTTTTGCGGATTTTAAACCTACCAGTCTGGATGCGCGGGAGTTGATACCAACTGCTTCCACATACATACCAAGAGCTGTTTTTTTCAAAAGAAGCATAGTAACCGCAACCATGATTACCGTCACAAAGATAGATGTAGGAATCGGAATTCCCGGAATGCTGGCTCCCAGCATTTTAAAGCTGTCTACACGGATATAGGTAATCTGTCCGTTTGTGAGAAGCTGCGCAATACCACGACCTGCTGTAAAAAGAATTAAAGTCGCTACCATAGGCTGAATATGCAGCTTGGCAACAAGGAAACCGTTAAAGCATCCGCAGAGAACACCTACCAGAATACCAAGAAGAATACCAAGTAAAGGATTGTTGATATATTCGTTTACAGACTGCTGTCCTCCTGCAATAAAGGAACAGGTGACTGCCGCAACAACTGCCATGACTGCGCCGACGGAGATATCCGTACCTGCTGAAGCTGCTACTACAAGTGTCATACCAATGGCAAGGATTACGACCTCACTGCCCCTGTTGATTACATCGATGATACGTCCGTAAAGAACGCCGTTTTGGATGTCAATCTTAAAAAAGTCAGGACTTGCAATGACTGCTGCAATCAACATAATAATAAGACAGAACACCGGCATAAACAGTCTCTTTGACGTAAGTTTTTTGATTTTTTCCATCAATTTCCACCTCCCGCAATTGCTTTCATGATGGAATCCTGATAAAGTTCGGATTCTTCCAGTTCTCCTACCTTCATGCCATCACGCAGAACTGCCATACGACTGCAGGTACGAATCATTTCCTCAATTTCTGAAGAAATAAACATAACTGCCATTCCCTGTTCTGAAAGCTGCAATACTAATTTCTGAATCTCTGTTTTCGTACCGATATCAATACCACGGGTAGGTTCATCCAGAATCAGGAAATCCGGATTTGTAAGAAGCCATCTGCCCAGAATAACCTTCTGTTGGTTACCACCTGAGAGCTGCTTAATCGGAGTTTCTCTGTCCGCAGTCTTAATCTGAAGGATATCAATATATTTGTCTGTAAATTCCTCCTGTTCTTTACGGCTCAGAAGATGGAACATACCGCGTTTCGCCTGAAGCGCGATAATAATATTTTCACGTACAGAAAGATCGGCAATGATTCCTTCCTCTTTACGGTTTTCAGGAAGATATGCCATACCTGCCATCATTGCATCCAGAGGAGCGCCCACCAGCAGCTTTTTGCCTTTTACAAAAAGTTCGCCGGAATCTGCCTTGTCCGCGCCGTAAATGCTTCGGGCAAGCTCGGAACGTCCGGAGCCCAGAAGTCCGGTAAGACCGATTACCTCTCCTTTATGGATATCAAGATTGAACGGCTTAATGGTTCCCTTATGGCCAAGACCTTTAGCGGAAATCACAACCTCTCCCCTTGCTTTCTGTTCGGAAGATTCTTTCTTAATTGCAGCCAGATCGTCAAAATCTTTACCCATCATCTTGGCTACAAGCTGTACTCTCGGAAGTTCTTCTACCTTATATTCTCCTACAAGAGTACCGTTTCGAAGAACGGTAATTCTGTCACATACTGCATAAACCTGTTCCAGAAAGTGTGTGACAAAGATAATGCCTACGCCCTGTGCTTTAAGCTTATTCATAAGCCTGAACAGCTTTTCTACCTCTCCGTCATCCAGAGAAGAGGTAGGCTCATCCAGAATCAGCACCTTTGCCGACATGTCTACTGCACGGGCAATCGCAAGCATCTGCTGAATCGCTATGGAGTAATTTTCTACTGCCATAGTTACGTCAATGTGAATATCCAGACTTTCCAGAAGCTCTCTGGATTTTTTGTTCATGGTTCGCCAGTCAATCATGCCGGCGCGCATCGGCTCTCTGCCGATATAAAGATTTTCTGCTACGGAAAGGTTCGGACAGAGGTTTACTTCCTGATAAACCGTACTGATTCCGTTCATCTGCGCTTCCTGCGGAGAGCGGTTGATAATCGCTGTATTCTTTCCGTCAATTCTGATTTCTCCTGTTTCAAATTCCTCAACACCTGTAAGGACTTTGATCAATGTGGATTTTCCGGCGCCATTCTCGCCCATCAGTGCATGAATCTCACCTTTTCGTAACGTAAAATCCACATCCTGCAGCGCTTTAACGCCCGGGAAATTCTTGCTGATATGTCTCATTGTGAGCACAACACCCTGCTCCATAAAGCTGCCTCTCTTTCTATGTAACTGTGAGCGGACAATTTGAAATCCCGCCTGACCCGTTTGTTGCTTAAAAATGCGGGGCGGGAACCTTTCGGTTCCGTCGTCCCCGCATGATACACGACTTAATTATTGAACTTGGGAAACCCTTTTTTCATGGGATTATGGTTATCAATTAATATGCACGTTCTGCAACGATGCTCTCGAGATCCATAGTTGTATCGAAGTATGCTTCGTCAACGTACTGAACCTTTTCAACTTCTTCGCCAGCTTCCAGTTTCTGGATAATCTCAGCTACACGTGGTCCGTGAAGTGGGTTACACTCGAAAGTAGCGTTCAGGTCGCCTGCGATCATAGAATCAAATGCAGCTTTTACAGAGTCAAAGGAAACAACGATGATGTCGCCGTCTGGTCCGCAAGTCTTTCCTGCAGCTTTGATTGCGTCGATAGCGCCGAATGCTTCATTGTCGTTCTCACAGATAACAACATCAATGTCATCATAGGATTTAAGGAAAGATTCCATAACTTCCTGACCTTTTGCCTGTGTGAACTCACCAGACTGCATGTCTAACATCTTCCAGTTAGGATGTTCTGCCATTTTATTTGCAACACCTTCTGTACGTCCGATCTGAGCAGAAGCACCGATGGTACCCTGAATTGTTACCATATTGATTTCTTCTTCTCCGCGTCCCTGTTCTTCCAGATATTTTGCCAGCCAGTCTGCACAAGTTTCACCTTCTTTTACGAAGTTTCCGCCTACCCAGCAGGTATAAAGATCTTCATCAGCAAGATCCATCATACGGTCGGAAAGGATAACCGGAATACCGGCATCTGCAGCTTCCTGAAGCACAGTTTCCCATCCTGTCTCAACTACAGGAGCTACTACAATGTAGTCAACTTCCTGCTGAATAAAGCTTCTGATAGCTTTAATCTGATTTTCCTGTTTCTGCTGTGCATCATCAAAAATCAGTTTGTATCCGTTCTCTTCTGTAAATGTGGATTTGAAAGATTCTGTGTTAGCGGTTCTCCAGTCAGACTCTGCACCAACCTGTGCATAACCAACTGTAATCAGATCGTCTTCGCCTGCGAATGCTGTTACAGGCATCATAGTAGCTGCAAGTGCGGATGCTGCCAAAACTGCTAAAACTCTTTTCTTCATAAAAAATTCCCTCCTTGAATGTACTGGGCTTCGTCGCCCCTTCGTTATCTTGTAGCCTTATTCTATCAGTAATTTTTCATAAAATAAACAGAATAAACAAGGGTATTTGTTGCTTTTTTTACTAATTTTCCCTGTCAAGAATTAGTAAGTTGATTATTTTCAGATAAAAGTGTGATTTTTTTAGGTATACATACTGTGGCAAGAGTTCCTTCTCCTTTTTTACTCTGAAAACTGATGCCAAATTCAGGACCGTAGTTCAGCCGGATACGCTCATCTACATTTCCAAGACCGAAACCTCTTTCCCTTTCCGCCTCTCCTTTTACCTTCTTCCGGAGGATTTCCAGCTCTTCTTCCGTCATTCCAATCCCGTTATCTTCTACCTCAAGATAAATTCTGTCATTACGTTCATATCCCCTGACTGTGATTTTTCCTTTTCCCCTCTTGTTTTTGATTCCGTGATAAAGCGCATTTTCCACAAGAGGCTGAAGGGTAAGCTTTAATATATAATAAGGATAAATCCCGGCATCTATGCTGATTTCATATTCCATAATGTCTGCATAACGAACCTCCTGAATACTGAGGTAACTTCGGATATGGGATTCCTCCTCCCGAATAGTAATATAATCGTTCCCTTCACTTAAGGTTGTGCGGAAAAATTCTGACAGAGCTGTAACCATGAACACAACTTCTTTATTCATCCCTCCTTCTGCCATCCATACGATTGCATCCAGCGTATTATAAAGAAAGTGGGGATTAATCTGCGCCTGCAGAAGCTTAAGCTCCGTATCTCTTAAGTTCTTCTGCTCTTTTTTGATATTTTCAATGAGATACTGGATTTCTCCTGTCATATCATTGAAACTGTTGGTAAGTACCTGAATCTCGTCTCCGGATTCAATCTCTGCGTGGGAAAAGTTTCCTTTTGCCACCTGCTTCGTCGCTCTGCACAGCTCGCGGATAGGCTTCGTAACACTCTGGGTAATCATCCTTGTCAAACTGAGAATCAATACAAGAAGAATCAGAAGAATCACAGTACAGAGAATCAGGGTATCCTTTGCCCTGTCCTCCAGCATATGCCTGATATTTTCCAGATTTGATGTCTCGTAATAAATATATTCCTGAAGATTTTCCTGAATGAGGGCTGTGGAGCTTCTGATATCATTCTCCAGAAGATCCATATTTTCCTCATAATGGCTTCCCTTCTCAATATTATCATCAATGGTACGCACGACTCTTTCCAGCCATCCCAGACTCTTGTCAATTCTGCTCAGAAGCTCCAGATGAGAGCTGTCTGACTCTTCAATCTGATATGTCAAAGAGCCGTGAAGCTCATTGATCATGGTGTAGGGATTTCTTACCCTTGCGTCATCCGACTGAAGATTTGCCTCTTCTTCATTCAGATTTTTGAAACTCAGATTTCCGATAATGGCGCGGTACATGCTGTAATCCAGATCTGTTTTAAAATCCAGACTGTATTTATTTATCGCCGTAATATTCCTTACGCTCTGACTGTAAGCATTGCTGAAATTTATCAGACTTACTAAAAGGTAAAGAATCAGCGCTGTAAGAGGCAGCATAATGACTGCAGCAAGAAGATTCAGCCTTTTATCAAGGGGATATTTCTTTAGAAATTTCATACTTTCCGGAAATCTCATACGTTATCCTCGCCCTTTCTTGCACGATATTCCTTAGGAGTACATCCGCATACTTTTTTAAATATGTAACTGAAATAGTGAGCGTCCTTATATCCCACTTCATATGCAATTTCCGAGCTTCGCATATTTGTACACATCAGAAGCGCTTTTGCCTTTTCCAGACGGATACCTGTAAGATGTTCCACAAAGCTCACTCCTGTTTCCTGGCGGAAAAGAGTGCTGAAATATCCGGGACTTAAATTTACCATTGCTGCAGCCTGGTTCATTGAGAACTCATTGTTCTGAAAATTCTCCAGAATAATTTTCTGAGCCGCAGTAATAAGCTCCATATATTTATTTCTGGAAGATTTGTCACGAAGCCTTATAGTTTCTGTAAAAAGCTTCGTCACATAGGAAATCATCCCCTCCTCACACTGAAGAGAATCCGCAAATTCCCCCACATCCCTGCATTGGGCAGGAAGAAGTGCGGAATCAATTCCGATGCTTTCCAGAAAATGACTGGCACATAAATTCATATCTACGATCAGATAATGACAAAACATAAGAGATTCGTAATTTTCATGTCCGATATTTTTGAAATATTCTTCCACGAAATTTTTTGTCTCCTCCTCAAGCCCGCTTTTCAGGAAATCTTCCACCAGCTTTCTGTTAATCTTGGATGCATCCACAGATTTAAGACTCATATCTTTCATCCCCGCAGGCTTTAATTCACGAATCTGCTCCACTGTAAGAAAACGGTTTTTTTCCGTAAAAAAGCGGCTGGCAAAAGCCTTGCTTGCCCCTATATAGGAGCGGCGGATATCCCTCATACGCTGCACTGTCTCTCCTGCTCCTCCAAAATAAGAAACTTCAGGATACTGTGTGAGAATCTCCTGTATTTCCTTTTCCAGATTCATCAACTTCGTCCCCGCCTGCCTCTCCTCCTCTGATTTCATAAGGATTGCCAGACCTTCCAGACCTCTTTCTACTGCAAAGAACTCCGGATTCTTCATAATTGCCTCATCTACCTTTTCAGACGCTTCCATAACCTGCGCCGAAGAATCCATACTTTCTCCGGAATCAACCAGTTTCAGAAGAAGAACTGTATAAAAAGGCGCTGCCAGATCCAGCTCCAGAAGCTCTCCCCTGTCAAGAATTTCTCTTGTTGTAGCAGTACCTGCAACAATTTGTTCAAAGAGACGAATTTTTTCTACTTTAACGTTTTCCCCATTCTCCAGTCTGTACTGCTCCACAAGAAGAGTCTGGGCGCGTTCTTCCCGGATGATATCAGCCACCTGCTTTACAGCCTCCAAAAGCTTTTCCCCGCTAATTGGTTTCAGAAGATAATTTGCCACTCCCAGATTAATCGCCTGCTTTGCATAATCAAATTCACTGTATCCGCTCAAAATAATAATCTTTGTATCCGGAAGCTCTTTTCGCACAAGTCCTGAAAGCTCCAGACCGTCCATAAAAGGCATACGGATATCCGTAATCAGAATATCCGGCTTCGTCTGCTTGATCAGCGGCCATGCCAGCTCTCCGTCTCCAGCTTCCCCCACAAAGGTGAACCCCTCCTGCTCCCATGGTATATTATTTTTTACACCGTTTCGTATGATTATCTCGTCTTCTACCAGAAACACTTTTAACATTTTTCATATCTCCCCTTCCTGTAACAACCAAAAATTTCAGTATGATTTCTTTATATTTTAACAAAATCGCCAAAAAATGAATAGACATCTACTGCATTTTTTTACAATTTATGATAAACTGTTCTTACTGTTTCCAGTAACCTGTGTTACAAGTATGAAAGGGAAACTGATAAGGAGATTGGAATATGAAACAATATGTAGATTACATCGTAGATCAGGCTGTAAAACTTCTGAATATTGACAGTCCTTCCGGCTACGGGGAAAAAGTAACAGAATATTTACTGGAGGAATTTCAGCGTCTTGGCGTAAAAGCAGAGCGTACCGTAAAAGGGGGTGTACTTGCAGATCTGGGTGGAGACGACACCGAAAATGCCATTCTTATGGAATGTCACTGTGACACCTTAGGAGGCATGGTTCATCAGATTAAAGAAAACGGGCGTCTGAAACTCACTCCTATCGGCGGTATGCGTCCGGAGAATGCTGAAACAGAAAACTGTCGGATCATCACCAAATCCGGTAAAATTTACGAAGGAACCTGCCAGCTTGTAAACGCTTCTGTCCATGTGACAGACGATTATACAGAAAAAAGAACCTGGGATAACGTAGAAATCCTCATCGATGAGCCGATAAGTTCAAAAGATGACGTTAAAGCGCTTGGTATCATGAACGGCGACTATGTCTGCTTCGAGCCCCGTACCCGCGTAACAGACAGCGGCTACATTAAGAGCCGTTTTCTTGATGATAAAATTTCATCATCTGTTCTTCTCGGTTACGCAAAATACCTCAAAGACAACAACCTTACACCAAAACGCCGCGTTTACGCACACTTCACAATCTTTGAAGAAGTCGGACACGGCGGATCTGCATCATGTCCGGATGGTGTAACGGAAATCTGGTCTGTAGATATGGGATGTGTAGGCGACGGACTGGAATGCACAGAGCATGAGGTTTCTATCTGTGCCAAGGATAGCGGCGGTCCTTACAGCTATCCGGTTGTTAGCCGCATGATTGAAGTTGCCCAGAAACATGATCTGAAATATGCTGTGGATATCTATCCTCACTACGGTTCTGATGTGGAAGCCACCCTGCGTGCAGGTTACGATGTCCGTCACGGTCTGATCGGTCCCGGTGTATATGCATCCCACGGCTATGAGCGTACCCATAAGGACGGTGTTGAAAATACGCTGAACCTTATCCGCTATTATCTGGAAGACGAAAACTAATACAGACCGGCCGGAAATATTCTCTCCGGCATGGATTCCCGACTGCAGGAGGAAAGGTTTTATGGAAAATTCTGTTTATGTTTATATGGATCTTCCTGTTTATGACAGGCAGCCTTTATGCGTCAATACCTTTGGACATTCTGTGACTTCTCCCTGTCATAAATTCGGTCCTGCAGTGCGCCCTTATTACCTCATCCATTATATTCTGGAGGGGAAAGGCAAATTTACTGTAAACAATACAGTCTACCATCTCAGCCAGGGTCAGGGCTTCCTGATTACACCAGACTGCCTGACTATTTACCAGTCTGATGCAAACTCCCCCTGGACCTACGTCTGGATAGGTTTTTCAGGAACAGAGGCTTCCTCTCTTGTTTCCTCCCTTGGGCTTTCCATGGAACAGCCCATTTTTCGCAGTCACGAAAAAGAACGTCTGAAAAACTGTGTCCTCGACATGCTGAAGCATAATCACAGCAATATCGGGGACACTTATCAGAATCTCGGAAATCTGTATCATTTTTTAGGTATTCTTGCAGCTTCCAACCATGAGCTCCTTCCCTTCTCAGAGGGAAACCCTTATGTGGATCAGGCTGTTTTCTATATCAGCAGCCATCTGATGGAGCCCTTTGGTGTGGAAGATGTGGCACGCTTCGTTGGTCTCAACCGCAGCTACCTCAGCAGCCTTTTTCGAAAATATACCGGTCTTTCTCCCATGGAATATATCAAAACCGCAAAACTTTCCAGAGCACGCCACATGCTGGAAGCCTCCTCGCTTTCTATATCGGAAATTGCCTATTCCTGTGGTTACCAGCGTCCGGAATCTCTGATAAAAATCTTTCGGACTTCCTTTGGAATCAGTCCTTCCGCGTACAGAAAAAAGGTGCTTTCCCGCCCCGGGTCGGATTAAATTTTATTTTGCGTTCAGCACATAAATCTTCGACCAGAAATCCCCACAGGCAGTGTCCGCATTTGTTTCACCGGAAGAACTGTCAGAAGTAATAAGCCCTATGTTCATCATCTCATTCCCGAAAAATTCTCCTATTTCTCGCCCCTCTGACTCCACCTCGTAAAGGAGCTCCTCATTCAGCCCTTTCAGGGAAAGTCTGCGGAATTCGCTGTTTATATCATTTAAAATCTTGAAACAAGCAACAATTGCCTGCCTTTTATCCTGGGAAACTACCATCCATGCAGCAAGATTTCCCTCAAACGGACTTTTCAATCTGTGGAAATCGCCGGTATGAATGAGTTTTCTGTATTTTTTTACAAAGGCAATCTGTTCCCGTACCATCTGCCGTTCTTCCTCTGTAAGCCTTGCAAGGTCAAGTTCATATCCAAAAGCTCCGAAAGCTGCCACATCCCCTCTTGTTTTCAACGGAGTACTGCGAAAAACCTGATGGTTCGGAGTAATGGACACATGAGCTCCCATAGAACTTACCGGATAACAGAACGAAGTTCCGTACTGAATTTTGATTCTTTCTACAGCATCAGAGTCATCGCTTGTCCAGCACTGGGGAGCATAGTAAAGCATCCCCGGATCAAAACGACCGCCTCCGCTTGCACAGGACTCAAAAAGAATTTCCGGAAATTCACTGGTCAGTCTCTCATAGAGGTCATATACGCCCAGAATATATCTGTGAAAAATCTCTCCCTGCTGCTCTGCTCCATAGCCCGCAGAGAAGCATTCTGTAATATACCTGTTCATATCCCACTTTATATAGGAAATACGTGATTCACGAAGGATTTTTACAACAAGTCCGTAAATATAATCTACTACTTCCTTTCTGGAAAAATCCAGAACATACTGATTTCTTCCATGGCATGTATTTCTTCCCGGCGTCTGAAGAATCCAGTCCGGATGCGCACGATAAAGTTCACTGTCTTTGTTTACCATCTCAAGCTCAAACCATAATCCGAATTTCAATCCAAGAGCTTCTATTTTTTCAGAAAGTCCTCGGATTCCCTCCGGAAGACGTTCTGTATTTGCCCACCAGTCCCCCAGTCCGCTGGTGTCTCCGCAACGCGTTCCAAACCATCCGTCATCCAGAACAAACAATTCTATTCCGTCTTTCTTTGCATTCTCTGCAATCTCCACAAGCTTTTCTTCTGTGAAATCAAAATAGGTTGCCTCCCAGTTATTGAGCAGCACCGGTCTTTCTCTGTCTCTCCAGTATCCTCTCGCGAGTCTTGTACGGTAAAGTCTGTGGAAAGTCTGACTCATTTTATTGATGCCATCCCCTGAATAAACCATCACTGCTTCTGGAGTCTCAAATCTGTTCCCAGGTGCCAGCTTCCAGCAAAATCCCATTGGATGGATTCCCATCATCATACGGGTCACCTTATAAGTATCAACTTCAGCCTGTGCAAGGAAATTTCCACTGTATACAAGCGAAAATCCCATTACCTCTCCTTGAAATTCATCTGCTCCCGGGCGTTTCAACACCACAAATGGATTTTGAAAATGTCCCGATGCCCCTCTTGTACTTCCAATAGACTGGATTCCTGATTGCAGCATTCTCTTCTTAAGCTGACGTTCTCTTCCCCATGCTCCGGAAAACTGATACCACTCATACTCATCATCAGGGAGGTCCAGACTCAGACTCATCGCTGTGTCAAGCATATACGTGTCTTCTCCCCTGTTTTCGAATAATACGCTTCTTGCAATAGCGTTTTCTTTCTGAAAGATTGTATAGAGAAGAGTCATTTCCACTCCAAGAAGTTCATCCTTTAAGAGGATTTCCAGAGTATCCGCCTCATCGTCCTTTTCTGTGTAGGTGGCAGGAAGCCCTTCCAGCTTCGGTTTTCCTTTGTATATCCTGTGCGACTGGTATACGAAATCAGTAATCCTGCTGCCGTTTGGCTGAATAATCTCCACTGCAGGCATACGAAAATCTGAAGTTCCATAAGAGGGATATTCCTGTTTCAAATGCTCCAGCGAAAATGAATATTCATTTTCATATACATAAGAGCTTGTGGGACGATAACAAATTTCTGTGAGATAATCATAATTATCCTTCAGGGAAATTCTTTTTCCGAAATAAAGCTGCCCCATTTGTCCGTTCCTCATCACCTTCATCAGATAGCTGATTTCATGATTGTACAAATGAAATTCCTGTGTTTTTTCATTAAAAATAATACCCATTACCTGTATTTCCTTTCCGTTTTTTCTTACAACAATTTTATCCTGTTTCTCCTTTGGGAGAAACCTGTTCCTGTGAGAAAAAACTGTCCATTTGTCAGATAATGGGTATGTATACTTTTATTAGATTTTCTTTAATTTCGCAAATCCTGCAAACATTTTTTTTACGCCTGCTCTGTCGAAATCCACAGTTACTTCGTAGTCTCTGCCGCCCTCTGTAATATCCTTCACAATACCTACGCCGAATTTTACATGACTGACAGTATCTCCCACTCCGTAATCAAGAGCTTCTGCTTTTTTTACGGTAAAGTTCTTCTGCTGGAAGGGTTTCGCCTGAAACGCCATTTTCATCTGTGCGAAGCTACTCTTTGCAGGAATAATTTCTTCAAGCTTCGGTTTTTTCGTCTCTATGGTATGACCAAGCTCCACCAGTTCCCTTGGAATTTCCCGGACAAATCTTGATATTTTATTATACTGATTTTCTCCGCGTATCATACGCATCTGGGCGCTTGTCAGAGTCAGCTCTTTCATGGCTCTTGTAATTCCCACGTAGCACAGGCGGCGTTCCTCTTCTATGTCAGAACGGTCATCTGACACAATCGTCATATAGCTTGGGAAAATTCCGTCCTCCATTCCGGCCAGATAAACTCTTGGAAATTCCAGACCCTTGGCGCTGTGCAGCGTCATAAGAAGAACATAATCCTGAGAAGGGTCAACAGAATCAATATCTGCTACAAGGGCGATTTCTTCCAGAAATCCGGATAAGGTCGCCTTCTCTCCTTTTTCTTCCATCGCCTCCTGATAGGAAACAGTCTTGGAAATCAATTCGTTAATATTCTCAATTCTCGCTCTGGATTCATCTGTATCTTCCGCTTCCAGCTCTGCCACATAACCGGTGAGGCGGATGACCTCATCCAAAAGCTCCTCTACCGTATAGGAATCTGCCTTACTCTTAAGACTCTGAATAAAAGTCACAAAGCCGTCAATCTTTCCAATACTTCTTCCGATTGCAGGAATTTCCTCCGCTACGCGAAGCGCATCGTAAAAACTGACATCCATCTGTTCCGCATAATCCTGAACCCGTCCCAGCGTGGTTGCACCGATTCCTCTTTTTGGCACATTGATGATACGACGCACTGCAAGGTCATCCTTTGCATTATCAATAGTCTTTAAATAGCTCAGAAGATCTTTAATCTCTTTTCGTGCATAGAAGTTTACGCCACCGACAATTTTGTACGGAATATTTGCAAGGAGACATTTCTCCTCAAAGAGTCGAGACTGGGCGTTTGTCCTGTAAAGAATCGCGCAGTCCTTATAACTGCAAATCCCTTCTCTGTGGGCATTCTGGATTTCTCCCACCACATACTCAGCTTCCTCAAAACCGTTCATAAACTGGCGGAAATGGATTTTTTCCCCTTCCTCGTTCTCTGTCCAGAGGCATTTCGGCTTTCTCTCCGTATTATTCGCAATAACTTCATTTGCTGCATTTAAGATATTTTTCGTAGAACGGTAATTCTGCTCCAGGCGGATAACCTTTGCCTCCGGGAACACCCGCTCGAAACCAAGAATATTTCCAATATTCGCGCCGCGGAACTTATAAATCGACTGATCGTCGTCACCGACTACGCAGAGATTCTCATATCTTGCAGCAAGGAGACTTATCAGCTTAAACTGCGCGGTATTGGTGTCCTGATACTCGTCCACCATAATGTATTTGAACCGTTCCTGATAATTGTAGAGAACATCGTCACAATTCTGAAATAATTCCACTGTTTTAACAATGAGATCATCAAAATCAAGAGCATTGTTTTTGCGCAGAGCCGCCTGATACTCCCGGTAAACTCCTGCCACTTTTTTCTTATTATAATCTCCTGCTGCGTTCATTTCCATCTCATCAGGAGTGATCAGCTCATCCTTGGCATGGGAAATCTGGGCAAGAAGAGACTTCTCTTTATAAATCTTTGTATCAATATTAAGGCGACGGCAAACCTCTTTCATTAGTATCTTCTGGTCATCTGTATCGTAAATGGTAAAATTATTGTCATATCCAAGTCTGTCTATATATCTTCTTAAAATCCTTACACAAGTAGAGTGGAACGTGGATACCCAGATGCTCTCTGAGCCAAATCCCACAATTCTATCAACTCTCTCTCTCATTTCACTTGCAGCCTTGTTGGTAAATGTGATTGCAAGAATATTCCAGGGATTTACTCCCACTTCGTCAATCAGATATGCAATCCTGTGCGTCAGAACTCTGGTCTTACCAGAACCTGCTCCTGCAAGAATAAGAAGGGGACCATCCACATGACGTACCGCCTCCAGCTGCGGGGGATTGAGCATACTGTATTTATCATCCATGTTACAACCTCCAAATTTATTTCAAATCAGAACTTATGTACTTCTTATTATATTAGAGAAAAAGACATTTGTACAGAAAAAAGTTATTTACAAGTAGTAATGAAAACTATATAATAGAGAACAGAGGTGATTAAATTATGACAATTGATATGCAGAATATGATTAACAGTATTTTAAACAGTGTCGCGAGGATTGATTACATCAAACCGGACGAACTGCCGAATATTAATTTATATATGGATCAGGTAACAACTTTTATGGAAGAACAGCTTGCATCCAGTAAGAGACACGAGGAAGATAAGATTCTCACTAAGACCATGATTAACAATTATGCTAAAAATAAGCTTCTCCCTCCGCCGGAAAAAAAGCGTTATTCCAAAGAGCATATTCTGATGCTTATTTTTATTTATTATTTCAAAAATATCCTGTCCATCAATGACATCCAGACTCTGCTGACGCCAATCACAGAGAAATATTTTAAATCCATGACAGACAAAGATCTCACCTATATCTACAACGAGGTATTCGGTATGGAGAAGGGACAGATTGAAAATCTTCAGAAAGACCTGTTAAAAAGCTACAATGCAGCTCAGGCAAGCTTCGAGGATGCAGATGAGGAGGATAAGGATTTCCTCAAGAATTTTACATTCATCTGCCTGTTAAGCTTCGATGTCTACATGAAAAAAATGGTCATTGAACATCTGATAGACGGCATGTCGCCTCTCGATGAAGATAATAAAAAGAAAAAATAATGCAAAAAGAAAATATCTCCGGAAATTCTCCGAAGATATTTTCTTTTTTACTTTTTATGGAGTAAATCCCAATTGTGGATTAATCAACAGCTCTGAAATGATATTTCAGCGGCTGGTAATCTCCGGTTCCTGTAAGAACAGGAAATCCTGCTTTCATAAGCGCTGCTCCTGTATAAACCTTACCTGTTTCTGTATCCTCGTAATGTCTCTTTGCTTCCAGTCCTTCCAGACGAATCAGATAAACTGCCGCATTTCCCTCGTTATGAAGCTGCACGCCTCTTACGATGGTTTCTTTTTTGTCTTTGGAAACAAACTGCCACAGCACATGATTTCTGTTCTCGAAAGGATTTGTCAGCCTGTAATAATCTCCGCTCTGTACAAGCCCTTCGATTGCCTTATACTCCTGAATCTGTTCTTTTGCAAGAGCCTTTTCCTCGTCTGTCATCTTCATAAGGTCAAGCTCATATCCGAAAGTACCTGCGCCTGCAACAACTGCCCTTGTCTCAAATGGCGTCGTACGGCCTGTCTGATGATTCGGGCAGACGCTTACGTGGGCGCCCATTGTACTCGGCGGATATGCAAAGGATGTTCCATACTGGATTTTCAGACGGTCAACGGCGTCTGTATTATCACTGCACCAAATCTGCGGAGAATAATAAAGCATACCTGCATCGAATCGTCCGCCGCCACCGGAACAGTTTTCGAATAAGAGATTCGGATAACGCTGCACAAGGCGCTCCATCATATCATAAACGCCCAGCACATATCTGTGATAAACCTCTCCCTGACGTTCCTTGGGAAGCGCATTGCTGTACACATTGTCCACACTGCGGTTCATATCCCATTTAATATAATCCACCTTGCAGGCATCCAGAACCTCAAAAATCTGTCCCATCACATAATCCCGAACTTCTTTTCTGGAAACATCAAGATTTAACTGATTTCTGCTTCTGTTTGGTTTGCGTCCCGGAATCTCAAATGCCCAGTCAGGATGCGCACGATAAAGGTCACTGTCCTCATTTACCATCTCAGGCTCAATCCACAGACCGAATTTCAGTCCAAGACCGTGAATCTTTTCTGCAAGAGCCGGAAGTCCTCCCTTTAATTTCTCCTCATTTACATACCAGTCGCCAAGAGCGCGGAAGTCATCGTTTCGTTCGCCAAACCATCCGTCGTCAAGGACGAACATATCAAGGCCGATTTCCTTTGCCTCTTTGGCAATGGCAAAAATCTTTTCCTCATTGAAATCAAAATATGTCGCTTCCCAATTATTTACAAGAATCGGTCTTGGCTGCTCCACATATTTACTGCGAATCAGATTCTGACGGAACGCATCGTGATAAATTCTGGAAAGTTTTCCCATTCCCTCTCCGGAATATGCCATAATGACTTCCGGAGTCTGGAAACTCTCTCCTTTGCCCAGCGTATAAGCGAAGTGATAAGGATGGATTCCCATAGTAAGGCGAACCTGCTCTGTCTGGTCACGCTCGATTTCACAGCAGTGGTTTCCGCTGTATACAAAAGCAAATCCGAAACACTCTCCCTGTTTCTCCGTTGCATCTCTGTCACAGAGAATCACAAATGGGTTATAGTGATGGCTGGAACTTCCTCTTCTGCTGCCCACAGAGCGGATACCATGTCCAACAGGCACTCTTTCCATCTGGCGTTCCATACAGTGTTTGCCGTAGAAATGAATCAAATCAAGCTCTCTCTGTTCCAGATCAAGCTCCAGAGACATTGCCTTTCTGACTGTTACCGGCTCTTCCTGTGTATTTTCAATCCGGACTGCCCTTGTAATCACATCAAGTTCCGGAAAAACACCGTACAGGAGATGTACCTTTACGCCGGAAGCTCTGTCACCGAGAACAATTTCCAGACTCTGAGCTTCTTCCTCGTTCCCAAACATTGCAGGAAGCCCCTCCAGAGCATATTTCCCCTCTCTTACTGTATAAAACTCATATTTCAGATTTGCCGTACTGCATCCGTTCGCCATCTCAAGCTCCAGCGCATTGATACGGTAATCCCCGTTTCCGGACGCTGTATACTCCTGAGGAAGGGTATCAAGAGAAAATCCTCTGTCCAGCCCTGCCTCATAGGGATTTCCGGAAAAGCCTCTGTCCTGTTTCACGATTCTATGTGAAATCTCAGTATCTCCCACCTCGGCTCCGTAATACAGATGAAGCAGAGTATCGTACTCTCCCACCTGCATCTGATACATACTGTTTTTTGTCCGAAGTACAAAAACTCCGGTTTTTTCGTTGAATGTAATACAGTTCATTTCACCTTCACCTCTCACTATACTTATTTTTTAAAAAACATAGGAATCTGTTTCTGCGTTATATTTCTTTTCTTCTCTTTCTTCTTCCGGAAAATATGGTTTAAACAATCTCCACATAAACCATGAATCTCCGTATGCTGTCAGCGAAAATCCCACAGTCAGCCAGATAAAAAGATATACAGGAAACAGCTTTGCATCCACAAGCGTCATGGTCATTGGTAAAGTCGTAACAATCATTACCACCAGAGCATATCCGACTTTTTTGACCGCAAAGTAAAATGCATTGGAAATAAGCTTTCCCAGTTTATTTTCAAATGCCGCAATGGTAGGAAAAATATAGAGTGTAATCAGCGCCAGAGGAATTGCGACTGCCACAAGTACCCATGAAAAGATTTGTCCCATGGAACCCGGCATGGAAGAAAGCACCTCTTTCTCCATCCAGAGCACACCTCCTGCAAGCAGAAGAAGCGCCCATGCAATGGTAGACTGCATGAAATTCTGGCGAAAGCTTTTAAAAAAGTCACGGATTACGCTTATATCTTTATCCTTATGGAGCTTTAAGGTACAGTAAAAAAGCGCTGTTGTAGATGCGCCTGCCGTAATCACCGGCAAAGAGCATACCATCCACAAAAAATTCAAAAGAATCATCTGTCCCAGAAATCCAAATATTCTGTTAAAAAGGCTTCCCTCTCCTGTCAGAAATCCCATAAATTTCCCACCTTTCTTATTTTCGAAAAACGCCCCACACTGTTCCGATCGCAATGCAGGACGTCTTTATTCTTTTTTCTGTGCCCGCCGTGAAGCGGGCAGTCCGGCTCTTAAAGCTTTCCGCCGGATGTTGCGATACCCTCGATGAACTGTTTCTGGAAAATCAGATACAGAACAATCATTGGGATACATGCCAGCAGGGATGCAGCCATAAGCTGCGGATAGTTGTTTGTGTACTGTCCCTGCATCTTTGCAAGCGCTGCTGACAATGGCATAACGTCTTTGTTACAGATCAGAGGCCACATCAGATCTTTGTAAGCAAATACAGCTGTAAAGATTCCCAGAGCTACCATGGAGGAACGTGTCAGAGGAGCCATGATAAACAGGAAGGTCTGTCCGATGTTGCAGCCGTCCAGGCGAGCCGCTTCCTCGAGGTCTTTCGGAAGCCCCATATACGCCTGCCTTAAAAGGAAAGTACCAAATGCGGTTACAATACCCGGAAATACCAGAGCGAAGATGGTGTTGAGCATTCCCATCTTACTTACCATAAGGTACTGCGGGATAATAAAAATCTGACCCGGAACCATCATCTGGAAGAGAACCAGAGAAAACATAATGTTTTTGCCCTTGAAGTTCAGTCGTCCAAATGCGTATCCTGCCAAAGTCGCAGTCAGCACTGCGCATACCACACGCCCCAGAATAAGGAGGAGGGTATTTATGTAAAGCTTCAGGAAATCCATGTTCTCGATGACTTCTTTAAAGCTGTCGAATTTCCATGATTTCGGGAAGATTACAAACGGGTTTACAGAGGTTGCCTCTGTCATTGTCTTAAATGCGGTAAGGATCATCCATAAGAAAGGAACCAGCATAGTAATGGATACCAGAATCAGGATGATATGAATGACTGCATTATTGATCTTTGCTCTTGTTTCCATATCTTTCCTCCTTAATTATAGTGAACCCATTTCTTCTGCGCTACATTCTGGAAAATTGTCATAATCATAATGACTACAAGAAGAAGCACGACAATTGTAGAACCATAGCCCTTGTTATTTTCAATAAAAGAATTCTGGTAGAACAGATATACAAGTGACTGTGTCTTATAAAGCGCCGGATTATTTCTGTCCATAACCATGAAAATCAGGTCGAATACCTGCATGGCTCCGATTACCCTCGTTACCATTACAAAGAAAATGGTTGGAGAAAGCAGCGGAATCGTAATGTGGAAAAACTGTCTGATTCCTGTTGCTCCGTCAATGCTTGCAGCCTCATAGTAATCGTGAGGAATCTCCTGTAAGCCTGACAGAAAAAGAACCATATTGTAACCGATGATGGACCAGATACCGATGACTGCAATTGCAAACACCGCAATCTTTGGGTTGGAAATCCAGTTAATCTTCGTTCCGAATACATGATTCAGAAGACCGAATTCTGAGTTAAACAGCCATCTCCATACCATAGCAATTGCAGCCGGAGCAGCGACCATAGGCAGGAAGAAAATGGTACGATATGCAGAACGTCCTCTCATCTTGCGGTTCAGAAGAACCGCAAGTACAAGAGCGATCGCGATGGAAAATGGCACTTCTACAATTGCATATTTAAAGGTGTTCCACAATGCCTGCCATACTTCTGCATCTTGAAAAAGTTTGATATAGTTGTCAAATCCGATAAAGATATTTCCTTTTCCGAAATCTCCTGTTTTAAAAAAGCTTTCGTAAATAGTTTTAAAAATCGGATAAATGTTCAGGATAATCAGACCAAGCATTGTGGGAAGGATAAACGCCCATCCCCATATAAACTCATTGCGCGCCTGACTTGTACCTTTCTTTTGTGCGGCCACAGCTCTCACTCCTCTCTGTCGCTGTGAAAATCAATCAATAGGATTCTTCAGCGATTTTTTCATTCATAATCTCTGTTACATTTTTGCATGCATCTTCCATGCTCTCTTCATCATTCCAAACCTTTTTTAATTCTTCTACCATTGGATTCCACCATGCAAGTGTTGCGTTTGTATGTGGTCTGAATACGATATTGTCCATTGCTTCCAGATATGGATTAAGGTTGAAAGCATCTGTGCTGTTTACCCATCCTTCAGACGCGCCTTCATAAGCTGCCATTGTTACGCCAAGGTCTGCCTGTTTTTTCTGCATATCTTTTGTTCCGAACCACTCAATTAACTGGAACGCTTCATCCGGATTTTCTGTATTTGCTGATGCAGCCCATCCAAGTCCGTTGTACAGGGAAACGCTCTCACCTGTCTCGGCGTCTTTCGGAAGTCTTGCAACGTCGCAGTGCTCTGTAATGTACTCATTGTCTTTAAATGCAGATACCATCCAGGAACCCTGAGAAATCATAGCTACTTTGCCGGAACCAAGAAGTACGTCTGTACCTGTTTCTGCCATAGTCGCTGCCGGAGGCATTACATTTTTGATACATTTATCAAGGAAATTCATAGCCTTGATTGTGTTTTCATCATCGAAACCGGAAGTGTTATCATCTTTGAGAACTTTTCCGCCCATAGTGTAAATAATGTTCATCCATGTATCCTGCTCGTTGGACGGGTTTGCTGCGAAACCGTACTGGCTGCCATCCTCTTTTGTCAGTTTCTCCGCGATTTCATAAAATTCATCCCATGTCCAGCTTCCGTCCGGATAAGGAATTCCTGCTTCATCGAACATGTCCTTGTTGTACCACATTGCGATAGTATCTACGTCCTTCGGAACCGCATATGTCTTGTCGTCCCACTGATACATGGTCTTGATGTCTTCCGGGAATTTGTCCATCTCCAGCTTTTCGCTGCCTTCGATATAATCTGTCAGGTCAAGAAGAATCTCGTTTGCCATGTAACGAACAGCTTCATTAGAGTGCATCCAGAATACATCCGGCATATCTCCGCCTGATGCTCCTGCCTCGAGAAGTGTCCAGTAGCTGCTCCACTCAATAACCTGAAGTTCAGTCTCAATACCGGTAGCCTCAGTAAACTCTTTCATAATCTCCTCGAGGCCTGCTTTCTGTCCGTTGTCCCAGATTGCAACTGTGAGCTTTTTCGCTTTCGCCTGTACGCTTGCCGGAGCGATGGCTGTCACTGCCATTGCGCCTGTGAGTAATGCTACTGTGAACTTTTTCATTGTTTTGTTCATTGTTTTTCCTCCTTCATTGTCATGTTCGCCCTGAGCTCCTACGTCCTTATGAGCTTTTCTTTGGCATTGCTGACTTGTTCTTTGTGATTCTTATTATACATTTTATAGAAATTTTAGAAATGGTAATATGAATGGAAGATATGGTAATTTTTATATAGAAAAATCGCATATCCTATGCATATTTTTATATGGTAAAACTACATATTATATGGTAAAATGTAAACAACTTTAGATAGTATGTACAGAAAAACCCCTTAAAATGGGCATTTTAACAATATAAGAGCTATGGAGATAAGTAATATGAATAATGTAAAATATACAGACAGTATAAACTTCCGCTGCCTCGAACATCTGCGGGAAACCTCCCTTGACCTTTCTCTTGTCCATACAGGCAGGGAACATTGTAAACCATATCATGTTTTTTCCGGTGTCCGCGAAGAGTATATTATTCATTTCGTTCTTGACGGCTCCGGTTTCTTCTCCGTAAACGGATATACATGGACTCTGACACCAGGGCAGATGTTTCTGATTTATCCCGGAGAAGCCGTAACCTACGGAGCAGACGAAATTACTCCCTGGACCTATGCGTGGATCGGCTTTAAGGGAATGCGGGCAGACACCATTCTCCGCCAGTCCGGATTTTCTCCAAACAAGAGAATTCTCCCTTCTCCTGACGCAGATTTTATTAAGACCTGTATCGGCGAAATGCTTGACCACAAATCTCTTACTTTTTCTGACAATCTGTATAGGGAATCCTGCCTTATGCGTATTCTCTCTGTGCTGGCAGCCAGGCAGGAAGAGCGTTCCTCCCTTGAGAAAAAGAAAAAATACGGCTACAGCACCAGCACCTACACAGAGCTTGCCATCAGTTATATCAAGGGAATGTATATGCACGGCATCACAGTCAGCGACATTGCGGAAAATGTAGGAATCAGCCGCGCCCATCTTAATCAATCCTTCCAGAAGGAACTTGGTCTTTCCGCACAGAAATTCCTCATTGATTTCCGGATGCACCGCGCTGCCAATTATCTTGCAAGTACAGCACTTTCTGTAAAAGAGATTTCCAATATGGTAGGATACGAAGACCAGCTTACTTTCTCCAAGGCCTTTAAAAAGAAATTCGGTATGAGCCCTTTAAATTACAGAACCCATACCGATAAAATGGATAAATTTGATGAAAAGCAGATTTAATTTGATTTTTATTTAAAACTCTTCAAAAGAAGAAATCCAAAGGACGGGAGCGGTTCACTGGCAGAACCGAAAATACACTGAATTTCTCCATCAGGCAGAGGAGGCATCACAGGAGACTCACCGAAGTTCTGGTAAATGTAATATCGGATACTGTCTGTCTCCCTTGTAGTAATTTCCAGACCTTCCGGGATTTCCTCTTTCACTGCCCCTGCAATATGGCTGTCGTCAAGCGCCCGTCCAATGAAATCTTCATAAAACTCCTTTTCTCCGTCACAGGCTACATACCACGCCTTACCTTCTCCATATTCGTTTACGGTAAGGCAAGGGTATCCTTTGTAAAAATCACTGCCGTAAGTCATCAGCGTACGCGCTGTCTGTACCTTTACAAGGTCGCATAGATATTTGCAGGTATAAGTCTTCGAAAGTCCCAGCTCATTGTCCTTCACAGGCACCATCTGATTTTCTTCCCAGTCATAAAGTCCGTCAATCTCCTCGCTTCGGATTCCCAGCACATCCATAAGCCCGTAAGGGGTTCCGCCAAGATAACATCTGTCCGTATCATCTGCGATTCCTGACCAGTAAGTCGTAATCAATGTACCGCCTTTCTCCACAAATGCGCGAACTTTTTCTGCGAACCCTTCCTTGAACATGTAGCCCATTGGAATTGCCAGAATTTCGTATCCTGACAGATTACATTCCATATCTATCAAATCCACATTCAGGCCTTTTTTACGGAAGCCTCTGTAGACTTTTCGAAGAACTTCCATATAATGAAGCCCCTTGTTTCTCGGCCCCTGACTGTCTTCCATAGCCCAGCGGCTACTCCAGTCAAAAAGAATCGCGACCTTACTGACAACCCGGCTTCCCGCAAGTTCCGAAATCTGCGCAAGAGCCTGACCTGTCTTCGCAACTTCCTTAAAGACTCTTGTATCCTTTCCTCCATAATGGTCAATGACTGCTCCATGAAATTTCTCAGACGCTCCCCGGCTCTGCCGTATCTGGAAATAAAGAGCGCCTTCTCCACCATGAGCAATTGCCTGCATGGACTGACTGAACAACACTCCCGGTTTTTTCAGCTTGCTCACTCCCTGCCAGTTCGTTGAGCCGGGACAGGATTCCATCTGGAAAAACGGCTTATTTTTGAGGGAGCGCATCAAATCATGGCACATTCCGTTATCGTAGGCAGTTTCCATAACTGCTTCTTTATGCCAGGTAGGATAAGTATCCCATGAAACCACATCAATTTCTTTTGCAAGTCTGAAATAATCAAGTCCGTCATAGTAATACATCAGGTTCGCCGTTGTGGGAAGCGTACTTCCTCCCTCACGGATTGCCTGAATCTCGTGATGGAGAAAGTCTGCAGTCTGGTGCGTAACAAACCGTTTCCAGTCGAGATTCAGAGCATGAAGCTGGGTTTCTCCAATGGATGACGGGCTCTCAATCTGGTCAAAACTTTGATAGGTATGGCTCCAGAAGGTAGTACACCATTTGTCATTTAAATTCTCAATTGTTCCATATTTTTCCCGAAGCCAGTTCCTGAATGCCTTCTGACAGAGCGGGCAGTGACATTCTCCTCCGTACTCATTGGAGACATGCCACAGAATCACACCCGGATGTTTTCCCAGCCTCTGTGAGAGCAGACCGTTGATTTTCGCCGTTTTTTCCCTGTAAACAGGAGATGTATAACAGTGATTATGGCGGAATCCGAACAGCATTCTTCTCCTGTTTTCATCCACACGCAGGACTTCCGGGTACTTATCAGCCATCCACTTGGGACGCGCTCCTGTCGGGGTTGCCAGAATGGTATAAATTCCGTTTTCATACAGATTATTGACTATATTTTCCAGCCATTCTGTCTGATAGAAACCCTCCTCCGGCTCCAGAGTTGACCATGAAAAAATCCCCAGACTCACCACATTACAGCCAGCCTCTTTGAGCATTTCTATATCCTTTTCCAAAATATCCGGTCTGTTCAGCCACTGTTCCGGATTGTAGTCGCCGCCATGCAGTAGCTTTTCTGTTTTAAAATCCATCGGATTCCCTCCTGTTTTTCTTAAAAATCAGGTGTTTTTCTTTCAAATACCTTTAAAGCTGAAGCAAAATTCCATCTTTTTCTCTGCATCAAGGAGATATTCCGGATGCGTAAATGCGCCCCAGCTATCGTCTCCGCCGATACCCATCTGCGCTTTCGCCACACGTACTACTGTATAGTGTATCTGTGGAAGCTCGTATGGATGCATGGCGTTTTCCATTTCATGGGGTGTGTATGGAAGCGCCGAAAACATCATCGGTTCTCCTTCCATCTCAAAGAGCATTCCTATTCCCTTGCGGTCTGTAACAGTCGCCCAGCGCACCTCTTCTTTTGCTCCGCATTCCTGAGGAACCATGTATGCCGCCATATTATCGGAAACCATATTTTCGTAAATACTAAGCTTTGCACCATGTTTACGGTCTGTATATGTTTCCGCCTCTCCCAGACCATACCATTTCACATGGTTATAATCTGCATTAAATTTAAACATAACGCCAAATTCAGGCATATCAGGAAGTCCCTCTACCGGTTCATAGGTAAGCGTCGTCTTTACTTTTCCATCTCCGTATACTTCGTAAGCAAGCATACAGTCGCTCGCCGGTGTTGTTGGCAGGAAATACCGGAAGCTTACGACTACACTGTGCTCCTTCATTTCCACCTCAGGTACATTGGCAGGACCGTAAATGCCGTGACGGAATTCCTTATGATCCTCCGGAGTCGTAAAGCTCTGACTGATGCGATATTCCTTATGAGTTGCGTACATACTTGCAATTTTCCACTGTGCATAGCGCATTGGCATGAGATTTCCACAGTCATTGTCTGTAGGCGCTCTCCAGAAGTTTGGTTTCGGAATTGCCTCAATCATTTCTTTTCCTGCATATTTATAAGATACAAGACCTCCGTTAAGTACGGAGAACATTACCTCGAAATGCATTCCGCGAACACCGATATTATGGTTACTGCGGATTACTTCGAATTCCTCTGTACACAGTTCTTTTTTACCTTCTATCTGATATACATACTGGCCAAATGCAACCTCATGCCCTGCTTTTGCCCAGATTCTGTCTTCTTTCAAATAGAAAGAAACTGTTACTGCATACTCACCTTCTCCTGTCTCTTTTTTAAACGGAAATGCATATGTCTTTTCCCCAAGAGGTTCCACACTTGTCTCAAGCGCTGCGCTTCTGATCACTTTTCCATTCTTAGCAACTGTCACCTTGCAGCCAAAGGTATCTGTATTGACAAAAAGATTCTTATTGATGACTTGAACAGAATCCGCACTGACCTTGGCAGTGATGTTCTGATAATTAAATTTCACTTCCTGCATCTTCGGGGACTCATCTCTGCTTCCTCCATAAACAATTCCATTTCCACTGAAATTATAATCTGTAGGACGTTCTCCGAAGTCTCCGCCGTAAGCCTGAAATTCCTTTCCATAACGGTCTTTTTTATAGATTGACTGGTCGATGTAGTCCCAGATAAAGCCTCCCTGATATTTCGGCTCCGTATCTGTCAAATCTGTATATTTGTGCATCGCTCCGCAGGAGTTTCCCATAGCATGTGTATATTCACAGCAGATAAACGGCTTACTGTCATCTTTTGCCAGAAATTCTTTAATCGCCTCCACAGACGGATACATCTGGCTTTCCATATCGCTTGTATCGTTATAGCTTCTGTCGTGGAAAACACCTTCGTAATGTACAAGACGGGTCGGGTCCTTTTCCCTGAAAAGCTGTGACATCTCATAAATATCTTTTCCGCCGAATGACTCATTTCCACAGGACCAGATCAGTATACATGGATGGTTTCTGTCTCTCTGATACATGGAATTGGCACGGTCAAGCATCATATCCAGCCATTCCGGTTTATCGTGAGGTACAACATCCGCATACCCCTTTTCCCTGTTTACACAATCCCATGAACCGTGGGATTCCAGATTTGTCTCATCAATGAGATAAAATCCGTATTCATCGCAAAGACGGTACAAAATGGATGCGTTTGGATAATGGCTGGTACGGATTGCATTGATATTATTTCGCTTCATAACTGTCAGATCCTTGCGATAGTCTTCTTCTGAGACATATCTGCCGGTCACTGAGCTGAAATCGTGGCGGTTTACACCCTTGAATACAATTCTCTTTCCGTTCAAAGTCATAATCCCGTCTTTCATCTCAAACCTGCGGAAACCGACTTTCTGAGGAATCACCTCCTGAAGAGCTCCTGCTTCGTCAAAAATTTTCAGCTCCAAATCATAAAGCTCCGGTTCTTCTGCACTCCAGAGACATGGATTTTTGATTTCCGCAATAAGACTGCTCTCTCCGTCAAGGGCAAGTGTGCGCTCTGCCACAATCACGCCTTCTTTTGACAGCTTAACCTCCGCTGTTCCTTTTCCCCAGTTTTTCGTCTTTAAGGTCAGAACAGCGTTCTTTAAATCCTCTTCCGGAATGGCACGGACTTCCATATCGTAAACATGTACTTCCGGCACTGTATAAAGGTAAACGTCGCGATAAATTCCGGAAAAACGATAAAAGTCCTGATCCTCACACCAACTTGACGCTGTCCATTTAAAAACCTGAACTGCAAGTTTATTTTCTCCGTCTTTTACATAATCGGTAAGTTCAAATTCAGACGGTGTAAAGCTGTCCTCACTGTATCCTATGAACTGTCCGTTCAGCCACAGAGCCAGACCGCTTTCTGCCCCCTGAAAGGAAATGAAAAGACGTTTTCCTTTCATTCTCTCAGGTACTGAAAAATATTTCACATAACTTGCCACCGGATTAAAATGTTCCGGAATTTCTCCAAGATGAATATCTTCTCTGCCTTCCCAGGGATACTGCACATTGGCATACTGCGGAACGTCATAGCCCTCCATCTGAATATGTGCAGGTACATGGATGTCAGCCCAGTCACGGCAGTTATAGTCTTCTTTTTCGAATCCCTTCAATGCACTTGTATAATTTACGGCATACTGAAATTTCCATAAGCCGTTCAGACTGTGCCTGAAAGAACTCTCTCCCTCACAATTGTCATCTGTGCCATAATATACATGGTCAGAATGAGCCTCCAGTCTTCCGTCGCAGAAATACTGAGGGTCTTTAACTAAAGAATAATCAAAAACTTTCATTAATAACCTCCTGGTACATATGTCTTTTGAAAAAAGCTCTCCTTGCATAAACAGGAGAGCCTCTTCAATTTTAATATCTTATTTTACCGCACCTGTAATACCTTCTGCAAACTGTTTCTGCAGAACAAAGAACACGATCATGGTAGGAATGGAACAGAATAATACGCCGCACATCAGCATACCGTAGTCTGTCACATATCCTGTAATCAGGTTTGCAATAAGCATTGGCATTGTCATTGCATTATTATCTGTCATAATTACCTTCGGCCACAGGTAAGAATTCCATGCATTCATAAACGTGATAACGGCGGCAGCTGCATAGGTGGATTTCATAGTCGGAATAAACATTCTGAAGAAAATCTGAACCTCATTAAGCCCGTCAATACGCGCTGCCTCAATAATATCCACAGGAAATGCCCTGGCATTCTGCCGGAACATCATAATCATAAACGGCGTGGAAATAATCGGAAGGATGAAACCGATGGACGTATTCAGAAGCTTCGCCTTGGAAAACATCTGGAATAACGGAACCATAGTTGCAACCTGAGGAATCATCATAGCAAGAAGAAGGATGGAAAAAAGCATATCCTTGCCCTTATCATGGTAAATCTCAAATCCATATCCTGCAATAGAGCAGACAAGAAGACAGATTACTGTGGTGAGAATCGCATAGAAAAACGAGTTTCCAAGAGCTCTCCATAATGGCTGCTGTGTTGTCAGGTTGCGGAAATTCTCCATAAAGTGTGATCCCGGAAGCAGTCTTCCTCTGGAAACATCTGTGGAAGTGTTCGTCGCCGCAGAAATCATCCAGTACAGTGGGAACACAGAGATCAGGGATACGATACTCAGGAAAATATAGGTAGGAATCAGTCTGCGCTGAATCGCTGATTTGTTTTTCTTAGTCACGTGTATCACCTACTTTCAGATTGATAAATGCCAGAATCGCTACCATGATAAAAATCAGGAAGGACATAGCTGCTGCATAACCGAAGTTTGGCACATTAATGAAGCATGTATTATATACATAGTGCGACATGGTGATCGTACTGTTCGCAGGACCGCCCTTTGTCAGGTTGACAGACTCGTCGAAGAGCTGCAAAGTACCGTTTATAGACATAATAAACGTCATTATAATAGTCGGTTTCAGAAGTGGAACCGTAATCTTCCAGAATGTTTTCCACCCATTCGCGCCGTCAATCTTCGCTGCCTCATATACGGAATATTCAATATTCTGAAGACCCGCCAGATAAAATACCATGTTATAGCCCGTCCATCTCCAGATCAGGGCAAGAATAATAACAATTTTCGCACTGGCTGAATTTCCCAGAAAATTGTATCCTGTTTCCAGAATTCCCAGTTTAATCAGAATACTGTTTACCAGTCCGTCTGTCGCAAACATGGAACGGAAAATCAAAGAGTAGGAAACCAGAGATGTCGCACATGGAAGGAATACACAGGTACGGAAAAATCCCCGAAATTTTAAATCCTTGTTATTCAAAAGCTGCGCCAGTAAAATGGCAAGCACCAGCATAATCGGCACCTGAATCAGAAGATACAGGAATGTATTGACAATAGACTGCTGGAATACCTTATCTGCCAGAATTCTCTGGTAGTTTTTAAATATCGGTTCCGCAAAACGCATATTTGCGCCTGCTCCTGTCTGCAGGGAAACAATAAATGCGCGAACCATTGGATAAAAACTCATAATTGCAATAAGGATCGTCGCCGGAGTCAGAAATGTCCATCCTGCAAGTCTCTGCTTCGCAACCAGAGTCATACCTTTCTTTTTGGAATTCAAAAAAATTCCTCCTTTCCCGGAAAACAAAACGGGGGAGCCGCCTGCAGCAGTCCCCCCTGTTTTCTTTTGACCTTATTCTGTCATCTTGAATGCAAGTGTATCCTGTGCTTCCTGAAGTGCATCTTCCTGCGCTGTTCCATTTACAATATTAACAACCGCTGTGTTTACGCACTCTCTTGCCTCATAGTGGAATGGAGTTTTTGTGAACTCCGGAATATGAGAGGAGTATTCTACAATTGTTGAGAAGATTGGCTGTCCGTTGAAAAATTCGTTCGGCTCATTGTAAACTTCTGATTCACCAGCCGGGAGATAACAGGAGATAGCGCCTGTTGCCGGAAGGATTGCATCATAGAATTCAGTACTGGAACCGAATGTACTTGCAAGGAAATCTTTCGCAAGATCTACATTCTGGCAATTTGATGTAATGTACCAGGAAGAGCCGCCGTTGTTTGCATAGTTTGTTGCAGTCTCGACATCATCAACCTTAGGCATGGTTGTAATTTCCCAGAGACCTTTCTGGTCTTCTGTTCCCATTAAAGTAGCTGTAATCCAGTTTCCGTTTACAATACCTGCTGCCTCGCCGCTTGTAATTGTAGAAATATATTCATCCCAGTTGTTTACCAGTTTTACAACATTGTTTTTAACAAGGTCTGTATAAAGCTCTACACATTTAGCTGCTGTTTCATTTCCGGCGATGAATGGTTCTCCGTTTTCATCTACGAAGTTAGCGCCGCAGGACTGAATCATCATCATCATTGTATCGCCGCCGTTTGCTTCGCTGGTAAGCAGATATTTACCGGTTTTTTCATGCACGTCCATACCGATTTCTTTAAATCTGCTCCATGTGATATCTGTCAGATCCTCGATTGTATAGCCAGCTTCTTTCAGGATGTCTGTACGGTAGCATCCGATAACAGCTCCGTTATCAAACGGAACTCCGTAATGCTTATCATCAACCATGGAATAAGACTGTTTCAGCGCTCCGAAATCATCCCAGTTAATTCCCATATCAGATACATCTGTAAATGCATCCGGATAAGTTTTCAGGAATTTCTGGAAGCTGTTGTCCTGCATCAGAACAATGTCCGGTAATGTGCTGTAATCGCCTGCATTTGCAGCAGTTGTCAGCTTCGTCTGGCAATCATCAGAAGATGTTTCAATTACTTCAAGTTCAAATCCCTCATGATCCTTTGCATATTGTTCTCCGGCAATTTCCATTGCTTTGATGTTAAAGTTCTGATCCCATGCCCATACTGTCAGCTTGTTGTCGCCCTCTGCTGCAACCGGAACTGCCATCGCTCCTGTCATGGAAACTACCATAGCGCCTGTAAGCAGTGCTGTAAAAATACGTTTTTTCATGTCTTATTTCCTCCTCATATTTTCGTCTCTCAGCTAGCTTGTGGCTGTATTATATCATCGGTTTTTTCCGAAGGGTTTGCAGAACCGCCCATGTAATGTGCATTTTCAACTATTTTAGTCTTTTTGTTTAGTATCTCATTCTTATTCCGTTATTTTTTCGTCATTATAACCAATTTTTTGTGTTTTCTCAACAAAAAAGAGTCTTTTATTTTATATATCTTTCACAAAAATCAGACATAAAACAAAGAACTCTATTTGTTTTTTATTCCAAAAAACAATCCCCGAGTATTTTTGACCTATTATTATGCAAAAAAGACCTTTTCCGGATATCTGGTTTTAAGCACCTGAAGCATATTGTCTGTAAGATCCAACAGAAGTTTTATCTTTCTTCCCTCTTCTGTAATAATCATTGTATAGTACAAAATATCCTCATCATAGGATGTATAATCGTATTTTTTCAGTTGTTCCGTACCTCCGTTTTTGCGGTACTTCGCAACAGAGGAATGCATGTTAGGAGCTGTGACTTCCATTTTATCAAGCTCCAGTTCATGCGCTGTCCGGCGATATTTCCCTCCATAAATCACATCTATGGTCAGCGTGTTATTATCCAGAATATACTCATATTCTCTCCTGCTGAAGGTATTGAAAATAAAGTAAAGCCCTGCAAGCAAAAAACCTGACAGCATAAATGCCTGAGATATCATAATTCCCAGCATCACAAAGATAAATGCAAAAACTGCAATACACTTGCTCAGCGCCCCTGACATAGGTTTCTTCTTTCTTGTTACCTGCTCTACAATTCTGTAATCGTACATAAAATCTGTCCTCTCTTTATCTGCTTCTCTTTTTGACCTTCTCTTTTCCTTTTACCATCCTTCTTCCGAATGGATATTAAACTTCAGAAGCTGCTGTTCATAATTTTCCGGACGCCTTCTCCATTCCATAGGCGAAATACCCATCATCTGTCTGAAGTTCCGATTGAAAGTGGAATTTGTGTTAAATCCGCATGCCAGAGCAATCTCTGCCACCGGCTTATCTGTTTTCTTGAGATATTCACATGCCGCATGAATACGCACCATATTAATATATTCCAGAGGCCCCATATGCATATATCCAGAAAAGAGTCTGCGGAAATGCGTCTCACTTAAATGGCATCTGTCCGCCAGATCTTCAATTCGTATTTCATCCATATAATGCTCTGAAATATAATCGAGGACAATAGAAAGTATACTTATCGTCCGCGCTTCAGCAGAATCCGTCAAGGCTTCCTCCGGCGTTACATTATGTCTTGCAATCTCTGCCAGAAGCGCAGCCAGCGCGCCTTTCGCCTCCTCCATATAAAATTCCCTGGAATGGCGCATAATTTCCATAATTGCCAGTATTTTATTCGCCATCGTGGGACACTCTGTTTCTTTCATAAACAGGGCTCTGGAATTGATTCTCTCCAGCATTCTTTCCGCGCGTACGGCATTTCCCGTCATTTGGGGCAAAAATTTCTCCACATCAATAAATAAATATTCCCAGTAACTGATATTTCCCGGAGCACTGTCCGTCGTATGAGGAAAATTCCGGGGAATTACAGTGAATTCTCTTCCGTGAAAGGGCAGAATATCCTCTCCGAAGGTTAGTGTACCTTCCCCTTCGTAGCAGAAACCGATTTCCAGAAAATTATGGAAATGGAGATAGTCCACATCACGCCCGTAATTCTGTCTCCATTTCTCTCCGAGAAGCGCAAGGATGGGGCTGTCTCCGGGCATCTGGTAATAGCGGTATTCCATTTTGGGTTTCTTTCGTTTTCTTGCCATATGCTGTCACATCCTTTAATCAGAAAAGGAGCTGCCGCTGATGCAGCCCGCTCCTTCTCAAATTTTATTCTTCGTTCTCTTCTTTGTTATCCGCCATTCTTGCGAATACCATTTCATAACCATCATTTCCGTAATTCAGGGAACGGTTCACACGGCTGATCGTCGCTGTGGAAGCTCCTGTTTTTTCGGAAATATCAAGATATGTCCTCTTGTCCATCAGCATCTTCGCAACTTCGAAGCGCTGAGATAAGGAGAGAAGCTCATTAATCGTACACACATCTTCAAAGAAAGTGTAACATTCTTCCTTATTCTTCAGGCATAAGATCGCCTCAAATAGGTGGTCTACTGCCTCTGTTCTGATTTTTTTACTCATTTGCCTGCTCCTTTAACTCTTTAATAATTTTCATCTGTCCGCAAAGCTGTGCGGATATCCATAAGTTCATTCTCTTTTCGTTCCCAATGCTAACATTTTAACACGGTAAACTGTGATAAGCAAGCCTTTTGTAGGAAATTACAAAAATTTAATAAATTCATTTTAAAGATTTCGGTTAATATGTCCTCTCAAAGCTTCTACGGAACGGTTCAGAACAAGCTCCTCCGGGAAATCCAGTTCTGTGAGAAGCTCAATACAGTTATCGAATCCTGCAATCAGAGTGTCAAAATGCGCATCGCTGCTCATAACGACAGGTACTCTGTACTGTTTGCATAAGTTCAGTATTATCGTATCATTTTCTCTTCCGTTCTGCCTTGTGCATTCCGGGTCCATAGAGTGATTGTTAAGCTCCAGCACTTTCCCGTACTCTTTCGCCGCCTGTACCACAGCCGGATAATCCAGCTCGTATCTTCCATCATCCGGATGGCCGATGATATTTACATGGGGATTTCTGATGGCATTTATTACGGCCTGTGTGTTTTCTTCCCGTGTTCCCGGTTTCATGCAGGGGGTATGAAGGCTTGCAATAATCACATCGAGCCCTGCCATAGTCTTTTCATGGAGGTCCAGAGTTCCGTTGGCATCCATGATATTTACTTCTGAGCCCAGAAGAAGCTTCACTCCGTAAAGCTCTCTTGGAACTACTTTCAGATTATGAAAATGAAACTTATGACAAGTTCCCGGCATTGCCGGAGCATGTTCTGTAATTCCCAGAAGCTCCAGTCCCTTGTCAGCCGCAGCCTGCGCCATCTCTCTAAGCGTATTATAGGCATGCCCACTGGCTATCGTATGTGTATGAAGATCAAAAACGTAATGATAACTCATATGCTTTCCTCTTTCTGTAATAAAATAGACTTGAAGTTCTCCGGTCATTATACTATACCATCCGATAAATGCCAAGAGGTCTGCCGCAAAAGCAACAGACCTCCGGGGAGTATTTATGAAAAGATGAAAACATATCAGACATTATTTTGCAATAAAGGATTTTCTCTTGCTGACAACATCGAAAATTACGGCTGCCAGAAGAACTGCGCCCTTTACTACTTTCTGCATATTCTGATCTGTACCCATAATGCTCATACCCTGATTGATAAGACCCATGAGAAGCGCACCAACGATAACTCCCGGAATGGTTCCGGTTCCACCGTATGCAGATGCTCCGCCTATAAAACAGGAGCCAATCGCATCCATTTCATAGTTCTGTCCATATGTAGGCTGTGCAGAGGTCATACGCGCAATTGTCAGAAGACCTGCAAGCCCTGCAAGGAATCCCATATTTGTATATGCGATAAAGTAAACTCTGTTTGTATTAATACCGGAAAGCTTCGTAGCCTTCTCATTTCCTCCTACTGCGTAGAAATGACGACCGATAGTTGTCTTGCTTGTGATATAACCATAAACAACAACTACAAGAAGTACCCATACAAGGGAAGTCGGAATACCTTTGTGCTGTGCAAGCTTGATGCAGATTCCCATAACTGCGACAATAATAAGCGCCATTTTTGCATACATTCCTGCTGCGCTTCCTGTCTCAAAGCCTGCTTTCTTACGTGCGAAATAGGAACGAAGGGTCACTGCAACATAGATGGTACATGCGATAATACCAACAGCAAGCGCTACTCTGTTCATTCCTTCGCCGCCGCCCAGAAAATCCGGAATATAGCAGTTTGCGCCGCCGCCGAACAGTTTGATAAAGGCTTCTGATTTAATCGGAAGTGTTTTTCCCTGAAGAACTACGTTGGAAAGACCACGGAACATCAGCATGCCTGCCAGAGTTACAATGAACGGAGGGATACGCACATAGGCGATCCAGAATGCCTGCCATGCACCAATAGCAGCTCCGATAAGCAGTGCAAGAATGACTGCTACAGCAGTAGGAAGCTTCATATTTTCCATGAATACGCCGCACATAGCTCCTACGAAACACACAACAGAACCAACAGCAAGGTCAATATTTCCTCCTGTCAGGATACACAGAAGCATACCGGATGCAAGCACAAATACATATGCGTTCTGTGAAATCAGGTTATTAATATTCTGCGGAAAAAGAATCTTGCCCTGTGTTCCCCATGTGAAGAACAGTGCTACCAGAACAAGTACAATAATCATTGTATATTTTTGAAATCCGGCTTTTAATTTTGCTTTATCCATTACTTACTCTCCTTTGCTGACTTCATAATACAGGTCATAATGCTTTCCTGTGTTGCTTCTTCACGGCTTAATTCTCCGGCAATCCTTCCCTCGTTCATAACATAAATACGGTCAGACATACCAAGAACCTCCGGAAGCTCGGAAGAAATCATAATGACGGATTTACCGGCTGCAACCAGATCGTTGATGATACAGTAAATCTCGTACTTCGCGCCAACGTCGATACCTCTGGTCGGCTCGTCCAGAATCAGAACGTCCGGATCTGCGAACATCCATTTCGCAAGCAGAACCTTCTGCTGGTTACCACCGCTTAAGTTTCCTACATTCTGTTCTACAGACGGACATTTGGTTTTCAGTTTTTCCTTGTATTCTACAGCAACTGCATATTCCTTATCCTGGTCGATCACTGAATTCCTGCTGACGCCCTTCAAATTTGCAAGGCTTGTGTTCATCTTGATGGTATTCGACAAAATCAGTCCGTCACCTTTACGGTCCTCTGTCACGTAAGCAAGCTTATGCTCGATCGCTTCACGCACATTGTGAAGATGCACTTCTTTTCCATTGAGGAGAAGCGTTCCGCTGATGTTTGAGCCGTAGCTTTTGCCGAAAATACTCATGGCAAGCTCCGTACGCCCTGCTCCCATCAGACCTGAGATACCTACAACCTCTCCCTTTCTTACTTTGATGGAAACATTGTCTACAACTTTACGTTCACTGTAAAGAGGATGATATACAGTCCAGTTTTTGACCTCCATGTTTACATCGCCGATTTTTACCCCATGACGTTTCGGGAAACGGTCAGCAATTTCACGACCTACCATGCCTCTGATGATACGGTCCTCTGAGAAGTCATCCACACCCTTTGTCAGGGTTTCAATAGTGGAACCGTCACGGACTACCGTAATCTTGTCCGCCACGTAAGAAACCTCATTTAACTTGTGGGAAATAATAATAGAAGTCATTCCCTCTTTCTTTAATTTCAGCATCAGATCAAGAAGCGCCTTTGAATCAGATTCATTCAGGGATGAAGTCGGCTCATCCAGAATCAGAAGCTTCGCATTTTTTGCAAGAGCTTTAGCGATTTCCACAAGCTGCTGCTTGCCCACACCAATATCCTTGATATAGGTTCTTGAGGACTCGGTAAGTCCAACCTGTTTAATATATTTTTCTGCCAGTGAATGGGTTTCATCCCAGTTAATGGCAAGTTTTTTTCCACGTTCATTGCCAAGAAACATATTTTCCCCGATTGTCATATACGGAATCAGGGCAAGTTCCTGGTGAATAATTACAATACCCTTGGCCTCACTCTCTTTGATGTCATGGAACTTACAGATTTCTCCGTTATAGATAATATCCCCTTCATAGGATCCATGTGGATATACACCGGAAAGAACATTCATCAGAGTAGATTTACCGGCGCCGTTTTCGCCTACAAGCGCATGGATTTCTCCCTCTTCCACCTGAAGATTTACGTTATCAAGTGCCTTTACACCGGGGAATGTTTTGGTGATATTTTTCATTTCCAACAGTATCTTTGCCAAAATTTCGCCCTCCAGACTTATGTCAAAATCAACAGGCGGGCGCGTAGGCCCGCCTGTATAAATTTACTACGGTTAGTATTTTTACAGTAATGGTAATCCATTATTTAAGCTGATCCTCTGTATAATATCCGGAATCAACAAGGAGTTCCTTGTAGTTGTCTTTTGTTACAGCTACAGGCTCGCAAAGGTAGGACGGGATAACGCCGGTTCCGTTGTCGTATGTTTCTGTATCATTTACAGGAACTTCTGTTCCCTGCATGATAGCGTCAACCATTTCAACAACCTGTGAAGCAAGGGCACGTGTGTCTTTAAATACAGACATAGCCTGTTTTCCATTTACGATGTTCGGCATATTTGCAATGTCGCAGTCCTGACCGGTGATGATCGGATACTCGCCTGTGTAGTTTGCTGCCAGAGCATTCTCAATACCAAGAGCTGTAGAGTCGTTGGAAGCAAGAACTGCATGGAGAGTTGTTCCGTCTGCATAGTAGGAAGAAAGAATGTTTTCGAATCTTGCCTGTGCAGTTTCTGTTGACCAGTTTGTAGTAGCAACTTCATCTTTTGTCATCTGTCCGGATGGAACTACTAATTTACCGGAATCAATATAAGGCTGAAGAACATCCATTGCTCCGCCGAAGAAGAAGTTTACATTATTGTCACCAGGGTCGCCTGTTACGAACTCAATATTAAATGGTCCCTCTGCATTTTCCAGATCAAGAGCTTCTACAATATATTCGCCCTGTGTCTTACCAACAAGATAGTTATCAAATGTTGCATAGTAGGAAACAGCGTCTGTGTTCATAATCAGACGGTCGTATGCGATAACCGGGATATTGTTCTCTTTTGCCTGTGCAAGAACTGTTCCCAGAGAATCGCCTTCGATAGAAGCAACAACCAGAAGCTGGTCTCCGTTTGCGATCATGTTCTCAACCTGTGCAACCTGCTGTGCAACATCGTTGCCTGCAAACTGAAGGTCTACTTCATAGCCTTTTTCTTCGAGCTGGGCTTTCATATTCTCGCCGTCCTGATTCCATCTCTGAAGATCCTGTGTAGGCATTGCAACTCCGATCAGTCCTTTGCTTTCTTCAGCCTGAACAGCTACTGCAGGAACTACCATTCCAGCTACCATTGCAGTACACATAACTACTGAAAGAACTTTCTTTTTCATCATTTTTAAATCCTCCGTTCTTATTTTACACGCTCTCGTGTGTTCCTTGTGAGTTTAATATAGCACAAGGATAACTGGACATAGTTGCCAAAGAAAAGGAATTTTTTTTGAAAAAGAAAAATGTCCTGTATTATACAAGACATTTTTGCCGCAAAATTCTGCTATTGACATGAAATATAAAATCCGTCCTCTCTACTTACTGCGTCAACACTGTTCCCCTCCACTGAAAGGGCTGTATTTGCATGAAGATAAACGTCTTCTCTCTGGTGAAATCCACCGCCTATGATTACCTCGTCCATATTTTCTGCTGTGACAGATACAGGCTCCAGTTCCAGAGCCGGCACCTGAAAAGAACCGTCGTCTACCTTTTCCCTGATATCCTCCGGCTTTTCTCCCTTCGCCAACATTACCGCATACTCAGCCGCTATTCTTGCTTCCTCCTCAATATCCTTAAAGGCAGTCATGTACTGGGTTCCTTCTACGATTCTCTGGCAGGCAGCCACATCGCAGTCCTGTCCCACCACGACAACCTTACCTGCAAGCCGATTCTGAGCTAAAGTCTGCACCACCTGACTTGCGATATCGTCATTTCCGCACATAATCCCTTTTACATCAGGATATTTTTGCAGGCCATCTTCTACATACTGTTCTGCCTGCTCTGCAAGCCACCCCTCGCAGCTGGCTGTATAAACCACTTCAAGACTGCTGCCTTTAAGTGCAGCGTCAAAACCTTCTTTTACCTGATTGATGTTATCATCGTCCGGAGATCCCTGTATCATAAATATTTTTCCGCCGTCAGGGATTGCTTCTATAAGAGCTTCTGCCATAAGCTTTCCAACCTTACAGTTATCAAACGAAATATAGAGCTCGCTCCCCCCGTCATAAACCAGTCTGTCATAGGAGATAACAGGAATCCCCTCATCCTTTGCCTCCTGTAATACCTCGGAAAGAGCATTGCAGTCTCTGGCAATTACCACCAGAACGTCCATATCCTTCTGAATCAGATAACGAATCTGACTAATCTGCTCCTGAGGGTCTGCCCCCGCATCCTGAACATTTACCTCAGCGCCAAGTTCTCTTGCAGTCGCCACAAATGCATCTCTGTCACGAATCCACCTCTCTATTACAAAAGAATCTACCGCCAAACCGATCTGGAGTTTTTTTTCTTCTGTCTCCTCCTGAGAGCCGCTTCCTTTTCCGACATTTTCTCCTGATGATCTCAGACATCCGCCAAGAATCACAGACAGGACTATCAGAAGTATCAGAATAGTCAAATTTTTTGCTATATTTATCCCTTTCATATTTATTCCAGCCTTTCTCTGAATTCACTTGGAGTAACACCCTCATATTTTTTGAAAATCCTGCTGAAATAATTGGGATCTCCGTAACCTGATTCCGCGCAGATTTCCTTTATGGAATACTGTGAGTTTTTCAGCAGTTCCCTTGCATTGCGAAGTCTCACCTCTGTGAGATATTCAATAAAGTTATTTCCTGTCTCCTGTTTAAAGAGCTTGCTGAAATAATACGGACTGATATCCACCTCCCTTGATACCAGATCCAGTGAAATATCCTTTTGAAAATTTTCGTTAATATAATTTTTTGCTTTTTCAATGATTGTGACCGCTTCTTTTTCTCTTGCATTTTCCATGTTGCTGCAGATTTCTCTTGTTTTCTTCAGGAACCATTCCCTGAGTGCGCCAAAATCAGGACAGCTCTGGATTTCCCTGATATAGCTGCCTCTGTAACTGAAGCTGTATTTCATGGAGCCTGCATAAAATGCCTTTTTCTCAAGCTCGATGATAAGTTCAAGCACTTTAATCTCCACATCCTCTCTGCGGACGCCGGAAATCCCCATCATCCAGTCAAAGAAAAGCTCCGCGCTGCTCATTGCGCCTGCCGCATCCTTTTCCAGAACATGTTTCTTATAGCGGTTCTCCAGCTCCTGCGGATATTCTCCGTCGTATTTCTGCACTGCCGGAATATCTTCAATGTGAACCACATGGCTGGTGCTTTCTCTTAAAGCAAGGACAGCCTCCCGGAAGGATTCCTTCATTGTGCCTCCCGCCAGACTTTTCACTCTGCCGATGCCGCAGCGGAACTTGCTGTCTATGCGGCTTTCCAGCTTATGTACCATGTTCCTTGCCCTTGTGACGATTTCTACTCTTGTTTCATATTCCTCAAGGGTTTCTCCACAGGGTACAAGAAGTACAATGCGATTTCCCATAATAGGACCTACAAGACAGTCAAAAAAACCCTGCGCAATTTCCCGGAAGGTTGAATAAAATTTATTAGCCTTAACACTTGAACCTACTGCATTTGTCAGGATTCCATCCTCAAATGAATCTCCGAACTCTGTAACAATCATGTATCCGTTCTCTTCTTTAATATCCAGAAGCTCGCGGTAATTGTCCTGATAAGTCTGGAAATCGTCCTGAAGAAGCAGATTGTTGATATATCCGCTCTCAATCATCGGAACTACTGTTTCCAGCTTTTCCCTGATACGAAGGTCGTCGCTTCTTCTCTGCCGCTCTTTGTCTACCCGCTCCATAGCTCTTGTACAGATTTCAATAATCTTCTTTTTATTTACAGGCTTGGTGACAAATTCCATTACTCCAAGGTTTACCGCTTCCTTTGCATAATTAAATTTATCATAGGCTGTAATAATGACAAAAACTATGGATTTGTTAAATTTCTGAATCTCCCGTATTGCCTGAATACCGCTGATTCCCGGCATCTGGATATCCATAAAGCAGATGTCGGGCGGATAGGTCTGAGCCTGTTCCACTACAGCGCGACCTGTTTTTGCCAGATGGATTTCACATTCTTTTCCAAAATTGCTCTCAATAATACTTTTAAGGGATTCCAGCATGATTCCCTCATCGTCCGCCAGTAAAACTCTGTACATTTCAACTCTCCTTACAAAGAGGGACCGTTATCACAACCTCGGTTCCCTTTCCTTCCCCTTCACTGTAAATATTCATAAGCCCTTCCTGCGCATAATACAATTCCAGACGGTTGATTACATTGTTCATTCCGATTCCTGTGGAATCGCTCTGCTGTGTATCTGCCCCCGCCTGTCCGGAAAGAACTTTTTCAATCTGAGACTGCGTCATACCTTTGCCATTATCACGGATGCTGATTTCCAGAAGTTCCTCCTGTCTGCATACTTTAAGGTCAATATGGCCTTCCCAGTCAATGTCCCGGATTCCGTGATTCACCGCGTTTTCCACAACAGGCTGCAGAATCATACTTGGTACGCGGACGTTTTCCACCTCTGCATCCACTTCCTTGGTGAAATGAATGTCTCCTGCGAAGCGCACATTCAGGATATAGATATAGTTATCAACTGCGTCCAGTTCCTCCTCAAGAGTGGCATCCTCCTCGCCTTTCTTTACATTATAGCGAAAAAAATCCGCCATTTTTTCAAGAAAAATCCCTGTTTTTTCTGCATCCTCCATCATTGCAAGCTGAGCGCCTGCATTGAGAGAATTAAAAAGAAAATGAGGATTGATCTGAGACTGCAGGTATTTGAGCTGAGCTTCCTTGAGATGATTTTCCATCAAAAGCTCCCTCTCCATCATCTGCTGTTCCTTCTCCATGCTCGCCTTCGTTTTTTCCATATAAATGCCAAGGCTCTCCACCATAGTATTAAATGCTCTGGTTACTACCCCCAGCTCATCCTGAGCATCTGTATCCGGCATTTTCATATTGAAGTTACCCTGTCCTACAAGAGCTGCTGTCTCCGACATATTTGTAAGAGGCCGGAACATGTCCCTTGTGGAAAAAATAAGAAGAAATACGCCTCCTGCCACTACAACGATCATAAAGACTGTATTGCTGACCTCCAGATAATTCATAACTCTTCGAAGTGACGCATAGGTGCTGGAGTTTACCTTAAACTGCTGCTTGTTCAATTCATCTACTGCAGACTGGATGTAATAATAAAGCTCCGTTGCGCTGTCGTAGCTTTTCTTGTATTTTTCCACGTTTCTTCCGCGCTTGGCAGCAACTGTCTGCGCTGTATATTCCAAATAGGTTTCCGACATTTTACGGATATTTTTTTCGAGAATTTTTCCGGAATCGCTGATATTGTCTCCGTTGAGCTTTCCCAGAAGCTCTCTGTAGTTTCCCTCGCTCTGGTAATAATCGTTCAATGCCTGAGAGCTTTTTACCTTAAGATACCGATATACATTATCCTGTACTTCCTCAAATGCCTGAGCAAGCTGTGTAATATCCGCATTTGTCATATAAACCTTATCTACCATCTGCATGGAACGGTTGATTCTCATATAGAATCCCACGTTCATGGCGAAAAGAATCCCGGCAATTACACTGACTTCAATGACAATCTTGCTGGCAAGGGAAAAATTACTCCACCTGATCTGTTTCATTGGCAATTGCCTCCCTTCTGATTCTGTCTACGTCATCTTTTCCCACAAAGCTTAAATCTACGCTGTAGTAGGAGCTGGAGCGCCCTTCCTTCAGATAATCTGTCAGCGCTTCTACGCTGTATCTGCCCAACTGCTCTGTATCCACATTGCAGGTAACGGAAATAATGCCTTTTTCCACAGCAGAAAGGATATCTTCGGATATATAGTACCCTATGATTTTCACCTTTCCTGCCAGATTAAAGTTGAGGACAGACTGGCGGACACATTCTGTTGTCTCTTCATCCATACATATCAGAATATCCGGTATTTCCTCTGATTTCTGAAAAAGATCAGAGATGGCTTCTTCGGTCTCAAAGCTTCCTGCAGGCAGCAGGTTCTCCATGCGCACATCAATTCTCTGCTCTCTTTTTACATTACGGGTAACTGCATTCATAATCTGTGTATAGAGATGACTTCTGCTCATATCATCAATTTCCCGATTTACAAGAATCAAAATGTTTTCTGTATTTTCGTCCATGTATCTGACAACCTGTTCCCCATATGCGGTACCAAGCTGATATTCGCTGACTCCGATAAAACTCTGCCGTCTGCTTCTTCCCGCATCGTTCATTACAGTGACTACAGGAATTCCCTGGTCTGCCGCTTCGTCAATTTTTTCTTTCAGTCCCGGTTCCCCGTTATATTCCAGAATAATTCCGTCCGGCTTGGAAGCGATACTCATATTCATGAAGTCTGACTTATCATAATCTGTCTTCCATCCTGCGCCTTTAAGCTCCAGAAGAACGTCATTCTTTGCAGCGTTTTTTCTGGCACTTTTATAAACCTCCTGCCAGAATGCAGATTCCTGATTTTCTACGATCATATCGAATTTATATGTATACCTATGGTTGTCCTGACTTTCCCTGAATGTTTCTTCCATCAGACTTTTATAATACAGGTCGCCTGTTATATAAAGAAGCAGCATCACCACAGCCATAGCAGCGCCCAGCGCCAGCATTGTTTTCTTTTTCATAATATCGCTCCGTTATTTTTGATTTTCCGTATATAATAACAGAATTTTACCACAAATTCAAAACCGGCGCAGTATCTTCTTTCGATTATTTTTTATAGTCTGTTGAAAACCAGCATAAAGAAGAAACAGACCGAAACCTTCTGTCCGGTTCTCTGCTCCAATGTCTATCCCCAAAATCCTCTCATATAATAAAACCAAGAACTTCTCTGCATAACAGGAGACTGTCTTGAAGTATTGGAAATATATTATCTTTCTTTTTCCTGTTGTACTGCTGTTTCTGGCAATTCCCCAAGCTGCCGGTCAGGATTTTCGAAAAAAAGCGGCTTTAACAGTTTCCGGAAAGGGTATGCTCAGACTTATGGAACAGACAGTGGAAAGAGGGCTGGAATCCCCAAAAGTCAGTCTTACCTTTGACGACGGGCCAAACCGGAAATATACGCCCCTCCTCCTTGACGGTCTGAAAGAGCGTGGAATCCATGCCACCTTTTTTCTTATGGGCAAAAATATTCCTGGAAACGAAGATCTGGTAGAACGCATTCAGGCTGACGGTCATCTTATCGGAAACCATACCTATAATCATGTACAGTTAGACAGGGTTTCCGAGCGCACCGCAAAAGAAGAAATTGAAAAAACAAGCAATGAAATCTTTAAAATTACAGGAACTTATCCCTCCTACGTCCGGCCGCCCTTCGGCGCATGGAGAAAAAACCTTGATTTTTCCGTTACCATGTTTCCCGTATTCTGGGATATTGATACTCTGGACTGGAAAACAAAGAATCCGGACAGCATAAGCCAAATCGTGGAATCTCAAATCTATGACGGTGCCATCATTCTCATGCACGACGGCTTCAAAACCTCTGTGGATGCAGCTCTCCGCATCGCGGATGAACTATCCGGAAAGGGTTATGATTTTGTAACCGTAGACCAGCTTCTTATATCGTAGAAGCTCCTTCGAGTGATAACGAAATTTGTGAAATATTCCCCTTTTCAATTGCTTTTTCCGGCTGATTTCGTTATACTTATCTAATGACATGCTGTGCCGACACCCATTCCGGCACGAAATACTAAAGTAAAAGGAGTTGTTATTATTAATGGGCAGATTATTTAACATGGACAACAAATTCTTCACGTTCATGGGAAAGGTTGCAGACCTGATTATTTTGAACCTTCTCTGCATCCTGTGCTGTCTTCCTATCGTGACAATCGGACCTTCACTTACGGCCCTTCACTATGTCACCATGAAGATGGTAAGAAATGAAGAATCCTATATTGTAAAAAGTTTCTTTAAATCTTTTAAAGAAAATTTCAGACAAGCGACAATCATCAACCTGATCATGCTTGTGGTGGGTCTTATGCTATTTCTGGATATCAACATTGTAAAGAGGATGTCAGGCAAGCTCTATAACGGTCTTTTCGTTGTTTTCATTGCATTTCTCCTGCTTTATATGCTGGTATTCCTGTACATTTACCCTGTACTTGCGAAATTTTATAACACCATCAAGCACACATTCATCAATGCGTTCCTGATGTCCATCCGTCATCTTCCTTACACCTTTGTAATGCTGGTGATTACACTGCTCCCAATTGGTACTTTCTTTATTCCCTCCCTCCAGCTTCAGTCAATCTGTCTTATGCTGCTGCTTATAATGGGACCTGCTGTGATTGCTTACTTAAACGGTCATTTCCTTGTAAGAATCTTTGACAATTATATTCCAAAGGAAGAGGACGCTCAGGATGAGCCTTTAAATGACCCTGTATGAGAAAGTGGAAAGAAAAACCTTACCATTCCCTTGACTATATGCTCCGGGAGCGTTTCGGGGAAAAGGTCTACAAAGTCACCTTAAACGGCGGGATGTCCTGTCCCAACAGAGATGGAAAAATCGGCACAAGAGGCTGTATTTTCTGCAGCGAGGGGGGAAGCGGCGACTTTGCAGCGTCTGCAAGCCTCTCCATCACAGAGCAGATTGACAGCCAGATTGCCATTCTTTCACAGAAACGCCCCATTGAAAAGTATATCGCCTATTTTCAGGCATATACCAATACCTATGCCCCTGTGGAATATCTTAGAAAAATTTTCACAGAGGCAATCTCCCATCCGAAAGTTGTCGCTCTTTCTATTGGAACAAGACCCGACTGTCTGGGAGATGAGGTCATATCCCTTTTGTCAGAGCTTAATGAGAGAAAGCCCATATGGATAGAACTGGGGCTGCAGACGATTCATCCACAGACTGCAGTCTATATCCGCCGCGGATATAAACTTGAAGTCTTTGAAAATGCTGTCAGAAATCTTCGGAGAGAAGGAATCGAAGTCATTGTCCACACAATTCTCGGACTTCCCAAAGAAAGCCACGACGATATTCTTGCAACAATGGAATATTTAAACCGGCAGGATATTCAGGGAATCAAGCTTCAACTTCTTCATGTTCTCAAAGGCACGGATCTGGCTTTTGATTACGAAAACCATATATTTCAGACCTATGAAAGAGACGAATATATCGATCTTCTCATCGACTGTCTGGAACATCTTCGTCCCGATCTTGTGATTCACCGTATCACCGGAGACGGACCGAAGGATTTACTGATTGCCCCACTGTGGGCAAGCCGCAAACGCGAGGTACTGAATCTTCTTCATCACGAGATGAGCAGGAGACAGAGTTATCAGGGAAAAGCGCTGTAACAGACTTTTCCAAAGGAGGTATATATGGCTACACCTTTTACTGTTTATAAGCTGATTGTTCTCTATATGCTGCAGCATTCCGAGAACAGCCTGACCAATTCCCAGATTTCGGAATTTATTCTTGAAAAAGAATACACGAATTATTTCCATCTCCAGCAGGCAATTTCCGAGCTGGTGGAATCTGAGCTGATTGAAAAAGTGACCCGCTCTAATGTATCCCACTATAATCTCACGGAAGAAGGCAGAAAAACTCTCTCTTATTTCCAGCAGGACTTATCTCCTGAAATCCGCAGAGAAGTCAAGGACTATCTGAAATCCGGCGGATATGAGGCTGCCGAGCGCATTATCACGCCTGCTGACTACTATATTTCCGCTCAGGGAAGCTACACTGTTCACTGCCAGCTTATCGAAAAAAATACCTCTCTCATTGACCTGACCATGGCAGCCCCTAATCTGGAAGCCGCCAAGTCCATGTGCAGGAAATGGTCCGGAAAAAGTCAGGAAATATATGACAAAATAATGGAGGAGCTTCTGTAGGCTCCTCCATAAAAAAGAAGGGGATGTGAAAAAACTCGATTGAGTTTTTTCACATCCCTCTTTTTG